>JBBDRO010000115.1:0-14251 GCA_040905425.1 Gemmatimonadota bacterium | reverse complement strand
GCCTTCCACCGCCGGGTCACCGCTCTCAACGCCGAGGTCCACATCGTCCGCGCCGCCGGCACGGCGCAAGCCGTCCGTCTCTCGGAGGAGCCGGGCTTCGACGGCTTCGTGGACTGGACACGACGACTGGCGAGGTGATGCCGAAGCGCGTCGGTAGAGCGCTACGGCACCACCCGATAAACCCGCAGAAACGGCACGTCCAGAGCGTCCCGCCAGACGACCAGTGCGCGGTCCTCGCGGGGGTCGGCCAGCGAGACATTGTCCGGCAGGGTGAGTTCGCCGCGCAGCGTGCCGTCCGGCGCGAAGACGCTCCACACCACGGGGTCGGCGCGGAATAGCCGCGCGTGGCGTGCCCACACGCTGCCGTCGCCACCGGCCCTGAGCTCCTCGTACGCGCTGGCGGCGGCGGGCCGGGGTGCGCGGCGGATTGCCTCCACCAGGCCGGCCATGGAGGGCGGGACGCGGCCTCGGCCCTCCACCACGTCCTCGATCATGGCGTCGGTCACGGGCAGGGGCGTCCAGGGACGTCGCCAGAGTTCCACCAGGCCGCTGGCGGCGTCCACGACCTCCACCTGGAAGGGATCACCGGAGCCGGTGAAGAAGCGGTCCAGGCCGCCCGCCATTGGACGCTTGCGACCGTACGGGATGGTGATCTGCTGCGGCCGGGGGGTGCCGGCCACCTCCGGCGGCGCAAAATAGACGTCCACCCAGGGCAGCGTGGTGAGCGTATCCTCCGCGGGCTCCCCGGGTCGGAAGACGATGACCTCCACGCGGTCGCGGGTGATGACGTTCGGGGGACCCGGTTCAGCACGCTGAAATTCCAGGCGTACCGCCCGGCCGGTGCCGAGGACCATGCGCGGGCCACGGGGCTCGGTGAGGGTGCGCACGATGCCGTCGCCGGCCGTGGCCCACGTCCAGCGGTTAGAGCGGCTGTCCAGGGCCAGGACGGTGTCCCCGCTCAGCCGTTGGATGTTGCCCAGGAAAGCGAACTCGCCCGGCGCGCCGCCCCGCCCGCCGACGGTGCGGAGGTGGGCGCCTCCCGCGTCGAAGAAGCGGATCTCGCGGGCCGTGAGTTCGGCCACGGCCACGCCGCCATCCTCGAGCAGCAGGCCGCTCAGGTTGGGGCCGAAGAGGAGCGCCGGCGCACCCTCCACCGCGCCGATCGAGAGCTCCGGCTCATCGGCCAACGCCAGCCGCGGCACGGCGGCGCTCTCCACGATGCGGACGCCCGCGCTGTCCCGCACCTGCACGCCGCCCGCCCCCGCAGGGCCGTCCGTGGCGCACGCGCCGGACACGACGGCGAGCAGCGGCATCGCGCACCAGAGAAGTCTACGCCTCGGGTGCGGGGGCCCGTTTCCCATGCTGGGGAGTAAGGTGGATCTCATCTGCCTCCTCGCGCTCTGGCGGCTTCGCCCGCCTCCCAGCAGGACCGGCCAGAAGTTTCTTGTGTCGACTTTCCCTTCGACGCACATTGGCTGAACTCCCTCATACTGCATCGCTCCGCTGGAGCGATCTGGAGGCTCGATGACAATCAGGATAACCACCTGGTCCACGACCGCGCTCCTCGTCCTGGCCATACTCGCGTCCTGTACGCGGGACGGCAACGATCAGGAGCCGCCGCATCTTAGCGCCGTCACGGAGACGGACAGCGCGGGCGTCCGCATCGTGGAGTCACCGGGTACGGTGCTCGAGGCCGCCCTGCCCTGGCGGGTCGATACGGTGCCGGATCTCGAGCTGGGCCGGGACGACGCTGACCTGGCCACGCAGTTCACATCCATCAGCGGAATCGGTGGCGTCGGCGGCGGCGGCTTTGTCGTAGTGGACGGCGGCAGCCAGGAGCTGCGCTGGTTCGATGCCTCCGGCCAGCACGTACGGACCTCCGGCGGGCCAGGCTCCGGGCCGGGGGAATTTCGCAGCCCTCTCCTCGTCCGGCGGTTCCAGAGCGACTCGCTCATGGTCTTCGATCGGCGCGAGCGGAGGTTCACGCTGGTGGCCAGCGACGGGTCCGGCGCACGGACACTTGCCCCGCGTGACGTTGCCGGCGGTACGCCGCGAGCGTCCGTTGGCTCGAGGGCTCTATTCACCTCGGCCAGCGGCACACTCTGCGCGGTCAACGAACCGTGTGATGGGCCCATCCGGGCGCGCTGGATCGATCTGGCCAGCGATGTCACCGACACGCTCAGCGTGCGCTGGGGTCGTAGTCTCAGGTACAGCGAGACAGGAACGATGTCGCTCTTGATGCTGAGCCCGTTCCAGCAGCGGAACCTGGCCGCCGCCGGGGCGAACGGGTTGATCCTCGAAGGCCACCCGCTGTTCGAACTCAGACAATTCGATCCCGACGGGCGGTTGACGGCAATCTTCCGCGTCGAGGCTCCGCCGCGGTACACGCCGGACGAGGCGCTGGAGCTGTATGTGGAGCGATACGGGGAGCACGCGGCCAGCCAGAAAGAGGCCTACGAGCTCATGGGACTGCCGGAGGTAGTGCCGGCATTCCAGGCGCTGTTGGTGGACCGCCTCGGGTGGATCTGGGCGGAGCTCTTTCGCGTTGACGACGGCCAGCCGTCGGCGTGGCTCGTGTTCGATGAGCGTGGTCGAGCGCGGGGCGTGGTCGAGCTGCCGAAGGATCTCGAGGTGCACGAGATCGGTGAGGATTACGTCCTCGGCCGGTGGAGGGACGAACTCGGCGTGGAGTACGTCAGGCGCCACGGCCTCGAGCGGCGCGGGGGCTGAATTGGCGCGGCGGGGAGCGGGGCATGTGTGGGTTGGGCGCCCCGCCAGCCACCGCCGCAGGTTTCGTTAGGCGACGTCCCTCATCCACCCTCGAACCGCGGACGCATGCGTTCCTGCCCGGCCGACCTCGTCCCGCTCGTCCTGGTGGCGGCCCTCACCGCGTGCGGCGCGGCGGAAGACGTCGCGCCGGGCAACGCCTTCACCGTGACGGACAGCGCCGGGGTGCGCGTGGCGGTGAACGCCGCGCCGCTCTGGACGGAGGCCGCGCGCTGGCGCCTGGCCGACGCCCCGGAGCTGGAGATCGGCCAGGCCATGGTCGGGCATGCCGTGGTTCCCTTCGCCGCCGTGGCGGGCGTGCACGCGCTGGGCAGCGGCGCCCTGGCCGTCTATGACCCGTGGGCGCCGGGGGTCTTCTTCTTCGCGGAGGACGGGCGCTTCCTCGGTCTGGCCGGCCGCACGGGGAGCGGCCCGGGCGAGTTCCCCGCCCGGCCGACCACCACCCGGGAGTCCTTTGCCTGCGGGGCGGACACGGTCTACGTGCGGGTGGACCGGCACTTCGCGGCGTTCGCCGCCCCCGGGACGTACGTGCGCGATGTGCCCCTGGACACCTGGCGGGTTGCGGGGTGCACGGAGGGGCGCTTCCTGGGGCTCGGGGGCGCCGGGGAGCGTCCCACCGAGCCGGGGATCCACATCACGAAGGCCGTACTCGGCTGGTACGACCTGGATGGCCAGCTCCTGGCGCACGTGGACACGCTCCCGGATCGGGAGCGTGAGTACGCGTGGAGTTCTCCGGAGGGCCATGGGGGGCTGGGCAGTTCCTGGGCGCTCTTCGGCCGCGGTCTGGCCATGGGGATGGGCCAGGGTGTGCTGGCCACCAGCTTCGAACCGGACATCCGGCTGCGCGACGCGGCCGGTCCAGTGCGCATGGTGATCCGCGTGGCAGGTGCGGCCCGGGTGGTGGATGGAGAGGACGTACGTCGCTTCGAAGATTACGTCATGAATCTCTTGCGTGGGAACGGGCAGGAGCGCCTGCGCATGGAAGAGCGCCTCGAGGAGGCCCTTGGGAAGCCCTATCCGCTGTTCGCGGAGCTGCGTATCGACCCCGCCGGCAACATCTGGGCACGGCGCCACGACCACGTGGATGCGGTCGCCTTCTACGACTACGCGAGCTTTGCCCGCGGCGTGCCCGCCCCGGAGCAGGGGGAAGAGCCCAGCACCTGGATGGTCTTCCGCCCTGACGGCCGCTGGCTGGGCAACGTGGACATGCCGCCCCGCTTCACCGTCCACGAGATCGGCGAGGCCTGGGTGCTGGGCGTCTGGAAGGATGACTACGACGTGCCCTTCGTGCGCCGCTACCCCCTCGTGCAGCCGGGATCATGAGTCCGGAATCGTGAGCCTCGTCGTTCGGGCGCTCAGCCCTGCGCCAGGATCCCCTCCACCCGGTCCGCGTAGGTCCGGCTGGCGTCGTCGCCCGTCACGATCTCGATGTCGGCGGGACCCGTGGCCCCCAGCTCCAGCTCCACGGCGCGGGCCAGCTGCTCCTGCTGGAAGATGGGCCGCTCCATGATGGCGGCGTTGGCGCCCAGCTCCTTCAGGATGGCCACGCCCACGGCGTCCACGGCCACCCGGTCGTGCCCCGCCACCACCACGTCACCCCGCTTCAGCTCGCCGCGCGAGGGGCCCCCGTCCGTGAACGCTTCCACGCCGTCCAGCACCACGAGCTGCGGCGTGTAGCCGCCGTTCAGCTCGGCGATCATGCGGCGCATGTCCGGTGAGCGGTGCATGCCCCGGCGGATGGGCTTCGGCGTGAGGCCCACGGCGAGCTTCAGCGACATGGTGAACACGCCGCCGGAGCCGTGGGTCTTCAGGCAGCAGGTGGAGACCAGGTACTCGGCGTCCGTGACCAGGCGGGGCAGGTGGAACCCCTCGGGCCAGTGCTCGCCGGTGCGCGGGACCCAGCCGTCCTCAGGCATCTCGTCGAAGTTGACCACCTCGAAGCGCTCGGCGGCGGCCAGGTCGAAGACCCCCTTCCTCTCCATAACGCTCCGGGTCACGGACGGCCCGCTGGACTCCCCCAGCGTGATGCTGCGGGCGTCCCGTTCGTGCAGTTCGGCCACGAGCTGGGCGAGCGTGTCATTGTGGGTGGACGCGGGCCCGCCATCGGCGCTGTTGAAGTTGGGCTTCACCACTACCCTGCGCCCCGCCACCGGCGCGAGGTCCAGGAGCCTGAGCGCCTGGCGGACCCCCTGCCGCCGGTCGCCGGTCCGCACCAGCGCTACCCGGTGGCGCGGCGCCGCCCAGAGCCCTGCCGCCTCCCCCAGGTCAAGGAACGGAAGGGCAGCCAGGCCCAGGGCGGTAGTGCGCACGAACGCCCGGCGGGGGAGCGGACGCGGAGCAATGAGCATGGGAGCCTCCCGCGAGGATGGGCACACGGCCGCCCGCGGCGCGCACGGGCGGGTGGGGATGCCTCACGTTGGCCGCCGGCGCGTGCCGGGGCCATCCGGGAAAGCCCGCGGCATTTGTGGGGGAATGCCGTACGTGGCCAGACGACGCGGTGGTCAGGCGCTCCGCGGTATTCAGCGGCCGGACTGTGGCCCGCACCCCGCCTCCGCCACCCCCGGCAGCAGCCCCACCCCCGCCGGCCGCGCCAGCGGCACCCCGCCCCGGAGCTCCGCCAGCCGCGCCCCGTCCAGCACCGTCCCAGCCAGCACCAGCCCGTCCAGCTCCCGTAGCGCACCCACGTCGGCGGTGGGGTCGGCGCGGAGGAGGAGGAGGTCCGCCCGCTTGCCCGGCGCCACCGTGCCCACCTCCTGCCCCCGCCCCGCGTGCCGGGCGGCCTCCGCGGTGGCGGCCCGGAGCGCCTCGGCGGGCGTGAGCACACCTCCCTCGACCAGGAGCTCCAGCTCGTCGTGGAGCGACCAGCCGGGGAAGAGCCCCACCCCCGCCAGGTCCGTCCCCGGCAGCACCGGCACGCCGGCGCGGTGCATGGCGGCCAGGTCCACCAGCGTCCGATTCACGAAGCCGCACCACCCCCGGAGCGTGGCGGCGCCCATGGGCTCCCGGTCCAGCAGGTCATAGCCCCACTCCTCCACGAGCGTCGGGGCCAGCAGCGGTCGGCGCGGATCCCGTGCCCCCTCGGTGTCGGCCATGAGGAGCCGGACCGAGTCGGGGTGCATGAGGTTGGTGAACCACGCCACCATGGTGGGCACGATGGCGGTGCCCCCCTCGCGGAAGGCCCGGAGCACCTCCGCCCGGGCGCGGGGCACGGTGTCCAGCGGGTAGGGATAGGAGGCGTGCTCGAAGGTGGCCAGGCCCAGGCGCGCGCCCGCGCGCGGGTCCATCTCGAAGGGCGCATGGCCGGCCACCTTCAGGCCGCGCTCGCGGGCCGCCGTCACCACCGCCCGGTACGTGGCCAGATCCACGGACTCGCGGATCTTGATGAAGTCCACCCCGAGCGCCGCCACCGAGTCCACCACGCCGGCCGCCGCCTCCGGCCCGGGCACGGCCACGCGCGTCCGCCGCCACGGCTCCCGTGTGGGCAGGCCGGCCATGCGCTTCAGCGTGGCGGGCGCCTCCAGCATGGGCCCCGGCGTCACGATGCGGGGCCCCACCCGCGCCCCCGCCGCCACCTCCCGCCGCAGCGCCAGGAGCCAGGCCGGGTCCCCACCCATATCCCGCACCGACGTCACGCCGCTGCCCACGAACAGGGCGAGCGCCGCGGCCCCCGCCTTCTCCAGGTGCACGTGCATGTCCCAGAGGCCGGGCGTCACCCAGCGCCCCGTGGCGTCCACGATGCGGGCGGCCGCCGGCACGGGAAAGGAGCCGTCCGGACCCACACGGGTGATGATCCGGCCCTCCACGAGCACGGAGGTGTGCGACCGCGGCGCCGCCCCGGTGCCGTCCACCACCGTGGCCCCCCGGAGGAGCAGCGCAGGGGCGCTCCGGGAGCGGATGGCGGCCAGGGCCCAGTCGATGGCCTGGATCAACGCGGGCGGCGCCGTCCGGCGGCGGCCCTCCAGCAGGGTCAATGCGCTCGCCTGCCCGTGGCGGCCCAGGGCGCACGCTGCGGCCATACGCACCCCCTGCGCCGGATCGTTGATGGTAATCTCGAGCGCCTGCCGGGCGCTCTTCACCGGCCCCACGTCACCCTCCGCTCCGGATGGAAGCGACGATGCCCGGCCCAGCGCCCGCGCCGCCGCCTCCCGCGCCGCCCCGTCCGGCACCTCGAGGAGGGTGAGCGCGTACCGGTGGACGGCCGCCGTGTCCAGCGCCACGGCCGGGTCCAGCCAGGCGCAGGCGGGGGGCGGCGCATCCTGCGCCGCCAGGGGAGCGGCGGGGATGAACACCAGCGCCGCGGCCGCGGCCCACGCCTTGGTCCGGACGCTCACGGCGTCCTCCCGCGCCCGAGGGCGCCAAGGGCACTCGCCGCCGCCATGCGCACGTGCTCGGCGGGATCCTCCAGGGCACCGGCCAGCGCGCCGACCTGCGCGCGGCCGCCCGTGTGGCCGATGGCGTAGGCAGCGGCCCCGCGGACGTGGGCATCGGCATCCGACAGGAGTGGCACCAGCCGCGGCGCGGCCTCCGGCGCCTGCACGTTGCCCAGCGCGCTGGCCGCGCTCTGGCGCACGCGCGGGTGGCGGTCCTGGAGCGCGGCCACCAGGGCCGGCGCCGCCCGGGCACTGCCCACGTTGCCGAGGGCATCCGCCGCCGCCTGCCGCACGTGGAAGTCCGGGTCACCGAGGGCGGCCGCGAGGGCGTCCAGCGCGCGGTCGTCACGCAGGTTGCCGAGCTTCCATGCGGCGCGCAGGCGGGCGTCATCGTCCCCGCGGGACAGCCGCGCGCGGATGGCGGTCAGGGTGTCCGCCGGGGGCGGCGCCGGGCGCCCGCCCTCGGGGAAGACCTTGTTGGGGGCGGGTGGCTCGAGGCCGAGCCCCACCCGCGCCACGCGCCGCACGTTGTCGTCCGGATCGTCGAGCAGGCGCCGCAGCACCGCCTCGGCCGCCGCGCCGCCGATGTCGCGGAGGCCGTTGGCCGCCACCCGGCGCACCGTGGCCGCGGGATCCGCCGCCGCCCGGGCCAGCGCCGCCACCACGTCCGCCTGCGCCGCAGGCGCCCCTGCGGCATCAGCCCCTACCGGCGGCGGTGCCAGGCGCCACGCCGGGAGCACCGCCACCGCCACGAGGAGCACCGCGAGCCAGCCGCGCCGGGACGCCGGCCGCGCCGCTGGCCGCAGGATCTCCCGCAGCCGACGCCGCAGCGGCCCCGGCCCGTCCACCCCCAGCGCCAGCGCCGGCCGGGCGCCCGCGGCGCCGCGGGCCGCCACGTCCAGGAGCGCCTCGGCATAGGCGCGTCGTTGTCCGGGGTAGCGGCGCACCACGGCCGCGTCGCACGCCCGCTCGGCCGCGTCCCGCAGGCGCCGCCGCACCAGGTGCCACCCCGGATTCCACCACCACACCACACCGCCCGCTAGCTCGACGGGGCCGCTCCACAGGTCGCGGCGGCGGAGGTGCGCCAGCTCGTGGGCCACCACCGTGCGGGCGCGGGCGTCCGGGAGGGCGCCCAGCAGGCGGGCCGGCCAGTGGAGCCGCGGACGGAACAGCCCCGCCACCAGCGGTGCGGCCAGCGCACGGTCCAGCACCACGGCGGGCGGGCGCACACCCATCTCCGCGGCCACCTCACGCACCAGGGCCGCGAGCGCCGCTGGCGCCGGGCCGGGGCGGCGGCCCCGCCGCCAGCGCAGCCAGCCGGCACCCGTGCGGAACGCCACCACCACGGCGCCAGCCAGCCAGACGAGGGCCAGCATCAGCACGACCGTACGGCGCGTGGGAGGCGCGCCAGCGCCTCGCGGCGTCCCGGTCGCGCCGGCCGGAGGGCGCCCCGCCGCTGCGGCGGACGGGTCCGGGCCCCCCGAAGGAGAGGCCGCGGGGACGGTGGGGAGGAGGACGGCGGCCGGCGCGGGGACGTCGCTTAGCACCGGCAGGTAGAGGGGCGCTACCGGCGGCAGGAGGAACTTCACCGCCAGCGCCAGCCAGAGGAGGTGCTCCACCCCGGGCGCCGGCCGCCACCGCCGCAGCACGGCCAGCAGCGTGAGCGCCGCCGCCGTGGCCAGGACGGCGTTCTGCAGGAGCCAGTTCACGTGTCCCTCCACTCGGCCGCCTCCATGATGTCCAGCGACGCCCGCAGCTCGGCGATCTCGTCGGGGGCCAGGCGCGCGCCGTCCAGGAGCGCCCGCACGAGGGGGAGGTCCCGGCCGGCGAAGAGGTCGTCGCGAATCTCCCCCAGCCGCTCCCGCGCCACGCCGTCGGCGCTGACCACCGGCACGTAGACGTGGGGCGTGCCGCTCCGGTCACGGCGCACGTAGCCCTTCTCCTCCAGCCGGTCCAGGATGGTCTTGGTGGTGGTGTAGGCCCAAGCGCGGCCCTGGAGGCCAAGAATATGGCGCACGTCGCCGGCCGGGCTGGGGCCGAGTTCCCAGAGCGCCTTGAGGGCGTCCAGCTCGGCTTGGCTCAGGGGTGTGCGGCTCGCGGACTGATCGGACATGGGCCTCCTCCTTTACTACGTGCTGTAGTAGCTACTGCTACATGATGTAGTAGACAGGGGCGCGGTGTCAAGGCTGCCGCCGGGCAGGGGAGGCTGGAACCGATTCGAGCACGAAGCGGTGGCTCCTGATAGGTTGTCGCGAGCGGCAACGGCTCTCCACTTCTTTCGCGTGCATGGCAGACGACACCGATCAGACGAGCCCTCCGGCTGGCCCGGAGCCTTCTTATCGCAAGCGCATCCGCGACCTCCGCGGAGCGGTCCTGCAGTTCCTGCGCAACCGCCAGCACCGGCTGATTGTCCACTCGCTCGTGCTGAGCATCCTGGTTTCCTTCGGCGCGATCCTCTTCGTTTACGGCCTGCGGTTGGCCCATGGCCTGTTCCTGGGAGAGTTGGCCGGCTACCAACCACCGGGTCTCCCCAATGAGGGCGGCACACTCCAGGAGATCGTGGGTGCGCATCGGCTCTGGCTCATCCCCCTCTCGACGACGCTCGGGGGGTTGATTTCCGGACTGCTGATCTTTCGCTTCGCTCCTGAAGCGGAGGGTCACGGTACGGATGCCGCCATACGTGCCTTCCACCGCACCTCCGGCAACCTGCGACTGCGGGTTGCGCCCGTGAAGGCGATCGCGTCGGCCATTACGATCGGATCGGGAGGTGCCGCGGGTCGCGAGGGACCCGTTGCCCTGATCGGCGCCACGCTCGGATCCGTGTACGCCAGAATCACCCACCAGTCGGAGGATGAGCGGCGCTTGCTCCTGGTGGTGGGGCTAGCCGCTGGCATTGCCGCCGTGTTCCGAACCCCCCTCGGGGCGGCGTTGTTGGCCATCGAAATCCTGTATCGAGGAATGGAGTTCGAGGCGGCCGCGCTCCTCTATACTATGCTCGCCTCCGTGGGGGCCTATGCGGTGACCGGCCTGTTTCTCGGCTGGGAACCACTCTTCGAAATCCCTTCCGGAGTGGTTGCCCCGAGCGTATTCGAGTACGGGTGGTATGCCCTGCTGGGAATCGCTGCCGGTGTGGCCGCGGCCGCGCTGCCGGTGATCTTCTACAGGATTCGCGCGGGCTTCCAGGCACTACCCGGTCCACCCCATCTCAAGCCAGCGCTGGGCGGTCTCGGCGTGGGACTCATTGCGCTGGCCCTTCCCCAGGTACTCGGCGGCGGTTACGGGTGGATCCAGATGGCCATCTACGGCCAGCTGACGATCGGCCTGATGCTCCTGCTCGCACTCGCAAAGACCGTGGCCTTCTCCTTTACGATCGGGTCGGGCGGTTCCGGGGGCGTATTCGCGCCGACGCTCTTCGTCGGGGCGATGATCGGCGGGTTTCTGGGCGCCGTGTTCAATCAACCGGTCCCGCCCTTCGTCATCGTGGGCATGGCGGCGGTGTTCGCTGGCGCGGCGCACGTACCTATCGCCGCCCTGATCATGGTCACGGAAATGACCGGTAGTTACCAGTTGCTCGTGCCCGCCGCCCTGGCGCTGATGCTCAGCTATTTCGTGCAGATCACCCTGTCGAGCCAGTCCCGCTTCAAGGGGTTGTACGAGGCGCAGGTGTTCAGCCGAGGCGATTCGCCCGCTCATCACGCCGATCATCTTCGTATTGCTCTCCGCATCCTGCACGACCGCAACGTCACCCTCCCGGATGACGTGGGCCGGGTCGACCTGGTATCGCTGATGATGGCGGGGATTCCGGTGGATCTCGAGGGTGGCCGCCGCCTCTCCATAGCTACGGTGGCGCCCCGGAGCTGGCTCGAAGGCAAAGAGATCCGTGAACTGCGCCTCCACACGGAGGAGGTCAACATCCTCACGATCATCCGCGGCGAGCACATGACGGCCGCTCGGCCCGACACCCGGCTCGAGCAGCACGACCGGCTCCTCTGCATCACGTCGGCCTCGGGATGGGATCAGCTCGGACCGCACGTACAGGCCGGCTGGTCAGAGCGCGCGGGGGGAGGCTTCCGCGCTCGAGGCCCGGGAGATATCTGACCTGGCAGCGGATCTGAGGTGCCAACCGCCACCGCCCTCTGCCCGCAGATCGCGTCATACGCAGAACCGCCGGGCTCCCCCGAAGGGGCGCCCGGCGGCTCTTCATGCGGCCGCTGGCCCGACGCTCAGCGTCGACCCACCGGCCCGCGCGCTGCTACCTGCCCTTGATGATGGGTTGCATCATCTGTAGCGGCTGGAAGACGCAGCCCGTTCGTTCGAGCGGAACGTACAGGTGCGGCAGAGCCTCGACTGCCTCACGCAGATCCCGGTGCTCGGCCAGCATGACGCCTACGTCACGGTTCGGATCGGCCCCGCGGGCCGCGTTCAGGTCACCCATGACGCCCATGAGCCGGTCCCGATCCGCATAAACCGGGTAGCCGTTGATGGTGCCCAGGTACACAATGCGATCCGGATCCATTGTCCTGGCCCCCGGATACGCGGTGTACCGCACCGCCTCCGTCCCGACCATCACCTCGATCGGTTCGCCGCGCGTGAACCACACTGCGTCCCGCGCGATATTGGCATTACCAACCACCCGGCTCAGCGGTACACGGTTGCCGCTCTGCATGACCACCGTGTCACGCTGCTCGACGCGGTACAACGCGCTCTGCATGCGGATCCCCGACGGCTGCGACGGATCGATGATGCACACCGTAACCGGGTTCTCGACCGGTGGCGGTGCTGGAGTGGGTGCCGGCCTCGGCGTTGGCGTGGGCGCAGGTGTCGGCGCCGGCGGCGGTACGTATACCTCCACTGGAGCGGCACGCTCCGAGCCCAGCAGCAAGCTGAGTCCCGCACGCACGTGCAGGTTCAGATTTGCGTCCGGCTCATGCTGCGGCATGTAGTCCGCCACACCATCGACACGCAGGGCAAGGGGGCCCATGAGACCCACTCGAAGACCCGCGAGTCCACTCGCGCCAAAGTTGGCCACCGAGCTGTCCGGTGCGTTGCCACCTACGAACGCGTATTTCGTCCGCACCGCCCCGCCACCGAGGATGAAGTGGCTGCGCGCGCCCATGCCGAGAGGCACGTTGTAGTTCAGGCGAAGGGCGAACGCCGAAGCGTTGACCTCGTCTGGAAACAGGCCGAGGCAGCAGAACTCCTCGGTCAGCTTCCTGTCCTGCGGCGAGTAGTATCCATCGGCCTCGAGCTGCCAGTTGCGAGACAGAAAGACACCGGCCCGACCGCCGTAGCCTAGTCCGTTTTCCGGCCTGGCGTTTTCCCGTCCGGCATTGTCATCGAAGCGGGTCCACTGACCGAATCCGCCGATCTCGACCACGGCAGGCCTCTGCGCTGCCAGCGGAGCAGCAAGGAGCAGGGCCGCCATCGTATAGATAGTCCATTGTCTTGGTGACATGATCATTCCCGGCCAAGTTTTGAACCGCGATCCGGTTGATACCGGCGCGTGAACGCTGAATCGTTTTTCTATGGTGCTCATGGTGCGTTGCACGCGTCGACGACCGTGCCCGTGACGGTGACGTCTTCCTGCGACCACGCGTTCCCCCTGTACGTACCGCCGGTGAAGCTGATGGCGGCTCCGGCCAGGATGTGGCCCTTGAAGTCGGAGACCGTCGTGGTGGCGGCCTGCCGCGTCCACCAGGTCACATTGCATGGGGAGGCGCCGCCCGCCATGACCACGTCGAAGCTAGTGGTCGTCAGCCCGCCCGGGATTCCGGCCGCGCCGATCTTGAACAGCCACTGGTCGGTCGCCGTGCCGGTGAGCGTCAGTGTCCCCGTCAGCGCCGCTGCGTTGTCGAAGCAGTACACGCCTGCCGGCAGGTTCTGGCCAGCCAGGGTCCCGGTCAGGGTAACACCGCAGGCCGTGGCCTCCAGCACCGCATAGGCGGCCAGGAAGTCTACGTATGCCGCCTTGGCCGCCGGTCCGCCGATATCGATGGTCCCGATGATGGGACAGTTCGACTGCGTGACCGAGCCCGGTGGCACTTCACCTGGCAACTGGTTCGTGGCCACGTCTCCCGTGATGCTGCCGTCGGTGCACGTCCAGGCCACGCGAGCAATCATACGGGTTCCGGCAGCGGGGAGGGGCGGAGGAATGACCACGGGCGCCGTTACGGTCACCGTCGCCGCTCCGGATACCGCACCGTCCGTAGCCCGGACGCCGTCGACGTAAAGCCCCGTCGTGCCGCCGGCGGTCAAGAGGCCTGCCGCGGTGATGGTGCCGCCGGTGACCGTCGTGCTCCAGAACTCACTGATCGGTACGACGTTGCCGCCCGCATCTCTTCCGACCGCCGTGAACTGCCGCTGATTCGTGGTCTCAACAGAGGTTGGATTTGGCGAGACGGTGATCGAGACCAGCGGACCCGCTATGACGGTGACCGTCGCGGTGCCCGAGATCGATCCCGACGTTGCCGTCACGCTCGCCGGGTAGGTGCCCAGCGTGCCGCCGGCGGTGAACAGCCCGGTACTGGAGTTGATCGTGCCCGGCGGGTCGGTCGAGCTCCAGACTTCCGTCAGCGGAACCGGGTTGCCACCGGCATCCCGGCCCGTTGCGATGAACTGCTGCTGCGCTCCGACCGCCAGCGTCACCGGATTCGGCTCGACGGTGATCGAAGCGAGCGGACCCGCTATGACCGTGACCGTGGCCGTGCCCGAGATCGATCCAGAAGTGGCCGTGACGCTCGCCGGGTACGTGCCCAGCGTATTGCCGGCGGTGAACAGCCCCGAAGCGGAGTTGATCGTACCCGGCGGGTCGGTCGCGCTCCAGACCGCCGTCAGCGGAACCTGGTTGCCACCGGCATCCCGGCCCGTTGCGGTGAACTGCTGCTCGGTGCCGATCTGAAGGGTGACCGGGTTCGGCTCGACGGTGATCGAAGCGAGCGGACCCGCGATGACCGTGACCGTGGCCGTGCCGGAGATCGATCCCGAAGTGGCCGTGACGCTCGCCGGGTACGTGCCCAGCGTATTGCCGGCGGTGAACAGCCCCGAAGCGGAGTTGATCGTGCCCGGCGGGCTGGTTGCGCTCCAGACCGGGGTTA
>JBBDRO010000114.1:0-14825 GCA_040905425.1 Gemmatimonadota bacterium | reverse complement strand
CCACTTCGCGGTTCCGTTCGTAGAGCTTGGCGGGCACGATCACGTTCATGAAGCCGTGCTCGTCCTCCAGGAGGACGAAGACGGTGCCTTTGGCCGTCTCGGGGTGTTGGCGCGCCACGACCAGACCCGCCACCACCACGCGGGCGCCACCCGGTAGATCCTCCAGGCCGCGACTGTCGGTGACGCCGGCGGCGGCCAGGCGTTCGCGCATGTGGTCCATGGGGTGGCCGTGCACGCTGATGCCGGTGGCCAGGTAGTCCAGGAAGACCAGTTCCTCCCCCTCCAACTCCGCCGGGTCGAAGGGGAGGTGGCGGGCGGGGGCCAGCGGCAGCAGGTCGCCGGCGGCGCGGAGGGCCTCCCAGGCGGCCTTGCGGCGGCCGGGGGCAAAGGCCTCGAAGGCGCCGGCGCGCGCCAGGTGGAGGGCTTCGGCCCGCTGCAGGCCGGCCCGGCGCACCACGTCCTGGATACTGGCAAAGGGCCCGGCCGCGTGCGCCTCCTGCAGCGCCTGCCGCGCCCGCTCGCCCAGGCCGCGGATGTGGCGCCAGCCCACGCGGAGCGCGATCTGGTGCTCAGCCAGGCCGCGCACGCTCGGTGTCTCCGGTGAGGCGGCCGCGGGGACGTCGCTTGGAAGGGGTTCGATGGTGCAGTCCCAGGCGCCCACCTTGAGGCACGGCCCCAGGACGTTCACCCCATGGCGGCGGGCGTCGTGCACGAGCGTGGCGGGCGGGTAGAAGCCCATGGGCCAGGCGTTCAGCAACCCCAGGTAGAACTCCGCGGGGTAGTTGGCCTTCAGATAGGCCGTGGCGTAGGCGATGAGGGCAAAGCTCCAGGCGTGCGATTCGGGGAAGCCGTAGTTGGCAAAAGAGTGAAGATCCTCCACTATTTGTTCGGCTACAGAGGCGTTTACGCCGTTCGCCTCCATGTGTAGCCGAAGATTCTCCAGCGCAGCGTGCAATCGGGGAAGCTTGCGCTTGTGGCCCATGGCGCGCCGCAGTTCGTCGGCCTCGGCGGCGCTGAAGCCGCCCAGCGCCATGGAGATGGCCATGGCCTGCTCCTGGAAGATGGGCACGCCGTAGGTGCGGCGCAGGATGGGCTCCAGGCGGGGGTCCTCGTAGTGGACCTCCGCGCGACCCAGGCGGCGCTCGGTGTAGGGGTGGACGAAGCGGGCCTGGATGGGGCCGGGGCGGATGAGCGCCACCTGCACCACGATGTCGTAGAGGCGGGTGGGCTCCGTCTGCAGGATGGACTGGATCTGGGCGCGGCTCTCGATCTGGAAGGTGCCCACCGTCTCCCCGCGCTGGATGAGATCGTAGGTGGCAGCGTCATCTACGGGAATATTGTACAATTCTTTGTACTCTCCCGTGCGGCGCTCGATGGCGTCGAAGGCCAGGTGCACGGCGGAGAGGCCGCCGAGTCCCAGGAAGTCGAACTTGGGCACGCCGGCGGCGTCCAGGTCATCCTTGTCGAACTGCAGGATGGTGCGCCCCATGGTGGTGTGCTCGATGGGCATCCACGCGCCCAGCGGGCCGTCCGAGAGGACAAAGCCGCCGGGGTGCGTGGAGCGCATGCGCACCACGTCGTCCAGGCCCTCGAGCGCCGCCAGCAGGGCGCGGGCGCGCGGCTCGGTGAGGTCCAGCCCCTGGGCCTCGGCCAGCCCCTCGCGCAGGCGGGCGGCACCCTCACTGGGCGCCAGGCCGTGGATCCGTTTGGACAATGCAAACGCCTGTTCCGCTTGATAGCCGAGCGCCCGCATGCAGTCCTGCAGCGCGCTCGGGGCGTGGTACTCCTGGTGCACCGCCGTGATGGCCGCCTGCGAGCGGTCATAACGGGAATACATGTAGTCGAGCACCTCCTCGCGACGGTGCATCTCGAAGTCCACGTCGATGTCGGGCGCCTCGGTCATGCCGTCGGTGCGCACCTCGGAGAGGAAGCGCTCGAAGAGGAGGCCATGGCGCACGGGGTCCACCGCCGTGATGCCCAGGCAGTAGGCCACGGCTGAATTGGCGGCGCTGCCCCGCCCCTGGCAGAGGATCCCCCGCTCACGAGCGAAACGTATGGCGTCATACATGACCAGGAAGAAGCCGTCGAAGCCCAGCCGGCCGATGACGCCCAACTCGTGCTCCAGCTGCGCCTCCTGGCGGGCGTCCAGCTCCCCCCACCGCTCGCGCGCGCCCGCGTACGTGAGGGCGCGCATGTGCGTGTGGTCCGTCTCTCCCTCGGGGACCTGGAAGCGGGGCATGGGGGGCCGCAGCCAGCGCAGGTCGAAGGCGCCACAGTCGGAAGCGACGGCGGCCGCGGCCTCCAACCCGCGCTCCCTGCCCTGCCACAGCACCGCCATCTCCCGCGGGGACTTGAGCCGCCACTCGCCGTTGGGCAGCAGCAACCCCCAGGAGGCCGCCGTGTCCACGGTCACATCGGCCCGGTTGGCCACCAGGAGGTCATGCACCAGGCGGCCGGCGCCGTCCAGGTAGCGCGGGTCGTTGGCCACCACCCACGGCAGGCCGCTCCGCTCGGCCAGCTGGATCAGCTCGGCGGCCAGCGCCGCCTCGTGGCCGCCGGCATGATGGAGCTGCACCTCCACGGCCAGCTTGCTGCCGAAGAGGTCACGCCAGCGCTCCAGCTGGTAGACGGCGTCCGCGGCGCGGCCGGTGCGCAGATAGGTGGCAATCTCCCCCGTGGCCGGGCCGGTGAGGCACCAGAGCCCCTCCGCGTGCACGGTGAGATCCTCGAAGGTGAGGCCGGGCTGTCCGCGGGGGCGGCGCAGGTCGCGCGTGCGGGGGGCGGGGGGCTGGGAGCCGTGCGGCGGGAGGCCGGGGGAAGCGGCGGCGCGGCCGGCGCCGGAGCGCCCCCCGCCGGAGCCCGGCCGGGTCAGCGAGACAGGCTCACCCCAGCCCGCCGGAATCCGGCGTCTCTCCCCATCTGACTGTATGTACGTATTATCGTGGCCGTCAGTGGATGGGATTCCACTGGTATGCTGCCCGTCCTCTCCCCCACCGCCCTCCTCCCAGCGCCGCAGATCCCCCACCCGCGCCCGGGTCACCAGCGCGGCCAGGTTGCGGTAGCCGGCGGCGTTGCGGGCCAGGAAGGCGGTGGGATGGCCGTCCACCAGCAGCTCGGCGCCCACGATGGGCTTGATGCCCGCCTGGTTGGCCTCCAGGGTGAAGCGGATGGCGCCGCCCAGGTCCGCGCTGTCCGTGAGCCCCAGCGCCGGATAGCCCAGTTCCGCGGCGCGGCGGACCAGCGCCTGCGGGGAGGCGCTGCCATCCCCGAAGGAGAAACAGGAGTGGGCGCGAAGTTCGACGAAGGCTGGCACAGGTGATTCTTCCTCGGACGATGCGTGGACGAGTGTGGATGGAGGCGCCCGGTGAGCGGCGCGGGGACGTCGCTTACAAGGGCCGGTGGACACGGAAGAATGACCCGAATAAAAACCGAAGTCAAGCCGGCGCTGGACGCCGCTCGGCCGGTGGCGGGGCGGGTGGACGCGGTGGTGGCGGCGGTCCGCTGACCATGCGGCCCCCTCGCCCCCTTCTTGCGGCTCCCTTCCCCGCCGAGCACACTGCACCGCCAACGAACCCCCGACGGAGGAAGACGCCGTGAGCGCCCCACCGGATGACTACGCCGAACTCTTCGAGCAGCTCCTCGGGCTGCGCCATGAGCTGGCGTTGCGCGAGGCCGAGCGGGAGCAACTCCTCGCGGCGCTTCCGGGCGATGCGCGCGAGAGCGCGCGCAACCTGCTCCACTACCTCACGCTGCGCTCCCGTGACCTGCGCGAACTGCAGGAGCGGCTCACGCGCCACGGCCTCTCCTCGCTGGGACGGGCGGAGTCCCACGTCCTGTGGACGCTCGAGTCCGTGCTGGGCGTGCTGCGCCGCCTGCACGCCGAGCAGGCGGGGCGCGAACCGCGCGACGCCCTCAGCCCGGCGCGCGCCAGCGCCCTGCTCGTACGCCGCACCGAGGCGCTCTTCGGTCCCGCCCCCGAGGACCGCGCCGTGCGCATCATGGTCACCATGCCCACCGCGGCGGCCGACGACTACGGCTTCGTGCGGGACCTGGTGGCCGCGGGTATGGACTGCATGCGGATCAACTGCGCCCACGATGGCCCGGACACGTGGGAGAGCATGATCGCCAACCTGCACCGGGCCGTGGAGGAGACGGGCCGCGCCTGCCGGGTGCTCATGGACCTGCCCGGCCCGCGCGTGCGCACGGGGCCGCTGCCCCCGGGCCCGGAGGTCGCGCGCGTCTCCCCACGCCTGGATGCGCTCGGACGGGCGCGGCGGCCGGCGCGCGTCTGGCTGACGCCCGCCGAGGCGTTGGAAGAGGCGCCCGAGAAGCCGCGCGCCACGCTGCCCCTGCCCGGTGACTTCCTGGCCGGCGTGACCACGGGTGACCGTCTCGACTTCACGGACGCGCGTGGAGAGAAGCGCCACCTGGAGGTGGTGGAGGAGGTGGGCGCGAGCCGGTGGGCGGAGCTCGACGCGGCGTCATTCATCCTGGGGGGCACGGCCGTCTCGCAGCGGCGCGCGGGCAAGGAGGCCGGCGCGAGCGCCCGGGTCGGGCCACTGCCGCAGCGCAAGCGCCACCTCCTCCTGCGCCCCCGCGATCTGCTGATACTCACGCGTGATCCAGCCGATGCGCGGGCCGCGCGCACCCATCCCGAAACCGGCGAACGCGAGCCCGCACGCATTGCCTGCCTGCCCGCCGGAGTGCTCGACGCCGTAGCCGAGGGCCATCGCATCTGGTTCGACGACGGCAAGATCGGCGGCGTGGTGCGCGCGACCGGGGAGGAGGTCACCGTGGAGGTCACGGGCGCGCGGGCCAAGGGTGAGAAGCTCAAGGCCGAGAAGGGCATCAACCTGCCCGACACCGTGCTCCCCCTCCCGTCCCTGACGCGGGAGGACCTGGCGCTGCTCCCCTTCATCACGCGCCACGCGGACCTGGTCGGCTACTCGTTCGTGCACAGCGCCGAGGACGTGCGCCGCCTGCACGAGGAGCTGGCGGGGGCGGGCGGCCAGGAGCTCGGCATCATCCTCAAGATCGAGACGGTGAAGGCGTTCCAGCAGCTCCCGGCCATGCTCCTCGAGGGGCTGCGCGGCGGCCCCCTGGGCGTGATGATCGCGCGCGGGGACCTGGCCGTGGAGGGCGGCTTCGTGCGCATGGCCGAGGTGCAGGAGGAGATCCTGTGGCTGGCCGAGGCCGCCCACGTCCCGGCGGTGTGGGCCACGCAGGTCATGGAGGGGCTGGCCAAGAAGGGCCGCCCGTCGCGCGCCGAGATCACCGACGCCGCCATGGGCGAGCGCGCCGAGTGCGTCATGTTGAACAAGGGGCCCCATATCGTGGACGCCGTGCGCGCCCTGGTGAGCATCTTCGCGCGCATGCGCGGGCATCAGGACAAGAAGCGCGCGCGCCTCCGACGCCTGGAGGTAGCGGCGGAGTTCACGGGGCCGGATGGGCCGGAGGCCGGGGCTGGCCCGGCCTCCTGAGCCCGCGCGGGGGGCGCCGGGGACGGGACCTCCGGCCGGCGGCGCGAGAGGGCGCTTGAGCTAGTGCCGGCGCCTCACGACGGGCCGCTGCCAGCGGCCGTCAGCTCGGCCCACCCGCCGCCGGCCTTCCAGGCGTCGTAGCGCAGGCGCAGCGTCTGCACGGGATTGGCGCTCTCGGCGGGCTGGATGTTCTCGTCATCCACGTCCAGGAAGAGCGCGTATTCGCCGCCGCTCGGGGTATCGTTCGTGGCGTCCTGGGGCAGGGCGGCGGCCAGGTAGGCCACCTGGGCGGTGCGGTGCTGGCAGCGGTCCTCCGTCTCGGGGACGGGCGCCGTGCGACAGTTGCAGCGGCTGTCCCCGCCGGCGTTGTCGGCGGCCTCCATGCCGGCCATCACCCGGTCCAGCACGGTGCCCTGCGCGGCCAGGAAGGCGTCCACGGCGTCCAGCACCACGTCATCGGACTCCAGGATGTTGCCCTGCACGGCAAAGAAGATCCCCTCCCCGCGCACCTCACTCTGCACCGCCAGGGAGGCGTAGCCGTTGCCGGCCCCCGAGAAGCCGGTCATGCGGCCGCGCATGTCCACGATCCCGAACTGGCGGCTCTGCAGGCGGGGATCCTCAGAAAGCATGCGCAGGATCTCGTCCGGGTCGGTGCCCTTGCGCATCTCCTGGAAGATGAGCGTCTGGTTGGCGCGCGTGCCGTCCACGCCCGCCTGTGCGGTCGCCACGCCCATGCCGGGCACCAGGACGGCCTGGATGCTCATCAGCCCGCCGCGCGAGCGCAGCCCCTCGGCCGAGACGCAGGTGGCCGAAGCGATCACCACCAGGCCGGTGCGCGTGTCCACGGCAATGATGGACCAGGTGGCGGCCAGCGGCGCGGGCAGCAGGAGGACCGCGACGGCCGTGACCAGGGACGTGCGGCGCAGGGACGCTAGCATGGGGCACCTCTAGCGGGCAGCGGGAATCGGCCGGGTGATGGCTCAGAATAAGCCACCGAAGGCATCGGGGTCCAGCGTGGCATCGGCGCGCCGCTGACGCGACCGCTGGTCCGGGGCGCCGCGAGGACTGGCACGGATCGCGCACAGCCCACCTCCAGCGCGTCAAGCGGGCGCGCGCTGACCCGCATGCGGTGAGGACCATGGACGACGAGGTTCACGTACACCAGGAGCCACCTCCGGTGAGCGGCGGCGGCGGCAACAGCAGCACGGGATGGATCGTGGGACTGCTCGTACTGATCGTGGTGGTGATCCTTGTCTGGGCGGTCTTCCTGCGCGACAGCGCGGGGGACAGCGGGGTGCCCGACGAGGTGAACATCGAGATCACCGTGCCCGGTACGGGCGGGTAGGAGGGCGGGAGGGGGCGGCGGGCCCCCCCCCCCCCCCGCGGCCGTCAGAAGCGCGGCCCCAGCCGCACGAAGAAGCGCAGATCCCGGTCGGTGCCCGTGAGCGGCGCGGCGCCGTAGATACCCACGTCCCCGAGCACGATGCCCGCGCCCACGTCGTAGAGCGTGCCCGTGTCCCCGGCGGTGCGGCCGTCGGCCGCGTAGGCGTAGCCCCGGCCCGCGTCGAAGAAGACGGTCCAGTCCACGTCCACGTCGAAGTCATGGTGGCGCCAACCGCGCGCCCTGCCCTCCCGGTGGTCCCGGCCGCCGAAGTGGAGGTCGAAGCCGCCGCGATACTCCGCCTGTACCAGGCCGAAGCGGTCGCACCCGTAGGCGGGGTGGAAGCGTGCTTCGCCGGGCCCGTCACCGCGCGTTCCCACAAGGGCGCGCGCGCCGCAATCCGCCGAGAAGAAGCTGTAGCCCGGGAGCGAGCCCGCCCCGCCCAGCGCGTGCTGGAACTGCGGCGGCAGCGGCGCCTTCTCCAGGCCACCGCCCGCCACCACGCGCAGGCCCAGGATGCCACCGCGGCCGGCGTACTGGTAGCGCCGCAGGTCGAGGAGCGCCGTGGTGTAGCCCGCGTCGAACGCGGGCCCGAGTTGGATCTCGCCGGGGGTGCCCGGCAGCGGGGCCAGCGGCGGGACGGTGAGCTGCCCGTCCAGCACGTGCTCGAGCGTGGCCGCCGCATACCATCCCCGCCGGCCGAAGTCCCAGCCGCGCACCCCATCCAGGCTCAAGGTCCCGTGCAGCGAGCGGATCCGCCCCTCCCCCACGAGCGGCTGCAGCCGCCACGCGCTGCCGCCGGAGAACAGCGTCCACGGGTCGCGCGCGGCCAGCGAGCCATGGCGCTCGTCCCGGTACTCCACGACCGCGTCCAGCGGGGAGCCCCGGGGCGCCAGCCGCGCATAGGCGCTCCAGCCCTCCCGCTCGAAATAGTCCCGCTGGTCCTCATGCAGCACGGCGGTGGCCAGCGACGCCTCCACGTCCGTGACGCTCCACGCCTCGATGGGCCCCACCGTGGAGCGCAGGCTGGCACCCAGGCGGAGCGCGCCGCCGGGCAGGAACTGCTCCGCGCGGGCCAGGTAGCCCATGCGCTCGGCGTTGGTGAGCGGGCCAGCGTCCGTGCGCCAGATGGCCAGCGCCTCGATACGCATGGGCAGGCGGCCGCCGGTGCGGATGTCGGGCCCGAAGGCTACCGGCAGCCCTTCCACGCGGTTGTAGTTGCCCGCCACCTCCACCCGGAAATCCGCGTCCCCCCGCCGGCTACGGAGGCGGCCATCGTAGTCGTCCCAGCGGTCCGCGGAGCCGTGCATACCGCGCACGCGCGTCCAGTTGTCGGACGGGCCGTAGACGGTCACGGAGCCCGTGATCTCGGCATCCTCCTCCCCGCGCAGGACGCCGTCCACCACCAACACGTCACCCAGCACACGGGCGCCCGGCTCGAGCACCAGCTCCGCGCCCAGGGTGACCAGCTGGCCGCGCACGGTGCCGGTCACGCGGAGCACGCCCCCTTCGGCCACCACGGCGCCGTCCACGACCTGCTCCGCGGGCACGGTGGCGTTGCCGTGGAAGCGCACGGTGGCCGGATCGGCGAGCAGCGCCTCGATGCGTTCGGCGGTGGCGGATGGCAGGCCGTCCCGCCAGGGATCCAGCTCCTGTGCCTGGAGCGGGGCGGCCAGGACGGCGGCGAGCAGACAGATGAGCAGGCGCATGGTTGGCTCTCCGGGTCGTGATCGAGCTGCGCAACGGCGCCGGGCGGCGCCGACCATGTTTCCTCTTACGCGTGGAGGCCCGCCGGAGTTTCCGCGGGGCGGTCTGTCGCCGGCGGGCCGCTCCCTCTATCCTGGATCCATGATGCGCACCGCACTGCTCTCGCTGGCCGCCTGCCTGGTCACGGCGTGCGGCGGGGACGCGCCCCCGCCCCGGGAATCGGCCGCCGCCCGCGCGGATACAGCCGCACTGTCCGGTTCCTCCGAACCTTCTTCTGAAGCGACGACGCCCGGCACCCTCCCCGCGGTGGCCGACCCCTCCCCGCGCACCTTCGTGTTCCTGCGCCACGGCGCCGGCGGCGCCGTGGACACCATGGGCTTCGAGCACTTTGCCCGGGAGGCGGGCATGCTCACCGGCGAGCTGCGCTCGCCCGGGGGACCGCGCACCGCCTATCGCGCGGAGCTGACCGCTGACGCGCGCGTGCAGAGCGTGGAGCTCCGCGGCTGGCCGGCGGGCGCCCCCGCCAACGCCGAACCCGCCGAGGTGGCGCGCGGCAGCTTCCGCGGGGACAGCCTGATCGGCACGGCGCGGCAGGGCGGCGTGACCACCGAATCGCGGGTGGGCACCGACCACGGCGCCATCCCCTACCTCAGCCCGTCGGTGGGGCTCATGGAGCAGGTGCTGCGGCGCGCGCGGGTCCTGGGCGGGGATTCGGTGCAGGTGCCCATCTTCCTGCTGCGCGGGGCCGGCACCACCTTTCTGGGCACGGTGGTCTGGGCCGCGCCGGATTCGGTGATCCTGAGCGTGGGTGGTAGCCAGGGCCACCTCATCGTGGACGGCGACCTGCGCATCCTCCGCGGCACCAATCCCGCGGCGGGCACCAGCTTCACCCGCATCCGTTAGGACCATGGCCATAGCCAGCGTGAACCCCGCTACCGGGGAGACCCTCCGCACCTTCGAAGCGCTCTCCAGCCAGGAACTCGAGGCGCGCCTGGCGCGGGCCTGGACGGCCTTCGAGCGCCACCGCGCCACGTCCTTCGCCGAGCGGGCGGGCTGGCTCCTGCGGGCGGCGGAGATCCTGGAGGCGGAGAAGGCGGAGCTGGGCCGCACCATGACGCTGGAGATGGGCAAGCCACTCGGGGCCGCCGTGGCGGAGGCGGAGAAGTGCGCCTGGGTGTGCCGCTACTACGCGGAGCACGCCCCGGCGCAGCTGGCCGACGAGCCGGTGGCCACGGGCGCTGCGCGTAGCTTCATCCGCTACCAGCCGCTCGGCCCGGTGCTGGCCGTCATGCCCTGGAACTTCCCCTACTGGCAGGTCTTCCGCTTCGCGGCGCCGGCGCTCATGGCCGGCAACGTGGGGCTCCTCAAGCACGCCTCCAACGTGCCGCAGTGCGCGCTGGCCATCGAGGACATCTTCCGGCGCGCGGGCGTGACCCCGGACGCCTTCCAGACGCTGCTCATCGGCAGCGGCCCGGTGGAGGGCATCCTGGCCGACCCGCGCGTGCGCGCCGCCACGCTCACGGGCAGCGAGGGCGCCGGCAGCGCCGTGGGCGCGGCGGCCGGCAGGCACATCAAGCCCACCGTGCTCGAGCTGGGCGGCAGCGACGCCTTCGTGGTGATGCCGAGCGCGGACCTGGAGGTGGCCGCCGAAACGGCGG
Organism: Gemmatimonadota bacterium; assembly: GCA_040905425.1. Lineage (GTDB taxonomy): Bacteria > Gemmatimonadota > Gemmatimonadetes > Longimicrobiales > RSA9 > JBBDRO01. The sequence goes on along the minus strand of JBBDRO010000114.1, from coordinate 4,599 downwards.
TGAAGGCGCGCACCATCAACAACGGGCAGTCGTGCATCGCGGCCAAGCGCTTCATCGTGCACGCGGACGTGGCCGCGGAGTTCGAGCGCCTGTTCGTGGCGCGCATGGCGGGCCTCACGGTGGGCGACCCCATGGACGACGCCACGGACGTGGGGCCGCTGGCCACCGCGGCCATCCGCGAGGAGCTGCACGACCAGGTGCGCCGCTCCGTGGCCGCCGGCGCCCGCGTGCTCACGGGTGGTGAGCCGCTGGAGGGGCCCGGCAATTTCTATCCGCCCACCGTGCTCACGGACGTGGCCGAGGGTTCGCCGGCATGGGAGGAAGAGCTCTTCGGCCCGGTGGCGGCGCTCTTCCGCGTGGCGGACGTGGAGGAGGCGCTGCGCGTGGCCAACGCCACCTCCTTCGGACTGGGGGCGGCGGCCTGGACCCGCGAGCCCGCCGAGCAGGAGCGCTTCATGGACGCCCTGGAGGCGGGGGCCGTCTTCATCAACGGCATGGTGGCCTCCGACCCGCGGCTGCCCTTCGGCGGGGTGAAGCGCTCGGGCTACGGCCGCGAGCTGTCCGCGTTCGGGATCCGGGAGTTCGTGAACGTCAAGACGGTCTGGGTGGCCAGCGACTAGTCCCACCAGCCGTGCAGGAACCAGCGGTCCCGCACGGCGTCCCGGAAGAGCCACACCAGCGCGCCCTGGCCGGTCACGGCCCGGAAGTACTCCCGGGCGTAGGCCTCCTCCTCCCACACGCCCCCCGAGACCCGCTCGGGGCCCGCCACCGTCTCCAGCTGGTGCCAGCGGCCGTCATGGTAGCGTAGCGGGCGCTGATGATCCCGGCGCGCCACCGTCTCCACCCTCACCGGGCGGGGCTCGGGCAGGAGCTGCAGGGTGAGGGCGCCCGCCGCCTCCGCCGCGGCGCTGGCCACCGCGGCGGGTTGCCCCGCCCCGGCGGAGCACGGGCGCTCGCGCACCACCTCCGGCGCCACGGGCTGCCACACCGTGCGGCGCTCCGCGAGCGGATGCCGCCCCGGCCGGGCCTCCACCACGGCCGTGCCCGTGTCCAGCAGGCGGGCCACCGCCGCCTCCGCCGCCCCCGCCGAGGCAAAGCCCGGGTCGAACAGGTCCCCCTGCACGGAGCCGGCCGCCTCGGCGCCCTCCACGCGCAGGGCCATCCCCGCCACCGCGTCATCCACGGTGAGCCGGTCCAGGACGTCCCGCAGGCGGCGCAGCCACAGCTCCCGGCTGGCCGTGGGCCGGGCCGCACGCAGCGTGCGGCGCCACGTCTGGCCGTTGGCCAGGGGGAGGGAAAGCGTGAGGGCACGGGCGTGCTCGCCCCGCCCGGCCAGCCCCTCCAGGAGCCGCCCGAGCAGCGCGTTGGCGGTGAACACCAGCCGCTCGGGATCCGTCACCACGTAGTCCACGAAGTCCATGGACGCGTGCGGCTGCACGGGGAGCGGGGCGGCGAAGAGGCGGCGCGCATCATCAGCGCGGGCGCGGCGCCACGGCGTCACCGCGGCCCCGCCGAAGCGCACCTCCACCGCCTCCCGCGGCACCGCCGCCAGCGCTCCGCACGTGGCCACGCCCACGCCGTCCAGCAGGAGCAGCAGCGGCTCGTCGATGTCCAGGACCACCAGCGGCAGCGGCGCCAGGAAGGCGCGGTCCGTGCCCGGCGGCACCACGCGCACCCCCGCCCCCGCCGTGCGCGCCGCGGCCCGCGCGGCCACGGGCGTGTCCGCCACCCCGGCCCGTGCTTCCCGCACCCCCAGCTCCCCCAGCCGCGCCAGGAGCCGGCTGGCCAGCGCCGCGGCGTCCAGCCCCCGCCCGTCCGCCCAGAGCGCACCCCGGACCTCCAGCGCCACGCGCGGCGCCAGCGCCAGGAGCGGCGCCTGCAGGGCGGGATCGGGACCGGGAGCGGGGTCGGGACCGGGGGCGCGCCGCCAGGCGGGCGCTTCCAGACATATGATGGCCATGCGCACAAGCTAATACCGAACGTAAACCGAAGACAAGCCGGGGCCGGGTGACGCGGGGCCGGGTGGCACGGGTCCGGGCGGATCGGCAGGTGTGCGACGCGATGCGGCGGGGATGCGATGAGCGCGGGGAACGGGCGTGGCGGATGAGATGAGCGCGGGGAGCTTGCGCGGGGACGTCGCTTGAAACTCAGCCGGTCAGGGCCACCACGTCTTCGAAGGCGTCCACCAGCTCAGGGTCGAGCGCGCGGCCGGCCTGGTGGCGGAGGATGCGCTGCGCTTCGTGCTTGGAGAAGGGGTGGCGGTAGCTGCGGGCGGTGGTGAGCGCGTCGAAGACATCCGCCACGGCCAGGATGCGCGCGGTCAGGGGGATGTCCGTGCCCGCCAGGCGATCGGGATAGCCGTGGCCATCCCAGCGCTCGTGGTGGCCCCGTACCATGGGGCGCACGTTATAGGGGAGGTCGAGCCCGCCCACGATCTCGTCCCCCACGAGAGTGTGCTTCTTCATGAGGTGCCACTCGCTCTCGTTCAGCACGCCGGGCTTCACGAGCACGGAGGCGGGCACCACCGTCTTGCCCACGTCGTGCAGGAAGGCGCCCATGCGGAGCCAGGTGAGATCGCGCCCGCCCACGCCGACCGCCTCGGCCAGCTTGCACGTATAGTCCGCCACGCGCTCGGAGTGGCCCAGCGTGTAGGGGTCCTTGGTCTCGATGGTCTCGGTGCCCCAGTGCCGCACGACGCGCAGGTAGGTGTCTTCCAGCTCGTCGATCTGGTGCTCGATGTCCAGGATCTCGCGGCGCGCCTGCACCTCGTGATAGAGGGCGTGCGCCTGGTTCAGCGAGCGGATGGCGTCCAGGCTACGGCTCTCGTCGAGGTGGACGCGGGCCAGCTCGTGCTTGACCTCGGCCTGCAGGAGACGATCACCGGAGCCGTTGGCCAGGTTCCAGGCCAGACCCAGGTGGATGTCGGCCAGATGGGGCTTGCCGGTCTCGCGGTAAAGGACGCCGTAGAACTTGTAGGCGTCGGCCAGTCCCAGCTTGGACTCGATGTTCGTGAAGATGCCGAAGCCCTCGTCACAGCACTCGCGCGCCTGCTCGTACTGCTGGCGACGCAGGAAGAGCTCCGCCTTGTTGAGCTGCACGGAGGCCAGCGTGAACATGTCCCGCGTGGTGCTGGCCAGTTCGAAGGCCTGGTTGAAGCAGGCCTCCGCGGCCTCCACGTCCTCCAGGTCCAGATGCGCCATGCCCATGTTGTTCAGGGCGGCCGTGGCGGCGCGGTCGTCACCCAGGCGGCGGTAGCAGAGGAGGGCGGAGGTGTAGCTGACCAGGGCGGAGGCCATGTCCCCGCGCATATTGGCCAGCACGCCCATGTTCTGGTCCACCGAGGCCGCCAGCCGATCGTCACCCAGATGGGCGGCCAGCGTGCGGGCACGGTTGTAGAGCAGCTCGGCCCGGTCCGGCTGGCCGCCGAACTGCTCCAGCGCCGCGCGGCTGGACAGCACGTTGACGATGTCCTTGTCCAGGCGATTGGCCTCCGCGATGGCCAGGCTGGCGTCGTAGAGCTCCTCCGCCAGTTCGGGCTCGCCGCGCTCGGCATGGACCTGACCGCTCCAGCGCAGCAGACGCGCGATGTCCGCCGCGTCCCCTTCGTGGATGGCGCGTTGGTACGCCTCCTCGTAGAGCTCCAGCGCCTGCGTCCACTCGCCGCTCGTGTGTGCGCTCCGCGCCCGCTCGACGAGGGCGTCGAGTTCGCTGAGATCGGCGGGCGGATCGAGCTGCCCGGGCGTCGAGGAGATCTGCGCGGCTTTCATCCGTTAGTTATGGATGATGATGAAGCGGGAGAAGTGCGTCAGATTGGCGCAGAGGTAATCGTTATCGTCCTCGGGATTGGTGAACTGGTAGGTGGGGATCTCCCTGCCTTCGAACTCCAGCCCGAGCGTGCCGGTCTCATCCGCGAGGGTGAGATTGAGGCAGAGTGTCACCGGTCGGTTGAAGTCTCTGGAACCGATGTCCTGCCCATCGTCCGCCGTCAGTTCCACACTGACAACGTCATCGACATCCTCCACGCCCATCGTGAAGAGAGTCGAGGTGCGGACGGCGTTCCTCGGGACTACGAGCGAGAAGGCATAGGTAGGTTCGTCAGCCGAGGTGGCCGCCGCCAGGCTACCACCTGAGCGGTCGATATAGGCATGATCCTCATCAACCTCATAGGCGGTGATGTCGGCCAGAGCATCCCAGAGCTGCCTCTGCTGCCCCGGCGCGTTGTTTACGCCATTGCCGTTACCGTTCCCCTGGTTGAACTGGGGCGCGGCGTCGGTGGGCTGCAGGATGTCGGCGCTGTCGCAGCTCGACATGGAGAAGGCGAGTACTACCGCCAGGGCGGCATAAGAAGCGCGACGATGCAGCATGGTGTTCTCCTGAATCGGGTCTTACGCGTACGGACCACCCCGGTGGGAGGGCAGCTCCCGGGGCCGGCGGGTGCGGCTGTGGAGATCCTCGCAGGAATCTCCAGAGTCCGTCGCGTTGCATTTTTTTTGCGCACACGAACGCCCGGAGCCGCGGGGAGTCGGCGCGCCGGGCAGGGCGCAGGTGACTAGTCTAAGGGGGTGATGCGCCGCACGCAAGGGCCTTGTTGCCGGCGTG
>JBBDRO010000113.1:0-14871 GCA_040905425.1 Gemmatimonadota bacterium | reverse complement strand
CGGGGCCGCGCCGGTTTCTCACCGGACTTCCTGAGGGCCCCGTTCGTCGTATGTGGCGTCCAAGCTAAGGGGCCGTGGCGTGGGACGGCAAGGCTGCGGTCGGCGGTCGAGGTGGGTCATATGCCCCGGCGGTCGCGACCAGGTTGGGGCAAATGGCGCGTTCGGCCACGGCGGCCTCATTCGCCCGAAACGGCTTAAAGCACTGCAGGTCAACGTGTTGGGCCCTTGCCGGGCGGTCGGTATGGCCGTTGCCCCGTGTTAAGGGACCAGCGGACCTCCCTCCGCCCCTGATCGCGGCACCGATTCGCAACGCCATCAGAGCCCCCCGGGGCTCCGGAAATAGAGCAGGCAAGCACCCAATTCCGGTGCCGAGCGGCACCACGGGAGGATGTCATGCGAGCGATGGCGCGCGACACGGTGGCCAGGGAAACAGTCCGGGAGATGGAGCAGCCGTGGATCTCCCTGCCCGAGAAGGTGGCACTGAGCTGGTCCATGGCCACGGGCATCATCACCGGAGGCGTCTGGGTGGCCGTGAACGATCAGATCGTGAGCTCCGGATTCCTGGTGATCATGACCGTCCTGTTCGCGGCCGGGGCGGTGCTTGGCTATGTGCACGGCGGGGCGCTCGGCATGCTGGGACGGCCCGCCGCCATGGGGCGTGGAGAAGCCGTCCGCCGGCTGCTGCGCTCGGCTCTGTACGAGATCCCGGCGCTGGGGGCGGCGTGGCTGGTGGCGGCGTGGGTCGGGCTCACGGGCGCCACGGGCCCGGGTGGGTCGCTCACCGTTTCCGCCGGAGTGGCCATCGCCTGGGCCGCCGCCGTGTTCATCTGCCTGTGGGCCGCGGTGGAGGGCTGGCAGGCGCTGCACAACGCCTATGAGCGCTGGCCGCACTACCGCATCGGTACGGCGGTGCTGATCACGACGTTCGGTGTGCTGGCCGTGGCGTTCGTGCGGGCCCGGCCGGCCATCTGGTGGACGGAGTTGCACGTCACGGCCCTCGGGGCCGTGATCCTGGCGCTGGGTGCCACGGTCTGGCTGGTCAGCCCGGTGGTCATCGTGGCGCTTCAACTGGCACGCCGACGCTCGGCGTGACGCGGGCAGCGGATGCGTGGCGTCGGCGCCGAGGCCGGCCCATTCCCGCCACAGACACAACGGAGAGGCTCATGCCGGCACGTGCAGGGTGGATGCGGTGGCTGATGACGGTGGCGCTGGTGAGTGCGGCCGGTTGCACGGAGCGGCTCACCGTCGTGGAGATCAGCGAGGAGCCGCCGCCGGAGGCCGCGGCCGGCTTCCTGGGTTATTCCCAGTTGACGGAGGGCCGGCCCGTGTGCGGCGGCTGCCATGTGGGGAAGAACGCCGAGTGGCGCCAGACCGCGCATGCCCATGCGTGGAGCTCCTTGCAGGAGAGCGGTCATGCCGCCGAAACGTGTGAGGGTTGCCACACCGTGGGTGCCCGTGGCAACCACGTGGAAACCGTAGCGGTGGGGTGGACGGCCACCGGGGATCCGCGCTATCAGGACGTGCAGTGTGAGAGCTGCCACGGCCCCGGGCTGCAGCACGTCACCAATCCGGACGCGTCCCAGCCCCTGGCTTCCATCGAGGTGGGACCGGACGCCACCAGCGGCTGTGGTGAGTGCCATACGGGCGCGCACAACCCGTTCGTCGAGGAATGGGCGGCCTCGCGACACGGCCGGCGCACCAACTTCGCCAGCACGCGGGACGCCTGCGTGGGGTGCCATGAAGCGCGCGGGGCGCTCGATTCCTGGGGGGTGAGCGCCAACTTCACCGAGCGGCAGGGGCACGAGGACGTGGTGCCCATCACCTGTGCCGTGTGCCACGACCCGCACGATGCCACCAACCCCCGCCAGCTACGCTTCCCCATCGACGTTCCGTCGGTGGAGGGCAACCTGTGCATGAAGTGCCATCACAAGCGGGCCGTGCCCGACCTGGCGCGGCCGTCCTACGGTCCGCACTCCCCTCAGGGGCCGCTCCTCCTCGGCACGGACGTGGGCTGGATCCCGCCCAACTTTGCCTACGAGCCGGGCAGTATCGTGGCCACGCACGGCACCGGGCAGAACCCCCGGCTGTGCGCCGGTTGCCACGTCATGCGGTCCGAGTTCACCGATCCAGCCACCGGGGAGTTCCTGCTGAACGCCTCCGGCCACCTCTTCAAGGCCATCCCGTGTGTGAACGCGGCTGGCCTGCCCACCGCCTCCGAGGATTGCGCGCCGGCCGAGCGGACGTACCGCTCCTGCACGGCGGGCGGCTGCCACGGCAGTGAGGATGCCGTGCGCTCCGTACTGGGCGTGGTGCGCATCCGCCTGGACGCGCTCGAGACCACGCTGAACGCCCTGCTGGAGCAGGTGCCCGCCGGCGAGTTCAACGACGGGGACGGCCGCCTCTCCACCGCGGAGGGGGCCCGGTTCAACGCTCAGCTCGCCGCGCAGCCCGGTTCAGCCATCCACAACCCGTTCCTCGTGGAGGCGCTGCTCACGGCGAGCATCCGGCAGGTGCGCGCGGAATACGCGGTGGACGGCTTTGCCGACATTACCCTGGAGAACGTGCTCGGGCGCTGAGGGGGAGGGGCGGGATGAGGCCAGGGGGCAGGAGAATCGTGCTGGCACTGCTGCTGACGGTGGCGTGCGCACCCACCGGGGACGAAGGGGTGACGTCCGCCGATGACGCGGGTGTGGATGCGGCAGCGCCGGACAGCATCACGGTGGTGGCCGCCGGACCGGAGCGCGGGCCGGTGGCTGCGGCAGAGGAGGCCGCGGCGGGTGGATTCCCGCACGAGGAGCATGGCAGCGTGGCGTGCCGCTCCTGCCACGGTACCCCGCAGGGGCATGAAGCCCATGACGCGCTGGCGTGCGGCGCATGCCATCAGGTGGGCACGGCCGCTAGCAACACCGTGAGCAACGCCGCGAGCGCGGTTAGCGCCGGCGTGGGCGCCCGGTGCGCAAGCTGCCATCATGCCAGCGGTCGGGCGGATTGCGCACGCTGTCACGACGGGGCACCGGTCGCCGCCCGCCAGGTGACCACGGGCACCCGGACCCTCCCGTTCGCGCATCCCAGGCACGAGGACATTGCCTGCACACGCTGCCATGTGGAGGGGCCCACGCTGTCCGCGGCGGCGTCATGCGCGAGCTGCCACGAGCGCCATCACACCCAGACAAGTTCCTGTGTGGCGTGTCACGACGCGGCTGTCGGCAAGGCGGCCGTACACGTTTCCGAGCGCGTGCATCTGGGGTGTGGCGGCGCCGGCTGCCACACGGACACCGCAGTGCTGGCGCTGGACGGGACCCGCAATCTGTGTCTGACCTGCCATGCGGCACTCACGGAGCACGAGCCGGGCGCCGAATGCCAGAAATGCCACCTCACACGTATCGGAGTGGGGGGGCGGCCATGAGACGCGTCCTTCCCATCCTGGGCGTCTGGTGCGGTCTGCTGGCCGTGCCCCTCCAGGCCCAGACGGTCCGTACCACGGGCGCCAGCACACTGCGCTACATCGGCATCCGGCCGCTGGAATTGGACAGCGTGCCCGTGGGGATCACCACAGGCGACGGCGTGCTCCGCCGGACCACCGACGGGCGACTCGTGCGCTGCGTTCCCGCTGCCCTCCACTGCTACCGCTATCGGAGTGGTGCGCGCGCGGGCATGGTGCCCGCCGTACAGGACGTGGGCCTGAGCGTCTGGGGCATCGGGCGCGGCATGAGTGGTTATGCTCAGGTGCGCGCGCGCGCCGACCTGGGCAGCGGCAGCGCCGCCTGGCCACGCGCGGACGACGCGCTGGACGTGCTGGAGGCGTACGCGCAGCTGGATCGCGGGTCCGTGCGCCTGCGCGGCGGCCGCCAGTGGCGGACGTCGGGACTGGGTTTCTACAACTTCGATGGTCTCAGCGCGCTCTATCGTGCCGACCCCCGCATCTCCGTGGAGGGATTCGCCGGCTGGACGCTGGTGCGGGGGCTCCACGAGCCGGTCAGCACCGAGGCCCTGGCCGCCGTGGAGACCTACGTGCCGGAGCGGCGCGGTCTGCTCTTCGGCGCCGAGGTGCGCGCCCGCCCGTCGGCGGCCACGTCACTAACCGCCAGCTATCAGCGCGAGATTCGCAGTGACCGCGGCGGCCTCTATGGCGAGCGGGTGGCGCTGGACGGCGTGGCTCGCCGGGGCGCCGCCGCGCTCGAACTGGAACTGGACGCGGACGTGGCCGGGCGTGATCTGAACGAAGCCCGGCTGAGGCTGCTCCTCCCGCCGCTGTACGGCGTGCGCGCGCATCTCCAGGCGCGGCGCTACCGCCCCTACTTCGAGCTATGGACCATCTGGAGCGCGTTTACTCCCGTGGGCTTCAGCGAGCTGGGCGGCGGCGCCGCGTGGCGCTCCACGGAGCATCCCGTAGCGTTGACGGTGCGCGGTGCCCGCCGCGCATACGACGCCACCGGCGCGGAACTCACCTTCACCACGTTGCGCGACGCGGGCTGGTACATGGACGTCACCGCGGAGGTGGAGCCCGCCCCCTCCTGGCGCCTGAGTGGCATGTACGCAGCCGACCTGGGCTTCGGGGCAGCCAAGGGGCAGGGCAGCGCGCGTGTGGAACGCCGGTTCGGCACGGGGTCGCACGGCGGCCTGGTGCTGCACGCCTTCCAGCGCAGCACGGAGTTGCGCGTGGACGAGGGTACGGTCTACGGCGCGTCGGCGGACGGCGCGCTGCGGCTAAGCGCCCGCACGGGGGTGTCCGGCGCCGTCAGCTTCTATCGGCATGCCGACCGGGGCAGCGCTCCCGCGGTGGACTGGAGCCAGTGGCGCGCGCTGCTGCGGCTGGACTGGGTGGTCGGTCCCGAACCGGGGCTGCCCGAAGTCGGTGGAGGTGGATCATGAGGCGCGCATTGCCGCTGGTGCTGCTGCCCCTGCTCGTGGGGCTGCCCGGCCATGGCGGGCCGGCGGATCCCACGGCGTTCCCCCACGAGCGCCACGCGGGCCTCTTCCCCGTGGGCTGCGTCCTCTGCCACGGCGGGGATGCGGCGGCCCCGGACGCGGGTGTCTATCCGGAGCCGGCCCGCTGCCTGGCCTGCCATGACGGCGCGCGCCTGCCACGGACCACGTGGCGCGGCCACGCCCCCGGAGCCTCCCTGCTTCGTTTCGACCATGACACCCATGCCGGAACGCTTGCCCGGGAGGCCCAGCGCGCCACCTGCGAGCAGTGCCACGGGCTGGCGGACCCCGCGCTGGGAGGCTCGAGTCAACCCATGGCTGTGGGACCGGCAACACCCGAACGGTGCATGACCTGTCATGCTGCCGGTGGGGCTGAGCATCTGGAACTACCGGCCGAATCCTGCGCCACGTGTCACCCGCCGCTGGCGCTCAACCCGTCACTGCCCGCGGGCAGGGTCGAGGCGCTGCCGACTCCGGCCACGCACAGCGGGCAGGGCTGGGGCGCCGAGCACGCCGGGGCGGCCGACGCCTCCTGCGCGGTGTGCCATGCCCGGGAGAGCTGCGAGCGCTGCCACCTGAACGGCGCGGATGTGCCCGCCGTGAGGAGCCTCCAACCGGACCCGCGGGTGGCCGCGCTGGTGGCGGGGCTGGCGCCGCGCTATCCGCTGCCCTCCAGCCACGTTCAGGCCGACTGGGGCTGGAGCCACGGTGGGACGGCCGGCCAGGGCGCCGCGAGCTGTGCCAACTGCCACGCCCGCGAGAGTTGCCAGGCCTGCCACGGCGCGGGGCGTACCACGGTCGTGGCGGCATTGCCGGTGACGCCCGATGACGACGCGCGCGGCGTGCGGCCACCGGTGCGCCGCAGTTCGGTCCATGGCGCCGATTTCGTGCGCGGCCACGGCGCGGAAGCGGCCGCGGGCACGGCCCGCTGCTCCAGCTGCCATGCCCAAGCCACCTGCACGGAATGCCATGCCGGCGCGGTCGCACCCTCCTTCCACGATGACGGCTTCACCGCCCGGCATGGCACCGAGGCGTTCGCCGCCGACACGCGCTGCGCGTCCTGCCACAGCACGGAGCTGTTCTGCCGGTCCTGCCATACCGACGCCGGCATGGCGGGCGGTCGTGGTGGGGCGGCGGTCTTCCACGATCGGGAGCCATTCTGGCTCATCGGACACGGGCAGGCGGCACGGCAGGGGCTGGAGAGTTGTGTCACATGCCACACACAGAGTTCCTGCACGTCCTGCCATTCCAGCGTGGGCGGGTGGGGCGTTAGTCCCCACGGTGCGGATTTCGACGCCCGGCGCGCGGAGGCCGCGAGTCCGCTGCTCTGCCGCCGTTGCCATCTGGGGGGCACATGAGGCGCCCGCACGGACCCGGCACAGGGCTCGCGCTGAGCGCGGTCATGGCGGTGCTCGTCGGTGGCGCGGCTGGCGCGTCGGCGCAGGGACCAGCCGTGCGGGCGGAGGCCTGCATGGCCTGCCATCTGGAGCAGAAGGAGGAGCGGCTCGCCGCCCCGGCGCGCGACTTCGCCACCGAGGACGTCCATGGCCAGAACGGGCTCGACTGCCTGTCCTGCCACGGGGGTGGCGCCGGTACGGCGGCCATGATACGGCCCGAGCGGCAGGATATCCCCGTCCTCTGTGACCGTTGCCACGGCGATGCCGACTACATGAAGACGTTCGATCCCGGCATGCGCGTGGACCAGCTTATCGAGTACCGCTCCTCCGCCCATGGCCGTGGCCTGGCCGCGGGCGACGCCGACGTGGCCACGTGCGCGGACTGCCACCCGCCGCACCGGATCCTGCCGCCCGACGATACCGAGTCGAGCGTGCACCCGGCCACGGTTGCTCTCACGTGCGGTCGCTGCCATGCCGACGTGGAACTCATGGCGGCGCGTGGCCACCGGGCGGATCAACAGGACGCCTGGCGAGGCAGCGTTCATGGCCGTGCCATGGAGGAGGAAGGGGACCTCTCGGCGCCCACGTGCAACGACTGCCATGGCAATCATGGCGCGGCCCCGCCCGGTGTGGCGTCCGTCCGCAACGTGTGCGGCCAGTGCCACGCCACCGTCCAGGACTTCTTCACCGGCAGTGGCCACGTGGAGCCCTTCGTGGCCGCGGGCCTGCCCGGCTGTACCACCTGCCATGAGCACCACGCCATCGAGCCACCGACGGACGGTCTGCTGCTGTCCCGGGCGCAGGGCCTGTGCGGCGACTGCCACGACCCCGGCGAACCCGGCGCGCTGGCGTTCGTGGAGATGCACGATCTCATCGACGAACTGCGTAGCAGCCAGGCGGCGGGGCATGAGGTGTTGCTGCACGCCGAGGACCTGGGCATGGAGGTGAGCCAGGCGCTCTTCGAACTGGAGGATGTGGGCACGGCGCTGACCAAGGCACGGACGGCGGTGCACACGCTGAGCGTGGAGCCGGTGCGGGAGGAAGTGGCCGTGGGGCTGGACATTGCCGACCGCGCCGAGGAGCGGGGGCGGACGGCGCTCCGGGAGCACAAGGAGCGACGCTACGGACTGGCGATGTCCGCCGGGCTCATTGCCCTGCTGGTCGTGGGCCTGGTGTTGAAGATCAATGACATGGAAGGCCGGGCGCCGGCAGGCGCGCCGCCAGGAAGGAACGGATCATGAGCGCGCCTGGCAAGGATGGTAATCATCGAGCGCTGGGGGAGTGCCGCGATTGCCCGAAGCCGTGCGGCGAGGCCGACGGCCAGCCCGCCCTGGCGGTGACCCCGGCTGTGAGCAGGCGGCGCTTCGTGGACTGGATCCTTGGCGTGAGCGGGGCCGGGTTCATGGCGGCCGTGCTCTACCCGGTGGTGCGCTTTCTCGTGCCACCCACGATCGCGGAGGCGGCCGTGAACAGCGTCGTGGTACCCTTCCGGCCCGCGGACATGCCGCCCAATTCGGGGCGCACCTTCAAGTTCGGCAGCCAGGCGGGTCTCCTGGTGCGCACCAGGAGCGGCGAACTGCGCGCCTTCAGCGGACGCTGCACGCACCTCGACTGCACGGTGCAGTACCGCGATGACCTGGAACACATATGGTGCGCGTGCCACAATGGCCATTACGACCTGAACGGCATGAACATCTCCGGCCCGCCGCCGACGCCCCTACCCATCTACACGGTGAACGAACGGGGCGATCAGATCGTGGTCAGCAGGAACGCGTGACATGAGTAGCCACCTCACCTCCCCACCACCGCCCGTGGCAGCGCCCGGTGCGCCGGAGCGCACGCCGCCTCCGACCGCGCAACCGCCCGGCCGTCTGGACCGGCTGGCGGCGTGGCTGGACGACCGCCTGGGCTTCAGCGCCCTGGCCCCGCTGGCCAGAAAGAAGAAGGTGCCGATCCACCGCCACTCCGTCTGGTATTACCTGGGCGGCATGGTGGCCTTCCTCTTCCTCCTGCAGGTGGCCACGGGCATCCTGCTGCTCTTCTACTACCGTCCGAGTGCGGAAGAGGCCTATCAGTCGGTGCAGTTCCTGATGTCCGAGGTGAAGTTCGGCTGGCTGATCCGCTCGATCCATGCGTGGGGTGCCAACCTCATGGTGTTCACCCTGCTGGTCCACCTGTTCAGCACGCTGGTGCTGAAGGCGTACCGTCGGCCGCGCGAGCTCACCTGGATGACCGGCGTGGCGCTGATGGTGGTGGTGCTGGGGCTGGGATTCACGGGCTACCTGCTGCCCTGGAACGAGGTGGCGCTCTTCGCCACCCGGGTGGGCACCGAGGTGCCCACCGTCCTGCCGGTGATCGGCCCCTTCATCGGTCGCGTGCTGCGCGGCGGCGTGGATGTCACCGGCGCCACGCTCACCCGGTTCTACGCGCTGCACATCTCCGTCCTGCCCGCCGCGGCCGCCCTGCTCATAGGCGTCCATGTCCTTCTGGTGCAGCGCCATGGCATGAGCGTACCCATCGGTATTCCGCAGGCCAACCTGCGGGAGCTGCCCTTCTTCCCGAATTTCCTGCTGCGTGATCTCATCGGCTGGCTGGTGGCGCTGGCCATTCTGGCGAGCATGGCGGCGTTCTTCCCGGCCCACCTGGGCGTGAAGGCCGATGCGTTCGCGCCGGCGCCCGCCGGTATCCGGCCCGAATGGTACTTCATGTTCATGTTCCAGACGCTGAAGTACGTCCCCGCCCACGTCCTGGGCATCGAGGGTGAGCTGGTGGGCGTCCTCGGCTTCGGGCTGGCGGCGGTCGTGCTGCTGTTCCTGCCGTTCCTGGATCGGCGCGCGGCGCGTGAGGAACGGAGCCCCGGCTGGACGGCCGCGGCCCTGCTGGCGCTGGTCTACGTGGTGGTGTTCACGGTCCTCGGCTACGTGGTGGTCGACGCCCCGATCCAGTGACGGCCGCCCGGGGGCGGAAGGCCGACCCAGCTCACCCGATGCGGTATTTCTCGAGCCTGTAGCGTAGCGTGTCACGGGAGAGGCCGAGGAGGCGGGCCGCGCCCGTCTTGTTGCCGTCGGTACGCTCCAGCGCCTGGCAGATGAGTTCCCGCTCCAGCTCGTCCAGGCTGAGCCCCGTGGGTGGCAGCACCATGCGGGGGGCGTCCTTCCCGCCCGCGACGCCCACTAAATCATCCGGCAGCTGTTCCACCCCCAGGACTTCGCCGTCGTGCAGGAGCAGCGCCCGCTCCAGGATGTTGCGCAACTGGCGGGCGTTGCCCGGCCACGGACTGCGCTCCAGCAGCTGGATCGCCTCCGGCGTCAACGTGCGAGGCGGCGCACGGAGCTCCCCTGCCAGCGTGGCCGTGAAGTGCAGCGCCAGCGGCCCGATGTCCTCCGGGCGCTCGCGCAGCGCCGGCAGGATGATCGGCACGACGTTCAGCCGATAGAACAGATCCTCCCTGAAATCGCCGCGACCCACGGCGGCCTCGATGTCCCGGTTGGTGGCGGCCAGCACGTGCACGTCCACCTCGATGTCACGCACGCCGCCCACACGGCGCAGGGTGTGGGTCTCCAGGACACCCAGGAGTTTGGCCTGCGCGGCGCGCGGCATGTCACCGATCTCGTCCAGGAAGATGGTGCCCCCGTCGGCCAGTTCGAAGAGCCCCTTCTTATCCTCGCGTGCGTCGGTGAACGCGCCTCGTTCGTGCCCGAAGAGTTCACTTTCCACCAGGTGCTCGGGCAGAGCGGTGCAGTTCACGTTGATGAAGGGCCGGCCGGCCCGCGGCCCGCGAGCGTGAATGGCGCGCGCCACCACATCCTTGCCGGTGCCGCTGTCACCGCGTATGAGCACGTACGTGGGCGCGCCGCGGCTGCCGATCCGCGTGATGAGCTCCGCCACCCGGCGCATGGCCAGCGACCGACCCACGAGTGTCACGCCGGCGAACTGCCAGCGAAAGCCGTCCCGGTAGCGCTCCACCTCGTTGCGCAGCCGCCGGGTGTCCAACGCCTGCTCGATGAGCAGGAGCAGTTCAGGAAGCGCGATGGGCTTTTCCAGGAAGTGGTGGGCGCCGCGGCGCACGGCGGAGACCGCTGTCTCGACTTCGCCGTAGGCCGTCATCATGATCACCGGCATGGACGGGTCCGCCTGCTTGAGCTCAGGAAGCAGATCGATGCCCAGGCCATCGGGAAGCCGCAGATCCAGCAGAACCAGGTCGGCGGGTGTGGTATCGAGGGCGCTCAGGAGCGCGCCGCCGTCCGCCACCGTCTCCACCTCGTAGCCCTCCTCCCGCAGGTGGTCCTCGAGCCACATACGGATGAGCAGTTCATCATCACAGACGACGACGCGTTGTCCGGCAGGGCCTGGCCGCGACGCGGCGGGGCGTGCGCTGGTCGGGCGGCTCTCCCGGGGCTGCTTTACTCTGCCTTCGATCTTCATGTCCGGGCCCCCGTCAACGAGCGAGCGCCGGTGTGGGCGCACCCCGCGTTCATGTTCACGGGCAGATGGATGGAGAACGTGGTGCCGTGGCCCAGCCGGCTGCGCACGTCCAGGCGGCCGCCATGACGTTCAACGATCTCCCTGGTGATGGACAGTCCCAGCCCGGTGCCGTTGTGACGCGTCGTGAAGAACGGCTTGAAGATATCAGCGAGCTGGTCACGCGGTATGCCGCGCCCCGTGTCACTCACGCGCATTTCCACGCAGCCATCGGCGTAGTGCGAGGACAGGCTGACGCAACCGCCCTCCGGCGTGGCCTGTACGGCGTTCATGGCCAGGTTGACCAGCGCCTGACGGAGCAGTTCCTCGTCAGCACGGAGCGGCGGGAGTTCTCTGGTGGCGCGAATGATCTGCTCCACCCCCGCGTGCTCGGCGGCGGGCTGGACGAGGCGGGCCGCCCTGTCCAGTACCGTATTGGCATCCAGCGCTTCGAGCTTCGGCGCGGTGGGCCGCGCGAAGGTCAGCAGATCACGCACGGCACCGTGCATGCGATCGAGCTGGCGCGCCATCTCGTCCATGATCGGAGCTACGGAGGGATCTTCACCCACACGGCGCCGGACCAGGTCCATGCCGTTGGAGACCCCTACGAGGGGGTTCTTGAGCTCGTGCGCCACGCCGCTGGCCAGCTCTCCCACCGTGGCCAGCTGGTTGGCCCGCTCGATCTCCCGCTGGTGCAGCTGGCGCACCCGGGCCGAAGCCGTAGCCAGCTCGGTCGTCATGTCATTGAATGCGGTGGTGAGCTCGCCGATCTCGTCACTGCCGGCGGGCTCCACGCTCACCATGGCCTCCCCCTGGCCGACCCGCCGCGCCGCGGCCACCAGACGACGCACAGGGGCCACGATCTGACCGGCCACAAGCCAGGCAAGGACGGCCAGACCGACCGCCAGGAGCCCCTCGAGCAGGGCGGAAACGCCGCGCAGCATGCGCAGCGGCGCCAGCGCGGCGTCGAGCGGCGCCTGGGCCACGTAGTGCCAGGGGAAGCCTTCCACCGGCACGCTGGTGGCAATCACCTCGCTGCCGGCGGCGTCCCGGTAGCGTGCGAAGGCGCCCGGTTCCAGGCCGAGCAGGGGAGAGGCCAGGGGGAGCCCGTGTGCGGCAGGTTCATGGGTGTGGGACACGAACAGGGGACGGCCGTACTCGTCCAGTATGAAGCTCTCGATGGAGCCGGCCAGGCGATCGGGGATCTCCAGGAACGTGGCAATACCGCGCTGGCCGATGACGCCGCCGAAGAGGCCCACAATCTCTCCGGCCCCGTTGCGCACGGGCACGCAGATGCGGAAGCGCGGCTCAGCGCCTGCCGCGGATCCTTTGAGCCGCTCCAGCATCATCGGCGCCGTGCCGGCCAGATGGAAGCCGGGCAGGGCGGCCGCTACGGGCTCGGTGGCGATCAGCACACTGCCGTCCGTGCGGCCCACGAAGATGGACTCGAAGCCCGCCATCTCCAGATGCTTGCGCTCCAGGTACTGGGCCACCGCGGCCGGCGAGGCCACCGCCCCCATGTCGCCGGCGTCCCGCCCCGCCGCGCGCACGATCCCAGCGGCCAGGAATTCGTTCCCCGCCGCGATGGCCTGCAGGTCGAGGAGGTAGCGTTCCACCTGCCCACGAATGTGCTGCGCCTCCACGTCGGCGAGCGTGGCCAGGTAATGCTCCACCAGCTCTTCGATGATGTCCTGGCTCTTCAGGTAGCCGACGGTGTTGGACACGAAGAGGGGCAGGAGAGAGAAGAGGAGGAACCAGCCGAGCAGGCGTCGACCCAGCCGGCCGGAGAGGGGGTTGCCCATACCCTTGATGGCCCATGACTGCGGCTCGGACCCCATACCCATGCGTGCCTCCCCACGTCCGGAAGAACGGATTAGTGGTCGTCCGGACCGTGTCGTGTCACGGACGGCCGAAGAACGGCAACCGCTCGGGAGGAAGCGGAACAGGAACGCATCGTTGGGGGCAGGACGGGTGAGGCGTCCCGGAACCCTGCTACCAATACTGGGGCAAATCCCCCACCGCACAAGGGTGACGTTGGCAGGCCGGCGGCTGGGCGTCATCCCGAGCACCCGTCCGGTGCGGTCAGATGCCGGTCAGGACGTCCGTTTCAATACGCGCGCAGCTCCACGGTGAGGCGCGCCGGCAGTGATTCCGCGACCCACCGTTTCACCATCTCCGGGAACACCCTGACGGTTTACGAGACTTCCACCAGCAATGTCGTAGTCGTGGTGGCACAGCGGAAGTAGTGGGGTGCGGGCCGCCGCGCCGCTCAGGCGGTGGCGGCGGCCCCGGTCCCCTCGGCTGGCTCTGCACGCCGGTTGTCCTCCAGGGCGCCCGCCACCGTGCGGGCCAGCTCGTAGAGCGTCCACGGCTTCTCCAGGAAGCGCGCTCCGACCACCCCGGGCAGGTCCGCCCGCGCATAGCCGCTCATGAACACGACCGGCGTGCCGCGTAGCCCCAGCAGCCCCATGTCATCGTAGAGCGCCCTGCCGCCGCGACCGGGCATGATGAGATCCGTCATGACCAGGCCGATACGCGCGCCCTCCTCCTCGAGGACGCGGAGCCCCTCCTCGCCGTCCCGTGCCCCCACGGGTGCGTAGCCCAGCCGTTCCAGCGCTCGGAGCTGGACCTCACGCAGCGGATCCTCGTCCTCCACCACCAGGATCCGCTCGCCCCGCCCGCGCGGCAGGTGTTGCGCGTTGGGTGCCGCGGGCGGCTCCGCTTCTCCGGCGGCGGCCAGGGCGGGCAATAGCAGCGCCACCGTGGTGCCCTCGCGCGGGTAGCTGCGCACCGTCACTACCCCGTCGTGGAGCCGCGCCAGCCGTACCACCATCGGCATGCCCAGACCGGTCCCCCGGCCCGGAGGCTTGGTGGTGTAAAACGGCTCGAACATGCGTTCCAGCACGTCGGGCGCCATGCCGACGCCGTCGTCGCGCACACTCAGGCGGACCCAGCCGTTGGCGGGCTCCTCCGTCATGCCCTCCACGCGATCACCCGGCGCCGCGTCCAGGCCGCAGGTGCGCTCGGTCTGTAGCGCGATCGTGCCGCCGGCCGGTAGGGCATCGCGGGCGTTGCCCACCAGGTTCAGCAGGATCTGCTCGATCGCGCCCCGGTCGGCGTGCACCAGGAGCGTGTCGTTGGAGGGCAAATCGAGATTCAGTGTGACGGATGGGGGCAGCATGGTGCGGAGCGCTGGCCCGAGCGCCTCGAGGATCTCAACCAGGGACACGGGCGCGGGCGCCACCTCCCCCGTGCGGCCGAGGGTCAGGAGCTTGCGGACCAGTTCGACCCCTCGTTCCGTCGCCGCGTCGATCTGGGCCAGCTCCGCCTCGGGGTAACGGCCGTCCGTCCTGGATGCGGCGGCCTCCTGTACCTGGGCTCGCACGATGCCGAGCAGATTGCGGAAATCGTGCGCTACCCCCGCCACGAACTGGCCCACGACCTCGGTCAGTTGCGCCTCCCGGAGCTGCCGTTCCAGCAGTTCCCGGTCGGTGACGTCGCGGGCCACGGCCACGTAATGCAGCACCCGGCCGGACGCGTCGGCCAGCGGGGCGATCGTGGCCTCCTGTGTGTAGAGGCTACCGTCGGCCCGGCGGTTCACGAAGCGGCCCTGGAATGCCCACCCGCTCGTCAGCATGCGCCACATGCGCCGGTAGAAGGACGTGTCCTGCGCGCCGCTACGCAGGATGCGGGGATTCTGTCCAAGGGCTGCCTCCCGGCTCCAGCCCGTGATCCGGGAGAAAGCGGGGTTGACGTACTCGATCTGGCCGTCGGCGGTTGTGATCATCACCGAGTCATTGGCCGCCTCAACGGCCGCCTCCAGCATGCGCCGCCGTTCGTCCCGCTCGCGCCGTGCGGTCACGTCACGCACGATGCCCTCCACCGCGGTCGCCTGGCCGTACGGCCCCGGAATCAGCGTGCTGCGCATTTCCAGCCAGACGGTCATCCCGTCCTTGCGGACCCAGCGCAGGTCATCGCTCTCCCGCACGATCATCGGATCCTCCATCTGCTGGCGGAGTGCTTCCCGGTCGTCGGGGTGGACGATCTTCAGGGGCAGCTCCGGGTCGGCGTAGTGTTCTGCCGGCGT
>JBBDRO010000112.1:11049-15199 GCA_040905425.1 Gemmatimonadota bacterium | reverse complement strand
GACGGCGTGAACGACGCGCCCGCGCTGGCCCGCGCCGACGTGGGCATGGCCATCGGCACCGGCACCGACGTAGCGCTGGAGGCTTCGGACGTCACGCTGGTGGGTGGCGACCTGGACGGCGTGGCCACGGCCATCCGGCTGTCCCGGCGCACCATGCGCGTCATCCGGCAGAACCTGTTCTGGGCCTTCTTCTACAATCTGCTGGGCATTCCGTTGGCGGCGGGGGTGCTCTACCCCGCCTTCGGGCTGCTCCTCTCGCCCGTGATCGCCAGCGCAGCCATGGCGCTGAGCAGCGTGAGCGTGGTGAGCAATTCGCTCCGCCTGAAGCGGGCGGCGCGCCGGATCTGATGGCGTGCGGGATCTGACCGCGCGGCGGAAATTGACGGCGCGGCGGCTCCAACGGCATGGCACACTCGGCACCGGCCCGGTTCTTCCAGCATGACCGGGTCGGCATCACCAACGCGGCCGGGTGGCCGCGCACCTACGGAGATGAGAGCATGGCTACCACGAAGAAGCTGAAGGTAGACGGGATGACCTGCGACCACTGCGTCGCCGCGGTCAAGAACGCGCTGGAGGGGCTGCAGGGTGTGCACGCCGCCCGAGTGGATCTGCAGGGCAAGCGGGCCGAGGTGGAGTACGACGAGGACCGCCTGGACACAGCGGAGATGATCACCGCCGTGGAGGACGAGGGCTACACCGCTCAGGAGCTGCCGTGACGTAGCCAGTGCCGCGCGTGGAGGACGTATCGCCGCTCAGTGGCCCCCGCGCGCCGGCGCCGGCTGGCGGAGCCCGCCCGCCAGTCGGCGGATCTCCTCCGACTCGAGCGTGCGCACACCGGGCTCGGCGGCCGCTGCCAGGTGGATCATGACCCGGGCCACCTCCGCCGCCTCCACGCCCCTGAAGCGGCCCGGCACGAGCAGCGAGATCACCCTGCCCACCGCCTCCGCCGGACGCACCTCGCTACGGCGGCCCAGCAGGATGGAGGGGCGGAGGATGGCCACACTCGGCAGGCCCGCGGCGCGCACGCCGTCTTCCGTCTCCCCCTTGACCCGCGAGTAGAAGACGCGCGAGCCGGGGTCGGCGCCCAGGGAACTGACCAGCGAGAAATGCCGGGCGCCCCACGCCCCGGCCAGGCCGGCCAGGCGCACCGGATAGTCGTGGTCCACCGTGCGGAAGGCCTCCCGGGAGCCCGCCTTGCGGAGCGTGGTGCCCAGGGTGCAGAAGACGTGCGTGGCCCGCAGCGCCTGGCCAGTGTCCTCCAGGCGCTCGTAGTCCACCACCAGTTCCCGGATCCGCCCGCCGTCCAGCCCCACCGGCCGCCGCACCAGCGCACGCACTTCCGCCCAGGCCGGATCGGCCTCGAGCTGGCGCAGCAGGACGCTCCCCACCAGGCCGGTGGCGCCGGCCACGAGGGCCGTGCGTGGCTCCTCGCCACTCACGTGCAGCGTGGCCGTGGGCACGTCAGCCGCCCAGCCAGATCCAGGCGTCGCCGCGCTCCGGGAGCGTCATGCCTGGCGGGTCCAGCTCCACCGTCATCCCGGGCGTGGTGCGCAGGCGCAGCCCCGGCGCGAAGGCGCCGAAGCGGGCGTTGAGCGGCACCGCGAGCGGCGGTCGCAGCCCCGAGTCGCGCAGGGCATCCGGCACGGTCGTACCCAGGTAGGTGGCCACCGCCGCACTGCCGCCCCCGCCCGCGTAGGCATCCACGAGACCCACCCACACGTCGGCTGGATAACCCTCGCGCAGGAGGAGCGGCAGCCCGCGCGACCGCTGGCGCGCGGTGCCGCCCGTCTGGACCGCCACGCCGCCGCCCCCCAGGGCGTGCAGGCCGTCCACGAGGAAGAGCACGCGCGCCCGCTCGTCGCGTGCCAGCACCTCCCGCTCCAGCACTGCCAGCATGGCCGAGTCCCGGTTCGCGAAGGCACGCGCCATGTCGTGCGGCCCGGTGCCCGGCCCGGGCGGCCATCCCTCCCGGTCGATGGCTACGATGCGGATGGCACGCGCCGCACCCTGCTCGCGGTTCACGGCGTGGACGCGCCTGAACAGCTCCACCCAAGCGCGGCTGGCCGAGGAGGCCTCGCGCGCGAGGGCGGGATCACCCAGCAGGATGGCCGCGTTCTCCGGATCGCTCAGCAGGTAGCGATCGATGCGCGGCTGCAGCCGGGGATCCACCTGTACGGCCAGGACGTCCAGGCCCCGGTCGTCGGCGGCCCGCTCCAGCACCGCGGCGGCCAGCTCCTTGGGCCCCGCGGCACCGGGGATGTCGGTCAGGAAGGTCAGCCGATGGCTGCGCACCGCGGCCGCCACCAGCTCCACCGGCGGCTCGGCCCGGCTCTCCACCCACGCCGCCAGCTCGGCGTGCTCGCCGCCGCCGTCCCGCAGCTCCAGGCCGGTCAGCACGAGGCCGATGAGGATGAGCACGGCCACGGCCACCTTGGGTGTGGTGCCCACCCCCCGGCGCGCGTGGGTGCGGGGCATGTAGCGCTGCCGCGCGTGCCGCTGCTGCCACCAGTCCGCCGGGCTCTTCATGCAGGTCCTCTTTCACGTGTGATGTCCACCCGGCCCGTCTGCAACCACCGGACCGGCGCGAATCCACGCACCGCGAAATTGCCCTCCGGCGCTCAGCCGTGCGCCTTACGGCCCCATGGCTGTTTGTGGAAAAGATTGAAAAAAACGCCGGACCGAGCTAGATTCGAACTCCTGAACCAGTACAACGGAGGACCGATGGACGATAGTGTGGCCAAGGACGCCAAGCGGCTGCTCCTGCGTTACGGCGCTCCCATTTCGGTGGTCGAAGTGCTCTCGGACGACGAACGCATCGGGTATGCGCGTTCGATCATTCACACGCCGGTCCCGGAGCGCCCGAAACAACTGCGCTCCCTGCTCACGGAGGACGGGCGGATGGCGGCCCGCTGAGGCACCCCAGCCCTATCGCTCCTCCGCCCCCGGTCACCTCGTGGCCGGGGGCGGATGGTTTTCAGTCCTCCATCTCCACCTCCAGCACCCGCGGCCCGTCGAGCGGCACCTGCACCGGCACCACGAGCCGCTCACCGGCTCGCCGGGCATCCAGCTCGGCGGCCGCCCCATCCATGCGTACGGCGCGCACGCCGGTGCCCGGCAGCGCCGGTTCCAGCACGAGTTGGGGCGGCACGGCGCCCGCCTCGGCCTCCACCTCGAAGCGGTGCACGCCGCCCCGCCGGGTGTAGCTCAGCGTCACGGCCGCGTCCCCGAGCGGGAGGCCGGCCACCTCGAGCCGGGTCCAGGCGGCGGGGAGCACGGGCCGCAGCACCAGGCGCTGGCGGGTGGCGTCGGGGCGTGCGCCCAGGACGCCGTGCACGAAGCCCAGCAGCACGCCCGCCGCGGCGGCCGCCCCGTCCGGGTGCCCGGCGCCACGCCACGCCCCGGGGCCCGCATCACCCGGGCGGCCGGCCGCCTTCAGCCACGCGTCGGTGGCGCCGGCGCCGCACACCGCCCATGCGGCCCACGGTGCGGGCGGCCCCGGCGGCGCGAAGAGCTCCGCCACCGCGGCGGTCCGCCCCGCCGTCAGCGCCGCCGCCTCCGCGCGCAGCCCGGCCGCCTCAGCGGTCCGGCCGAGCGCCTCCGCCAGCACCGCCACTCCCGCCAACGCCACCGCCCACCGCAGGTCGCCCTCAACGCCGGCGTCGGCTTCGGCCCGTGGGGCATCCAGCAACGCGCGCAGCCGTGGCCAGCACTGAGCCGCGAAGCCGAGCTCCCCCTGCCAGGCCAGGATGCGCGCGGGCAGGAGCAGCCGGTGCGCCAGCACGCCCGCCGCCGCGGGCCGCCCCAGGAGCCACGCGGCCGCCTCCCGCGCGAGCGCGCCGTCTCCGGCCGCGGCCGCGGCCAGTCCCGCCAGCGCGGCATCGGCCACCCGCACACCGGGGGGCGCCGCGCCGCCCAGCCCGCTCGTCACGCAGCGGCCGTCGGGCAGTTCGGCATGGTGGCTGTCCAGACGATGGCGCGCCCATGCCAGGGCGGCCCCCACCCGCGCGTCCTCCGCGGTGGCGCGCAGCCCCTCCCGGGCGCGTCGCCGGACGGCCGCCCGCCCGCCCCGGAACGGCTCGTCGGTGCCCAGCGCCGCCGCGAGCAGCGCCGGCAGGCGCGCTCCGTCGGCGTCCGCGGCCAGCGCCAGCCG
>JBBDRO010000112.1:0-10949 GCA_040905425.1 Gemmatimonadota bacterium | reverse complement strand
CCGCACACCCGCTCCGCGCCCGACCAGACCCGCACCACACCGCCCTCGAAGTCCCCCGCCAGCGCCAACCGACGGCCGCGCAGGGTGAGCGCGTCCCCCGGCGCGGCGGGGAGGCGGTGCGCGGCACGCTCCAGCACGTCGAACAGGTGGCTCATCAGCTCGGTTCTGCGGGGGTGTAGCGGCTCTCCAGGTCCGTCGGCGGGCGTCAGCAGCGCCACGCAGGCACGGCCCGGTTGACACCCGGCGGCGCGGCCAGGCATCATCCCCCGGCCCGCGCACGCACCACCTTATCGGAAATACCACCACGTGGCCAACACACCGAGCCGCCGCAGCGCCCCGAACCGCCATCGGCAGGTGGCGGGGCTCCTCCTGCTCGCCAGCGCCGCGCTGGCCCCCGCCGCGGCGGCCCAGCCGGCGTCCACGCGTCAGTTCCTGCCGGACAGCGGCTTCTTCCGCGCGCCGCTGGCCGACCCGCTGGAGCCCCGCTTCGGCGTGGCGCTCGTGCACACGGATATCCTGGCCACGCGCGGGCCCGAGCGCCCGCCGTTCTTCGTGGCGGACTCCGCGGGCGCCGCGCGTGAGGTGCAGGCGCACGCGGCCATCGGCGGCACCCTGCCGCTCATCCTGCTGGGCACCTGGCCGGGCGGCGGCTGGGCGCTGACGGGGCAGGCGGCGGCCTTTGCCCGCTTCCGCATCGAGCTGCCCAGCCGGGACAACCTGGCCGAGGACTGGCTGGTAGCGGGGGCCATCGAGGCGCGCTGGGACCGGCTGGCGCTGCGCGCCCGTATCCGCCACCAGAGCTCGCACATGGGGGACGAGTTCATGGCCACGGCGGGCGCCGGGCGCATCGAGTACGGCGGGGAGGAGCTGGACGTGCTGGCCGCGCGCTTCTTCGGCGCGGGGACGTGGCGGCTCTACGGCGGCGGCACCTGGATCTTCCGCTCCTACACGGACAAGACGGCGGTGCTGCGCGCGCTCGAGCGGGGCGACCGTTTCCAGCTGCAGGGCGGCGCGGACGGCGCCTGGCGCCCGTGGGCCGACCCGCGCCACACGGTGGTGGCCGGCGTGGACGCGCGCCTGGCCGAGCGCACCGACTACCGGCTCCAGCTGGCCGCCGTGGCCGGCTGGCGCTTCGCGAATCCCCACGGCGAACTGGGCTTCCAGCTGCGCGTGCACGACGGTCCCAGCTTCCAGGGGGAATTCTTCCTCACCCCCGAACGCACCTACCAGCTGGAGTTCGTGGTAATCCGCTTCTGAGCGCCCCTCACCCGGGCGGCGCCAGCACCGTGAAGCGTCGCTCCCGCACCAGGAGGCTGCCGCGCACGGGGTCACTCACGGTGACGCGCAATCTGTAAAGCGACGGCTCCAGTTCCATCTCCACGCGGCGCAGCTCGCGCACCGCCCCATCCGCCTCCGGCGCCGCCACGCCGGTGAAGCGCAGCTCCACCGGCCGGTTGCCACCGAACAGCCCGCGCAGCGTGTGGCGCACGCCCTGGCCCAGCCGCTCGATCTCGATGCGCGTCTCGAACGGCGTGCCCTCCCGCAGGTTGTAGATCTCGTAGAAGACACGGAACGCGCTCACCCCCGTGCGCGGCACGAAGCGCTGGCCCGGTACCAGCGCCAGCCGCGCCTGGCCGCGCACGAGCGGCCCCTCCTCATCCGGCTCCACCAGCAGGAGGTCACTCACCATCAGGGTGTCCCCCGTGTAATCGCGGAGCTCCAGGGGGCCGCCCACCATGGCGCCGTGGCCGGGCTCGGCGACGTCGTGGACCACCAGCCGCTGCACCGCGCCGGCGGCCGGCGGTGCCGCCAGGCCCAGGTGCAGGCGCATGTGGCTGCCTGCCACCGCGCCGGGCGGTGCGGTGGCCAGCGTGTCCAGGCGGGTGACGGTGCCGAAGACGGTGTCCACCAGGATCACGGACGCCCGGACCGCGGGCGGTGTGCCCGCCAGGGTGGCCAGCGGCAGCGCGAGCGCGGCGACCACGTCGGTGGCGCCGGCGGTGCCGCGGAAGGTGGCCACGTCCCAGGCCAGGGGCAGCGGGCGCGTGAAGGGCGGCCGGTGGCTGTCTCCCTCCAGGGCCGCCAGCGCCAGGTCACGCAGCTCCGCGCTGGCGTTCAGCACCCCGCGCGCGGTGCAGGCGCCCGCCAGGCCGCCCAGGGCGGGCGCGAAGGCGGCGCGCTCCGCCAGCCAGCGGCCGTCGCAGGGCACCCGGTGGATGAGCACGTAGTCATTGCTGGACGGGTAGCGGAAAAAATTGAAGAGGTCCCAGCCGCCTTCCGGCCGCCGGTAGGCCCAGCTCTCGTTCTCGTATTCGCCCATGCCGGCGAAGGTGCGCACGATGGTGTCGGGCTGGCCGTGGCGCACGTAGAGGGTGCCGCGGTCATCCAGCCGCTCAGGCAGCTCCTGGCGGTCGCGGAGCAGGAGGGCGTTGCCGGGCGGAGCGCCGAAGCGCGTGCGGCGGGGGTAGCGGTCGTGGGCCGTGCGCAGGCGCCGGTAGTGCTCCGCCGCGCGCTCCGCCTCACGCACGCCGGAGAGCGCCGCCCGCTCCTTCCAGAAGTCCAGCAGGAGCGTCCGGCGGGCCGCGGTGCCGCCGCCGCGCCAGCGCTCCACGTCCCACGGCTCGGCGGCGGGCTCCAGCGCCAGCCAGGCGCGCACGAGCGCGGCGCTGTCGGCCGCCGCCACCCAGCGCCGCCACGCCGCGTAACCCGCCGCCGCGCTGTCGGGCTGGTCCAGCAGCGCGAGCGCCCGGGCGTAGCGGGCCTCTCCGGCGCCAGTCCCCCCCAGCGCCGCCCCTCGGGCGCCCGCCCGCGCGGCGGCGGCGGGCTCCCCCAGCGTCGTGAGCACGCGCGCCAGCGCGGCCAGACTCGTGGCGTCGGCGCGCCGCGCGGCCACGGCGGCCTCGAGCGCCGTGCGGGCCGCCACGAGGGTGGCGCTGTCGCGGCTGCGCAGCCCCAGCTCCGCCAGCACCTCACCACCCACGGGCAGCGCCGGGTCCAGGCGGAGGGCCTCCACGGCGGCCCGGCGCGCCATGGCCAGGTCATCCAGGCCGGCCGCGCGCCGCAGTGCGCGGCCCGTCACGAGGCGGTCCAGCAGGCCCGTGTCGGCGGGTGCCAGCGCCTGGGGGCCGCGCGCCAGCGCCAGGGCGTAGCCCAGGTGGGCCCAGGGCTCCCGGGGCGCCGCCTCCCGGGCCGCGCCGAGGAGGTCGCGCGCGGTGCGGTGGTCCGTCCGCGCGCGCGTCAGCTCGTAGAGGCGCACGGCGGCCAGGCCGGCGCGGATCAGCGCGGCCGGCACGGCCCCGGGCGGTGCGGTGGTGAGCGGGCGCAGCGCGGCGCTGTCCGCCCGATCCGTCAGCTGCCGCCAGTCGGCGGTATGAGCATCCGCCTGCGCCGCCAGCGGGGCGGGGGCGCAGCACATCACCAGGAGGGCCAGGACGGCACGGGGGCAAGACACGAGCATACGGATGCTACCCGGTGCTGGCGCGGGCCGTTCCTGCATCCGGGGCGCGGACGAGCGCTGGGAGGGTGATGAGCATCGTCGCTTGCTTCCCCCCACGCGGCCAGCCAATTTGCAGGCCCCTACTTCACCGGAACATGGATGCCCGCCGCGAAGCACGCCCGACGCACCCTCGAGCAGCCCGCCGCCCTCGTGGTCTTCGACTGCGATTCCACCCTCTCGCGCATCGAGGGGATCACGGAGTTGGCGGGCGAGCACCGCACGGAGGTGGAGCGGCTGACCGACGCCGCCATGCGCGGGGAGGTGCCGCTGGACCAGGTGTACGGCCGGCGGCTGGAGCTGGTGCGGCCCACGCGGGCCCGCGGGGCGGAGGTGGCGCGCGCCTACATGGAGCGCATCGTGGACCACGCCGCGGAGACCGTGGCCGCGCTGCACGCGGTGGGCGTGGACGTGCGCGTGGTGAGCGGCGGCATCTTCCAGGCGGTGGCGCCGTTCGCGGCCGAGCTGGGGATCGCGCCGGAGAAGGTGGCGGCAGTGGCGGTCCGCTTCGACGAGCAGGGCGCCTACGCCTCCTTCGACGAGGACGCTCCGGCCGCCCGCGCCGGCGGCAAGCGGGACATCATGCGCGCCTGGCGGGCGGAGGTGGGCGGGCCCGCCGTGCTGGTGGGCGACGGCGCCACGGACCTGGAGGCGCGCAGCGCCGTGGACCTCTTCATTGCCTTCACGGGCGTCAAGGAGCGGCCCGAAGTGGTGGCGGGGGCGGATGCCGTGGTAGGCTCCACCTCACTCACCCCGATCCTGCCGCTGGTGCTGGCGGGCCGGGAGCCGGAACAACAGGAGGCCCGCCGCTGGTATCGGGTGGGCGTGGAAATTCTAGAGGCACAGAACCCCAACCGCGGAACGCAGGCATGAGCGCCAAGAAATCGAACGCGGCCCCCTTCGGCCGCTTCTTCCTTCCCGGCCCCACCGAGGTAAGGCCCGCGGTGCTGGAGGCCATGCTCCAACCCATGATCGGCCACCGGGTCCCCGAGATGGAGGACCTGATGGGCCACATCCAGCCGCGCATCCGGCAGCTGTTCCGGACGGAGCGGCCGGTCTACATCTTTCCGGCCTCCGGCACGGGCGCCATGGAGGCGGGGCTGCGCAACGGGGCACGCCGGCGCGTGCTCTCACTCGTCAACGGCGCCTTCAGCGAGCGCTTCTACCGCATTGCCCTGGCCACGGGCCTCAAGGCCGACGCGCTGGAGGTGGAGTGGGGCCAGGCGCACACCGCCGACATGCTGGACGGCGCGCTGAAGCGGGGCATCTACGACGCGGTCACGGTGTGCCATTCGGAGACCTCCACAGGCGTGCTGAATCCCATCGACGAGCTGGCCGAAGTGACGCGCGCCGCGGGCGACGTGGCGCTGCTGGTGGACAGCGTGTCCGGGATGGCCGGGGCGCCGGTGGAGACGGACGCCTGGGGACTGGACTGGGTGCTCACCGGCTCGCAGAAGGCCATGGCGCTGCCCCCGGGGCTGGCCTTCGGCGTGGCGCAGGAGGGGCTGCTCGAGCGGGCCCGCAACAAGGCGGATCGCGGCATCTACTTCGACTTCCTGGAGTACGAGAAGAACCTGCTCAAGAATCAGACGCCGAACACGCCCGCCGTCTCCCTCATGTTTGCTCTGGCCGTGCAGCTGGACGCCATGATGGAGGAGGGCGTGGAGCGGCGCTGGGAGCGGCACGCGGCCATGGCGCGGCGCACCTGGGCGTGGGTGGACGAGCTGGCGGGCAAGGGCGCGAAGCTGGAGATCATGGCGCCCGCGGGCGCGCGCTCGCCCACCGTGTCGGCCATCCGCCCGCCCGCCGGCTGGACCGGCCCGAAGGTGGTAGCGGCGGCGCAGGAGCGGGGCTTCGCAGTGGCCACGGGGTACGGCAGGCTGCGCGAGGAGACGTTCCGCATCGGGCACATGGGGGACCACACGGTCAACGGCCTGGAGGCCCTGCTGGAAGCCCTGACGGAGGTGTTTACGGCATGAGCCAGCGTTTCCGCGTCCTGGTGGCGGACGCCATCTCCAGCTCCGGCCTGGCGCCCCTCACGGACGACGAGCGCTTCGACGTGGTGGCCCGCACGGACCTCACGCCGGACGAGCTGGCAGTGGCGCTCGCGGAGGCCGACGCCGTCATCGTGCGCAGCGCCACGCGTATCACGCGCGAGGCGCTGGCCTCCGCCAACGGGCTGCGCGTCATCGGCCGCGCCGGCGTGGGCGTGGACAACATCGACGTGGGCGCCGCCACCGAGCGCGGCATCGCGGTGCTGAACGCGCCGTCCGGCAATACCATCTCGGCCGCCGAGCTGACGCTGGCGCTGCTGCTCTCGCTGGTGCGGCGCGTGCCGGCGGCGGACCGCTCCATGCGCGCGGGCCAGTGGGACCGCAAGAGCTTCCAGGGCAACGAGCTCTACGGCAAGACGCTGGGGCTGGTGGGCGCCGGGCGCATCGGCGGGGAGGTGGCGCGGCGCGCGCAGGCGTTCGGTATGCGGGTGCTGGCCTACGACCCCTTCCTCTCGGAGGAGCGCGCGGCGTCCCTCAAGATGGAGCTGGCCGAGCTGGAGGTGGTGCTGGCCAGCGCGGACGTGGTCTCCGTGCACGTGCCGCTCACGGACGCCACCTCGGGGCTGCTGGACGCTACCCGCCTGGCCGGCATGAAGCGCGGCGCCTTCCTGGTGAACGCCGCGCGCGGCGGTGTGGTGGACGAGGCGGCGCTGGTCGAGGCTTTGAAATCGGGGCAGCTGGCCGGGGCGGCGCTGGACGTCTACGCCGAGGAACCGCTGCCCGCCGACCACCCGCTGCGCGCCGTGGACAACCTGGTGCTCACGCCCCACCTGGGCGCCGCCACGGCCGAGGCGCAGGAGAACGTGGCCGTGGAGATCGCGGAGGCGGTGCGCGCCGCGCTGCTCGAGAATGACCTGGCGCGCGCCATCAACGCGCCCGCGCTCGGCGGGGAGGCCATGCAGCGCCTGGCCACCCTGCTGGACCTGGCCACGCGGGTGGGGCGCCTGGGTGCCGCGCTGGTCGAGGGCGCCGTGCGGCGGGTGGAGGTGCGCTACGCCGGGGGGCACGACGACGCGCTCCGGCCGGTGCTGTCCAGCGTGCTCGTGGGCCTGCTCGAGAAGGTGGTGGGCCGTGGCGGTGTGAACCTGGTCAACGCCGTGCACCTGGCCGAGAGCCGCGGCATCACCGTGGCGCGCACCGGTGTGGGGCCGCGCGGCGACTATGCCGACTACGTGGACCTGCGGGCCACCACCGCCGCCGGTGAGACGCGCGTCACCGGCGCGCTCGTGGCCGGCCTCTTCCCGCGCATCGTGCGCATCCGCGAATTTCACCTGAACGTGCGTCCGCACGGTTCGCTCGTGGTGCTCCGCAATCATGACGTGCCAGGCGTCATCGGCCACGTGGGAACGGTGCTCGGTGAGGCCGGGGTGAACATCGCGGAGTACCACCAGGCGCGGGAGGCGGCGGGTGGCGAGGCCATGGCCGCCCTGAATGTGGACGCGCCGCTGCCGCCCTCGGTGGTGGAGGCGCTGCGCGGGGTGCCCGAGGTGGTGGACGTGCGGCAGGTGATCCTGGACTGAGCCGGGAGGAACGCCGGTCCCTTACGGCTGGTCCTTGCCCTTCTGCTGATTCCGCTGTGCCGCCCGGTCCTTTATCCCGCGGATGCCCAGGTTGGCTCCTAGCCGGTGCCGGGGCGTGGAGAACATCCAGCCGCGGCGCATCTCGCGGGGCTCATCCACTGTGACGAAGGCGTCCGGATCCCAGCGGTCCACCTCGGCCATGACATGCCGGATCTGGCGGCGGGTCACCGCCGTGTAGACCACCTCCACCGTCCCCTCCCGGCCCTGCCCGGCGAACTCCGTCACGCCGAAGCCCCGCTCCCGGAGGGCGTCCGCCATCTCCACGCCCCCGTGGGCGGAGATGATCTGCACCGTGGCCATGCCGATGGCCAGCTTCTCCTCCAGCCACAGGCCCACCAGGGTGCCCATGGAGAAGCCGCCCGCGTAGCCAAGGATGTGCAGCGGGCTGTCCAGGTGCTGCACCGCGTTGCCCACCGCGAAGATCCAGATGGTCACCTCTACGAAGCCCAGGACGGGAACGAGGAAGCGGTGCCCGCGCAGGGAGAGGAGGATACGGAGCGTGGAGATGGAGACGTCGCATATCCGCAGCAGAAAGATGAGAACGGGTCCCCACGGTCCGGCAAAGACAAGGCTCAGATCGGGCATGGCTCCTGGCATGGCTGCGGGTGTGGCTCAGCTCGCGGCCGGCGCGTCCGGCGCGCCGAACTTCACCCGTTGGCCACCGCCTTCGCAAGGCGTAGATTGCCGCACATGACGGACGCCTCGGCCGCCTCGCCGGCACACCAGGACGCCTCGGCGCCCCAGCCGGCCCACGACGCCACCGCCCCCTCCGGCGGCCAGGAGCCCGTGGGCATGGAGGCCGCCCCCGGCCACGTCGCGGACGACCTGGGGTTGGTGCTCACCGGCGGCGGCGCGCGGGGCGCCTACCAGGTGGGCGTGCTCTCCTGGATCGCGCGCCACTATCCCGACGTCAGCGTCCCCATCCTGACCGGCGTCTCCGCCGGCGCCGTGAACGCCGCCAAG
Organism: Gemmatimonadota bacterium; assembly: GCA_040905425.1. GTDB lineage: Bacteria > Gemmatimonadota > Gemmatimonadetes > Longimicrobiales > RSA9 > JBBDRO01. The sequence goes on along the minus strand of JBBDRO010000112.1, from coordinate 2,859 downwards.
CTGGCCGCGCGCACCGGCTCCTTCCGCCAGGGCGTGGACGAGCTCGAGGGTCTGTGGAGCGAGCTCACCACCGAACAGGTCTTCCAGGCCGGACCGCTGGACCTGTTGTGGAACGGCGCGCGCTGGGGGATGCGCCTGCTCAGCGCCGGGTCGCGGAGCGCGCCCCGGGTGCGCGGGCTGCTGGAGACCGCCCCGCTCCGCACGCTGCTGGAGGAGACGCTGGCCACCGTGAACGGGCGCGTCACGGGCATCGACTACAACCTCGAACGGGGTGCGCTGAAGGCGGCCGCCTTCATCACCACCTCCTACACCACGGGCCAGACGGTGGTGTTCCTGCAGGGCAGGGACATCGAGCCGTGGCAGCGGCCGCAGCGCAAGGCCGTGCGGGCGCCGATTACCGTGGACCACGTCATGGCCTCCGCGGCGCTGCCCATTTTCTTCCCGGCGGTACAGATCGGCGAGCACTGGTACGGGGACGGCGGCATCCGGCTGGCCGCGCCCCTCTCCCCCGCGCTCCACCTGGGCGCGCACCGCGTGCTGGCCATCTCCACGCGCTACGACCGCAGCGCCGCCGAAGCCGACCGGCCCGCCACCGTGGGCTACCCGCCGCCCGCGCAGATGCTCGGCGTGCTGCTGAACGCCGTCTTCCTGGATCTCATCGACCAGGACATGCACCGCCTGGAACGCATCAACCAACTGCTGGAAGTCCTGCCCCCCGACCAGCGGGACGGCATGCGCCCGGTGCGCCTGCTGGTGATGCGCCCCTCCAAGGACATGGGCGTGCTGGCCGCCCGCTACGAGCCGCGCCTGCCGTGGGCGCTCCGCTTCATGGCGCGCGGCCTGGGCACACAGGAAACGCGCAGCGCCGACGTGCTCTCCATGCTCATGTTCCAGCCCCGCTACCTGCAGCGCCTCATCCGCCTGGGCAAGCAGGACGCCGAGCGCAACGGCGCCCGCATCGACGCCTTTCTGCAGGGCGCGCCCTCGGACGCCGTGGCCGCGGGGAGCTGATCACCATCTAAATCAAAATCCAGCAAGCGACGAGGCCCGGCCGCCTGCCGGCGCCGGGCCCGTTGCGAGGCGGCATAGCGTTCAGCGTACAAGCCTTGCCATCCGCACTATCCAATACTATCGTAGACAATACTATCATCTACAATACTATTGTACGGACGAGTAATGATGGACGCAGCGAATGCCCGCCAGCCCCTCACGGATTTCCTCGATGCCCCGGTCCAGCGCCACACCCTCGGGCTCGTGTACGGGCGCCGTCGCATCGGAAAATCGACCCTCCTCCACGAACTCGTCAGCGCACGCGGCGGCTTTTACTGGGAGGCCACCCGGGGCGAGCCGGCCATCCACCTGGCGCGACTCGGAGAAGCTCTGGGGGGCCATCTCGGGGTCGGCAAGCTGTCATTCGAGACCTGGGAGGATGCGGTCTCGCGGCTGTTGCGGCTCGGCGCGGACGGCGTAACGCCGGTGGCGCTGGATGAATTCGGCTACCTGTTGGAGGGGGAGCCGAGGTTGGATTCGGTCATCGCAGCGGCGATCGGTCCTGCCGGGCAGAAGGCAGCGCCAGGCCGAGGCAGGCTCGTGCTCTGCGGCTCTGCCATCGCCATGATGCGCGCATTGACCGCCGGGGAGGCTCCGCTACGCGGACGAGCCGGGCTGGAACTGGTGATGCAGCCGTTCGACTACCGGCAGATCGCGTTGCTCCTCGAGCTGAAGCAGGACCTGGCGTTGACCGCGCGGATCTTTGCGGTCATAGGGGGCGTGGTCGGCTACGCGACCGACATGGTCAACTACGACCTGCCGGACGGACCCGACGACTTCCCCCGCTGGGTGGCAGCGCGTGTCCTTTCACCGGCGGCTACACTCCATCACGAGGCCGCCACGTTGTTGGCGGAGGATCCCACGCTTTCCAGCGCCAGTCCAACGCTTCATCACAGTATTCTGGGGGCGATTGCGAATGGCGCCATCACCGCGGGATCGATAGGCAATCAGCTACGGCGCCCGGTCTCCAACCTGGCCCCGTCACTCAACCGGCTGGTCGCGGCCGGCTTCGTGCTTCGACACGAGGATCCAGTTCGAGCCCGACGGCCGACGTACGCGCTCGCGGACCCCTTCCTCCAGTTCCATTATGCCATCCTGGAACCTCACGGCGCACTCCTGCGTGATCGGAACCCGGTCGAGCTGTGGCGGCATCGGCTCTCGACCACATTCGATGCGCGTGTGCGTGGCCCAGTGTTCGAGGAGCAGGCTCGAAGCTGGGTGCGCAAGTACGCATGTAACGATACGATCGGTGCGTCCCCCGACTATGTGGGGCCGTCATCCGCGAGCATCGAGGGTAGGGAGTACGAACTTGATGTACTCGTGGCCGCAGATGACGGAGCCGGCGAGCCATCGGGTCGAAGGGTCATCGCCATCGGCGAGGCCAAAGCCGGGGAGAAGATAACGGCCAGGCACCTCCGCCACCTCGAACAAGCCAGGGCCGGTCTGGGCCCCCGGGCCGCGGTGGCCAAGCTCCTCCTCTTCGGCACGGAGTTCGACGTCGAGGTGGGCAGGGCCGCGAGGGACCGCCACGACGTGGAACTGGTGGATCTGGCTCGACTCTATCACGGTGAGTGATGTGAACGCCGGCTCGAGGGAAGGGAAGGGAAGGGATAGGAAGAGGGATAGGGAAGGGATAGGAAGTTCAACCCACCTTTCCCTCATCGAGCCAAGGTAGGGCCGATTCCTGGCCCGGGGCAATGGTGCTGTCAGCGGACGTCGAAGCATGGCGAAGCGGGGTCAGAAGCCATGGCGGGCGGGACCTGTCAAGCCCGATGAGACAGTTGGGTCCGCTAAATTACTGAACCTCCG
>JBBDRO010000111.1:67154-71614 GCA_040905425.1 Gemmatimonadota bacterium | reverse complement strand
CGCCGCACCGAGCCGCCGCACCGAGCCGCCGCACCGAGCCGCCGCACCGAGCCGCCGCTCGCGAGGGCTGAAAAGTGTCAGACGGGCCGGGCCGCCAGACCTGGCTGCCGCACGCCCGCGCTCACGCCCGGCCACTCGGCGGCGGCGCCCTCGGGCATGCGCTCCTGACGGCCCATCAGCGCCTGCTCCGCCGCAGCCTCCACCTGCGCCTCCACCGCGTCCTCCACCTCCGTGAGCCGCGCCCGTGGCACGCCCCGCGCCTCCAGCCACGCCTCGTAGAGCCCCACCGGATCACGCCGTCCCCAGCGCACGAAGAGTTCCGGCGGGAACGTGGCGCGCGCCTCGGCCTCGTCGTGGGTGGCGTGGCCACCCATCCGGAACGTCTCCACCAGGAGCAGCGTTGGGCCGCCACCCTCCCGGGCGTGATCGGCCGCCAGGCGTGTGGCGGCGTAGATGTCCAGCACGTTGTTGCCGTCCGCCCGGGCGCCACGCAGGCCGTACATGGCCGGCCAGCCCTCGAAGGTGGCACCGCCCTGGTGCTGCTCCAGGCGCGTGCCCAGGGCCACCTGGTTGTTCTGCAGGATGAAGATGGCGGGCACCTTCAGCACGCCCGCCAGGTTGAGGCCCTCGTGCACGGCCGCCGTCTTGGTGGCGCCGTCGCCGATCCAGGTGAGCGCCACACGCGGCTCGCCGCGTTGCCGGAAGGCCAGTGCCATCCCGGCGGTAACGGGGACCATGTCTCCCACGTGGGAGATGGGCTGCAGGACGCCCAGGTCCGGCGCGCCCACGTGTCCGTCCACGCCGCCATTGGGACCGTCGGCCGTGCCCAGGTAGCCTGCCAGTAGCGCCTCCAGCGGCATGCCCATCTCATAGCAGGCGCCGGCGTTGCGAATCATGGGAGCCACCACGTCCCGGCCGCGCTCGAGAGCGTGCACGCTGCCGATGGTCACCGCTTCCTCACCGGTCCCCAGCCAGGCCTTGGAAATGACGCCCCGCCGGACCCAGCGCTTGAGGGCGTAATCGTGCAGCCGGAAGCGGAGCAGGCCGGCGTACAGCGCCAGCAGCGCATCGCGGTCCAGCGCATCCACCAGGGCGGCGCGCTCCGGGACGGCTTCCAGGGTGGCCGCGTACGCGTCCACCTCGACGGGATCGGGCTCCCAGTCCACGTACTCGGGCGGATCGAGTGAGGGGTTTCTGCGCATGGCGCCAAGGTAGGACGGCCCACGCGCGCCGCGCCAGCCGTCAGGCGGTGACACGGGCTGGCTGGCCCCGCGCCGCCGCGAGATGACAAGCCCGTTGCCTGACCCTCCCGCCGCCGCAAGATGACACGGCCCGTTGCCTGGCTCTCCCGCCGACGCGAGATTGCGGCCGCATTCTATGAGCAACGCCATGAACAACCCCCAGGGCGCCGGCGAGGCGCGATTCACGGGCACCGTGGCCACGGTCCTCCCGCTCACCCTGCTGCAGGCGGTGCGGGACATTGATCACCCGGGTGAGGTCCTGGAGGATGAGGACCTGCCCACCAGCCTGCCGCGCCGCCTGGGTCTCACCCTGGTGGTGGAATCGCAGATCCGCCGCTACGAGGCCGCGGCGCCCTGGCAACCGGTACCGCTGGCCGATGCGGCCGCGCTCATGCAGCTGGTGCTGCGCCGCGACGACGCGGCGGAGGTATTCCGCGACACCGGCCGCCGCATTGCGCGTCTTCGCTACGGCCCCATGCCGCGGCCCCTGGCGGCCATGCTGCGCAAGCTGCCGCGCGGCTTTGCCTTTGCCCCCCTGCGCACCGCCGCACGCAGACTGCTGCGCCACCTGGTGGGCAATGCTCCGTTCGAGGTGAAGCCGCCGCTGCACCTGCGCATGCCCAGCGCACCCACGGCACGTCTGGAGGGCCAGGCGGCCTGCGCGCTCTACACTGGCGTGCTGGAGGCGCTCCTGGAGCGCTATGTGGGGGAGCCCCGCCAGGTGATCCACGTCCGCTGCCGGGCACGCGGGGAGGAAGCCTGCGAGTGGCGGACGCGCGGGGAGGGACCGGCCAGGGACTGAGCGGGCGGGAGCCCGGCCCCGGACCACTCGTTGGGTGAGCGCCACCTGGATGACCTCCATGGTGGCGTGGCTAGGCAGAACACGGGGCCGAGGGCCGCCCCCACGCGCCGTTGCGGCTTGCCCGCCGGCCGGCCGACACCCCATCCTCCTGCCCATGCTGAACCTCGAAGACATCCGGTCGGCCGACCGCGCCATTGCCGGCCGCGTACACCGCACGCCGCTGCTGTCCGCGCGCACGGCGGGGGAGCGCGTGGGCGTGCGCCTGTGGGTGAAGGCGGAGTGCCTGCAGAAGACCGGCTCCTTCAAGGTGCGCGGCGTGCTGCACCGGATGGGCCGCCTGTCCGCGGCGGAGCGGGAGCGGGGCGTGATCACCATCTCGGCGGGCAATCACGCCCAGGCCGTGGCGTGGGCGGCCGCGCGGGCGGGCGTGCGTGCCACGGTGGTCATGCCCGAGGCGGCATCGCCCACCAAGGTGCGCGCCAGCCGCGGCTACGGCGCGGAGGTGGTGCTGCACGGGGACGTGATCGCGGCCTTCGCGAAGGTGGCCGAGCTGCGGGATGCGCACGGTTACACGCTCATCCACCCTTTCGACGACCCGGACGTCATGGCCGGCCAGGGCACCGTGGGGCTGGAGATCGTAGAGGAACTGCCGGAGGTGGACGCCGTGGTGGTACCCGTGGGCGGCGGCGGGCTGCTGGCCGGCGTGGCCACCGCCGTGAAAGCGCTCCGCCCCGGCGCACGCGTCTTCGGGGTGGAGCCGCATGGCGCGGATGCGCTCTCGCGCTCGCTCGAAGCGGGCCGGCCGGTACGCCTGGAGCGCGTGGACACCATCGCGGACGGCCTGGGCGCGCCCATGACGGGCGAGCACGTCCTGCCCCAGGTGCGCGCCCACGTGGACGCCGTGGTGCGCGTCTCCGACGACCACATCGCCACGGCCCTGGCCGTGCTGCTGGAGCGCACCAAACTGCTCGTGGAGCCGGCGGGCGCCGCCGGCTACGCGGCGCTCCTGGCGGGAGCCCTCGACCTGCCCGCCGAGGCGCGCGTGGTGGTGGTGGCCAGCGGCGGAAATGTGGACCTGGAGGGGCTCGGGGCGCTGCTGGAACGCGGCGGGATTGGCGCGGGGACGTCGCTTGAATGAATGAACTGCTGCGTTACGGTCTGGTGGCCTTCACCTCCCTGCTGGCCATCGTGAACCCGCTCTCGGCGGTGCCCATCTTCGTGGCGCTGACCGGCACGTACGACGCCGCGCACCGTGCGGCCGCGCTGCGCCGCGCCGTGCTCACCGCCGTGCTGGTGCTGTGGACCTTCGCCGCCCTGGGCACATACATTCTCAGCTTCTTCGGCATCACCACGCACGCCTTTCAGATCGCCGGCGGGATCATCTTCTTTGCCATCGGCTGGGACATGCTGCAGGCCAAGCGCTCACGGGTGAAGACGACGCAGGAGGAGGAGGAGTTCAGCGCCGCCAAGGATGACGTGGGCATCATCCCGCTGGGCATCCCCACGCTGGCCGGGCCCGGCGCCATCACCACGGTGATTGCCCTCACCGGCCAGGCGGACGGACCGGTGCAGATCGGCGCCGTCTTCGGGGCCGTGGTGCTGGTGCTGCTGCTGAGCTGGACGCTGCTGGCCGCCGCGCCGGCCGTGACCCGGCGCGTGGGGACCACCGGCATGAACGTCATGACACGCATCATGGGCCTGCTCGTCATGGTCATCGGCGCGCAGTTCATCATCAACGGACTGAGCGTGGTGGCGCTGGACATCCTTGCGCGCGCATCCTGAGTCCTATCAAGTAAGCGACCCTGCCCGTCACCTACCGAGGCCCATGACCCAGTTTCGCACAGCCACGTTGCTCGCCCTGGCCGCCGCCACCGCGTGCGCCGCCCCGCCGCCGCCCACCCCGCCGGCGCCGGCCGAGTCCGACACGCCCGCGTACGTCCCCACGGGTCGCGCCGAGATCCTCTGGGACACCTACGGGGTGCCGCACATCTACGCCGAGGACACCGGCGCGCTCCTCCATGGCGTGGGCTGGGCGCAACTGCGCAGCCATCCGGAGCTGGTGCTGCGCCTCTATGCTCGCGCCCGGGCCGAGGCGGCGTCCCACTGGGGCGCGGAGTACCTCGAGTCGGACCGCTGGCTGGCGCTGAACGGCGTGCCCGAGCGCGCGGAGCAGTGGTTGGGGATGATCTCCGCGCAGGAGCGCGCGCTCCTGGAGTCCTTCACGGAGGGGATGAACGCCTTCGCCGAGGCGTATCCCGACAGCATCCCGGCCGCGGTGCGCGCCGTGCTGCCCGTTCGGCCGGCGGACGTGCTGGCGCACGCGCAGCAGGTCATCCACTTCACCTTCATGGCCTCGCCGCAACGGGTCCAGGGCACGGCCCGCGCCTGGGAGCGCGCCGGCTCCAACGGCTGGGCCA
>JBBDRO010000111.1:4381-67054 GCA_040905425.1 Gemmatimonadota bacterium | reverse complement strand
CGGGTCCAGGGCACGGCCCGCGCCTGGGAGCGCGCCGGCTCCAACGGCTGGGCCATCGGGCCGGAGCGCTCCGCCAGCGGCAACGCCATGCTGCTGGCCAACCCGCACCTGCCCTGGGACGACCTGTTCACCTGGTACGAGATGCATCTGGAGGCCCCCGAGGTGCGCGCGTACGGCGCCGGGCTGGTGGGCTTCCCGCTGCCGCAGATTGCCTTCAACGAGGTGCTCGGCTGGACGCATACCGTGAACCCCTACGACGGCGTGGACCTCTACGAGTTGAGCCTGGTGGGCGGTACGGGCTACCTGTGGGACGGCGGCTGGGAGCGCTTCGAAACGGAGACGCGCGTGCTGCAGGTCCGCCAGCCGGACGGCTCCATGACGCCCGACACCCTGGTGATTCGGCGCTCCGTGCACGGCCCCGTGGTGGCCATGGCGGAGGAGCGGGCGCTGGCGTTGCGGGTGGCGGGGCTGGACGCGCCGGGCGTGGTCGGCCAGTACTGGAGCATGCTCCAGGCGCGCGGCCTGCAGGACTTCGACCAGGCCATGGAGCGCCTCCAACTCCCCCTGTTCAGCACCCTCTACGCGGACCGGGCCGGCCACATCCAGCACGTCTTCAACGGCCGCGTCCCCGTGCGTGAGCAGGGCGGCTGGGCATTCTGGTCCGGTATCGTGCCGGGGGACACCTCGGCCACGCTGTGGACGCGGGTGCACGATTACCACGTGCTGCCCGCCGTGCTGGATCCACAGACCGGCTGGCTGCAGAATACCAATGACCCGCCCTGGACCACCACGCTGCCCTCGCCGCTCCATCCGGAGGCGTACCGCCGCTACATGGCGCCCGTGCGCCCGCCCTCCTTCCGCACGCAGCACTCGCTGCGCATGCTGAGCCGGGATGCCAGCATCACCTTCGAGGAGCTGGTGGCCTACAAGCACGCCACGCGGGCGGAGGCGGCCGATCACTTCCTGGAGGATCTCATGGCCGCGGCGCGCCTGGACGGCCGTCCCACCGCCGTGCGCGCCGCCGAGGTGCTGGCCGGCTGGGACCGGCGCACGGACGCGGACAGCCGCGGCGCCGTGCTCTTCAAGGCGTTCATGGACGCCGCGGCGCGCCACCGCTGGCTGGGCGGCTCCATGTACCAGGCGGACTGGGACCCCGCGGCCCCGCTGGCCACGCCCGACGGGCTCTCCGATCCGGCCAGAGCGGTGGACCTGCTGGTAGACGCCGCGGCGGCGGTGGATTCCACTTGGGGCGCGGCGGACGTGGCGTGGGGGGAGGTGCACCGGCTGCGGCGTGACGGCGTGGACCTGCCCGCCAACGGCGGCCCAGGGGGGCTGGGCACTTTCCGCGTCACGGACTTCCAGGAGGCTGCGGACGGCCGCCAGGTGGCCGCGGGCGGTGACTCCTTCGTCATGGTGGTGGAGTTCGGCGCCCGCATCCGGGCCCGGGCGCTGCTCGGCTACGGCAACGCCAGCCGGGCCGGCTCGCCGCACCGCACCGATCAGCTGGAACTCTACGCCCGCCAGGAGCTCCGCCCCGTATGGTGGGAGCGCTCCGAGGTGGAGGCCAACGTGCGCTTCAGGGAGGTGTTGTAGGCAGCGCCTGGGAGACCCGCGCCAGGCGGTCGGCACGCCTCACCGGAACGGCCGCTCGACGACGATCCCAAGCAGCCAGTCGCGGATCTCCGGATCGCCGACCGGAGCCTGAACATGCCCCCCCACCCGCATGCCTCTCACATCTGTTCCGATCATTGCCCCGAGCGAGTGATTGGTTCGGTAGCTGGCGTCTCCTCCCTGACCGGGCTGATACCGGCCCACTAACCCGGCGGAGAACTGGACCCGATTCGGTTGGCTCCTTATAAGCAAGTTGTACAATCCGTAGACCCCATGCGACCGCGACAGCGCCCCCCCGACACTCGGTTCCAACCACACTGCCTTACCCTCCCAAAGAGGCCGTCCACCCAGAACATGAAGGCTCCATGTGTCGGCACCGAAGGCCACAGGTCTACTGTAGTCGGCCATTTCGCCTAAGTCGGCCCCGTGGCCGGGGTCACCGGTGGGAATTCGCAGTCCAGCCATCATGAAGGAGTGATTGGCAGTCGAATCTGTCCACAGTACTGCCAGCATGGCATTGCCAACATTGACGCGCTGAAACTCTTCCTGAAGCAGCCCCACTCCACGCTGAAGGTTTCCCCGTCCTAGAGCCACCGGCAATTCGACAGCAACGGCCACATTGGACCGAAGCAATATGCTGCCGGTGAGAAACAGTGCAGAACTGGGAAACGAGAATCTTGTGCCAGAAGTCGCAGGAAAAAGCAATTCGGCTCGAATGCCTTGCGTCGGCTCCGGTTGAATCCAAATCGACTGGCCCGCAGCTTCTGTTGAACTCCAACAAAGCCAAAGAGCTGTCAGAAACCAGGCAAGTCGGGCGCCCACTGAAATGGCGCGCGCCACGGAAGGCGCGTATGCAGCAACCATAAGACACCTCGTGAGAGATCGCTCCGAGTCAAGTGACATACCCCATCAGATCTATTCGCCCTGTCCGACTTAAATTGTGCCTCACCACCCTTTTTCAGATAGCGTCAGAACCCTGATTGCTTGCCAGGAAATGTCCTACAATAGCGCCAGCCGCTTCAGCATAACTACAACATCATGGGCGGCGGTCACTTCCTAACGGACGGGCCGGCGCTCGTCGAATTCTTCGGCGGCATGCGGGGCGCGGTGCATGTGGCCTTCGAGGAGGGCACCCAGGCCAACTGACGCGACAGCAGACATAGCGCAGGGAGCTCGAGGCCGCACCGCACCGATCAGCTGGAGCTCGATTCGGCTGAGGCGTCGGGACGCCGGTTGTCACGCGGCATGGCGAGGGTGTCCCAAATATCCCATTGACAGTTTTCGGCGCGCGAAGTCGGGCCTGTCCCGGATCAGCGCCGAATTGGCTCCTGGGGTGGGGTGGGCGCCCGCTGGGGCGCTGCGGTGGCGGTGCCGAAGCTTTCGAGTTCCGGCGATCCTACTTTCGTCCTTCCAGGCCCCTTCCAGAGCTTCGAAAACACCCCCCTTATATTACAGGAAGTGATTGCGACCACGGTGGATAGGAGGGATCCATGGGTGGGCGGGCGCAGGACTTCAGGTATGACTACGCGAGCGGCTCCGGTGCGTGGAGCGGCGGGGCGGTGGTGCGGGAGCGGGAGGTCGGGCTGCCGGATGAGGTGGATTGGGCGGCGAAGCGGGCCGGAGCTGACTGCGCAGGTGATGAGGCGCTGGCAGGCGGACTCGATTCCGATGCGGTTCTCCGCGGTTCCGCGGAACCGGATTCCGAGCGCGGTGCCGACGCTGGCGTGTCCCGCGGTTCCGCGGAACCGAGCGCCCTCGAATCCGAGCCGGTGCCCGGTTCCGAGCACGGTTCCGATGCCGGTTCCGATGGCGGTTCCGAGCACGGTTCCGATGCCGGTTCCGATGCCGCCGGCGCGGCGCCGGACCCGGAGTCCGAGGCCGAGGCGCTCGAGGAGCTCGGCAACGAGATCGCCACCATCGCGGCCGGGATCCATGCCGCGGAATACCAGCTGCTGGTCCGGCTGGCCGAGTTCGATCGGCGCGGCGGCTGGAAGCTCTCCGGCCACCGCTCCTGCGCCGCCTGGCTGGCGCATCGCACCGGCAAGGACGAGGGCGCCTGCCGCCAGCGCGTGCGCACGGCCCGCGTGCTGGTGACGCTGCCGCTCACCAGTGCAGCCATGGAGCGCGGTGAACTGAGCTTCACCAAGGCACGCGCCCTCACGCGCCTGGCCACGCCGGAGACGGAAGCGGCGATCCTGAAGTACGCGCTCTCGGTCAGCGCGAAGAAGCTGGAGGCGTTCGTCCGGGACGCCCGGCTGTACGGTCAAACGGACCCGCGGGAGTATGCCCGCCGGCAATGGGAGGCGCGCGAGTTCGTGGCCTGGATGGACGAACACGGCATGGTCCGGTTCCGCGGCCGCATGCCGGCGGCGGACGGCCTGCCGGTGATGCGCGCCCTGCAGGCCTTCGGGCTGGCCGTCCATCAGGGAGCCGAGGACGGCCGCACGGACCGACAGCGGCGGGCCGACGCTTTTCTCATGCTGGCGGAGCGGGCGCGGGTGGCGGGGACCGGGGACCTGAGGACGGACGTGCGGGTGGGGCTGGGGGCGGCGGCGGTGGAGGATGGCGTAGAAACGGATGATGAGATCGACGCGGTTCTCCGCGGTTCCGCAGAACCGTCTTCCGCCGAATCTGTCCGGAATCCGGACGAATCTCGCGGTTCCGCGGAACCGAGTGGGCGCGGTTCCGATCACGGTTCCGATGCGGTTCTCCGCGGGTCCGATGCGGTTCTCCGCGGGTCCGATGCGGTTCTCCGCGGTTCCGATGCGGTTCTCCGCGGTTCCGATACGGTTCTCCGCGGTTCCGATCCGGTTCTCCGCGGTTCCGCGGAACCGCGCCCCAGCCCCATCAGCCCGCGCGCCGAACGCTACCTGGTCATGCTGAACGTGGAGCCGAAGGCGCTGGTGGCGGGGGAGCAGGCCGAGCGCTGCCACCTGGACGACAGCACCCGCGTGACGGGCGAGTCCGCCCGGCGCCTCACCTGCGATTGCAGCATGGTGGAGGTCACACGCTGCGAACACGGCTCCGTCCTGGACGTGGGCAGAAAGACGCGCCGCATAAGCACGCCGATGCGGCGGGCGCTGGAGGCGCGGGACGGGGGCTGCCGGTTCCCGGGCTGCGGGCTGCGCTTTGCGGACGGGCACCACGTGCTGCACTGGGCCGACGGCGGCACCACCAGTCTGGACAATCTGACGCTGCTCTGCGATTACCACCACACGCTCGTCCACGAGGGCGGCTTCAGCATGGACATGCCGCTGCCGGGTCGGCCGAACTTCTATGATCGAAAGGGTCGGCCGGTGCCGGAGACGCCACCGCCGGTAGAGGTGAACGAGGCGCTGAAGGCGCTCGAACGCCGGCGGGGCATCAGGCCAGGCGCCTACACGAGCGCGCCCCGCTACGCCCGGGACAGCCAGGTTCCCTGGGCCCTCGAGGCGGCGGCCATGGAGGCGGTGGACCCGGTGTAGCCAGCACGCGCCGAGGTGGAGGCCAACCTGCGCTTCAGGGAGGCGCTGTAGGCAGCGCCCCTGGCAGCACGCGGAAGACGCGCGGGGTGCGCTCGTCCACGCCCTCGAGGTCCCGGGGCACGGCCAGCCTGAAGCGCGCCACCTCCTCCAGCCCCTCCGTCTGGAAGAAGGCGCGGCCGGCGTCGGCGGCCAGCACCAGGGCCCCGGCGTCCGCAGCGCGCTGGAGCGCCGCTCGCTGGCGCCCCGCGTGGCGGCGTTCGTAGCAGAGGTCCCCGGCCAGCACCACGTCCCAGCCGTCCAGCGCGGCGCCCTCGCCGCCCGTCAGGTCCCCTGCCCTGAGTTCCACGGCGCTCCCCTGGTGGCCGGCGGCCAGGCGCGTCACCGCCAGCGCCCAAGGGTCCACGTCATTGGCCACGACCGCCGCAGCGCCCGCCGCCCCGGCCGCCAGCGCGCTCACCCCGCCCCCCGCGCCCAGGTCCAGCACGCGGCCGCCCCGCACCCATGCCGGCCGGTCCAGCAGCACGCGCGCCAGCGCCTGCCCCGCCGCCCAGGGGTAGGCCCAGAAGGGCGAGGGGAGCGGCGCCTCCGCTAGCGCCTCGGCAGCCTCCCAAACCTCCACCAGGGAACGCGCCTGGAAGACTTGCACCTCCGGGCAGAGCGGGGCCGGCGCGAGCGGGGCGTAGCGGTCCAGGAAGGCGCGCAGCTGGGGGGCCGGCGGGGGGTCGGGAAAGCTCTCGGGCGCGGCGGCCTCAGAGGTCGCGGCCACGGGCCACGGCTCATTCACCGCCGTACACCTGCACCACGAACCAACGGCCGCGCCCGTCCCGTGCCACGCCCAGCCCGGAATAGCGAAAGCGCGCATCCAGCAGGTTGGCGCGGTGCCCAGGGGAGCGCAGCCAGCCCCGCACCACGCGCACGGGCAGCTGGCTGGCCGTGCTCTGCATGAGCGCCAGGTTCTCACCGGAGCGTCGATGGTTGGCGCCGGCCGCACGCAGCCGCTCGCGCAGGGTCCGCCGGCCCGGTGTGGCGGAGCTGTGGCCGATGGCGCCGCGCTCCGCCAGCTCGGCGGCGTACTCTCGCGCCGCCGTGTCCAGCGCGGGCTCGGCCGCGAGCGGGCGCGCCCCCACGGCGCTCCGCGCCCGGTTGACCTGCCGCAGGATCTCCGTGGCTATGGCAGTGGGGTCATCCGCGGCGAGGGGGGCGGCGGGGGGCGTGAGCACAGCCTCCGGATCGCTCGCCTCCCGGATACGATAACCCACACAGCCGGCGCCGGGCAGCAGCGCCACGAGCAGGACGGTCCAGAGCGGCCAGGTCCGGCGCGGCGGCCAGGCCCGTCTCACGCGCCCGCCCGCCCGGCCCGCTCGTGCAGGCCCGCCGCCAGCCAGCGGGCCACCCCCATGATGGACAGGGACGGGTCCACCGAGACGGAGCCGGGCAGCGCGGCGCCGTCCGCCACGTAGAGGCCGGGCACGCGATGCGCCTCCCCGGTGGGTCCGGCGAAGGAATCGTCCGCATTGGTGCCCAGCGGTGCGGTGCCGAGCAGATGGCTGCCGGCGCAGAACTGCGCGTTCGGCTGGACGGACTGGATGCCGATGCGGGCCACTTCCGCCTCATTCCGCACTACGGTGCCGTGCACGTCGGGGATCCACACCTCGCGCGCGCCGGCCGCCAGGAAGATGCGGGCCGCGTTCTGCAGGAAATCCACCGCCTTCAGCTGATCCACGCCGCGCACCCGGAAGTCGGCGCGCCGCAGCCCGTCCTCCCCCAGGAAGACGCGCCCGGGGTGCTCCTCGTCGATCACGCTCATGAGCGAGCCCAGGCGGCGGTACGCCCCCATGCGGCGCGTCAGCTCCGCGCCCTGGCCACCCAGCATCACCGCCGCCACCCCCGGCGACTGGTGATTGGTCAGCATGATGTAGCCGCCGCTCTCGTAGGCCCCGGCTGCACTCCGTCGCACCTCCCGGAAGCCGTGCACCACGTAGGCGCAGGGCAGCCCGGTGACGTTGTCGATCTCGCGCCCCATGTCGGCCCACACGAAGTAGTGCGGGTTGATGTAGAGACGGCGGCCCACGGTGGGGTCATCCAGGTTGCGCAGCAGCAGCTCCGCGGTGCCCAGCGCGCCGCCGGCCACCACCACGAAGGGCGCGTCCACGCGGAAGGCCGCCCGCGGACGCGCGGTGGCTCGATCCAGCAGACTGCCCGTCACCCCCACCGCGCGGCCGTCCGCGTCACGCAGGAGCACCTCGGCGCGCGCGTCACTGTAGACCCGGCCGCCCGCCTTCGAGACGCGCGGGATGGTGGTGATGGTCTGGGAGGACTTGCGATTGTACGCGCAGCCGTACTGCGTCCAGCCGCAGCCGATGCAGTCCACGCGCGCCGTGGGCGGCGGATGGCCCTCGATGCCCAGCGCCTCGCAGCCCTGCCGGACCAGGCGGTTGTTCTCGTTGAAGAGGTTTTCGGGGGTCACATGGATCCCCAGCTCCTCCTCGATGGCGGCGAAGTGCGGGTCCAGCTCGGCGGGCGTCATCCACTCCAGGCCGTGCTCCTCCCGCCAGCGCCGCAGGCGGTCGGCCGGCGTGCGGAAGGAGTCCCCCCAGTAGTGCACGGTGGAGCCGCCGATGGCCTCGGCGTAGTTGAAGAAGATGGCGTTGTCCGTGGTGGCGTCCATGCCGCGGCGGCCGTTGAAGGCGCCCATGGCGTCCTCCTCACGCTGGGTGAAGTCCGCCGCCCGGTGGAAGCCGCCCCGATCCAGCATGACCACATCCCACCCGCGCTCGGCCAGGTAGGCGGCCAGCGTGCCCCCGCCCGCGCCCGTGCCCACCACCACCACGTCCGCGCGGTCGTGCACGTCCGTGCTCCGGTTCGTGCCCTGGATGATCACGCCACCCCCCCGTAGTCCACGGGGTAGGCGGGCACCTGGATATGCTCGGGCCAGGGACCGCCGAAGCCGGTCAGCGGCCGCGTGGCGTCATCGGCAAAGGCAAAGAAGGCCACGAAGCCGCGCAGCGCGTTGTAGGCCCCGCGGCGCAGGTTGAAGCGGCTGTCCCGCCACCCCGCCAGGTAGGCGCGGCGCCGCTCCAGCGGCAGCGCGGTGAAGCGGCGCAGCCGTCCCCCGAGCGGCGTCATGTGCTCCACCAGCCCCAGCACCGTCTTCATGTCCGCCAGGACCGGGTCCCCCACCAGCGCCAGCTCCCGGTCCAGGCGCCGCACCACCAGGCCGGGATCCACGGGCACGTCCACGAGCAGCGCCTCGGCGGCCGCGCGCGCCACGGCGTACTCCTTGTCCGTGAGGCCCTGGAGGTCGGCCCGATCGGCGCGTGCCTGCGGGTAGTCGCGGCCGCAGCCCGCGGGCAGCAGCGAGGCCAGCGCCACGGCGGCCGTGCCGCCCGCCACGCCGCGCAGGAAGCCGCGCCGGTCCAGGCCGGGAGGGAGGACGCCCTCGGGGGGCGGGTTGTCCGGGGTCATGCCCCAAAGTTCGGCCCGGCCCGCGTCGTGGACAAGGGCCATGGACGCGGCGCGCGCCGGGGGCGGGCGCCGCGTGCAGGTCGCTTTCCGGCTTGTGAGGCGGGCTGCGGCCCCATATCCTTCGGGCACACCCGCATCCACTCCCCGCTTCCGCCGTCGTGGGCACCCTCCCGCGCCTGGCCCGGTGTCGTGCGAGCAGTCCGCTTCCACTACCGCCCCGTCCGCTACCTGTGGACGCGCTACGCCGCCCGCCGCTCCCGGGAGCTGGCGCTCGGCCGGCTCGGCTGCGTGTCCCTGGACGACGTGCCCGTGCCCGAGCTGCCCGGGGAGAACTGGGTGCGGGTGGACACCACCCTGAGCGGCATCTGCGGCAGTGACCTGTCGGCGGTGACGGCCCACGACTCGTTCACCCTGGAGCCGTTCGGCGCCTACCCCTTCACCTTCGGGCACGAGAACGTGGGTCGAGTGGCCGAACTGGGCGCGGGCGTGCGCGACTGGGCCGTGGGGGACCGCGTGGTGGTCAATCCCATGCTGGCGTGCCGGCAGCGGGAGGTGGAGCCGTGCGTCGCGTGCGCGCGCGGGGAATACGGGCTGTGCCGGGCCACCGTCGGCGGCCCGCTCGGCACGGGGCCCATGGTCGGCTTCCATCCCGGGGTGGGCGGCGGCTGGTCCAGCGCGTTCGTGGCGCATGAGAGCCAGCTCCATCGGGCCGACCCGCTCCCCGACGAGGTGGCCGTGCTGGCCGATCCGCTGGCGTCCGCGCTCCGCCCGGTGCTCCTGCACCCGCCCCGCGAGGACGACCAGGTGCTGGTGGTGGGCGCGGGTACGATCGGCCTGCTCACCGTGGTGGCGCTGCGCCGCACGGGGTGGCAGGGGCCGCTGGCCGTGCAGGCGCGCTACGACTTCCAGGCGGAGCTGGCCGTGCGCTGCGGCGCGGACACCGTCCTCCGCTCGAACGACGAGGTGCGGGACTGGGCGGCGGCGCTGCCGGGCGCGCGCCTGTATGAGCCCACCCTGGCGCAGAAGTTCGTGGAGGGCGGGCCCTCGCTGATCTACGACACCGTGGGCAGTCAGGGGACCGTCAGCCAGGCACTGGCCCTCACGCGGGAGGGCGGCAGGCTGATCCTGGTGGGCGGCGCCGCACGGGTCGCGGCCGACTGGACGCGCGTATGGTATCGCCAGCTCACCGTGGCGGGTATCTTTGCCTACGGACGCGTCACCTTCAACGGTGCAGACCGCGACATCTACGACGCTGCGCTCACCCTCCTGCGGGACGGCGACTGGGCTTCGTACGGCTTACTGACACATGATTTCGGCGTGGAGGATTATCGTGCAGCACTCCGAACCGCCCTCGACAAGGGCGGGCACCGCTCCGTCAAAGTTGCCTTCAGACTGGGAGCCTGAGGTGCGCCGCGACCGGACCGGTGACGCCACGCCCGAGCTCAGCGCTTACACGCGCGACCCCTTCCAGGGCGCCTTCGAGGGCCGTTCCATGGACGAGCTGGTCCCCGCGGGCTCCCTCCTGGACACCGCCAACGTGCGGCGCTGGTTCGAGCTCTTCGCGGCGGGGCTGCCCGAGTCCCTCTACACCTACCAGCTTCCCCTCAGCCGCGCGGCCCGGCCGGATAGCAGTGCGCTCGGCGCGGAGCTGGTCATGTTCTCCAGCTACAGTTACACGGGGCTCATCGGCCATCCCCGCATCAACGCGGCGGTGCAGCGCGCCGTGGAACGCTACGGCACGTCCACGGGGGGCGTGCGCCTGCTGACCGGCACGCTGGAGCTGCACCACGAGCTGGAGCGTGAGCTGGCGGACTTCCTGGGGCAGGAGGCCGCGGCCACCTTCGCCTCCGGCTACGACGCCAACGTGGCCGCCATTACCTCCCTCTTCGGCCCCGGTGACGTGGCCATCCTGGACCAGTACGCGCACCAGAGCATCCACGACGGCGTGCGCATGGCCGGCTGCGAGGCCCGACGCTTCAAGCACAATGACATGGAGGATCTGGAGCGGCGCCTGCGCCAGGCCAGGAACCGCGGCGCGGAGCGGGTGCTGGTGGCTGTGGACGCCGTGTTCAGCATGGACGGGGACGAGGCGCCGCTGGCCGATCTCATCGAGATCAAGAACCGCCACGGAGCCTTCCTGCTGGTGGACGAGGCCCACTCCATCGGCGCCATCGGCGCGGGCGGGCGTGGCATCTGTGAGAAGCAGGGTGTGGACCCCTCGGGCGTGGACATACTGACCGGCTCCCTCTCCAAGGGCATACCGTCTTCTGGCGGCTTCGTGGCGGGCTCCCTGCCGCTCAAGATCTACATCCAGCACGGCTCCGCGCCCTACATCTTCTCGGCAGCCATGACGCCCGCCAACGCCGCGGCGGTGCTCGAGTCCCTCCGCATACTGCGCGAGGACCCGTCCATCATGCGGCGCCTGGAGGCCAACACGGCGCGCCTGGCCGAGGGGTTGGAGGCGCTCGGGCTGCCCACCACGCCCTCCACCACCCCCGTGGTCCCTGTTCTCCTGGGCGACGAGTGGCGGGCCTACCGCTGGGCACGCCGCCTCCTGGAGCACGGTGTCTTCGTCTCGGCCGTGGTCTTTCCGGCGGTCTCCCCCGGTCAGGCCCGCCTGCGCCTGTGCGCTACGGCGGCCCACGAGCCGCGGCACTTCGAGCGGCTCTTCGCCGGCCTGGAGGCGTGTCTGGAGGAGGAGAAAGCGACGGCTGGCTGAGCCGGCGTCCGGCCGGGCACCCGTCCGGTGGCTGACCGGATGCGCCGCGTCACGAGGGCGCCGTCCGGCGCCCTCCCACGAATCTTGCGGTATCCGGCAGTATGGTGCCGCGCCTACTGCCGCTTCAGCGGGGGGCCTGCGGCCCTCCCGGGTCTGGAACGTTCGGCCGCCCTGGCCGTATTCATAGTACTGACGTGCGCCGTACCTAACCCCTGCCGGCGGGTCCGCCATGAAAAGACTCATCCTGCCTATCCTGGTGGCGGCACTCCTGCCCACGAGCGTTCTGGGCCAGCGCGTCCGCCTGGATGCCGTGCGGGAGCGGCTGGCCGTGGCCATGAGCGTGCCCGAGCTGCGGCAGCGGGAGGCCAACCTGGCGGATTCGAGCGGCCTCTCCGTGGCCGCGCTGGAGCGTGGCCTGGTGCTCATCCGCCTGTACGAGCTCACCCTGGACGAGCATGACGCGGAGGCCGCGCGGGCGGCGTTCGAGGAAGTGCTGCGCCAGGATTCGAGCATCGCCTACGCTCACTTCGGACTGGGCCTGGCCCTCCTCAAGGGACCGGGCGGGGAGGGAGACGCGCCGCGCGGCTTCATCCTGGACGACGTGCTGGCCGAGGCGCGCGGCCGCGATCCGATGTCCCTTGCCGGCCATTCCTTCGCGCGGGCCCTGGAACTGGATCCCACCTTCGAGCAGGCCGCGCTGGAGCTGGCCCATGTGGCGCTGGAGCGGGGTGAGCGGGACGGCCTGCTGCGCGCGCGGGATCTGCTGGCGCGCTTCAACACGGCGCCCTCGGTGAGCGCGTCGGTGGCGCTGGCCGTCTCCGCCGTGGAGGCGGCCCTGGGCAATCGTGGCGCTGCTGCCGCCGCGGCCACGAGGGCGCGGGACGCCGGGGCTGACCCGGCCCTCTCCCTGCTTGCGGAGGCGCGCGCATTGCTGCCGCTGGACGATCGGCGGGGCGAGGGTGCTCGGGCCTACCGGGCTGGCCTGGACGCGCTCACGCCGGCCGCGGCCGCGGCGTACTGGGAGGATGTGGCCATCATCGCCCGGCCCGACGAGGAGGCCAGCTGGAAAGCGGCGGGCACGCTGGAGGAGCGGACGGAGTTGCTGCGGCAGTTCTGGGCCGTGCGGGCGGCCTACGGCGGCGTCACGGAGGAGGAGCGCATCGGTGAGCACTACCAGCGCCTGGCCACCGCGCTGGAGCGCTTCCGGCGCGAGGGCAGGGGCCGGGGCGCACCGCCCGCCGGCGCGCTGCTCCGTCAGGACGCGCAGGCGCGTCCGCTCCCGCTCGACGATCGGGGCGTGGTCCTGGTCCGCCACGGCGATCCCGACGCGGTGGTGCAGACGCCCTCCAGCGAGCTCCGCCCGAACGAGATGTGGGTCTACCACCAGCCCGATGGCAGCAACGCCCTGTACCATTTCGTGGTGCTGCGGGAGAGCACGGATTACCGCCTGGTGCCCGACATCATGAGCGCGCTGGACCCCACCGTCACCAACTTCCCCGCGGACGCCATCGTCCGGCTGCTGGAGGATCGCGCCCGCTACGAACCCGCCTATAAGAACATTGCCTCGCGCATCGAGTCGTGGCAGCGCAAGTCACGCATGGCGGGGCTGGACTTCGGGCGAGGCGCCATGGAAGCGGATCGGGACGCCGATGCCCTGCTCGATATGTTCGACGCGGCCCGGGTGATCCAAACCGGACAGACGCGCAGCGCCACCCTGGACGGCCTCAGCCGTGACTCGGACCGCCCCGACTTCGAGGAGGAGGTCCCCTACTACTACGACCTCTACGCCTTCCAGGGCGCGGCGGGGCTCACGGACCTTACCGCCGCGGCCGCAGTGCCGGCCCGCGTGCTCGAGGGCCGTACCATGAACGGCGTGGTGGTCTACGGCGTGGACCTGTCCTTCATCGTGGTGGACACCCTCACGGACCACGTCACCCGGGCGGACACCACGCTCCACTACCGCTCCGACCGGGTACTCGGTCCCCGTGACCACGTGCGCGTCCACGTGAGCCTGGCTGCGCCCCCCAGCGCCTCCGTCATCCACCGCATGGTGATCCGGGACGCCAACCGGCCCAGCGCCGGGAAGCTCTACGGCGCCGCGCAACCGGTGCCGGCCTTCCATCCCGCCGGGCTGGACATCAGTGACATCGTCCTGGCCGAACCGGACAGCGGCACCTGGAGCCGCGGCGAGGCCCACCTGGGACTGGTGCCGCCCCGCCAGTTCGAGGAGGGCGCGGCGCTGAACATCTTCTACGAGGTGTACGGACTCGAGGCCGACGCGGCGTACCGCACGGAGGTGGTACTCGAGGCCACGGAGAAGGGCCTGATGGACCGCATCAAGGGCCTCTTCGGCGGCGGTGGCGCGTTGCGCCTCACCTTCGATGGTGTGGCCGACCCTGACGCCGCCGGCGCCACGCAGGAATTACGGCACGTGGTTCCCTCGGTGGGGCAGGGTCGCTACCGTATCGAGGTGACGGTTACGGATCTGGACACCGGGCGGGTGGCCACGCGGGAGACGGTGTTTCTGGTGATCGACCCCTGAACCAGCACTGCTCCCGCATGCGCCGAGGGCCGCGAAGCAACGCTTCGCGGCCCTCGTTCGTCCGCACTTCGATTGCTGTCTGCGCGCCGACTACTAGTCTCGCTTGGTGATCGTCACGCGGTAGTCCGTGGTGCCATCGGCCGCGTACAGGTTCACGTAACCGAGGTACGTCTCAACCGCGAACTCGCCATCACCCACCTCTGGTTGGGCTGCGGTGGCCATGCCGCAGCCGAGGATGTCTCCGCTGCACAGGGCAATATTGTTCGGGTCGATGATGAACATGTCGATGTCCGCCCCATCACCCCACTCCAGGGTGACGTCATAGACGCCCGGCTCCGTGATCTCGACCAGGAAGAAATCGTCCAGGTCGCTCGGCCCCACCTGCCCCACGAGCACTCCGGAGTTCGTGACGGTAGCACCGGCGAAGAGCCCATTGTTCGCCGGCTCCCACGGATCTACGGCCGCGGACGGGATCGTGCCTGTGCCCGCGAGCGCCAGCTGCGATTCGCCCACCCCGTGAACGATGAAGCTGACCGTACCGGCGGGCGTGCCGAACGGCACGACCGCAACGATCTCATTTGCGGACTGGGACACCACGTAGACATCGCCTTCCGTGCCAGGGAACGTCACATCCGTGTCGTCGTCGAAAGCTACGGTGCCCGGCGTGATGCGGAGGGCCTGCATGCCCAGATAGGTCGTTGCGGCTGCACCGCCGCCGAAGGTGCCCGGCACCACGTTCACGATGACCTCCTGATGGATGCCACCGCCCGGTCCGGTGAACGTCAGGTTGGCCAGCCCCACGCCCTTGGCGATGAGCGTGCCGTCCTCACCGACCTCCACCACGCTCTCGTCATCCGATACCACGGTGAAGGACACGGAGCCGAGGCTACCGTCGAGATCGTCGAAACCGATCACGGTGGGCGAGAATGTCTCTCCGCTCTGCAACTCGGCCGGAACATCCGATTCGATGGACCGCGGGTAGGCCAGGATTTCCACCGTCTTCGAAAGGCCGCCGCCGGTGATGGTGAGGGTTGTGGGCGCGCTGGCCAGCATGGCCGTGGGCGTGACGAAGAAGCGGGTCTCCCGCAGCTCGGTCACGTACACGGTGCTATCCAGGCGCAGGTTGCTGCCCGCCGAGCCGCTCAGCGCCATCGGCAGCGGCGTGAACTGGTTGTCCAGCAGCCTTGCCGTGACCGTGAACTGCCGGTTCACGGTGAGATTCGTCTCGACCCGGTTGGTCTGAATCGTGGTGGCCTCGCCCCGTCCGTCGGCGAGCGGATCGTCGTAGCAGCCGGCCGAGAGAACTGCCGCCACGGCGAGGGCCGCGAAGCTGGTCCTTGTGAATGTCATCCCTTGTCTCTCCATGTTCACGGGATACGGATTGGGGCGAACCTCTCCGTGTCAGGCCGCCATGCACCTGCTGCCGCGGGCCGCTGCCCGCACCTCTCAGAAGCTTCTTATCTCGTTCACCACGTCGCGGTCCCCCACACGCTCCTCCCAGTTCGGGACGGTCTGCTCGTTGGGATCCTCGGCGTAGATCAGGTTGTAGTGCTGGAAGCCCGTCTCGTCCAGGAAGACGTACTTCCGGCTCCGGTTACGTGTGTAGCGCCAGGCTTCCACACCCCGGTTCTGTGTCACCGGCAGGAGCAACCGCTCGTCCGGTGGACCGTAGCGCAGATAGATGCGCCCACGATCGGTGTGGATGCCGGGCCGGCCGATGTCCTTTTCGGCGTACTCCCGCTCCACGAAGGCCACCCGATCCCTGAACTCCTCGTAGAGTTCGTGCTCGGGGGTGGCCGGCCCCAGGTCCAGGCGGCTGAAGTAGCGGGCCAGGAAGCGCCCCTGCGCCTCCGTGTCCAGGCCGAGCATGCTCCGGTCGATGCTGGGTCCGGGCGGGGCCACCGCCAGCGCCTGCACCAGCTGACTCACCTGCGTGCTGTCGAGCACGCCGGGTAAGAAGTACCGGTCGTAGAGCTGCGGCTCGGTAAGCGCGCCTCGCGGCGGCCCGGCCTGCGCCACCACGGGACCCGTGCCGAACGCGCCGATGGTGAAGGCCACCGTACGCCGATCCATCCGCTCACCGGCCGTGGCGGTCACCACCAGCCGGTATTCGCCCGGCGGCATGCCCGTCAGGTCGAGCTTGGCGGCATCCACCGCACCCGGTGACGCCAGCAGGATGCGGCGTTGCAGTTCCACACTCGCCCCGCTCCCGGAGGCGGGCTCCACCCTGAAATCGAGCTGCGTCTCAACCGGCTCGGTGCCCTCTGGCGAGTAGAGCTCCAGATAGTACCAGAGTTCCGACCGCGTGGGCAGGAGGACCACACGCGAACCGGCTTCGATGGCGTAGTCCCCCTTGACGAGCTCCGCGCCGGTGGGGCGCTCACCCTCATCGAGGATACGGATTCCGCCACTCACGAGCACGTCCGAGAGCAACGGTCCCACCTCGAAGGCCTCCACCCGCGTGGCGGTGGAATCCCTGCCCACGGGTGTGTCCATCATGACGTGGAAATCGTACGTGCCGGGGAGCAGCGCCACGCGCAGCTGTTCGGCCAGCTCCACGCTACCCTGACTGCGCGCCACCTCTCGCACGGTGGCCGAGATCGTGTCCACCCAGGACGTCCGATGGATTTCCTGACCCGCGGCGTCCGTCACGACGAGTTCCACTCGTGGTGCACTGGCCACGTCCACCGCCCCGGCCCCGACCCGCAGGCCGACGATGACCTCCACCAGGGTGCTCTGGCTGTTCGGCCGCCAGAAGCGGGCGTGCCGCACCCGGACGTCCTCACTCTCCTGGAACGCATCCCAGGGAGCGGACGGTGCACCGGTGACCCCACCCACCAGGGGCAGGGCCACCAGCACCGGAAGCACCAGAGCGTACTTCAGCAAGCGCATGGGCTCCTTGAGGCTCCTACCAGCCGAGCTTCAGGGAGAACATGTTCACCCCGGACAGGATGCCGAGGTGACGATAGGCGTAGTCCACGCCGATGTCCCAGTCGCCCAGACCCCAGCCCAAACCGCCACCGAGCGCCAACCCATCCAGATCGGCGTCACTCTCGGCATCGGAATCGAAGGCGGACTGCCGGAAGTTGGCTCCCGGGCCGCCATCGGCGTTGTCCGGCTGATAGCTGAAGCTGCCGCGCAGCGCCGCCGTCAGGCCCTCCGCCACGCTGGCCGAGAACTCCGCGCCGAAGCCCACGCCGGGCTCGTTGTCATTGGGCTGGTTGAACTCGGACATCAGCGTGAGGCGATTGTTCGCCGAGCTCATGACATCGTAGGCCACGCCCACACGGAACTGGGTGGGCGGATCGAATTCGCTGGTGCGCACGCGCACCGGCTGATCCTCCACGTTCATGGAGCCGTCGATCGGATCCACTTCATCGTTCAACACGTTGCCGCTGTGCGAGAGCGGCGTCCCGTAGTTGAGCATGAGGAACGACGCGCGGAACGGCCGGCCCGAGACCTCGGTGTGGTAGCTGGTCCCGAAGTCGATCGTGAAGCCATTGGCCGTCACGCGACCGAGCTGGTCGTTGATGTAGCGCGGCGTGATGCCGGCGGAGAACTTGTCACTCAGCTGAAGTGAGAGCGTGAGTCCGACGGCCGTCTCACTGACGTTGTACAACTCGCCGTTGCCGTCCTGGAAGTCCTCCGTGTACACTGGCTGACCGCTGAAGCCGAAGTTGGAGATGGAGACGCCGAGTCCCCACTCCCCACCCCGCAGCGACCAGCTCATGCCTCCCGTGACGTGGCGGGTACCCGCCACGTAGTCCGTGTAGGAGAACATGG
Source organism: Gemmatimonadota bacterium (assembly GCA_040905425.1). Classification (GTDB taxonomy): domain Bacteria; phylum Gemmatimonadota; class Gemmatimonadetes; order Longimicrobiales; family RSA9; genus JBBDRO01. The sequence goes on along the minus strand of JBBDRO010000111.1, from coordinate 49,470 downwards.
CCTGGCTCTGCGTGCCGAGCGCCAGCCCCGCCGGGTTGTAGAACATGGATGACACGTCGGTCACCAGCGTGGCGTAGGAACCGCCCAGCGCGGCGCCGCGGGCGTCACCCGGCAGCGTGAGGAAGGCGGCCGCCGTGCCACCCAGGCGGGTGTTGTCGTATTCATCCTGTGGCCGTGGCGGCTCGGCCTGCTGCGCCGCCAGGGCGCCCGGCAGAACGAGTGCGCCCAGAGCCAGGATTGTGAGCATCTGCTTCATGATTGATCCTCTCTCAGTCGTGGAGGCTGGCGCGGACCCGCGTCCGGCGGGCCCGCGCCCCCTGGCCGTTTATCGCGCGAACTGGACGACCGTGAACCGCCCCGTCTTCGTCTCTCCGCCGGCGCCCTCTACCACGTAGAAGTACACCCCGGAGGAGACGAACTGGTTGTTCCGGTTGCGCAGGTCCCAGCCGATCTCACCGCCCCCGAGCACGTCGTTGTGCTCGAGCGTACGCACCAGGGTGCCGTTCACCGTGAAGATCCGGATGAGCGCCTGCTGCGGCAGGTTCACGAAGCGCAGCGTCTTGTTGGACGGCCCGATGTCGAACTCGCTACGCACGTAGTAGGGGTCCGGCACCGTGTGTACCTGACTCAGGTCACTGCGCACCGCCACCGCCGAGGGAGCTTCCACGTCCAGCACCAGCCGCAGACCCGGCACCGCCGGCGTACGGATGTCCGTGGGCTCGAAAGCGTACGCGCCATCCGCCTGTGTGACCGACCCGATGTAGGAGCGGTACTTCCAGGTGCCCGACGCCGGGGGCGTACCCTGGAAAAAGTACACCGAGCCGTTGATGTAGAGACCGAAGCCGCTACCGTTGGCGGCGCCGTCACCCGTGACATCCACGGGCGCGACCACCACGTTCTGGCTGAGCGGTACCGGCGGATTGACCCGCCACCCACCGAAGCCATCGTGGAATTCCAGCCGCCGGGTGTCGAAGTAATTGATCACCCCGTTGCCGTCAGCGTCGGGGATGAAGCCCCAGCTGGCCTGCGGCCGCGCCTTGAAATGCACGGGCAGGTCATGCGTGAGGTCCCGAACACCGCTGATGGTGCCGCCCGACCAGGTCACCTCGAAGTCCGCGGCCCTGGCGGCCGCAAATGTGCCCTGGTAGAAGCGCCGCATGAGCGCGTTGACGTTCGCGTCGGCGAACGGCTGCGGCGTGAAGATCGTGAAGCCCGGGATTACACCGGCCGCCACGCCGAGCGTGGGATCCGCGGCGGACTCGTTCTCACCCACGAACCAGCGCGAGCCGCCGTCACCCGCGTTGGGCGGTGGCGTCGGGAACCAGAAGAGTCCCGAGGTGGCGCCGACGAAGTCCGCTATGCCCGATTGGTATTGCGGTCCGGCCACGATCACGTCGAAGGCCAGCGTGCCAGCAAAGCGCGGCGTGCGATCGAAGATGCCGCTTACCGCTGCGGTGTCGGCGCCGAGGGCCGTGATGGCCTCCCCGACGACATGCGAATTCGCTCCTCTGCGCACGGTATTCAGCTCGCCCGTCGTGAAGACGTAGCGCGAGCCGTCCCCCGTGGTCACGTGGTACTCCACAGAGTAGGTGAGCGGAATGACGCTGTCGATCACCGCGGCCTCGGTCTGCCCGGTCTTCAGGGCCTGCCCGAGCGCCAGGGCCAGCTCGCCCGCACGGAAGCCGTTGGTGGGCGGCTGCGGACCGGAGAACCGGCCCGAGGCGTCGATCGTGGGGTAGTCTCCGTCCGGATCCAGCTCCGAGTCACCGAACATGGCCACCGCCGTCACCGGGTCCGTGACCACCTGACCGCTCGAGCGCGGCACCACGTTCTTGGGCGTCCGCGGCGACTCCAGCGAGGAGGAGCCGGACTCCAGCGAGTTCACGTCGAAGGCGGTCACGCTGTAACGGTATGTGATGCCGTTCTTGACGTTGTTGTCCACGAAGACGAAGGGCACGCCCGTATTGTCCAGGTGGACCGTGTCGGCGTCCAGGACCACCACGGCACCGGACACCGCGTCACGGATCCGGCTGCCCGCGGGGAACTGGATGATGTCACCCTCGAGCTCGTACTCCACCGCGGCGCCGTAATCACCCTCCTCCGGTACGAAGTCGGGATCCAGCTGGCCGGTGAAGTCGGTGATGGTGGTTCCGGCCTTGTCGAACTGCGCCAGGAGCTCGAAATCCCCCTGCAGACCTTCAGCCCGATAGATCCGGTACCCTTCCACGTCGAACTCACGGAAGTTCGGGTTGAAGAACGGGGAAACCGGGTCGTCCGCAACCTGGAAGAACGGGTCGCCTGCCTGCTCCGTGGGCGTTTGCTCCCAGAGCACCGTCACCTGGCGGTCACCCGGCACGAGCGTAAACGGCGGTGAGGCCGGCGCCGAGGGCAGCAGGAACTGGTTGTCGAAAATGGCGCGGCCCACCTCGGCGTTGAAGAGGAGGGAATTCTGGACAACCTCCGAAGCGTCCAGATCCACTACGGCATCCGCGCCCGTACCTTCCACGGCCAGCGACACCAGCCCCGCCATCCGCTCGATGTCGCGGATGGGATTGCCGAAGGCACCGGGGAAGCGGCTGGGGATGCCCGGGCGGAGCGTGTTGCCGATCGTGTAGCCGGGAATCCTCAGCGCGGTTGCGTGGCTCATGCCCACCACGATGGTGGCCGACTGGCCCGGCTCGATGTCGAACGGGCCCGACACCATGTAGAAGCGCGTGTCCGCGGGCTCCTGCGCCAGGTAGCAGACCCGGTTCTGGATGGGGTTGCCCTGGTTGCAGCTGTTGTCACCCGCGGCGGGCTGCGTGTCACCCTTGAGGTAACGGAAGAGCTGCTTCACGCCGACCATGTCGGGGAAGGAGCCGCCGTTGGTGGTGTTCGTGAACATCGTGAGACCGATCTCACGGCCCGTGGCCGGATCGATCGGGCTCTTCAGGTAGCTGACGCCCACCAGACCGGGCGCCTGCATGAAGGGCGGCGCGTAGAGGGACGGCCGCGCGGCGTAGTTGAAGTCATCCGTCTCGAACTCGGAATGGTAGGCCACGCTCAGGTTGTACGGCAGGATGGCCGTGGAGAAGTTGTTCCCCGCGTGCGTGGTCACGTCCGGGTCCGCGCCGAAGGCCGCGTACACGTTGGTGAACGTCCAGCCGCCGTCAGGCAACTGCACGCTGAACTTGGCCTCGTTCGGGACCTGGAAGTCCGGGTCGTTGGTGACGTTCTCGAAATCGATGATGAAGAAGATCGAGTGCTCCGCACCGGCCGGCGCGTTGAACGCCAGGGTACGCTGCGTCACCTTCACGCCCATGGGATGGTCACGGGCGGAAATGCGGTTCGGATCCCCGTCCCAGTACTGCACCCAGGAGTCCTGGGCCGAAGCGGTCTTCTGCCCCACGATGGCGGGGTTGAAGATGTCCGTATTGCTGATGTGGGCTTCCTGGGGCCAGTTGGCCAGGTCGGCCGGGTTCAGCGAGTTGAACACGTTGGTGAGCGGCGTGCCGTGCGGCTGGGTGCCGCGGGCGTCGAAGAAGTACGCACCCACCGTGTCACTGGCCCAGGGACCCGCGCCGGTGCCGTTGATGGCTGCGATCTGGAGCCCCGAGTTGAACATGTACTGGTTCGTGGTCCCCGCCGGCCAGAAGCCGCCGCCGCCTGTGGGGGAGTTGAAGATATCCGTGCAGATGTTGCCCTGGTTGTCGATACCGCACTGCACCAGGTTCCCCTGCAGAACCGCCGTGGGTCCGGCGTTCAGGTTGAACGGGCTGTTGGCCCGCCGTTCGGCCGCCTTCTGCTGGGTGGTGATGGCCTGCTGGGCGAACGCGTTCGCCGGGAGGGCCAGTGCCACGGCAGCGGCGACGGCCGCGGTGATCGCCGCCGTGCGGCGTATCCCGCTCATGAATGTCTTGACCATACTCGAAAGCATCGGGTTTCTCCGTCGAAGAGTCCGTCCCGCCCCGCCGACAACGGCGGGGCGGGCGCCGTGGATTCCCTCTTAGAAACTGATCTCGAAGCCCAGGCGCATACGCCGCCCGGCTCCGATGAACGTCTGCGGACCGGTGCGCAGCAGCAGCGCCGAGCGGAAGGCCGCATCCTGCTCCTCGGCGCTGAACACCAGGTTGCCGTCCCCGAAGCGCGCCTCGGCACGCTGCAGGAGATACAGATCCACTTCGTTGGTCACGCCGGCACCGGCCTTGGACACGTCCTCGAGGTCGATCTCGTCGCGCACCACGCCGCCACCCACGCTCTGGCGCTCGGAGAGCACCAGACGGTCGAAGGAATCCTCCGCCACGATGTCACCGGTATGCTGGTAGATCGCGTTCCAGTTCTCGAAGTCGAACAGGTTGCGAACGTCCAGGAACACACTGGCGCTGTAACCCATCAGGCTCACGCCCTTGCTGGCCTTGAGGTCAAAGTTCTTGGACCACGGACCCACGGCCGAGCTGATCTCGTCATCGGCCAACACGCCGCTGTTGGCACCGCACGGCCAGCACGTGGGCAGATCCTCACCCACGTCCGCCAGCGGGGTGTAGGGCTGACCACTGGCAAAGCGGGCCGTGGCGAACAGACCCAGATTGCGGAGCACGGCGTTGTCGTGATCGCGCGGGAAATGCAGCGAGAGGTTCCCGGTGAAGTTGTGCTTCCGGTTCTCCTCGGTGGCCCGGATGGCCTGCGCCGGATTGGGCGGCAGTCCGAGCAGCTGGTTGGCGTTGCTCTCCTGCCGGGCAAAGATGTTGGTGAACGTGAACGGATCCGTACCGGTGTTCTTGGCATCCTGGTACGAGTAGCCCGCCATCACGTCCATGATGTTGCTGAAGCGCCGGTCCAGGCGCAGGTCGATGCCCCGGATGGAGCCGAAGTCGGCATTGGTCAGCGTGTTCAGGTAGACCACCTGACCTTCCACCGTGGGATCGTCCCACGCCAGCTTGCGGACCGTGACGTCGGCCAGCTTGTCACGGTTGTAGGCGGACACGTCCAGCACGAAGTCCGGCGCGAGCAGCTGCCGGTAGCCGAACTCGAAGGCAATGGTCTTCCCCAGCTCCAGCGGCCGGCCGAAGATGTCATTCGTGTTCGTGTTCCGGAAGCGGAAGAAGTCCACGTTCTTCCCCTGGTAGTACTCGTTCAGATCCGGCAGCTGCACGAAGTGGCCGTAGGAGAGGCGGAACGTGCTGTTCACCGTCACCGGGAACGAGACGCCCAGGCGCGGGGAGAGCTTGGACCGGGTCGGCGCCGCTTCGAAGGTATCGGGGTCATCCGGATCGAAGAAGCCGGCCGTCACGGGGAAAGTCGAGTTGGGATCGAAGTGGTCCCAGCGCAGACCGCCCTCCACCACGATGTCACCCAGGTCGATACGATCCTGGACGAAGAGGGACGCCAGCTTGGGCGTCTCCACCCACACGTCCGCGAAGCCCTGGTCCTGCAGGTTGGTGGCGGCGGCGGCCAGATCCACGTCCAGGTACTCACCACCGAACTTGACGCGGTTCTGGCGGTTGGCCTGCCAGTCCACCGTAGCGCGGATCTGCCACTGCTTTTCGTTGTTGTAGTTGAAGGCCGGCGTCACGCCCGCGGTGTTGAACGTGCCCACCGTGCCACGCGTGATGCCGTACGGATTCATGCGGAACTCGGAGGAGCCCCGCAGGTCGGTGCGACCCTGGTCGAAGGGCGTCCGCCGCCCCTCGTTGCGCAGGAAGTTGCTCACCAGCGTCCCGTCCACGGGGAAGTTGTCCTCGTTCACGAGGAACTCCATGCCGTCCATGGTGAAGCCCATAAAGGAGTCGCGGTGGTCCACGTCCCACGCGGGGTCGAGCGCACCGCCGAGGAATTCGTCCTGGGTGCGGGCCACCTTGACGTCCAGCGCCAGGGCCCGCTCGGCACTCTGCACGAACTGGTGCGTCCAGCCCAGGATGAGCGCCCGTGAATCGAATTTCGAACCGCTGTAGCTGGACGGGTTGAAGAGGCCGAAGTTGCCCGTGGTACGGCCCTGGTTGCGCGAGATCTTCGACGTGACGAAGACCCGCGAGCCCTGGCCGTAGCCGTAATCCAGCTTGCCGTCGAGCGTGAACTCGTCCGATTGGGAGAGCGGGCGGCGCCCGCCCTCATCGAAGCGCACGAACTCCGGCACCACCACGTCACGCGTGTCCGTCTGCCCCAGCGCCGGAGCCGTGGCATCCTGCATGGTGATGACGGTATCCACGCCGCTGATCACGTAAATCGGGTAATCGTCCGTACGATTGTTGAATTCGTTCCCGAAGCGCCGGCCCTCCGCCGTGGCCGCGCCGAAGAAGGAGAGGTCACCCCAGACGGGCCCGCCCAGGGACAGCTCGGCCCGGTTCAGACCGCGCGACCACTCGTTCGGCATCATCTCGTCAGACTGGAACGAGAAGTTCCCGGCCCACTGCTGGCCACCGGTGCGCGTCACGAAGTTGATGATGCCCGACTGGGCGTTGCCGTACTCGGCGCTGAAGCCGCCGGTGAGCACGTCCACCTCGGAGAGGGAGTTGGTGCCCACTTGCAGGCGGGACCTCCCCGAATTGAGGTTGCGAATGAGCACGCCGTCCACGTAGACGGCCTCCTCCCCGCTGCGCCCGCCGCGGATGGAGATGCCGCGGGTTGAACTCACCACGCCCGGCTGCAGGACGAGCACCTGGTTCACGTCATCCACCGGCAGGTTGTCCACCGTCTCGCCGGTGACGATGTTCTTGGAGCCCACCTGGTCACGCGGCACGAGCGGCCGCGACTCACCCACGATCTCGATGCCTTCGATGGTCACCGCGCTGGGGTTCAGCTGGAAGTCGACCGTGTGGGTCTGGCCCGCGAGGACGCGCTCCTGGAGGACCGTGGTGGACTGGTACCCGATGAACTGCGCCCGGATGTCGTGCAGGTCCGCCGGCACGTTGTTGATGAAGTAGAAGCCCTCATCGTTCGTGATGTTGCCGAACTGCGTGCCCACGATGACGACCTGCGCACCCTGGATGGGCTGCCCCGTCTGCTCGTCGGTCACTCGTCCCTGCAGCTTCCCCGTCGACTGCGCGGCCAGCGGACTGGCCAGCACCAGCAGCACGGCGAGGAACGCCCATGGACGGGCGGCCCGAAGTGAAAGTTGCATACGATCCTCCGGCGGATGGAATGAATCGGGCATGGCGTTTCGTGCAATGACGCCGGAGCGCCCGCCCCCGTCGTGAGGGCATGGGAGCGTGCCGGCGTTGGAGCCCGGTCACGTCGTTCCGGGCAGGGAACGGCGCCAGGCTCGGATCTCTCGTACTTGCCTGACCCAAACTTGTACAGCGCATTGAGCGATTGAGCGCAGAGTACCGCTGCCACAAATCCCTGTCAAGGATGACGTTCTCGCGCCGTTGTCCAAACAGACCTCACGGACATCCGAAAAACGCACGACCGGGCTGACTTGTGACAGGGGGCACGTATTCAGGGCCGCGGCGGCACCATGCGCAGCACCCGCAGCAGGGCGGCGGCCTTCTCCAGCGTCTCGTCGAACTCCCGTGCGGGGCGGGAGTCCGCCACCAAGCCGGCCCCGGCCTGCACGTAGGCGCGGCGGCCGCGGGCCACGATCGTGCGGATGGCAATGGCCGCGTCCAGGGTGGCGCCGCCGTAGGCCAGGTAGCCCACCGCGCCGGCATAGGGCCCCCGCCGCACCGGCTCCAGCTCGTCGATGATCTCCATGGCGCGGATCTTCGGGGCTCCCGACACGGTGCCCGCCGGGAAGCAGGCACGCAGCACGTCCATGGCGCCGAGTCCCTCCCGCAGCCGCCCCTGCACCTGGGACACCATGTGGTGGACGTGGCTGTAGCGCTCGATGCGCATGAAGTCGGTGACCTCCACGCTGCCGAAGCGGGCCACCCGCCCCACGTCATTGCGTCCCAGGTCCACGAGCATGAGGTGCTCCGCGCGCTCCTTCTCGTCCGCCAGCAGCTCGGCCGCCAGCGCCGCGTCCTCCGCCTCGTTCGCGCCGCGGCGCCGCGTGCCGGCAATGGGCCGAACCGTTACCGTGTCCTCCTCGAGGCGGACCAGTGCCTCGGGGGACGAGCCGACCAGCGCCACGCCGTCCAGCTCGAGGAAGTAGAGGTAGGGGGAGGGGTTGAGCGAGCGCAGCGCCCGGTACAGGTCGAAGGGCTCGGCCTCCAGCGGCACGTCCAGGCGCTGGCTGAGCACCACCTGGAAGGCGTCGCCCGCGGCGATATATTCCTGCACCCGCTCCACCGCCGCCTCGTAGGCGGCGCGGGAGAACGTGCTCTCGAAGGCCTGCGGCGCGTCGGCGTCCTCGTGCAGGGTGAGGGGACCGGGACCGGAACGCTCGGCCAGCCGCGTCACCAGCGCGTCGAGGTCGGCGGCGGCGGTATCGTAGCGCCGCTCGAGTTCGGCCCGGTCGGCGTCACGGACGTCCACCAGCGCCACGGCGTGCGCGCGGCCGTAGAGATTGTCGATGGCCAGCACGATGTGCGTGAACACCAGCAACGCCTCGGGCAGCTCCCGGTCATCAGGCGGCGCGTCCGGGAGGCGCTCCATGTAGCGGACCACGTCGTAGCCCAGGTAGCCCACGGCGCCGCCGATGAAGCGGGGCATGCCGGGAACGTGGACGGGACGCAGCGCACGGAGCCGCGCGTCGAGGTCGGCCAGGGGATCGCGGCTTACGCCTTCGTCCCGCCAGCCGTCCGCCGGGCTCCACGTGGAGACGCGGCCACCGGCGTGGAGCCGCCACGCGGCGCGGGGGCAGGTGCCCAGGAAGGTCCAGCGAGCCCAGGTCTCGCCGCCCTCCACGGACTCGAGCAGAAAGCCGAAGGGCGGCTCGCGCAGCTTTGCGTACGCGGTGACCGCCGTATCGGCGTCGAAGAGGAAGGAGCGCCGCACGGGCACCAGATCCCCCCGGGCCGCGAGCTCCACGAAGTCGTTGCGTTCAGGAAAGTGCATAGAGGCTGCAATGTCGAGCGGATTCCAGGACGTGTCAATCATCGCGGCCGACACGGGCGGCACCTTCACCGACGTGATCGCGGTGCGGGGGGAGCGGGTGCGGGTGGCCAAGGTGCCCTCCACGCCCGCCGAGCCGGCACGGGCGGTGCTCGAGGGCCTGCGCCGTGTCCTGTCCGAGGAGGCGGAGGACTTCGTCCTGGTGCACGGCTCCACGGTGGCCACCAACGCGCTGCTCGAGCGCCGCGGCGCCCGGGTAGCGCTGATCACCAACCGCGGCCTGGAGGACGTGCTCGAGATCGGGCGCCAGAACCGGCCCCACCTCTACGCCCTGCACGGGGAGGTGGCACCGGCGCTGGTGGCCCCGGAGGACCGGCATGGCGTGGCCGGGCGCCTGGCGGCCGACGGCGCGGAGGTGGCCGCCCTGGACCCCGCCGAACTGGCCCGCCTGGCGGAGGCGGTGCGCGGTGTGGAGGCCGTGGCCATCTGCCTGCTGCACAGCTATGCCGACCCCGCGCACGAGCGGGCCGTGGCCGCGGCGCTCGAGGCCACGGGCCTGCCCATCTCTCTCTCCAGTCACCTGCTGCCGGAGTTCCGCGAGTACGAGCGCACCGCCACCACCGTGGTGAACGCCTACGTGACGCCGCTCATGGATCGCTACCTGGCGCACCTCGAGCGTGATGCGGGGGCCCGCCGCGTCCGGATCATGGAATCGGGCGGCGGGGCCATCCCCGTGGCACGCGCCCGGCGGGAGGCCGCGCGCACTGTCCTCTCGGGACCGGCGGGCGGCGTGGCCGGCGCCATGGCGGCGGGTGCCGCGGCGGGCCGCACCCAGCTACTCACGTTCGACATGGGTGGCACCTCTACGGACGTGTCCCTGTGCCCGGGCCGCCCGCTCCACACCCGGGCCTTCACCATTGCCGGTCTGCCGGTGGCGCTGCCCGTCCTGGACATCGTCACGGTGGGCGCGGGCGGCGGCTCGCTGGCCCGGGTGGATGCGGGCGGCGCGCTGCGGGTGGGGCCCGGCAGCGCCGGCGCGGATCCGGGTCCGATCTGCTACGGCCGGGGCGGCACCGGGGTCACCGTCACGGACGCCCACGTCTGGTTGGGGCGGCTCCCGCCGCACGCCTTCCTGGGGGGAGAACGCGCGCTCGACCGGGCCGCCGTGGAGGGGCCGCTGCGCGCACTGGCCGCGGCGGCGGGGCTCGAGCCGGACGCGGCGGCGGAGGGCGTGCTACGTGTGGCCAACGCCGCCATGGAGGGTGCCCTCCGGGTGATCAGCGTGGAGCGCGGCTTCGATCCGGGGGAGCTATCGCTGGTGGCCTTCGGCGGCGCGGCCGGCCTGCACGCCGCTGAGCTGGCCGGGCGTCTGGGGGTGCGCGAGGTGCTGGTGCCGCCGGCGCCCGGCGCGCTGTCGGCCTACGGCATGCTGGTGGCGCCCATCCGGCGCGAGGCGTCACGTACCGTGCTGCGCGCGGCCGACACCGAGCCCGCTTTTGAACTCGAGCCGGTCTTCGCGGAGCTCGAGGCCGAGGCGCGGGCCGCCATGATCGAGGAGGGTGCCGCACCCGACGCCGTGCTCGTGCACCGCTCGGTGGACGCACGCTACCGCGGGCAGAGCCACGAACTGAACGTGGCGGCGCCGGACTGGCTGGCGGCGTTCCACGCCGCCCACGAGCAGCGCTACGGATATGCCGCGCCGGGTGAGGCCGTGGAGGCCGTCACCCTGCGGGTAGAAGCCACGGTTCCCGTGCCCGCCCTGGCGCCGGCACGGCTGCTCGAGGCACCCGCAGACGGGGGCAGCGCCGCCGCCCCCGAACCGGCTCGGGGCAGGGTGGTGTGCGAAGGACGCATCCTTGAAGCGTTCTATCATCGACGGCGGGACCTGCGCCCGGGAAGTCGGGTACAGGGCCCCGCCGTGGTGGCGGAGTACACCGCCACCACATGGGTGCCCGAAGGCTGGGCGGCGGACGTGGATCCGTCCGGGAGCCTGGTCCTCGCGCGCACGTAACCATTATAGGTTGGACGCCGAACTGTATACGTGGCGGTATGCCCGGACCCGGGATGCCGCCCTTAGAAGGTGCATATGCTGAAGCATTGGCTCACGGGGGCGGCGCTAGCCGCCGCTCTGTTCGTACCCCACCACGCACTGCATGCCCAGGCGCCGATCAGCCTGAAGACGGTTCCGCGGGTGGGCTGGTTCGCGCCCCTTGCCACCCTCGATGAGGGCATGGAGATGGGTTCCGGCCCGGCCGTGGGCGTGGCCCTGGAGCTGGACATGCCCATGCTGCCGCTGAACTTCCGCGTCAACATGGACCTGGCGCCGGACATCGCGCTGCGCAACGCCCAGGGCAGCGAGGTCACCAGCGGCAGTGTGCTGGCCGTCGTGGGAGACCTGGTGTTCCGCCCGGCGCCCACCATTGCCTTCGCCCGGCCTTACCTGCTCACCGGCTTCGGCATGCGGCGCTACGAATTCGGGCCGCCGACGGACCCGGAGATGCTCGACGCCGTGACCCCGCCCACCGGCAGTGACTTCACCTTTCACGCCGGCGTGGGGGTGGATGTGGGTGACGGGCCGGTGGCGCTGGTCGTGGAACTGAGTGACTATCTCAGCTCGTGGAACGGCCCGGAGGGCAGCGCCAGCAGCGTGCAGAATGACCTCTTCGTGAGCCTGGGAATTCGCCTCGGCATCTTCTGAACGTGCGCGGACGCGCCCCCCTTGCCGCGTGTGGGCTTGAGCCCCCTCTTCCGGCGCAGTAGACTCAGGGGTTTGACGGGCGTCCGTCCGGTGCGGGCGCCCGCTCGCTTCCCGCATCGAAACGTGGCATGAAGCCAAGCACCCCGCCCGGCGCGCCCGTGGCCGAGACCTACCGCCCACCCTACCTGGTGGCCGCGGTGGCCATGGTCGCGGTATGGGCGCTGTACGCCTTCACGCTCTCTCCCACCACCTGGTTCTGGGACACGAGCGAGTACATAGCCACCGCGAACATCCTGGGCATCCCCCACCCACCGGGGAATCCGCTGTTCGTGGTACTGGCCCGGGCGTGGAGCGTGCTGCTCTCCCCCATCGTGGACACGGTGGCGGTGCGCATCAACCTCTTCAGCGCCACCATGGGCGCGCTGGCTCACGGCGCGTGGTTCCTCCTGGCGCACCGCATCATGTCCTACCTGTCACCCAGCCGCACGGTGCGCCTGCTGGGGGCGGGGGCCGCGGTGCTCGTATCCGCCGCGGCCTTCACGGTGTGGAACCAGTCCAACGTGAACGAGAAGGTCTACACGGTGAGCCTCTTCACCATAGCGCTCATCTCGTGGCTGACCTTCCGCTGGCGTGACCGGCTGGGCGAGGGCAAGGATGACAACCTGCTCCTCCTCATTGTCTACATCCTGGCCCTGTCGGTGGGCAATCACCTCATGGCCTTCCTGGTGGCGCCGGCCCTGCTGGTGTTCATCCTCATGGTGGCCCCGCGTACGGTGCTCAACTGGCGGCTCTACGCGGGCGCCGTGGTCGTGGGGGTGCTGGGCCTGTCCGTGCACCTCTTCCTGCCCATCCGCGCCGAGCTGGATCCGATCATCAACGAGGCGGACCCCACCTGTGAGACGATCGGCAGTGCCGTGGTGAGCGTGGTCACCATGGGGCGGGCCGGGTGTGAGGATCTGTCCGCTGCACTTTCCCGGCAGCAGTACGACAAGCCGTCGGTCATGGATTCGCCCGTGCAGCGGGACATGCCGCGTGACATCGGCCTCCTGGCGGCGCAGATGGGCAACTACATCCAGTACTTCGACTGGCAGTGGGGCCGCTCGGTGGCCGGTAACCTGTCGGCCTTCGGCGGCGCGCGACCCATGGCCACACTGCTCTTCGTCTTTTTGGGCCTCTTCGGCGCGTACCGGAACTATCAACGGGATCGGCCCAGCTTTGCCTTCATGGCGGTACTCTTCCTGACGCTGTCGGCGGGGCTGGTCTTCTACCTGAATTTCAAGTACGGCTTCAGCTACCCGGTGCCCGGCGGCATGGAGATCCGGGAGGTGCGCGAGCGGGACTACTTCTTCATCGTGAGCTTCTCGGTCTGGGGGGTGTGGGCGGGGATCGGGGTGGTGGCGGCTTGGCGCTGGCTGGCCGAAGAGCTGGCCGCCCGGGGGATGGCCCGGGCGCAGGTCCTGGCGGCGCCCGTGCTGCTCGTGGCGCTCTTCCCGCTGCTGCTCAACTGGTCCTGGGCCTCCCGCCGCGGGGACACCAGCGCGCGGGACTGGGCCTACAACCTGTTGAACAGCGTGGAGCCCTACGGCGTGCTCTTCACCAACGGGGACAATGACACCTTCCCGCTCTGGTACGCCCAGGAGGTGGAGGAGGTGCGGCGGGACGTCACAGTGATCGTGATGAGCTACCTGAACACGCCGTGGTACGTGCGCCAGCTCCGGGACCTGACCACGCCGTGCCAGGCGGGCCAGGACCCGCTCGAGGATCCCACGCGCATCCTCTGCCAGCGGCCCTTCCAGCCGGAGAACGCGCCGGAACTCTATGGCCAGCGCATGCTCCCGACGGATGCTCCGGGAGTGAGCCCGGAGGACATCCCGCCGGGACGGCGCGCGCCGCTCAAGACCATCCTGCCCTTCACCGATGCGCAGGTGGGGGAGCTGGCAGGCACGCCGCCCTTCTACATGGACTCGGCGCAACCGTTCCAGGCAGGCAACATCGAGACGGTGCTCTCCCCCGAGGACGCTTACACCGGCACGGTCATCCCCTCCGACCTGTTCCTGGCGGCCATCATCCGGCAGTCCATCGGGGACCGGCCCATCTACTTTGCCATGACCACCCAGGCGCACAACGAGCTGGCGCTGCGACCCTACCTGATCCGCCAGGGACTGGCCATGAAGCTGCACAACGGCCCCGTCCAGACGGACACCGCCACGGGCATCGTGCCCATCCCGCAGAACAACCAGCTGGCCGGCCTGCTCGGCCCCTACATGGACCTGCCGCGCACCGAAGAGCTGGTGAGCGGCGTCTTCCAGCACGGCCCCGGCTTCCCCGCGGACTGGGGCCACTGGGTGGACTCGGCCACGGAGCAGATCCCGTCGTACTACGGCTATACCCACTGGGGGATGGCGCTGGTCTACGACATGCTGGGCCGCACGGAGGAGGCGGACCGGCACATGGAGCTGGGGGAGCAGTTCATCCGCCTGGGTGAGCTGCGCGTGATCGCCGGCCAGGCGCAGTAGCGCTCGTGGCCGTCCGGGAGCCGGCGGCGCGGGAGGGCCCCGCACCCCGCGCAGCCGTGGCCTACGTGCTGGCCGCGGCCGCGCTGTGGAGCACCTTCGGCCTCTTTGCCAAGGTGCTCTACGCCCGCGGCTACGCGCCGCTCGAGCTGGCCAGCGTCCGCTCCTGGATCGGCTGGGCGGGCGTGGCCGTGGTGGCGCTGGCCACCCGCACACCGCTCCGCATCAGCTGGGGCGAGGTCCCCTTCTTCGCCGCCTACGGCATCCTGGGCTTCGCGGCCTTCGAGACGCTCTTCTTCGCCACCCTGGAGCGCACCCAGGTGGGCGTGGCCGCGGCGCTCCTGTACACGGCGCCCGCCTTCGTGGTGGTGTTCTCGCGGCTGCTCTGGAAGGAGGCCATCCCACCCTTCCGGGTGGCTGCCCTGGCGGCGCTGCTGGTGGGCATCGGCCTGGTCACGGGCGCTGTGGGAGCGGTGGCCAGCGGCACGGCCGTGGTGCCCACCATGGCGCTCCTGCTGGGGCTGGGCTCCGGCTTCACTTACGCGCTCTACACCCTCTTCAGCAAGGTGGCCACCCGGCGGCACTCGCCGGTGGCGGCCGTCTTCTGGTCCTTTGCCTTCGCGTCGCTGGCGCTGGCCCTCGTGGCCGAGCCGGTGGGGCCGCTTCTTCGTGCCGGCGGCGATCTCTGGATCCTGGTGGCGCTGGGGATCGTGCCCACGCTGCTGCCCTACCTCTTCTACCTGCGAGCGCTGCGCACGCTCGCGGCCAGCTCGGCGGCCATGCTGGCCTCGGTGGAGCCGGTCATTGCGGCGCTGCTCGGCATGGCGGCGCTCGGCGAGCGCATGGGAATGCTGCGCTGGAGCGGGGTGGTGGTGGTGGCGGTGGCGGCCGCGGTGCTCGCGCGGCGCGTGAGCCGGACGGGGCCGGCAGACCCCGGTTAGCCCGCCTCCCGGCTCGTGACGCCCAGCGTTTCCCCGGACACCCCCTGCGCCGCCTCCGAGGCCAGGAAGTACGCCACGTCGGCCACCGCCGCGCGGCTGACGAAGCGCGCTTCGGGATCCGCCTCCTGGCGGTTCTGCGCCGTGTCCACCATGCCGGGCGCCACGGCGTTCACCCGCACGCCGCTGTCCGCCTCCTCGAGCGCCAGGGCGCGCGTCAGCGCCACCACCGCCGCCTTGGCCGCGCTGTAGGCCGCCATGCGAGGCACCGCCCGGAGCCCCGCCGGCGAGGCGAAGTTCACGATGGCGCCCCGCGTCCGCCGCAGCATGGGCAGGGCGCTCCGGCAGACGCGCAGCGCGGTGCCGGCGTTGCGTTCCAGCTCCGCGCTCCACGCGGCGGAATCGGTGTCCGCCACCGGGGCGATCACGCGCAGGCCGCCGGCCACGTTGACCACGGCATGCAGCGCGCCGAAATGCTCCGCGGCGGCCGCCACGGCCGCGTCCGCCCCCGCGTCCGTGGCCAGGTCGGCCACCACCCCCACCACCCGCCCGCCGCGCGCCTCCAGCTCGGCCGCCCGCGCCAGCACGGTTTCCGAGCGGCCCACCAGCACCAGGGCGGCGCCGCCCGCCAGGAACCGCTCCGCCACGGCCTGCGCCACCTGTTCCGGATCTCCGGCGCCCGTCACCAGCGCCACCTTGCCGTCCATACGATTGCTCCGCTCGGCTGGGGGGGTGTGGATGTGGCGCGCCTCGAGCCCGCCCGCGGCGGCCAGCACGGCGGCCACCAGCAGGAAGGCGCCCGGCGCGGCCACGCGCGGGATGAGCAGCGTGGTGCCCACGAGCACCCCAAGCGCAATGCCCGCCACGGCGGCGGGCGCCACGCTCCGCCCGCCGGAAGCCGTCCCGCGGGCCTGGAGCGCCGCCAGCAGCGCGCCGAGCGCGTAGGCGGGGCCCGCCAGCACGAGCAGCACCGCCAGCGCCGAGGCGGGGGCGGCCAGCCGCAGTCCGGGCGCGAGCGTCCAGACCGCCGCCGCGCCCGCGGCCAGCCCCGCCGCGAGCACGGCACCGAGCCAGCGCGGCCCGCTCCACGGCGCCCCCGGCGTGGCCCGCCCCGCGGGCACGTTCGGCGGGCCCACCCAGAGCCCGGCGGCCACGCCCAGGATGCTGACCGAGAGCAGGAAGCCGGCGGCCCGCAGAAAGCCCTGCCCGGTGTAGAGCAGCAGCGCCGTGCCCGCAGCCGCCGCCACGCCCAGGCAGGCTCCGGTCAACAGCGCGGCGGCCGTGGCCAGCCGCGATCCGGGCCGGCGCCGGCTCACGGCTGGAAGCGGCCGTATCCGCCGCGGTAGAAGGTGAGCGGCGTGCCGTCCCGGGCATCCGCCGCCACCACCTCGGCCACGAAGATGGTATGGTCACCGCCGGGCAGGGCGTGCCGAACGGTGCAGTCCACCCACGCCAGCGCGTCCTCCAGCACCGGAGAGCCTGTGTGCTCGGAGCGCCACGCCACGCCGGCGAACTTGTCCGCCACCTCACTCTCGGCAAAGCGGCGCGCCAGGCGCTCCTGGTGCTCCGCCAGGATGCTCACCGCAAAGGCGCCCGTGGCCTGGATGCACCCGTGCGTCTCAGACGTGTGCTCCACACACACCAGCACGAGCGCCGGCTCGAGCGACACGGACGAGAACGCGTTGGCCGTCAGCGCGCACGCGTGACCGCCCTGGTCCCGGGCCGCCACCACGGCCACGCCCGTGGCCCAGTGACCGAGGACGCGACGGAATTCAGCTGGATCCAAGAGAATCTCCAGACCCCGACGGGCGGGTGAGCGCCGCGCCGGTGGCGTTGCGTGGCTTCGACCGGCGATCTAGTGTTCGAATCCCGGCACGGCGTGGGAGCACGATTCGTGCGACCCACCCGCGCGACCCGAAGCATCACCGGTAAAGGAGAAGCAAGTTTGGAGCGCGCCAGACGGGCCGCGCTGGCCCTGATTGTAGTAACGCTGACCGCATGCGACAATGTGAGCTGGGGCGGGGTCGACGTGGCCATCGTGCACCCGCCGCCGCAGGGCGCGGGCATGGCGGAGGATCCGTCCGGCGCGGCGCTCACTCCGCTGCCGGGGGGGGACATCCTCTATTTCGTGGCGCGCACCCGGGACGGCGCCACCATGGTGCCCGTGGGTGAGATGGCGGGGGACACACTGATCCCCATCGACCCGGGGGACGATCCGGCCGCCTTCGGCGCCCGCCTGGTGGCGGAGCGCCTGCGCCAGGGGACCGAGTTCGCGCTCTTCCGCCACGGGGCCCGCGTGGGCACCTTCGTGCTGGGCGGCGCCGAGGTGACGGGCACCGGCGCGTGCGCGCTGCCCACGGCCCACGGCGCCCTGGAACTCACGGGGGGCGCCGATGGGCTGGGGGAGTTCCTGGCCATCACGCGCTCGCAGGCGCCGCAGATGCCCCGCCGGGTCCCCGAGGTTATGGAGCCCACGGGCACCATGAGCCGCCTGGCCACCTACGCCGCCGAATCCCTGCTGCGCGCCCGCGGGTCACAGCTGCCCGGCAACTGGCAGCGGGCCATGGCGCAGCTCGCGCCCTTCCCCACCAACGGCAGCGGGCCCGGCTTCGCGGCCACGCTGCTGGTGAGTGACACGCTCGGGCCGGGCCTGGATGACCAGGGCTACTCCCTCTTCTTCGTGGGCGTGCCCGCGCAGCAGATGGGCTACGACACCGTCTTCGCCGAGTACAACAGCTATCCGGAGACCGGCAAGCGGGCGCCGCGCGTGCTGGATTACCTGGACTGGGACCGGGACGGGCACGTGGAGCTGCTGCTGCGCGTCTACGGGGTGGATGACGCCTGGTTCGAGGCGGTGGGCCGCACGGACGACGGCGCGTGGCGGCGCATCTTCCGTGACCGCTGCGAGCGCCCTGCCGGCCTTCTGCCCACCGTGGCGCCGGACTCGTTGACCGCGGACACGCTGCAGGGCAGCCGCCCCACCGGGGGGGGTGAAACGGGCCCCGTGGGCGTGCCGGTGACGGGCGGCGGCTAGCCCCGCACGCCGTGCTCCTCTAGTTTTCCGCGCTCCATCATCAACGGGCCTTCCGGAAGAACGGACCACGTGTTAGGCCGCATCCCCCGTCGGCGCCCGCGCGCCCTCACCCTCCCACTCATCGCTGCGCTCATGGCCGCCTGCGGCGGCCCGGACGCGCCGTCATCGGCGGCGCCGATCCAGGTCACCGATGACGCCGGACGCACGGTCCGCCTGCAGGCGCCGGCCGCGCGCGTCCTGTCCCTCATCCCCGCGCAGACCGAGGCGGTGCGCACCCTGGCCGGCCCCGGGGCGCTCGTGGCACGCACCCGCTGGGACACCGATCCCGCCCTGGCGCATCTGCCCGTCACCCAGGACGCTCTGACCCCCAGCGTGGAGTGGATCGTGGCGCAGGCTCCCGACCTGGTGATCGCCTGGGCGGACGCCGACGTGCGCAGCGTGGTGGGGCGGCTCGAAGCGGTGGGCATCCCGGTCTACGCCGCCCGCGTGGAGACGCTGGCGGAGGTGGACGCCACGCTGCGCCGGCTGGGCCTGCTGCTCGGCCGCCAGGCGCGCGCCGATTCCCTGCGCGCCGCCATTGCCGCGGACCACGCCGCCGTGCGGGAGGCCGTTGCCGGCCGGGAAGTGCCCAGCGTGCTCTACGTGGTGGGCACGGCGCCCCCCACCGTGGCCGGACCCGGCACCTACGTGGACGAACTGATCACGCTGGCCGGCGGCCGCAACGTCTTCCACGACGCCCGGCGGCCCTGGCCGCAGGTGGGCATGGAGGCGGTGGTGGCGCGCGCCCCCGACGTGGTGCTGATCGTGCGCGATCGGCCGCCCGCCGACCCCGCCGCGGCGCTGGCCGCGCTGCCCGGGTGGCGCGCCCTCGGGGCGGTCCGGGAGGGGCGCGTGGTGGCGCTGGACGCCGACGTGTTCAACCGACCCGGCGTGCGCGTGGGGGAGGCGGCCCGGCTGCTGGCCGAAGCGCTCCACCCGGGCGCTCTCGCGGGCGGACTACCGTGAGCCGAACGCTCCCCCGCCTGCTCCTCCTGCTGGTGGTGCTACTGGCGCTGGTCGTGGCGGCGGTGCTGGCCGGCTCGGCGGGCCTCACGCCGGCCGCCGTGCTCCGCACGCTGGCGGGCGGCGGCACGGAGACGGAGCGCATCATCGTGCTGGAACTCCGTATGCCGCGCGTGGCGCTGGCCGTGCTGGCGGGGGGCGGCCTGGCGCTATCGGGGGCGGTCTTCCAGGCGCTGTTGCGCAATCCGCTGGCCGAGCCCTACATCCTGGGCGTGTCGGGCGGGGCGGCCGTAGGGGCCGTAGCGGCGCTCGTGCTGGGGAGCGCGGCGCTGGCGCCGTGGACCATGCCGGTGGCGGCGCTGGCGGGGGCGGTCGGGGCCGTGGCGCTCGTCTTCCGCGTGGCGCTCCGCGCGGGGCGGGCGCTGGACACGCGCGTGCTACTGCTGGCGGGGGTGGTGGTGGGCGCCTTCTTCAACGCCGTCATCCTCCTGCTCCTCACGCTGACGGGTACGGAGAGCTTCCGCGACGCACTCAAGTGGATGATGGGCAGCCTGGCGGCCGCGAGCTGGGGCAGCACTCTCATGCTCGCCGCCTACGTCCTGCCGGCCTCCGCACTGCTGATTGCGCTGGCGCGGCCCTTCAACCTGCTGGCCATCGGTGAGGAGACCGCGCTCTACCTGGGCACGCGTGTGGAGCGGGTGAAGGTGACCGCGTACGTGGTGGCCTCCCTGGTGGTGGCCGCCACCGTGGCCCAATGCGGCCCGATTGGCTTCGTGGGCCTGGTGGTGCCCCACGCCGTGCGCCTGCTGTGGGGCAGCGATCACCGCCTGCTCCTCCCGGCCTCCTTCCTGGGCGGCGGTATCTTCCTGCTGCTCGCCGACACCGCCGCGCGCACCCTGGCCAGTCCGAACGAGCTGCCGGTGGGCATCGTCACGGCGCTCGTGGGCGTGCCGCTCTTCGTCACCCTGCTGCGGAGGAGCGCGTGAGCGCCTTCGCCCTGGAGGCCGGCGGACTGACCTTCCGCTATCCCGAGGCGGCGCGCCCCGCGGTGCGGGAGCTGGACCTGCGCGTGCCGGCGGGCTGCTTCTACGCGGTGCTCGGGCCCAACGGCTCGGGCAAATCCACGCTCACGCGCCTGCTGCTGGGGGCCCTGGCGCCGACCGCCGGGGAGGTCCGGTACGCCGGGCGGCCGCTGGCCGGCTGGGAGCGGCGCGCGCTGGCCCGCCGCGTGGGCGTGGTGGCGCAGGGGGAGGAGGCGGCCTTTCCCATGACGGTGCGGGAGCTGGTGGCCATGGGCCGCTACCCGCACCTGGGACCCTGGCGGCGCGAGGGCGCCGCGGACCGCGCGGCGGTGGAGCGGGCGCTGGAGCGCTGCGAGGTGGGGGCGCTGGCGGAGCGCCCGCTGGCCACGCTGTCCGGCGGCGAGCGGCAGCGCGCCCGGCTGGCCCGGGCGCTGGCCCAGGAGCCGGAGACGCTGGTGCTGGACGAGCCCACGGCGGCGCTGGACGTGGCGCACGAGATGGCCATCTTCGAACTGCTGGCGGGGCTGGCGCGCCGTGGCGGCGCCACCGTCCTGGTGGTGACGCACAACCTCAACCTGGCGGCGCGCTACGCGGACCGGCTGCTGCTGCTCAACGAGGGCGGGATGGCGGCGGAGGGGCTTCCGGAGGCGGTGCTGACGAAGGAGACCCTGGAGCGGGTCTACGGCTGGCCGGTGGCGGTGGTGCCGCATCCGGGCCCCGGCCCGGACGCCGGGGCGCCCCAGGTCATACCGCTGGCGCCGGACCGCTCGTCCAGATCCAGTACCGCGTGATTGCCCTCCTGGCGCACGTTGCCGGGACTGAGCTCGAGCGGGGCCTGGAAGAGGGGGCCGTCGAAGACAAAGGTGTGGTACTCGCCGTGCTCGCCGCACGGGTCCACTTCGGGGCGGCAACTCAGCTCCTCCGCCAGCGCCACCGTCAACTCGCAGCCCAGCCACTGCGGCCGGCCCCGGGTCAGATCCACGCTCACCAGCCGCGTGCGGTAGCCGCGCTCCAGCAGCTCGGCCAGCAACTGGGCGCCGTCCTCACCCCAGAGCGGCTCCCGATGCTCGAGGCCGCGGGCGGTGGTGCGCTCCTCATACCAGGCGCGCACGTCCTCCAGGTGGATGTTGCCGAAGATGACACCGGTAGCCCCCAGGCCGGCCAGGCGTCCAAGCCCCTCCAGAAAGCGGGCCTCGAAGGTGGCCGGCCGGGTGGACAGCTGGACCAGCTCCAGCCCCAGTCGCTCCGCCTGGCGGGCGATCAACTCCCGGCGCACGGCGTGGAAGCGCACCCGCTGGGAGGCGGCGTCGTAGAGATTGAAGAGCCAGCGCACCTCCAGCCCGCCCCGGACCGCCCGGTCCAGCGCCAGCATGGAATCCTTGCCGCCGCTCCAGCTCACCGCGTAGCTCATGCTCTACGAAGCACTCATCGAGCGTTTGAGGCAAGACTCTTGATCGGCGGCCGGCCCACGCTCAGCGCCGCTCGTCATCGCCGGCCAGCAGCCGCTGATAGCTGGCGTAGCGCACGGGACTCACGGCGCCGGAGGTCACAGCGTCCTGCACGCCGCAGTCCGGCTCGTGGGTGTGCGTGCAGGAGCGGCCGAAGCGGCAGCTGGCGGCGTGCTCCCGGAACTCCGGGAAGCAGTCACGCAGCTCCTCGGGCTCCACGCCCCACAGGCCCAGCTCGCGGAGCCCGGGCGTGTCCGCCACGTAGCCGCCGCACTCCAGGGGAATGAGCAGCGCCGCCACGGTGGTGTGCTTGCCCTTGCCCACCGCCTCACTCACGTCCCCGATGCGCAGCCCCAGACCGGGCTGCACCAGGTTCAGCAGGCTGGACTTGCCCACCCCTGACGGTCCGGTGAGCACGCTCTCCCGGCCGCACAGCCGCTCCCGCAGCTCGGCCACGCCCAGCCCCGTCTTGGCGCTCGTGCGGAGCACCTCGTAGCCGGCCGCGGGATAGGGGGCGAAGGGGTCTACGTAACGCTCGGAAGGTGAGGTCCCATCGTCGCTTACGAGTTCCGCCTTGTTGACCACGATGAGCACGGGCAGGCGGTTGGCCTCGGCCAGGACCAGGAAGCGGTCGAGCATGCCGGGGTGCGGCTCCGGCCGGGCCGCGGAGAAGACCACCACCACCTGGTCCACGTTGGCCACGATGACCTTGGCGCCGCGCCCGCCCGGCGCCCGGCGGGCCAGCTCGGAGGCGCGCTCACCCACCGACTCGATGACCGCCTCGGGGCCGGAGACGGCCACCTCCACGCGGTCCCCCGCCACCACCCGGTCGCCCGTGCGGCGCTCCTGCTTGAGGCGGCCGCGCAGCGAAGCATCCATCACCTGGCCGCCCTCCAGCTCCACCACATAGACACCGCCCACCACGCTCAGCACGACCCCGGCTGTAAGGTCGGTGGCGGGTGGGCGGTCCTTTCCCACGACTACCTGCGCAGGGCCGCTACGCGGCGAAGCTCTCCAGCGCGCTACCGTGCGCGCCCTCACGCAGACGCTTCAGCGCGCGGTCGCGGAGCTGCCGGATGCGCTCGCGCGTCACGCCGAGCATGTTGCCGATCTCCTCCAGGGTGTGCTCGCGCCCACCCTCCAGCCCGAAGTAGAGGCGCAGCACGCGGGCGTCCCGCGGCGAGAGCGTCTCCAGGGCGCGTTCGATGTTCTCGGCCATGAGACGATCCTCCACCGTATCCTCGGGCTCGTGCGCCTCGTCCACGATGAAGCGCTCCACGAGCTGGCTGTCATCACTGTCCCCGATGGGCGCGTCCAGACGAATCTCGGACGCGTTCAGCGTGGACAGGGAGGTCACGATCTCGGGCGTCAGCTTGGCGGCCTCGGCCACCTCCTGCACCGTAGGATCACGACGCAGCTCCTGCTTCAGGCGCTCCCGCTCGCGGAAGATGCGCGCCAGGTCACTGGCCCGGTTCAGCGGCACGCGCACGGCCCGCCCCTGGTTAGCCAGGGCGGACAGGATGGCCTGCCGGATCCACCAGACGGCGTAGGAGATGAACTTCACGCCCTGCTCCGGGTCGAACTTCCGGGCGGCCGTGACCAGCCCCACGTTCCCCTCCTGGATGAGATCCACCAGGGAAACGCCGCGGTTCTGGTACTTCTTGGCCACGCTGATGACGAAGCGCAGGTTGGCGCGCACCAGCGCCGCCACGGCATCCTCGTCCCCTGCCAGCGCCCTGTGGCCCAGCTCCACCTCCTGCTCGGCCTTGAGCAGCGGGTGCTTGCTGACCTCCTTCAGGTACTGATCCAGCGCACCGCGCTCCTCCGCCGTACCGACGAACTTGAAGCGTTCGTCGCTGCGGCGGCGGCGCTTGGGTCGGGTTGTGGTCGCGCGTGCCATGGTCATATCGTCCTTCCGACTATTCCGATCGCGGTCCGTCGTGGTGTCTCTTCCAGCCATTTGGATGCCGCGCTCTCGGCGTTTGTTTCATTGCAAGGATTCGGCCCCGGGCGCCCCGGGTGAGTCGCTC
Source organism: Gemmatimonadota bacterium (assembly GCA_040905425.1). Lineage (GTDB taxonomy): Bacteria > Gemmatimonadota > Gemmatimonadetes > Longimicrobiales > RSA9 > JBBDRO01. The sequence goes on along the minus strand of JBBDRO010000111.1, from coordinate 25,875 downwards.
GATGGGCCACCTGTAACCCCGGCCCCCGGCAGCGTGTTCCTCTTACCCGGCATGGCGGCGAAAGTCCCCCACTCCCGGAGCGCCCGCCCGGGGACGTGGGGGAACGTGATTTGCACCCTCCACGCTACCCATCGCACACACAACAGGACGGCACCACGGAGGCACGGGACGAGGCAGGGAAGAGCGCCACGCGGAGCTCAGCGGAAGGCAACGAGCAGGGCGCGGGCACGCGCGCCAGGAACGGCAGGCGGAGGGCTGGGAGCCCTAGCCGCCGGTGACCGGGGTGCCCACCGGCCCACCGCCACCGCCGCCGCCCGCCGAGGGCGCCGCCACGCCAGGCGCCGCCGGCATGAAGGAGGGCAACACCTCTTCCTGGCTCAGCAGCTGGTCCAGTGACGGCGGCGCGTCGGTGCCGCCCCGCGTCAGGTCCTGGCGCAGGGCACGCACGCGCTGCAGCAGCGCCCGGGCATCCATCAGGATGTCTTCGCGGCGCACGCCGGAGGCGAACTGCCGCGCCACCTGGTCCTGCGCCACCAGCCGGTCGGCCAGCGTCTGCAACTGGCGCAGCACGGCGTCCACACTGTAGCCGCGGTCCGAGATCCAGTGGAAGGGCGCCTCCGTTTCCAGGAGCCGATCGCTGATGGCCTCGGCGCGCATGAGGTGCTGCTCACCCACCGGGCTCTCCAGTTGATCGGCAAGTAGCGCGGTGAGTTCCTCCTCCATGCTCACCAGCGCCGCTTCCAGCGAGGTGGTCTCCCCCATGCGCACCAGGGCGGCGGCCGGTGGAGGCGCTTCCGCGCGCGGATCGGTATCATCGGGATGCGGTCCGCACGCGGCCAGCAGCAGCGCGCCGAGCGCCGCGGGGGCGGCCGCGCGGCGGACCGCGATCATCGCTACGGCTTGGAGGTAGTTCATGGCGAGTGGAATGTGCTGGCAACGGCCGTGCCTCTGCAACCCGGGGAGCGCGCCGTGAAGCTGGAAGCGGCGGGCGTCACGCACGTGGGTCGGGTGCGGCGGGCCAACGAGGACGCCCTGCTGGTGCGCCCCGAGCACGGCATCCTGGCCGTGGCGGACGGCATGGGCGGACACCCCGCGGGCGAGGTGGCGGCCGCGCTCGCCGTACGCGCACTGGTGGACGCCTTTCCGCGGCGGCCCTCGCCGCGCATGCTGCCCGCCACGCTGCTGCACACGCTGCGCGGCGCCGTGGCGGCGGCCAACCGTGCCATGGAGATCCACGCCACGCTCGACCCCGCGACGGCGGGGATGGGCACCACGCTGACCGCACTGGCCTTCCTGCCCGGCGGCGCCGCCGCCGCGCTGGCCCACGTGGGGGACTCACGCGCCTATCTCCTGCGCGCCGGGCGCCTCGCGCAGCTTACGGAGGACCACACCTGGGTGCAGGAACAGGTTGCCGCCGGTGTCCTCACCCCGGCCGCCGCCCGCAGACACGCGCGCGCCGCCACCCTCACCTCCGCCCTGGGTGAGGTGGACGGCCCGGAGCGCCTGGACGCCCGGCTGCTCGAGCCCGTCACGGGCGACGTCTACCTGCTCTGCTCCGACGGCCTGAGCGGGATGCTGGAGGATCACCGACTGGCCGAGCTGATGCGCGCCAACCCCGCGCCGGCCGCGGCCGCGGCCGCGCTGATCGAGGCGGGCAACGCCGCGGGCGGGCGGGACAATCTGACGGCGGTGGTGGCACGGCTGGCGTGAAGTCCGCCCGGCTTCCCGCCCCCTGGCGCCGCCCATCCACCTGGCCACATCTTGCGGCGGCCACCCTGCCCCTCCACACAGCCCTCGAATGCCATGCATGTCTCCCTGTCCCGCGCCACGCTGGCGCTGCTGGCCGCGCTGCTGACCGCCCCCCTCCAGCCGCCCCCGGCGGCGGCGCAGCCCTTTACCGGCGAGTTGCGCCAGCGCGTGGCCCTGCTGGGCGGCGCGGCGCTGCATGAGTTCACGGACGGACGGCCCGCGGCGGTCTTCGACATGGACCCGGAGGCGTTCCACGCCGCCGCGGCCACGCGCATGCCGGCGGCCGGCAGCTTCGAGGGCGGCGCCCTGGACGGGGCCGCCCTGCACCTGACCACGTGGGTGGCGGGGGACCGCCGCCGCATCGAGACGCGCATGGCCGGGCTACCGGAGCAGTTTCGGACCGTGGTGCTGGTCACGGGCCCCGGGGAGGCGGTGAGCCTCTATCCCGCCATGCGCCGCGCCGCCCGGCTGCCCGCAGCGGCGGCCCGCCTGTTCACCGAGCCGCCCACGGCCACGCCCGACAGCGCCGCCGGCCCGGCCGAGAAGCTGGGCTTCGAGCGCGTGCGCGGCTGGCCCGCCGACCGCTGGCGCTGGACCGGCACCGACGTGCGCGCGGACCTGTGGATCGCGCCGGGCCCCGAAGCCCGGCCCGGGCTGCAGGGCGCCGGCGCCATGAGCCACCCGCTGGCCGCGGCGGCCGCCGCCCTGCCGGCCCGCATGGGCCAGCTCCCGGCGCCGGGCGCGGTCGTGCGCATCCTGGTCCTCTTCCAGGACCCCGCCACCGGGCCCACCGCGGTGCTGCTCGAGCTGGACGCCGTGGAGGCGGGCGCCGTGGACCCGGCGCGCTTCACGGTGCCGGCCGATTACGTGTGGGTGGACCCCCCGCCCGGCGGCACGCCATGATCGAGGTGGTGGAGCTCAGCAAGAGTTACGGGGACCTCACCGCCGTGGACCGCCTCTCCTTCCGCGTGGAGGCGGGCCAGGTGCTCGGCCTGGTGGGCCCCAACGGGGCGGGCAAGACCACCACGCTGCGCTGCATGGTGGGCATCATTCCACCGAGTGAAGGCGCCGTGCGCGTGGCCGGCCACGACGTGGCGCGGAATCCGGTGGCGGCCAAGCGGGCGCTGGCCTTCATGCCGGACGAACCCCAGCTCTTCGACTACCTCACCGTGGAGGAGCACCTGCGTTTCGTGGCGCGCCTGCACCAGGTGGAGCGGCCCGCGGAGCGCATTGCCACGCTGCTGGACGAGCTGGAACTGGCGGCCAAGCGGGCCGCGCTCCCCGACGAGCTGTCACGCGGCATGAAGCAGAAGCTGGTCATTGCCTGCGGGCTCATCCACGATCCCAGCGCCCTCATCTTCGACGAACCGCTCGGTGGGCTGGACCCCGGCTCCATCCGCCGCATGAAGGCCACCATCCTGGCCCGCGCCGAGGCCGGCGCGGCGGTCATCCTGAGCTCGCACCTGCTCCACCTGGTGGAAGAGCTGTGCACCCGGGTGCTGGTCATCCACCGGGGACGGGCCGTGGCGTTCGGCGCGCTGGACGAGATCCGGGGACAGCGCCCCGAACTGGAAGGCCGGGGCCTGGAGGATGTCTTCCTGGCGCTGACGGAAAGCGGCGCGTGACCGGAGCCCTCTCCGAGTACCTGGTGCTGCGCGCCACGCGCAACAAGTTCGCGCGTCAGTTACGCCGGCTGCGCAATCCACGCTACGCGCTGGCCCTGCTGGTGGGGCTGGCCTACTTCTACTGGATCTTCGCCACCAACGGAGGCGCCGGCGAGGGGCCGATGGCAGCCACGGAAGCCGGCCCCGGCCTGGAGCTGCTGGCCACCCTGGCCGTGGCGGGCATGGCCGCCTGGGCGTGGTTCTCGGGCAGCCGCGCGGGGGCGCTGGCCTTCGAGCCTGCGGAGGTGAACTTCCTCTTCACCGCGCCGCTGGCCCGCCCCGAGTTGCTGCGCTACAAGATCCTCAAAGTCCAGTTCCAGATTCTCTTCAGCGCGGCCCTGGTGGCGCTCATCTTCGGCCGGGGCGGGGAGCTGCCGTGGTACCTGCGCCTGGTCTCGATCTGGGTGCTCTTCGCCACGCTGAACCTGCACCAGATGGGGGGCTCGCTCGTTCATCTGGCGGCCGCGGGGCAGGGCCGCGGCGGGCTGCGCCGCATGGCGCTGCCGCTGGTGCTGTTCGGCGCCGCGGCGCTCGCGGTCGTGGTAACGCTCGCGCGGGCGCTGCCCGAGGTGCAGGCGGCGGGGGAGATGGGCGCCATGCTGCGCGTGTTCGTGGGGCACTTCCAGGAGCCCGCCGCGCGCCTTGCGCTGCTGCCCATTTCGGCCGTGGTCCACCCCACCTTCGCGGCCAACGCCACCGCCTGGCTGGCCGCCATGCCGTGGGCGCTGCTGGTTCTGGCGCTGCACTACGCCTGGGTGCTGCGCATGGACGCGGCCTTCGAGGAAGCCGCGGCCGAGGCCGGCCGCAAGAAGGCCAGCGCCGTGGCGGCCATGCGCGCCGGCAAGCTGGGCGTGGCGCAGCGGCAGCTGGCCACGCGCAAGGAGCGGGTGCGCCCCAGCCGCCTTCCCCTGGCGGCCACCGGCCCGGCGTGGCGGGCCATCACCTGGAAGAACGCGGTCTCCTTCCTGCGCCTGTTCCGCCCCACCACCGCGGGTGTGATCATCCTGGGCGTGGCGGTGGTGGCTGCCGTGGGCGTCATCAGCTCGGGGGGACGGGCCAACCCCTTTGCCATCGTCAGCGGCCTGGCCCTCATGGCCACCGCCATGCTGGCCCTCTTCGGCCCGCTGATCGTACGCGTGGACCTGCGCCAGGACCTGGAGCGCCTGGAGGTGCTCCGCACCTACCCCATCAGCGGCCGCGCCCTGGTGGCCGGACAGGTGGCCGCGCCGGTGCTCGTGCTGAGCGTGATTCAGCTGAGTGCCCTGATGCTCGGCGTGGTCGCGCTGCCGCTGGCTGGCGCGGACGCGGGGGAGGTCCGCCTGGCCACGCTCGGCCTGGGGGCCGCCCTGCTCGCGCTACCGCTGATCAACACGGTGACCATCACCATCCAGAACGCGCTGGCGCTGCTCTTCCCCGCCTGGTCCAAGCTCGGGCGGGACGCGCCCCAGGGCATCGAGGCCATGGGCCAGGGCATCCTGACCATGCTCGGCTCCCTGCTGCTGGTGGCGCTGGCGCTGGTCGGGCCGCTGGCGCTGGCCGGCGTCGTGGCCATGCCCGTCTACGCGGCGCTCGGCGTGGTGGGCGCGGCGGTGGCGGGCGGCGTGGCGTTCCTGGCGGGGCTGGTGGTGGAGATCGTCTGGGCCGTGGCCGGCCTCGGGGATTACTACGAAGGCATGGACCCGGGACAGGCGGGCCTGCTCCACTAGGGGTGGCGCGCTCCCGGACGCTACGTAGGTTGGGCCCCGTACCCGCTCAAGCGCGGCCCACGTAGCCGCCCAGCCACGGAGGCATCCCTTGCGGTCGTTCCTGGACCTGTACTTCTACGGCAACCCCGTCGAGACGTGGCTCCTGGCCGCCGGCACGACCATCCTGGTCTATCTGGGCCTGGTGATCTTCCGGCGGCTGGTGCTCCGCCACTTCCGTGCGCTGGCGAAACGCACGGTCACCGACGTGGATGACATCATTGCCGCCACGCTCGACCGCACCACCATCCTCTTCCTCCTCTTCCTGGCACTCTACGCGGGCTCGCGGGTGCTGGTCTTCCCGGGCGGCGGACCGGACACCGACCCGCCCCTGGAGCGCGCCCTCAAGTTCATCGGCATCGTGGTGGTCACGCTGCAGACCGCCATCTGGGGGAGCACCCTCATCACCGCGGCCGTCAAGCGGGAGACGGAGCGCCGCCTGGCGGACGACCCGGCGGGCGCCACCACGCTGAACGCGCTGGGCTTCCTGGGCCGCCTCACGCTGTGGACCATCCTGGTGCTGCTGGCGCTGCAGAACGCGGGCATCCAGATCGGCCCGCTGCTGGCCGGGCTGGGGGTGGGCGGCATCGCGGTGGCGCTGGCGCTGCAGAACGTGCTGGGTGACCTGCTGGCCTCCCTCTCCATCGTGCTGGACAAGCCCTTCGTGCTGGGGGACTTCGTCATCGTGGGCGAGCAGCTCGGCACGGTGGAGAAGATCGGCCTCAAGTCCACGCGCGTGCGCAGCCTGTCGGGTGAGCAGCTGGTCTTCTCCAACAATGACATGCTCAACTCGCGCATCCGCAACTTCAAGCGCATGTTCGAGCGCCGCGTGGTGTTCAGCCTGGGCGTCATCTACCAGACGCCGCGCGCCACCGTGGAGCGCATCCCCGGCATCATCCGCGAGGCCGTCGAGGGGCAGGAGGACGTGCGCTTCGACCGCGCCCACTTCCAGAAGTTCGGCGGCTCCTCGCTGGATTTCGAGGCGGTCTTCTACGTCCTCTCCCCCGAGTACAACGTCTACATGGACCGCCAGCAGGCCATCAACCTGCACATCATGCGGCGTTTCGAGGAGGAAGGGATCGAGTTTGCCTATCCCACGCAGACGCTCTTCGTGGAGGGCGGGGAGACGCCGCTGCGGGTGGCGCAGCCGGCAACGTGACGCGTGCCTCCGGTGAGGTCTTAAGCGACGTCGCTTATAACCTCACCGGAGTACGTCACGCTACAACAGCCCGTCCATGTACAGGTGCAGCCGCCAGCCGGTGGGCGCACGCAGGGCACGCGCCAGGTCGAAGCGCACGATGCCGTCCAGGAAGCTGGCGCCCACGCCGGCGGAAACCAGCGGCCGGCCGGTCCGCATGGCGTCCCGCTCCCCCGCCCACGCGGCGTCACCGAACACACTGAGCCGGATCGCGGGGATGCCCCGCGCCAGCTCCGCCCGTCCCCGCCAGAACGCCGGGCCGGCCAGGGTAGCCGTGGCGTAGCCGCGCAATGTGGCCGGTCCGCCGATGTAGAAATGGCTCTGCGCGGGCACCTGCCCGGTGGCCGCCCCGCCCGCGCCCTCCAGCGCGCCCGCGAAGCCGACCGGCAGCGGGAACGCCGCCCGCACCAGCAGCGACTGGCGCGCGAACTCGTAGCTTCCCGTCTCCCCCCGCACGCCCAGCTCCGCGCCCAGCCGGAGCCCGTCCGGGTCCGCGCCGTGCTGGCCGCGCAGCGTGAGCTCCAGCCCGGCCTGGTCGGCGGGGTCGGCGGGCACCACGGGCCGGAACAGCGCGTCCTCGTCCAGCACGTGGCGCAGTGAGAAGTCCGTGTTCCGCGCCACCGGCATCTGCCGCTCGGCGTAGAGGCGGGCCTCCCACCACTGCGGGTGCACGGGCGCCGGGGCCACCCGCAGGGCGCCGCCCGCCGCCCGGTAGTACTGGGCGTCATCCCGGCCGATCAGGAAGGCGTTCAGCGAACTGGCCAACGAGAAGGGGTTGGTGGCCGGGTCCATGGCGGTCAACTCGTGGTAGCCCGAGAGACGCCAGGCGCGTTTGGCGGTCTGCCGGGCCACCGACAGCTCGCCGCTGAATTTCTCGTCCGCCACGCCGTAGCGCGCCACCGCCGCGGCCTGCACCCGGCCCAGGTCCACGCCCATGCGCGCACCCACGGCCAGCGCCTCCACCCGGTTGTAGCGCACCAGGCCCGAGCCGCCGAAGCCCCAGTCGAACTCGGGGCGCGCCACGCCCCAGTCCATCTCGGGGAGGTCCTCCACGCGGTCCATGAGATCGGTCAGCTCCCCCTCCGCCAGGAGCGTCTCCCCGGCGTAGATGTCTTCCGGCAGCAGCGGGCTCCGCAACAGGTCCACACTGTCGGGTATGGCCACGAACACGGGTTGGCAGGGATTGCTCTCCGGACGCTCCCCCACCGCCACCAGGGAATCGTACGCGGCCATGGCGGAGTCGTAGCGCTCGCGCTGGCGGTTGGCCCGCTCCGAGGCCCGGGCCAGGCGCACCGAGTCCTCCACGCCCACGCCGATCTGGAAGGACACGGTGCGGCGGCAGCGCTCGCGGGTGGTGGAATCCCGCACCTCGGGCGCCAGCGCCACGTCCCCGCGCACCTGATAGCCTTCGTAGCGCCGCTCATACTCCACCGGCACCGAGCCGAACATGCCCAGCTTCACCACGCCGCCCGCGGTCACGAAGCGCGGCAGCCACCAGCGCTGCTCCCAGAGCCCGTACTCCACCGCCACGTGTGAGATGTCGGCGGAGAGGCCACCCAGGAAGCCGGGCAGGTCATCCTCATCCGCGTCATCGATGGTCCACGGGCGGGCCAGGCGGAAGACCGCCTGCACCACCGCGTAGCTGTCCACGTCGAACCAGTAGGAGCCGGCAATGAGCGTGGGGTGGCGGCGGCGCGGCTGAATGCGCAGCTCGCGCAGGCGCACGCGGCGGTTCCCGGCCAGCACGATGGTGGTGCTGTCCCCGGTGGCGAAGCGGTAGTGCGCCTCACTGCCCTCGGCGATCGGGTTGCGCAGGTCGGAGCCGCCGAATTCGAAGAGGAACTGGGCGTTCATGGGGTCGAAGGCCATGGAGCCCATGTAGCTGTCCAGGTCCCCGGGGATCTGCGGCAGCTGCACCGCCACGGGCACCACCTCGCGCGCGCCCAGCGCCTCCACCTCGATGGGCCCCTCGCGCTGCCAGCTCACGCGCGCCGCGGACTCGCGCCGGTAGAGCAGCCGCTCGCGCAGGAGCAGGCGGTGGCCGGCCGAGATGCGCTCGGTGGCCGTGGCCTGGTAGGCTTCGATGGAGCGGTCCACCAGCGCGCGCCGCTCACGCGCCCGTGCCACGGTCTCGCGGGCGGTGGCGTCGGCGTAGGCGTCCGGCGGGATGGGGACCGTGTCCTGGGCGCTTCCGGCGCCGGGCTGCAGAAGCAGCAACAGCAGGGCGGAAAGCGCGCATCCGGTACGCAAAGGCGTCATGGTATCCCGTGGGATGGGTGGCGTGGGCCCGGGGCCCCCCAATATAGTCGGCGGGAACCTGCACCCGCCTCCACAGGTACGCCGAAGCCATGCAATTGGATTCAAGAGCCGTCCCCGCGGCCCTGCTCGCCACCCTGTTCCTGCTCTCCGGCTGCGGGCCGGTGCGCGACGAGGTGGCGGACATCTTCCGCGGCGAGACGGCGCGCGAGAACTACGAGCACGCGCTGGTGAGCGCCGGGCTGGAGGGCACGGCGCTCGTGACCGCCTGGCGCGCGGCGGGGGCGCGGGCACTGGCGGAGGCCGCGCCGCTGGAGGCGCCCTTCGCGGAGGAGGGCTGGCTGCCGGCCGAGGGCGCGGAGGCCGTGGGCGTGCGGCTGGCGGTGCGCCGGGGGCAACGGCTGGAGATCCGCGGCTCGCTCCGGCCGGACAGCGGCGCACTCCTCTTCATCGACGTCTTCCGCGTGGCCGGGGACGGGCCGCGGCGCGTGGCCAGCGCGGACAGCGGCGCCACCAGCCTGGACTACGAGCCCTCGCGCGACGGGGACTACATCGTGCGGCTCCAGCCGGAGCTCCTGGCGGGCGGCCGCTACACCCTGCAGGTGATCACCGCCGCCGCGCTGGCGTTCCCGGTGGACGGCCACGGCACCGGCGCCATCCAGAGCGTCTTCGGCGATCCACGCGACGGCGGCGTCCGGGACCACCACGGCGTGGACATCTTCGCGCCGCGCGGCACCCCGGCGCTGGCCGCTTCCGCCGGCACGGTGAGCCGCGTGCAGGACACCTCCCGCGGTGGGCTGGTGGTGTGGATCCGGGACGAGCGGCGCGGCGCCAACCTCTACTACGCCCATCTGGATGCGCAGACGGTGGAGCGCGGTCAGCGGGTGGAGGTGGGGGACACGGTGGGTCTCATCGGCAACACCGGCAACGCGCGCACCACTCCGCCGCATCTTCACTTCGGCGTGTACTCGCGCGGGCCCACCGACCCCGCTCCCTGGATCCGGCCGTTGGCGCGCACGCCGCCGGCGCTGCGGGGGGACACCGCGCTGCTGGGCGGCTGGGCGCGCGTGTCGGCGGCCGGGGCCGAGGTGCGCGCGGGGCCCGCGGACGGCGCCGCGGTCCTGGAGCGGCTGGGTCGGTCCGTGCCGCTGCGGGTGCTGGGCGCCGCCGGTTCGTGGTATCGCGTGCGACTCGCGGACGGGCGTTCGGGCTACATGCGCGCTGACCGCGCCGAATCCGCGCTGGAGCCGCTCAGCCACCAGCGCATGGCCGCCGCCACCGCCATCCACCACGCGCCCGGCCCGGCCGGCCTGAGGGTGGCCGAGCTGGCCGCCGGAACCCAGGTGGAGGTGCTCGGGGAGTACCAGGGTTACACGCTGGTGCGCGCGCCGCTGGCGCCGCTCGGATGGCTGCCGCCCACCACCGTGGACACGGACTGAGCGCCCGTCCCCGCTTGACATGCTTGCCTGCAGGTCAGACAATGGACCCGCTTTCCGCGCGCCATCCCTGAACCCGCGCGCGGGCTTTCTCCAGCAGTAGCGGGGTCTTGAGTGGACTGGTTCCTGATCGTCATTATGGTCGTGGTCATCGGCCTGATCGGATTCGCCGTTCTGCGGCGTCCCCGACCAGGCCCCGGCGTGCCGCCCGCGCGCCTCAAGCGCGGTGACGCCCCCCGCGGCGGCGCGGGAGCGGCCACCTCCGCGGCGCGCCTGCCCCCCCTGAAGGAGCTGGTGCGCGGGGCGCCGCTCCGCCATGCGCTCGCCGACCTGGGCTGGGACACCCCCACCCCCGCGCAGGGGGAGATCATCCCGCGCGTGCGGGAGCACCTGGACCTAGTGGCGGTGGCGCCGGCGGACGCCGGCAAGACGAACGGCGCGCTCATGGCCGCGCTCGACCAGCAGATCGACCAGGAGGGCCTGCACACGCTGGTGCTCTGCCCGGACCGCGCCGCGGTCGAGCGCATCAGCACCGCGGCCAAGGCGCTGGCCAGTGACACGGACCTGTGGGTGGGCGCCATCCACGGGGAGGTACCCATGCAGGCGCAGCTGCGGGACCTGCGCGCCGGCTACGACGTCATCGTGGCCACGCCGGAACGCCTTCACGAGCACCTGGAAGCGGGCAACCTGCGGCTGGACTCGGTCGAGGTGGTGGTGCTGGACGAGGCGGATCGGCTGCGCGGCCCGGGCACGGAGGCCCTGAAGCAGGTGATGCGCGCCGTGCCGGGCGCGCGCCAGACCATCATCCTGGCGCGCGACGCGGGTGACGGCGTGCGCGGCCTGGCGGAGAGCTACACGCGCGATCCCGCGTGGATCTACGCCGGTGCCAAGGCGCCGGCCGGGGCGCCCGCGGCGGCCGATGCCGGCGCCGACCGCGGCCGGGGCCGGGGGCGTGGCGGCGCCGGGCCGGAGGCGGAGAGCCAGGAGCCGCCCCGCCGCGGCGACGGCGACCGTCCGGCCCGCACCAAGGGCGCCGTGGGCGTGGTTCGCTGGTTCAACAACTCCAAGGGCTACGGCTTCATCACGCCGGATGACACCGAGGAAGACATCTTCGTGCATTACACCGCCATCCAGGAAGAGGGCTTCAAGTCCCTGGACGAGGGTGAGCGCGTGCGCTTCGACATCGTGGACACCCAGAAGGGCCCCGAAGCGGACAACGTGCGCAAGGAGTAGCGGGCCGGGGGCCCGCGGGGGGCGGCGCACGCCGGCGGCCCGCGGGGGGCGGCGCACGCTGGCCGACCGGAGGGACCGAGATGCGGGACTCCCGAACGCTCTGAAGACCGCGCATGGCGCCCGTCGGTGCTACATATGTTTAGCGGCCCGCAGCACGCAGCAAAGATTGCAACGCCAACAGCTTACGCACGATATGTCAATCGGGAATTCCAAACACCGGACCCGACCCCGCTGTACACAGTATACAATATAATGGCGCAACCACGCGCCGTCCCTGGAAATTCTCAGAGCACCCTGGCACCTCCTATAGCCGGCGAGCGCGCGCCGGCGCAGAGCCGCCCCGGCGCGGTAGCCGCCCCGCCCCGGCAGCCGCGAGGCGCTCACGCTGCAGGCGCTAACGACACCAACCGGACAATCTTACCCACTGATGGCGCCACATGTCGGGTTGTGGTCGTTGCACCGCCGCCAACCGGCGGAATGCGTCACCTTGTCGCCACCCCTACACCTCGTCCCCACCCTCCAGCAGCGGCTCCAGCGGCAGCTTCTCCGCGCCGTTCTCCGTGCAGATGGCATACTGCCCCTCGCCGCTGTTGTACATGGCCACGCCGGCAAAGTCACCGGCCTTGTTCAGCACGAAGAAGCGCACGTTGAAGTTGGGCTCTCCGCGCTCATTCAGCAGGCGCTCATCGATGGTGTTGGCCTGGATGCGGCGCAGGGCGGCCATGCCGGCGTCCAGCGGGGCGGCGCCGCGGCGCATCTCCTCCACGATGAGGAAGGAGCACAGGTTGTAGAGGTTGGCCTCGCCGCGGCCGGTGGAGCCGGCGGCGCCGACGTCATTGTCCACGTAGAGGCCGGCGCCCAGGATGGGCGAGTCGCCGGCGCGGCCGGGGATCTTCCAGCCCAGGCCGCTGGTGGTGGTCACGCCGCACAGGTCACCGTTGGCGTTCACGCCGTCACAGTTGATGGTGCCCCAGAAGCTGCTGGCGGGGATGAGGCCGTCGCGCACCATGGAGAGGCCGGCTTCCAGGCCGGCTCGCTCGCGGCGGTTGGGGTCCAGCCAGTGGCCGGGGTCCAGGCGCCGCTTCCACTCCAGCCAGAGCTCGCGCGAGCGCTCGGTGTTCAGGTCCTCCTCGATCTCGAAGCCGAGCTGGCGGGCAAACTCCTGGGCGCCCTTCCCCACCAGCAGGTGGTGGTCCGTGAGGTCCGCCACCGCGCGCGCCACCAGCGACGGGTTGCGCACGCCCTCCAGCGCGGCCACCCCGCCAGCACGCTTCAGCGGACCGTGCATGCAGCACGAGTCGAGCTGCACCACGCCGTCGGCGTTGGGCAGCCCGCCGTAGCCGATGCCGGTCTCGGCGGGGTCGTTCTCGGGGATGTTCACGCCCGCGATGAGCGCGTCCAGCACGTCATCCCCGCGGGCGATGCCCTCGAAGGCGCGCTCCAGGGCGTTCTGCGGACCGCCGTTCCGGAAGTCGAAGCCGCTGGTGTCCGAGATGACCATGGGGCGGGCGCGGCGCGGGCGCCGCACGAACGGGGCCCCGGCCAGTTCACGCGCGTCTGCCGACCCGCCGGTGCCCACCGGCCCGAGCGCGCCCGCCGTTCCCGGCAGCGCCGCCGCGAACCCCGCTACGGCGCCGGCGCGGACGAAGTCGCGACGGGTGATGCCGGGCGTCGTCGCTTCAGACTTACTCATTGTTGCCTCCCACGGTGACACGCGCCCAGTCCCACCCGGGCCGGCCGTCGGCGTCCACCGCGATGACCGCGATCTCGCTCCCGGGGCGCACGCCCTGCACCGTGACGCTGGTGCCGCTCACGCGCTGTCCGGTGGCGGGATCGGGGCGCTCGCCGCCGTCCACCGCCACCACGTAGTCCTGAATGTCCGACTCGGGCAGCGCCTCCCAGCGCACCTGGGCCGTGCCGCCGCTCACCGACACCACCTCCAGCTCCTTGACGCGCGACGGCACCGAGGCCAGCAGCATCAGCGTGGCCACCGTGGTCTTGGACACCTCCGCCACGAGCTGCTGATTGATGGTCTCCAGCACGTCGTGGCTCTGGTGGTAGTGCGGACTGGCCAGGATGGGGTAGGAGCCGATGCCGCCCACGATGTCCCCGTACGCGTCGTAGTACGCCTGCGCGTCGGTGCTCTTGTAGTAGAGCGCGTCGTAGGTGATGAGGTCCGTGAAGAGGAACGCGGCCGCGTGCTGGATGTCCCGGATACCCGGGTTGGAGTAGCGGATGGTGTTGTCCAGCCGGTGGTTGTTGGCAAAGCCCACCATGTCATTGTTCAGAGCGCCCACCAGCCCCTTGCCGCCCTCCACCGCCTGGCGCACGTACTCGCGGCCGCCCAGCAACCCCGACTCCTCGCCGGTGAAGAAGGCAAACTCGATGGTGGCCTCCTGCGGCCGGTCCTTCATGACGCGCGCTGCCTCGAGCAGCGCGGTGGTGCCGGACGAGTTGTCGTCGGCGCCGGGGCCGCGGCTGCTGGAATCGAAGTGGCTGCTCACGGCGTAGACCACGTCGGGGTGCGCGGTGCCGGGCAGGCGCGCGATGACGTTGGCCACGCGCAGCCCGCGCGCCTCGAACCACTGCAGCTCGGGTTCGTAGCCGAACGCGCGCAGCCTGTCCGCAAGGTAATGGGTGGCGGGAATGTTGCCCGGCTGCGTGATGTTCTTGGAGCCGAAGCGGTGCAGGTCCTCGGCGTAGTGGAAGATGCGCCCGGTGGAGACATCGGCCACCGCGTCCCGCACGGCCGCCGCGTTTTCTGCAAAGCGACGTTCGCCCCACGCCCGCAGCGCCCGCTCTTCGTTCAGCGCGGTACGCACGCGCTCACGGACTTCCTCCAGTGAGACGCGCGCGCCCAGGTCCATGAAGTACACGCCCCGCTCCGGGGAGACGGTGTCCCCGTCCCGCTCGGCCTGGATCAGCAGCTTGGTGCCGTCCGGCGAGGGCGCCCACTGGTACTCGGGTGCCACGGTGCGGACGGTGTTGTTGTGGAAGAGGCGCGTCTCCGTGCCGGTGGTGAGGTCCTGCAGGAAGGAGCGGCGGTGGCGCCCCTCACCCTTGATGGTGAGCAGCCGGTCCTCGGAGAGGAAAGCCGGGTAGAGGTCGTGCTGGATATCCGTGGTGACCTGGACGGCCTGGCCGTCCTCACCCACGACCATGATCTCCCAGTCCTCGCGCGGCATCTCCTGGAAGGCCACGCGGCGGCCGGAGGGGGAGATGGCCAGGCCGCTGACGCGGTTGGCGGTGCTGTAGACGGCGCTGCCGGCATCGGGGCTGGCGGCGGGCGCCAGGTGGATCTCGGTCTCCTCGCCGGCCTCCATTAGATAGGCCACGGTAGCACCGTCGGCGGAGGTCACCAGGCCGCGCTCGTTCGGGTCCGTGCCCTCCAGGATCTGCAGCGCGGCATCGTCGTATTCCAGCGACACGGGGGCGGCACCGCGGGGCGTGACGTCGCGCGCCTCCCCGCCCGGCAGCGTGCGCTCCATGACGCGCGTGGCCGCCGCCTCCAGCCGCGCGATCTCACCGCGCTGCTGGCGCCAGGAGGCGTCCCCGGCCTGGCGCAGGCGCTCGTTCTCGGCGCGTGCGGCGGCCAGTTCGGGCGTCTCGTCCACGACCATCCAGGCCACCCTGCCGCCGGCGCCGAGGACGGCGCCGCTGCCGGAAAGCACCGCCACCTCGCGGACCCCGTCCGCGGCGGGCTCCACGACTACCGTGACCTCGTTCCCGCTGCGGGTGGTCTCGTAGGCGGCGTAGCGGCCGTCGGGGCTCCAGCGGGGCGCGGCGCCGTCGGTGGTCAGCTCCGCGGTGCGGTAGAGTTCGCCGGTCAGCAGCGCCGCCCGCTCCAGGTAGCGCGCCGCGTCGGGGCCGCCGAGCAGGCGCTCCATGCGCTCCAGGGCGTCCGGATAGTCCCCGGCATCCCAGGCAAAGTAGGCGGAGTCCCAGGCGGCGTCGGATGCGCTCGCGGTGGTGCCCGCCGCCACGGCGATCGGCGTCTGGGCCGCGGCCGGAGCACCGGCCAGGAAGGGGAAAGCGGCGAGGAGCGCCGCCAGCGCCGTCAGCGGCGCCACGGTGGAACGGCTCATGGGGACACCTGCGGATTGAGGTTGGCAAAGGACACCCGCAGGATACAGCCTGATATGCGGCAGGGTCAACGCGCGGTGGCGGACGCGCGGGGGGCGGGCCTCGTTCGAGACCCGCCCCCCGTGGTGTGCGGACGCTGTCGGCTCAGCCGCTCTGCCGACCCGCCCTGCCGACCGCCTCAGCCGCCTGCCGACCGGCTCAGCCGCCGCGCCAACCGCCCATCCCGCCCGTGCCGCCGTAGGCGTGGGGCCCGAAGAAGAGCGCCTTCACGAGCGCCGCCGCCGGATCGGTGGCCGCCAGCGCGCGGGCCTCCGCCAGTTCGACGGCGGCCGCGTCCACGCGCGCCTGGATGGCCGTCACGTCCCGGCCTCCCGCCGCCGCGGCGTCCACGCGCGCCTGCAGCGCCGCCAGCCGCGCCTCCGCCACCGCGAGCGCCTCCTCCACGACCGCCGAGCCGAGCACGTCCACGATGACCGTGGCCTGCGCCAGGTGCACCGCCTCCATGGCGGCGTGGAAGGCGTCCCGATCCCCGCTCCGGCGGATCTCACGGGCCGCGCGCGCCGCGTCCCGGATGGGCGCGATCAGCGCGCGTGCCGCCTCGACCCCCTCCGTGTCACGCACCTGGAGTACGGCCTTACGGAAAAGGCCCTGCAGGTGCTGGCCACCTCCGGCCCGGGCCGCAGTGGTGAGCGAGCCCGAGATCTGCGCAACCTCGGTGAGCTGCGCCTCGATGCCCTGGCCGTCATCCGGCCCCGTGGGTGTGTCCGCGCACGCCGCCAGCGCCACGACCAGCGGCAGCACCAGCGCCGCGCCCCCTCTGAATGCCCTCATGAACTCCGTCCTTTCTCTTCGCGGCGGCATGCCGCCAGCGGACCCGTCCGTCACGAACTCATGGACGCGCCGGCTGTCCCTCATGTTAAATGGACCGTATCCTGTCCACCAGAGTCTCCACGCGGGAGGCTCCCTACCCGGCACCCACGACGCATGATGAGCACCAGCAAGCGCATCCTCATCACCGGCGCCAGCGCGGGCATCGGCGCCGCGTGCGCACACCGCCTGGCCGCCGACGGCCACGCCCTGATCCTGTGGGCGCGGCGGGCGGAGCGCCTGGAGAACCTGGCCGCCGACCTGCGCGCCACATACGGAGCGGAAGTGCTCACCGCCACCGTGGACGTACGCGACCGCGAGGCCGTGCGCACCGCCGCTGACGCCCTGGCCGACCCGCCGGACGTGCTGCTCAACAACGCCGGCCTGGCCAGCGGCTTCGACCCCGTCCACGAGGGGGACCCCGAGGACTGGGACCGGATGATCGACACCAACCTGAAGGGCCTGCTGAACGTGAGCCGCTTCCTGCTCCCGCGCATGGTGGCGCGCGGCAGCGGCCACGTCATCAACATCGGCAGTACCGCCGGGCACATGACCTACCCCAAGGGGAACGTGTACGCGGCCACCAAGTACGGCGTGCGCGCCCTCACGGAGGGGATGAACCTGGACCTGGTGGGCACCGGGGTGAAGGTATCGAGCGTGGACCCGGGCTTCGTGGAGACCGAGTTCAGCGTGGTGCGCTTCCACGGTGACGAGGACCGCGCCGCGCACGTCTACGACGGCTTCCGCCCCCTCGGCCCGGAGGACGTGGCCGACGCGGTGGCCTACGTGATCGGCGTTCCGGCGCACGTGAACGTCCTGGACCTGGTCGTGGTCCCAACGGCCCAGCGCAACGTCTACGTCGTGGACCGGACATAGCGCGTATAAGCGACGTCCCGCTCCACCCTGCGTCCCCCTTCCCGGCCTCCGGCGTGGACGCGGGCCCCCGGCAGGCTTATTCTCTCCGGGTCAATGCCCTCCTTCGATCGCCACAGCGGGGCACCAGCCGAACGCGGGAGTAGACTTGGGCAGCGTTGCAGCCGCCGTGATCCCGGGACCAGGGCAGTCGGTGGAAGTGCGCGAGTTCCCGGAACCGGAACTCGAACAGGATTCCGCGCTCCTAGAGGTGGAACTGAGCGAGGTGTGCGGCACGGACGTGCACCTGCGCGAGGGACGCCTGGAGGGCGTGCCCTATCCGCTCATCCCCGGTCACGTGGCCGCTGGGCGCCTGGCCAAGGTGCGCGGCATCATCCGGGACGTGGAGGGCTGGCCGCTGGCCGAAGGGGACCGGGTCACCTTCCTGGACGTCCACGGCACCTGCAACGAGTGCTGGTTCTGCCTGGTGGCCCGCGCCGCCACGCGCTGCCCCTCCCGCCGCGTCTACGGCATCACCTACGGCGCGGAGGACGGCCTGTCGGGCGGGTGGGCGGAGCGCATGTACCTGAAGCCGGGCACGCGCCTCATCCGGCTTTCCGGCGTGGAGCCCGAGACCTTCATGGCCGGCGGCTGCTCGCTGCCCACCGCGCTGCACGCCGTGGAGCGGGCCGACATCCAGCTGGCCGATACCGTGCTGGTCCTGGGCAGCGGCCCCGTGGGCCTGTCCAGCGTGATCCTGTCCCGCATGCGGGGCGCCGGGAAGGTGCTGTGCATCGGCGCGCCGGAGAGCCGACTGGTGGCGGCGCGCGCCGTGGGCGCCACCGCCACGCTGTCCATCGAGCGGGCCACGCCCGAGCAGCGGCTGGACTGGGTGCTGGAGCACACCGGCGGGCGCGGCGCGGACATTACCATCGAGGCCGCGGGGGACCCGCAGGCCGTGCCCCAGGCCATGCGCTTTACCCGTGACGCGGGGCGCGTGGTGGTGGTTGGGCAGTACACGGACCACGGCCCGGTGGAGATCAATCCCCACACCGAACTGAATCGGAAGCACCTGGAGGTACGCGGCACGTGGGGCTCGGACTTCTCCCATTTCTACCGTGGCGTGCAGCTCCTCCGGGACGCGGAGCGGGCGCGCCCGTGGACGCTCATCGCCACCGAGCGCTTCGGCCTGGCGGAGGCCGAGAGCGCCCTGCAGGCCGTGGCGGAGCGGCGTGTCACCAAAGCACTCATCGACCCCCATCGCGGGGGCTGACCCCCATCAGGAGACGGTATGGCCAATCGGACGGCGCGCATAGACACGAACCAGGGCACCTTCGAGGTGGAACTCTTCGAGGAGCGGGCCCCGAAGACCACCAAGAACTTCGTCGACCTGGCCGAGAAGGGCTTCTACGACGGCGTGATCTTCCACCGCGTCATCGAGGGCTTCATGCTGCAGGGCGGCGACCCCACGGGCACCGGGCGCGGCGGCCCCGGCTACAACATCCCCGACGAATTCCACGCCGACCTCACCCACGACGAGCCGGGCGTCCTGTCCATGGCCAACGCCGGACCCAACACCGGCGGCTCGCAGTTCTTCGTGACGCTGGCCCCCACCCCCTGGCTGGACGGCAAGCACGCCGTCTTCGGCAAGGTGAGCAGCGGCATGGACGTGGTGCAGGCCATCGGCGCGGTGCAGACGGGCGCCGGGGACCGGCCCGCCGAAGACGTGGTCATGGAAAAGGTCAGCATCGTGTAACGGGGAAGCGCGCCACGGCGGCGCACGAGGGGAGGGGGCAGCAATGAACGTCCTGGTACTGAACGCCGGCTCGTCCACGCTGAAGTTCCGGGTGATCCGGACCGACGAAGAGCGTATAAAGAACGACGCCGACGAGCGCCTGGCCAGCGGCGTGGTGGACCGCATCGGCGGGGAGGCGCTCATCACCTTCCAGGAGGAGGGTCACGCTCCCGAGCGAAGCGCCCGGCCGGTGCGCAACCACCGGGAGGCGGTGGACACCATCCTCCGCTGGCTGGACACGGAGGCAGGCGAAGACGTGCCGGGCTTCCGGGACATCGATGCCGTGGGCCACCGCGTGGTACACGGCGGTGAGCGGTTCACGAAGTCGGTCCTGCTCTCACCCGAGGTGATCCGGGAGATCGAGGACATGATCGACCTGGCGCCGCTTCACAACCCCCACAACCTGAAGGGCATCCTGGCCGTGCGGGACGTGCTGGGCAAGGATCTGCCGCAGGCGGCGGTCTTCGACACGTCCTTCCACGCCACGCTCCCGGACCACGCTTACCTCTACGCCATCCCCTACTCGTTCTACCGGCGCTACAAGATCCGCCGCTACGGCTTCCACGGCACGAGCCACCGCTACGTGGCCTACCGGTGGCGCAAGCTCACCGGCACCGATCGGCCACACACCCGGCTGATCACCATGCACCTGGGCAACGGCTGCTCGGCCACCGCCAACGTGGGTGGTGACTCGGTGGACACCTCCATGGGATTCACACCGCTGGAGGGGCTGGTCATGGGCACCCGCTCAGGGGACGTGGACCCGGCCGTGCTGGACTACATCGCAGTGAAGGAGGGGCTGAGCCTGCGTGAGGTGGAACTGCTGCTGAACAAGCAGGCCGGCCTGCTCGGCATTTCCGGCCTCACGCACGATATGCGCGAGCTGCTGGCGGAGGCGGAGGAGCACGACGACCGCCGCGCCTGGCTGGCCGTGGAGATCTTCTGCTACCGGGCACGCAAGTACATCGGCGCCTACCTGGCCGCCATGGGCGGCGCCGACGCCGTGGTCTTCACGGGAGGCATCGGCGAGAACAGCGCCGCCGTGCGTTCGGGAATCTGCACGGGCCTCGACTGGATGGGCCTGACGGTGGATCCGGCGGCCAACCATGCCATGGTGGCCGGCAAGGAGGGCCGCATCTCCACGGACGAATCGCGGGTCCACGCCTGGGTCATCCCCACGGACGAGGAACTCCTCATCGCGCGGGACACGGTGCGGCTTATCCTGGGGATGGACACCCGGTTCTGACTTGCACGCTGGGGGATCGTCGATCAGTTTTCGGGGTCCGACGGCCACAGAGCGCGCACCCGATCCACACGGAAGCATGCACGGAAGAACCCTCCGGTATCCGGGGCGCGCGCTGAGCGTGGCCCTGACGCTCGCCGCGCTCCTCTACGCCCCCGCCCGGGCGCAGGACCCACCTCCTCCGCCGGCGGATGAAGAGGCGGCGGCGGCGGTTGTGGATCGGTGGCGCATCGAGCTCGACCTGGGCTTCAGCGCCGCCAGCGGCAACTCGGATCTGGTGGTCCTGACCAGCGGCTTCGAACTGAGGCACCTTCTCACCGATGACTTCCAGTTCGAATGGGAGCTCGGCTACCAGTACGGCGAGAGCGAGAGTGAGGTCGTGCGGCGGGAGTGGAAGAGCTCGCTCGAGGTGACCGTCTACCCCCGCGACCGCGTGTCCGCCTTTGCGGTCACCAACGCCAACCGTAATCCCTTCAAGAAGCTGGACCTGAAGACTCAGAGCGGCGCCGGCGTGCGCTTTCAACCGTACCGCGGCAGCAATGGCAACCTCACGGTCAAGGCGTCCGCCCTCTACGACCGCCAGCAGTACCTGACAAAGGGTGACCCCAGCCTGGAACCGGTGGACACGAACGGGCGCTGGCAGGTGGAGGTGACGGGCATGCGCCGCCTGGGCGAGGTCGTGCGACTGGACAACGCCACCAAGTACGTGCCCATCTGGGACGCGGGTGACGACTACACGTTCGAGAACGTGCTCAAGGCCAGCTCCCAGATCTCGCGCACGATGGCGCTCTCCTTCCGCCACAAGTTCGAGCACGACTCCACGCCGCGACCCGGTGTGAAGCGGGACGATCACAACGTCTATGCGGGTCTGACCTTCACGTTCTGAAGCGACGTCCCCGCGCCGCGCACCGCGCGCGGGACCATGCGCCGCGCGTAACGTTCATGGGGCCAACAGCCCCACCAGCCGGTCCAGCGCAGCCTCCGCCGCGTCCTCCAGGCCGCGGAAATCCCGCTCAGCGCCCCAGTGCGTACCACGCAGCGCCACGAAGCGCTGGTCCTCAGGACCGGCGAACGCCTTCAGTTCGAGGGCGCCACGGCCCTCGTCCCAGGCCATGGAGACTTCCGTATCGGTCACGCACAGGACCCGCCCGGAGAGCGTGGGGCCCGCCAGGATCCGCAGCTCCGCCCGGCCGCCGGTGCGCAGCGGCACATCCGCTTCCGCCAACCACCGCTCGAGCATATGTGGCTCGGTGAACCAGGGCAGCAGCGTATCCCAGTCGACCGTGGCCGGACGCAGCGTGAAGAAGGCGTGGCGCCGCTCCTCCCAGTGCTCGGTCACGTACAGGTCCAGGAGCGCCAGCGCCTGCGCCCAACCG
>JBBDRO010000111.1:0-4281 GCA_040905425.1 Gemmatimonadota bacterium | reverse complement strand
GGCGCTCGGCTTCGACCGAGTGGCTGCCGGGCGCGGGCCCCTCGGCGGAGGGCGCGGGCTCGGTGCCGGAGGGCGCGGGCTCGGTGCCGGAGGGCGCGGGCTCGGTGCCGGAGGGCGCGGGCTCCTCCTTCGGGGTTGCTCCTGCCTGCTGCCTCTCATCACTCATGGGACTCTCCTGGCTTGGCGGGGAGGGGATAGACGCCCAGCGTCATGCGATACGGCCAGCCCGGGGCAGGCGTTCCATCGGGCTTGCGCGCGGGCTCCGTGTGCCGCGCCACCACCTCCGCCACCGCCTCTGTGAGGGCCGCGGCGAACGCGGCCCGCTGCTCCGCGCTGGCGAAGCGGAGTTCACTGTGCATGGCCAGCGTGCGCAGGCGGATGCCCTGCTCCTCCGCCTGGTCCGCGGCGCGCGCAACTTCCGCCTGCGTGCGGGCGGCCAGCGCCAGCAGGTGTGCGGCGCTCATGGCGTCGTGCGGCGCGAGGTCCGTGTGCAGCGCCAGTGGCCCCAACACCTCCGGCGCCAGCACGTAGCTGCGCGCCGTGGCCACCCACCACTGCTCGGTGAGGGCGCGCTTCCGCAGGGTTCCGGCGCGCCGGAGGAAATCGGCGTCGGCCAGTTGCTTCACATGGTAGTGGACCTTTTGCCGGGAGTGGCCCAGACGGTCCGCCACGGCCGCAATCCCCTGCGGGGCATCAAAGGCGGCCAGGATGTCCCGGCGCAGGGGATGCGCCAGGAGCACCGCCGCGCGGTGGGTATCAGCCACGGCCTCGACGGGGTCGGGGAGCAGGTTGGTGGCGTCATCGTCCTCATACATACAGATAAATTTGTATGTACAAGAGTTCTTGTCAATAGTGGTCTGTGTTTGACAGCGCCCCCTGTGTAGGCCGAGGCCGGCCTGGAGGCGCCGGAACCGGCTGCCCGCCTCCACACGGGCGGCGTCCTCACATGGGCGGCAACCGGCCCGTGATGCCGCGCCACGCCGTAACCGCGCCGCGCGTGCCGATGACGCGGGCCATGCCCGCGCCCGTACCCACGAGGGCACCCCAGAGGAGGGCGTTCCGCCAGGTGACGTCGGGCGCCGCCGGATTGTCCGGTGGCCGCTCGCCGGTGGACAGCTTCCAGCCTTGCTGCACGAGCTGGCGGATGGTGAAGGCCGCCCCCGCCGCGGCCGCCGCGGCGAAGAGGGGCCAGAGGGCACGGTCTTTCATGGTCTCTCCTGGTCGAATGCCGCCCCGCACCTGGCGCAAGATGGGTACCCGGCAGCCCGCTGGGACCGCGGCCCAACCCCTGTGGAGGCCCGCGGACCCTTTGGGAGACCCGCCGACGGTTGTGGCCGATCTTTTGCGCGGACTGCACGGGCTCGACACCGCAGACACAGGAGCAACGCACCATGCGAACGACGATGCTGGTCCTCGGCGGCGCCACGGCCCTGCTGCTGACGATACCGACTGCGACCGCCGGTCGGTCCACGCCGGCCACCGGGGCGGATCACCTGGCCATGGGACCGATCGAACTGGCGTACCCGATGGATGGCGCCTGGGCCCAGGGGCAAGACAACACTCAGGGCAAAGCGCAGAGCCAGGGCAACGCGCAGGGCAAAGCGCAGGGCCGGGCCCAGGGCCAGGCGCAGAGTCAGGGTCAGGGCCAGAGCCAGGGCCGAGCCCAGGGCCAGGCACAGGGTCAGGGCCGTGGACAGGCGCAGGGACCGCCGGGGGCCCGCGCGCAGGGCCGCGGCCAGGGCCAGGGTCCGCCCGAGGCGCGCGGACGGGGCAACCCGCCGCCGGACCGCGCCGCCTTCAACCGCGGGCTGGCCGAACGCTCGGTCGAAGTCCGCGCCCGCCGCAACACGGGCGCCCGCGGCATGACGGTCCGGCGGGAGGGCGGCAACGTGCGCTTCCTCAAGGCGGACGGCACGGCGCTCTTTGAGCTGCCGGAGGAAGCGGCCGACCGCATGGGCTACTGGTGGGTCAACCGCGTGCTGGGCACCGAGGAGGCGGCGCGCCGGGCAGGCCCGGACCGCGACCGCGACCAGGACCGCGACGGCGGGGGCATCTTCGGTGATGTTCTCGGCGGCCAGGAGGACGCGGACCGCGGTGGCGCGCCGGCCTTCTGCCGGAGCGGCGCGGGCCACCCGGTCTGGGGCCGCGGCTGGTGCGTGGACAAGGGCTTCGGGCTGGGCGATCGGGACGGTCGCTGGGGCTGGGCCAGGACGGACGATGTCACCCTGCGCAACCCGGATCCTGACCGGGACGTCTTCGACCAGGGCGGCCTCATCGACATCCTGGGCGACGTGGTATTCGGCCGGCTGGCCGTCCAGTCGCTCGTGCTAGGCGCCGACGAGCCGCTCGCCGGCCGCTGGATCGGCCAGACCGACGGTCCGCGAGTCCTGCGCATCACCGCCGGCGACCTGCCCGTGGCGGAGCTGGTAGACGCGGAGCGGGACGGCAGCGTGGACGCCATCGTCTTCAACCTGGGCGGCTGAGGGGCGGCGGCCGGGGCGGCGACCCATCCGCCCCGGCCGGCCCCACTGTGCACCACCCCCCGCCTCCCTTAGCTTTCTCCCCTTCGCGCCGACCCACGCGCGCACCCGACGACACGACGAACGACGCGGACCCCGCCGGCGAGCCGGCGCGGGGACGTCGCTTACAGGATGGGATTTATGGCACTGGACACGAGCAAGTTCATCTTCACCATGAAGGACCTCCGCAAGGTGGTCCCCCCGAACAAGGAGATCCTGAAGGGGATCTGGCTGCAGTTCTATCCGGGCGCCAAGATCGGCGTGGTGGGGCCGAACGGCTCGGGCAAGAGCACGCTGCTGCGCATCATGGCCGGCGTGGACGCGGATTTCCAGGGCGAGGCGTTTCCCATGAAGGGGATCCGCGTGGGCTACCTGCCGCAGGAGCCGCAGCTGGACGAGCAGCTGGACGTGCGCGGCAACGTGGAGGAGGCCGTCCGCGAGACGCGCGACCTGCTTAAGGAGTTCGACGCCATCAACGCGCAGTTCGCCGAGCCCATGAGTGACGACGAGATGAGCGACCTCATCGACGAGCAGGCGCGCGTGCAGGAGCGCATCGACCAGACCAACGCCTGGGAGCTGGACCGCAAGATCGAGATTGCCATGGACGCGCTGCGCTTGCCGCCGGGGGACGCGCCCGTGGCGCATCTATCCGGCGGTGAGAAGCGTCGCGTGGCGCTCTGCCGCGTGCTGCTGGAGGAGCCGGACATGCTCCTGCTGGACGAGCCCACCAACCATCTGGACGCCGAGAGCGTGGCGTGGCTGGAGCACCACCTGGCGGAGTTCCCCGGCACCATCGTGGCCATCACGCACGATCGCTACTTTCTGGACAACGTGGCCAAGTGGATCCTGGAGCTGGACCGGGGCGCGGGCGTGCCGTGGGAGGGCAACTACTCGTCGTGGCTGGAGCAGAAGAGCAACCGCATGGCCAAGGAGGAGAAGCAGGAGTCGGCGCGGCAGCGGACGCTCAAACGGGAGCTCGAGTGGGTGCGCATGGCGCCGCGCGGGCGGCAGTCCAAGGCCAAGGCGCGCATCAACGCCTACGAAGAGCTCCTCCAGCAGGACCCGCGGGAGAAGCTGGGACGCGCGGAGATCGTGATTCCCAACGGGCCCCGCCTGGGGGATGAGGTGGTGGTGGCGGAGGGCGTCACCAAGGCCTACGGGGACAAGTTGCTGATGGAGGAGGTCTCCTTCCGCCTGCCGCGCGGCGGCATCGTGGGCATCATCGGGCCGAACGGCGCGGGCAAGACCACGCTCTTCCGCATGATCACGGGGCAGGAGTCACCCGATGCCGGTGAGTTGAAGGTCGGATCCACGGTGGAGATTGCCTACGTGGACCAGAGCCGCGACGCGCTGAACGCCGAGAACACGGTCTGGCAGGAGGTGTCCGGCGGCCAGGACACCATCCCGCTGGGCAAGGCGGAGGTGAACAGCCGCGCCTACCTGAGCTGGTTCAACTTCCGCGGCGCCGACCAGCAGCAGAAGGTGGGCAAGCTGTCGGGCGGCGAGCGGAACCGCCTGCACATGGCCAAGCTGCTGAAGGAAGGGGGCAACCTCATCCTCCTTGACGAGCCCTCCAACGACCTGGACGTGGACACGCTGCGCGCCCTGGAGGACGCCCTCCTGGAATTCGCGGGCTGCGCCGTGGTCATCTCCCACGACCGCTGGTTTCTGGACCGCATTGCCACCCACATCCTGGCCTTCGAGGGAGACAGCCAGGTGCGCTGGTTCGAGGGCAACTACCAGGAGTACGAGGAGGACCGGC
>JBBDRO010000110.1:0-15682 GCA_040905425.1 Gemmatimonadota bacterium | reverse complement strand
GGAGATGGAAGCGCTCATCGAGCTCATGACGGGCGCCCCGCCGGACGAGGCATCCGCCGCCACCTTCAACTTCTCCGAGTGAGCGCCGTGAGCGCCAGGAGCACCATGCGCGTGATGAGCCCTGGCGCGCGGGGCCGCCTAGCCGCCGTGTTCCTGCTCGCGATCGTGGCGGGCTGCGCCCGGGCCGTCTCCATCGGCACCGACCCGTCCCCCGTCTCCCGGGTGGAAGTGCGAAATGCCACCACGAGCGAGGTCAATGTCTTCTACACATTTGCGGAGGGCCAGGCTGAGCGCGCCCTCGGCAACGTGCCGGCGGGAGGCACCGAGGAATTCGTCATCGCGGGCGCGTCCGGCCGGTCGGTGTCGATCATCGGGCGGACCACGTCGGGCCAGCGCAGTTATGGTCCGTACGTCGTCGAGTTGGAGGCTGGCACTACAGGTGAGGTTGTGATCGGCCCCACCTGAGCCCCGCCGGCCGGGCGCGCTGTCCAGTCTGGAGGGATGGTGCCCCGCGCGCCATCCGGTCTGCCGATCCGTGTTCAGCGCACCCGCACGCTGAGTGAGCCACTCCGCACACCGTCGGAGACCAACACTTCGAGCGAATCACGCTCCGTCCTCACACTGGTCTGACCGTCACGGCCAAAAGCCAGAACCTGTCCGGATACGGCGTCACGAACGATCACGGCCGGAAAGCGCCCCGCGGCCCAGCGGACCTGCACGGCCCCTTCTCCGGTCCGGGTCGCGGTGACCACATCGGTACGTTCCAGCGCATCCATGAACTGTCCCGCCGTGAGTTCCGAGGAGCGCCGGGCCGTGCGCCCGTCTGCGGCACGCACCTCGACGCGCTGGATCCGGGCGGCCGTCGCGCTGCCGGTGGGCAGTGTGAGCTGAAAGTGCTCCTCGCCGCCTGAGGCCACCATCGTCCCCTCGAAGGTTTCATCAAACACGATCGCGCCCGCGCTATCGAAGCCTCGGACCCGGTGACGGGCCGCGCCCGTCGTTGCCACTGCTCCCGCGCCGTCGAGCATGAACAGCGGCTCCAGTACGATGGTGTCGGGAGCGATCCTGCCGCGCACCAGGAGCCGGGCGGGTGCGTCCGTTGCGGCGGCATCGGCCCCACCGGGAAGCGCCGACTCATCCCGGCCGCCGAGCGAGCCGCACGCGCCAGGGAGCAGCAAGGCGAGCATCCATATGGGGCGGAGCCCCCGCCGCGGCGCGCTCCATTCCAGATTACTCATGCCTCACCGCCCGCGTGCGAACGCCGTCCGATAGCAGGATTTGGATGCCATCCGCGCCACGGCCGCCAGTGGCCAGCTGGGCGTCACCCCCACGGGCAAAGGAGAGGACTTGCCCGGTGGCCGCGTCACGCACCATTGCCATCGGAAAGCGGCCTGCGTCCCAGCGCAGCCGCATGCGCTCTCCGGGCCTCGGTTCCAGCCGTAGATCCGCTTCCGCCCCGGCCAGCGTCGGTGCCGCCGCCATGGTGGAGGCGACCTGCGTGGCCGTGTGCCGCGCCGTGCGCAGCTCGATGGTATGAAGCCGCTCGATCTCGGACCCCTCGAGCGGGACGAGGAAGGCAAAATGGCGCTCCTCCGGATCGGCCGCGTCCGCCACGGGGACGGCCGTGAACGAGAAGCGGAAGACTTCGTCCCCGCTGCCGTCGGTGGCCACCAGCACGTCGGGGCCCGCCCGATCGGGCAGGGCGGGCGGAGCCCTCAACGCGAAGGCCGGATTCAAGGTGGCGTCCGTGGAATTCATCCGGCCCCAGACCAGCACACCGGTCGTGGGCGCGGCCATGGCGGCGTACCCCTCCGCGGGACTAGCGAGCGGGTCACCCCGGCGCCAGTTCACGATCGCGCCGAACGTGTAATCGCTCGTCCACGTGGGGTTGCAGTAGCTCATGTAATCGCGCAGGACATCCGAGCTCATCAGCGTGCCGCTCGTCACGTCATAGCCCGGCGGCCCGATACGCGCGTCGCTATGGGGATAGCCCGCGTCCGGGCCGCCGGGACTACCGCAGGGCGCATGGGCACGGCCCATATTGTGCCCCAACTCGTGCGCCACGGTGCCGGGGGCGGACGGGAACAGGTCGTGCGAAAGGGCCACACGGACGGGGTCCGCGGGGCTGTGGGCAAGGGAGGCGATGCCGCCCTGAGCCATACCCTGGAAGGCCGGAACTATGCCGTGGTAGTACTGGTTTATGGCGCCTTCTGCCGTCCGCAATCCTAGGATGTCTAGCACAAGGATCAACCAACCCTCTCGCGACGCAAGATCCTGACTACTTGTGAACACTGCGTGCAGCGTCGGTGAGATGGAGCTGGTGGGCAGTCGCTGATACGTCTCGTCCAGGAAGCTGTCCATGTTGGCGGCGTTGACGTTGCCCGTCAGCCCGTGTACGGTGGCTTCCACCGGGATGAACACCACGTTCAGATCGGGGATCGCTTGCACATCGAGGGATGCGGAACCGCCGCCCGGCGGGAACACGTTGTCACTCTCGCTGCTCTCGGCCACGGTATTGCCCGGGTCCACCAGGACCTCCACGGCCAGACCCGCCACTACCTCCCCCGCGCTCAGCGCAAGATTCCAGGTGCCGTTCAGATTGTTCAGATTCGGCGTGGTGGGCACGCCGGCTGCGGGAGCGGCCAGGGTCTCCTCCCGCAGCAGGGTCGCGCCCTGGTAGAGGCGCACGCGCACCGCGGGGCTGGCGGCGTTTGCCTCGTTGGCCTGCACCATCACGCGCAGCAATCCCGCGCGGTTGGCGATCCCCCCCACGGTGCCCCCCGCAGTCTGGTTGCCCTGGTTCAGGTGCACACCCTGCACCGACAGGTTCAGGGTGGAGGAGGTAAGCCCCTCGGCCTGGAACGTGACGGTCGGCAGCCCGGTGGCCGCCGCGGTAGCCGAATTCATGCCCAGGGCGGCGCCCAGCTGCCATGCACCGGCGGCGGCCACCCCGTTGCCGTTGGTCGTGGCATTGGCACCGGTGATGGTGCCCCCGCCGCTGGCCACGGCAAACGTCACCGCTACACCCGCCACGGGATTGCCGTACGCGTCAGTAACGATCACCGCGGGCGCGATCGGCAACGTACTGCCCGCCGGAGCCGACTGATTGTTGCCCGCGCTCGCGGCCATGCTGGCCGCCGGGCCCGCGATGCCGGTGGCGCTCATGGTCACCGGAGATACACCCGCAACCGCGGCCGACAGCGCGTTGGCGCCCGCCGTGAAGCCCAGGACCCAACTCCCGAGGGTGGCCACGCCGGCCGCGTCGGTAGCGGCGTTCGCACCCGTCAGGCTACCCCCGCCGGCCGTGATGGAAAATGTCACCACCGCTCCCGGAACGGGGTTGCCGGCTGCGTCTCGAATGAGGACGGCCGGTGCCGAGGGCACAGCCGTGCCAACGGTTGCCGTCTGATTGTTGCCGGCGTGGATAGCGATGCTCGCCGGCGGTCCGGAACGCGCCGTGGCCGTGAACGTGAGCGGCGCCATGCCCGCCGCCGTGGCGGTGAGCGTATTGGCGCCCAGGCCGGCGCCGAGAATCCAACTGCCCACGGTTGCTCGACCATCCGCGCCGGTGGTGGCGTTGGCTCCCGTGACGGTGCCGCCGCCGGTGGCCACCGCGAAAGCCACAGCTACGCCTGGCACGCCGTTGCCATACTGGTCCGCCACCAGCACGCTGGGCGCGACCGGCACAGCGGAAGTGGCCGGGGCCTCCTGGGCGTCGCCGGCGGCGATGGTCGCGCTGGCGGGAGCGCCCGGGGATCCCACGGCCGTGATGTTCACAGGGGGCGCGGAGCCGGCGCTCACCCGAAGCGTATTCGGGCCCGCCACGACCCCGAGGGTCCACGCGCCCAGCGTGGCCACGCCGGAGGCGTTTGCCGTGGCCGTGGCGCCCGTCAGGGTGCCCGCCCCCTCGGTCACCGAGAACGTAACCACGCCGCCCGCGGCCGGGTTGCCGTGCGCGTCCCGCACCAGCACTGAGGGGGCGACGGGCACGGCCGTCCCCACCGTGGCGCTCTGCTGGTTACCGGTCTGTACCGTGATGCTGGCGGGCGGACCGGGCACGCCTGTGGCCGTCACCAGCACGGCCGCGATCCCCGGAGCGGTGCAACTCAGCTGGTGGGTGCCGAGGGCCGTGCCGATCTGCCAGCTTCCCATGGTGGCCACGCCGGCCGCGTTCGTGGTGGCGGTGCCTGACGCCAGCGTGCCGCCCGCGCCGACCACCGTACAGGTGACGCTGACGCCGGCAACGGGATTGCCGAATCTGTCCTCCACGCGCAGGGCCGGTGCGGTCGGTACGGCGGTGCCGACCGCGACGCTCTGCCCACTACCGGCGTGAACCTCAAGGCTGACGGGCGGCCCCGCGACTGCCTGCACGGTGAACGTGACCGGGCTGGCCCCACTCGCAGTACCGGTAGCCCGGTTCGTGCCAGGGCTGGTCCCGAGCGCCCAGTTCACCCTTGCCACGCCGTCCGCACCGGTCTGCGTGGAGGAAGCTGCGAGCGTGCCGCCACCCGCCGTGACCCGCCATTCCACGGTGAACGAACCGAGCGGGTTGCCGGCATCATCCGCCACCCGCACGGAAAGCGGCACCGTCTCTCCCACGGCGCCTTCGGGGCCGTTGGCACTCACGATGGTGAGGCTGCCGGCCTGGGGGGGCGCCGTGGCCCGATCACAGGCGGCCACCGCCACGCACAGGCCCAGCAGGGGCAGCAGGGCTAGCCGATGCGGAAAACGGCGGGGTTCCCGCTGTAGGCGGGCAGGCATGGCTTCGTCGCTCATGGTCTGTTTGTCGGATGAGGAGGTTCTGGATTCCGGACTCAGGATAATCTAGCTGCTGCCATCCACTCAGGTCCATGATGTTGATGGCGCCGTAGCGAGTTTCGGTCTTTCTTCGGTAATCCATCCGCCAGATAGGAAACTCCCTGGAACCCGGTGTGTATCATGGCCGGGTTCAATTCGTGCATAAGTAACCCTACATTAGCTATTTGCAACGGTTTAGGCCTCATGGCGCGCAGTTTCTGGCGCCCCGGCCAACATCGACGACGATGGAGATACGCATGCCGATACGAGACCCGCGCGACTGGTTGCGCGCGCGCCGTGGTCCGGCTTCGCGGTTGATCATAGGAACGGCGCTCATCGCGCCCGCGGCGGCCTTCATGTCCGTCAGCGCCCCGCCCGCCGGGGACACCGTGGACTACTCCGAGGACACCGTCTCGCGCTTCTGGAGCGAGCGCGTGCTGGAGCGTCAGCGGCAGGGCCTGGCGCTGGAGTATGCCGCCACCTTCCAGATTCCGCTGGACCTGGCCTTCCAGGTGCACGACGCGGCCGTGGCCGAGGACATCGAACCGCACGTGGCCTTCGGGCTGGTGCGCGCGGAGTCCAGCTTCCGCCGCACGGCGGTCTCCTACGCCGGCGCCGTGGGGCTCACACAGCTGCTGCCGTCCACCGCCCGCTGGCTGGTGCCCGGCACCACGCGGAGCGCGCTCTTCGAGCCCAAGACCAACCTGCAGGTGGGCTTCAAGTACCTGCGCTACCTGATGGACAAGTACCAGGGTGACGAGCGCCTGGCGCTCACCGCGTACAACCGCGGCCCCGGCACGGTGGACGGCCTGCTGAAGCGCGGCCGGAACCCGGACAACGGCTACGCCGACATGGTGCTCACGGGGGAGAGCAAGCGGCACGTGGCCCTCATGCGGAGCCGCGGCACGGAGTAGGACGCGTCCGCCGAGACACGAGAAAGCCCGCCCGGCGCTGTTTGCCGGGCGGGCTTTTCACGTGGCGCGTGCGCGGCGCCGTCGCTTACGGACTCAGCCGCCGTCGGCCGCCCGGCCACCCGGGTGCAGCGCCCTGTCGAAGAGTTCCAGGATGCGGCGGTACTCGTCCGTCCACGAGGCGGGCTCGCTGAAGCCGTGCCCCTCCACGGGGTAGACGGCCATCTCCCAGTCCTCCTTGCCCAGCTCGATGAGGCGCTGCGCCAGGCGCACCACGTCCGAGAAGTGGACGTTGCTGTCCACCATGCCGTGCGCGATGAGCAGCGGGTCCTCCAGCCCCTCGGCAAAGTAGATGGGCGAGGACTGCTTGTAGGACAGGGTGTCATCCTGCGGCAGGTTCAGGATACGGCCCGTGTAGCCGTGGTTGTAGTGCGCCCAGTCGGTCACGGAGCGGAGCGCGGCGCCGGCGCCGAAGTGCTCGGGCTCGTTGAAGAGCGCCATGAGCGTGATGAAGCCGCCGTAGCTGCCGCCGTAAATGCCGATGCGCTCGGGATCGATGCCGTGCTCCGCGTTCAGCCAGCGCGAGGCGTCCACGAAGTCCTGCAGGTCGCGCCCGCCCATGTGCCGGTAGATGGCCGTGCGCCACTCGGCGCCATAGCCCTGTGAGCCACGGTAGTCCACGTCCACCACGATGTAGCCACGCGCCGCCAGCAGGTGGTGGAACATGTACTCGCGGTAGTAGGTGGACCACCACTCGTGCACGTTCTGCAGGTAGCCGGCGCCGTGCACGAAGAGCACCGCCGCGCCGTTGGGCTGGGCGCTCAGGTCCTCCGGCCGGTAAATGCGGGCGGGCACCATCACGCCGTCGCCGGCGCGGAACTGGATGATCTCCGGCTTCTGCCACGGGAAGGAAAGCCATGCTTCCGTAGGCGACGTCGTCACGCGCGTCACGCGCGCCGGTGCCTCGTTCGCGGCCACGTACAGCTCCTCGGGGCGGTTGGCCTCGGAGTGCACGATGGCCAGCCGGCGCCGGTCCGGGGACACGGTCACCGACTGCTGGCCCACCATGTCCGTGAGCTGCGTCTTCCTGCTGCCGTCGAAGGCCATGGTCCACACGTGCTGCTGGTGCGGGGTGCCCTCGTTGGTCTGCAGGTAGAAGCGGTCGGCGCCCTCGGGGATCCAGACGCGGTGGATCTCCCACGGGCCGCGGGTGAGCTGCCGCTCGCCCGTGCCGTCGGCGCCCACCGTGTAGAGGTGGTTGAAGCCGTCCTTTTCACTCGTGTAGTAGAGCGTGCCGGACGCCGGCAGCCAGCCGTTGCAGCCGGTGATGGAGCACGGCCCCGCCACCCAGGCCTCCTGATTCTCGTGCGCCACGGTGGTGAGCGCGCCGGTGCCCGCGTCCATGGTGAGCAGCCAGCCGTCCTTGAAGTCATCGGCGCTCACGCTGATGAGGGCGTGCGTGCCGGCGTCATTCCAGCCGGCGAAGCGGGCGCCCACGTCACGCTCCTCGGCGCCCGCGGGGAGCACGTGCGCCGCCACGTCCACCCAGCGCACCGCGCCGCTGGCCAGGTCCAGCACACCCAGGCGGCCGTCCGCGCCGCCGCCCGTGTCCCCCACCTTGGAGCGGATGCTGCGCGTTTCCGTGTAGCCGCTCTCCGTGATCCACTGCGGCATGTCCACCGAGGTGGTTGGGCCCCCACCGCCGGAGCGGCGCGTGGAGATGAGCGCGTAGCGGCCGTGCGGCTCGATCTGCAGGTTGCCGAGTTGCTCGTCGCGCTCCAGGTAGGTCGGCTGCTTGGGCTCGGCCTCTGCCCGGGCACGGGCCTCGGCCTGGCGCTCCTCGCGCCGTTCCACGGACCGGCGGATGTGCTCGAAGAGCTCGCGCTGCTGCTGCACGAGGAAGCCCTTCTGCCCTTCCGGCTCGCGTTCCTCCGCCGACCTTGGATCCGGTCCCGTGCGCACGTCCGTCACCTGGCGGATGGTGCCGCCGCGGGCGTCGAAGGCGTAGACGTCGTCACCCGAGGTGTAGTAGAGCGTGCGCCCTTCCGGGCCCCAGACGGGGCTGCCCTCGAAGGCGCGTGTCTCCGTGAGGCGGCGGTGCGTGCCGTCCCGGGTGTCCACGAAGTAGAGGTCCCCGCCCACCGAGACGGCGCGGGTGTAGCCGTCCGGGCCCAGCGGGCCGTTGGCCAGCAGGATGGCGGCCGAGTCGGCGGCCTCCGGACTCAACTCCTCCGGTGTGCCGCCCTCGGCGGGCACGCGCCAGCTGCTCGAGGAGGCGTCCCAGGCCTGACCGCCGGGCGTCCAGCGGAAGTAGATCCAGCGGCTGTCGGCGGTGAACTGCACGCCGGCCGGGCCGCTGCCCACGTGCTCCGGGCCGCGCATGATGTTGGCCACGCTGAGCTCGAAGGCGGACCCCTCGGCGGCGGGCGGCTCGGCGGTGGCGGCCTGCTGGGCCAGGGCGGGCGCGGCCAGGGTGGCCAGGCCGGCGAGCGCGGCCAGCGTGACCAGGGCGGCCCGGCCGGTGAGGGTGACCAGGGTGTGCCGGCCGGCGTGGGCGGCCGCGGCGGCGCCCGGGATGAGGCGTGTCATGAACGGTCCTCCGTGGGTCTCTGCTGTGGGGGCGAACGCTATAGAATACGTGGCAAGGGGCCGTGGGGTCCACCGGGCGGCGTGCCTGCAGGCGCGTCACTCGTTCCCTTGCCGCCGCGTCCCGCCCGGTTCCGCTCCCGTTCAGTCCGGGTTCAGTCTCCCAGGCAGATGCCCAGGTCGCGCGCGGTGGCCACCGTATCCCCGTCCAGCGGGACCTTCTTGATCTGCCGGATGGCGTCCTCGATGGGCACGGCGCGGATGACGGGCGGGTCGAGCGCCACCATGGTGCCGAAGCTGCGGTCCTCCACACAGCGTACGGCGGCCGCGCCGAAGCGGAGCGCGATGAGGCGGTCGTAGGAGGTAGGCGTGCCGCCGCGCTGGAGGTGGCCCAGCACGAGCGAGCGCGTCTGGCGGCCGGTGCGCTCCTCGATCTCCGCGGCCAACCGCTCCGCCACGCCGCCCAGGCGGGCGGCCTGCCCGGGCGCGGCCTCCTCCACGAGGCTCACCTGGCCGCCCTTCGGCACGGCGCCCTCGGCCGCCACCACGATGGCGAAGTTGCGCCCGACGCGGTAGCGCTCGTGGATCTTCTCCACCACGGCGTCCATGCTGTAGGGGATCTCGGGCAGCAGAATGACGTCCGCCGTGGCGCTCAGCCCGGCGTGCAGCGCGATCCAGCCCGTGTTGCGCCCCATGACCTCCACCACCATGACGCGCTCGTGGCTCTCCGCGGTGGAGTGCAGCTTGTCCAGGGCGTCCGTGGCGGTCTGCACGGCGGTGTGGAAGCCGAAGGTGACCTGGGTGACGGCCAGGTCATTGTCGATGGTCTTGGGTACGCCCACCACCGGCAGCCCCTTGCGCGCCAGGCGGTGGGCAATTTCCAGCGTGCCGTCCCCGCCGATGGCTATGAGGGCGTCCAGGTCGAGCTGCCGGAAGGCGCTCACCACCTCGTCGGAGCGGTCCACGGTGCCGCTGCTGCCGTCCCCGTTGACCACCGGCCACTCGAAGGGATTGCCGCGGTTGGTGGTGCCCAGGATGGTGCCGCCCAGGTGGGTGATGCCGCGCACGCTGTCCGTGTCCAGGCGGAGGATCGACCCCTGGCCCAGCAGGCCGCCGAAGCCGCGGGTGATGCCGTGCACCTCCCAGCCGCGCCGCACGGCCGCCAGCACGGCGGCGCGGATAACTGCGTTCAGGCCAGGCGCGTCCCCGCCGCCGGTGGTCAGCGCGATGCGGCGGATGGGCTGCTCACTCACCGCGGCGGGCCTCCAGCAGGGGTCGGATCTCCTCCCAGGAGGTGTGTCGGCCGGTCTCCTTCTTGGAATGGACCAGCTCCCCGTCCACGCTCACCTCGAAGACGCCGCCCGAGGACTTCACCAGCTCGATCTCGGCGTCCGGAAAGCACTTACGAATCTCCGCCTCCAGACCGGAGGCGCGCGGTTCGTAGTTTCAGACTACGCAGTATTCAATGCTGACGTGCATGGTTCACCTCTCCGGGCTCAGGTTCGTAGGGACCAACCTGCCCTGCCAGCCTCGGCCCGTCAATGCGCGGGCCGCTGGCGCGCGGCCGGGGCCGGGGACGCGGCGCTGCGCCCCGCGCACCAGCGCCATCCGGGGTCTCCCCCCACAAGACCCTCGCGCGTGTGGCCAAAGCGTCCTATATTGGGGTAACTGCTGGAACCGTAATGTCGAGCGGTCCTGCCCGGCTCTCCCCCGGAACCCTCGCCGACAGCTAGAAGGAGGTGTCCCTTGAGGACGCTTCGAGTCGCGTTGCCACTGGCTCTGCTGATGGCGGCGCCACAGGTGCTATTCGCGCAGACGTCCCAGGTCACGGTGGCCATCCTGCCCTTCAGCGCGTTCGCCATCGGGCAGGACGCCTCGGGGCTGCAGGAGGCGCTCCCCGCCATGATCACCTCGGAGTTCTCCGAGCGCGGCATGGTGAAGCTGGTGGAGCGCGAACGCATCGAGGCGCTCATGGAGACGCAGGGCGCCATGGTCTCCGGTCAGCTCGACGAGGACGCCGCGCTGCGTGTGGGGCAGCTGGCCGGCGCGCAGTACGTGGTGACGGGCCAGATCACCCTCACGGGCAACATGGCGCGGCTGGACATCCGCCTGGCCGACGTGGAGACGGGGCAGGTCTACCGCTCCTTCAAGGAGACGGCGCGTCCCGATGACTTCCTGGCCGTGGTGGAGAGCCTGGCCGACCGTTTCCTGACGGACCTGGAATTGCCGGAGCGGGCTGTGCTGGCTTCGGAGCTGGACATTCCGGCAGCCGCCACGCTGGCCTTCTCGCGAGGCCTGGACTACGAGCGGCGCGGCAACACAGCGCGCGCCGCAGAGATGTACGAACGGACGCTAGAGCTCTTCCCGGAGCATCCCGACGCCCCTGCGGCGCTCGAACGGATCAGATAGGGAGACCCATATGATCGGCACACGACACCTCGCGCGCCTGCTGGGCGCGGCCCTGCTCCTCGTGGCCACCGGTGGCGCCGCGGCGGCCCAGCAGATCACCTTTGCCAGCGACCTGCCGCGCACCCTGGTCTTCGTCACCGAGAACGGTGGCGGGGACCTGGCGGCCCAGGAAGTCAGCCGCTTCTTCGTGGAAGCGGGCTTCCCGCTGGTGGACCCGGCGCTGGCGCACACGGCGGCTCAGCGGGAGCTGGTCGAGGCCGCGCTCGGCGGTGACGAGCAGGCCGCTGTGCAGCTCGGCCGCGACTTCGGCGCGCACATGCTGGTGCTCGGCAACGCCGACTGGGAGGTGGTGCCGAACCCCGCCGACAATCGGCTGCGTACGGGCACCGCGTCCGTGGACCTGCGCGCCATCCGCCTGGACGCGGGCGGCGTGCTCTCCTCGCAGCGTACGGAGGGCCGCCGCGCCGACGCCACCGAGCAGGCGGCGCGCACCGGCGCCATTGCCGAGGCCGTCCGCAAGCTCATCCGCGAGACGTCCTTCGTGGGCGCGCTGGCCAACTCATGGGAGGAGGCCGACTGGAGTCCCACGGACTACATGCGTCCCGATCCGGGCTCCGTGGGCGCGGCGCTCGGCGGTGGCCGCAGCGGCGAGCCGCGCCTGGCCATCATCCGCACCGACGTGCTGCCGCCCATGGATGGTGACGTGGCCTCGCGCGGCATCGGCATCGTGAAGCGGAGCCGCGGCCAGGAGGTGACCAACGACGTGGTCATCGAGGGCATCGTGGACGGGGATGTGAGCACGGTGGAGGTGGCCGGCACACGCGCCGAGATCGGCGCCGTGGACGCCGACATGCGCCGTGAGCTGGGGCTGCCGGAGAGCGCGCGCCGCTTCCGCGCCAACCTCTCGCTGCCCTCCTCCACGGACAGCGTACACGTGGTGGCCACGGGCCCCGGCGGGCAGGTGGCCACGGTGACCGCCGCGCCGCACATCGGCGACCGCTGGGCGGTGGTCATCGGCGTGGGTGACTACGCCTCCCCCGACATCCCGGACCTGCGCTTCGCAGGTGCGGACGCGCGCGCCATGCACGAGTTCCTGCTCTCGGAGGCTGCCGGGCCGTTCGAGGAAGACAAGGTCCTGCTGCTCACGGACCGCGACGCCACCGCGCAGCAGATCCGCGAGGCCATGTTCGTCTTCCTGCAGCAGGCGGACTGGGATGACCTGGTGGTGATCTACTACGCCGGCCACGGCGCGCCCGATCCGAACCGCCCGGAGAACCTCTACCTGCTGCCGTCGGACGCCAACATGGATGCGCTGGCATCCACGGCCGTGCCCATGTGGGACGTGCAGACGGCGCTCCGCCGGCAGATCAGGGCCGAGCGCGTGGTGGTCTTCGCCGACGCCTGCCACAGCGGCGGCGCGCAGTGGGGCATGGAGGAGGAGAACCCCATCGGCGGCTCCTTCGCGCAGCTCTTCACGCCCTCGCGGCGCGTGGTGCTGACGGCCGCCTCCATGAACGAGCTGAGCCACGAGGACACCCGCTGGGGCGGCGGCCACGGCGTCTTCACGCACCACATCATGCAGGGCCTGGCCGGCGCCGCCGACGCCGACGGCAACGGCATCGTCACCTTCTCCGAGGTGGCCGCCTACGTGAGCGCCGAAGTGCCCGGCCAGACCAATGGCCGCCAGCACCCGCAGCGCAGCGGCATCGGTGACGTGCCGCTGGCCGTGGTGCCGGCCAGCAAGGCGGCGAGTGCCGGCTCCGGCGCGGGCGGAGGCGGACAGCGGTAGCACGCGCTGCCCGATCCGTTTCCCGCATGCAGGGAGGCCGCCCGGATGGTTCGGGCGGCCTCTCTTTGCTTGCTGCAAACAGTTAATCGGAACGTGCGCGTGTGTAGGGCGGCTTCATCGCCTCCGCCTGGCATTCTCCGGCGAAAGAAATGTCTTGCCCTAACGGAGAGCGGCGGGTATCGTGGGCAGTATAACCTGCCCGGCCGACGCAGGCCGACCCGATCACCCGCCGATCCGGACCGCTTCCGCGCCAGCGTGTCTCTCGCCTGACATGCACCTCCCTGCCCTCGGGCGGACGCGCTCCAGGTCGTCGATCGCCACACGAGGTGCCCCATGCCTGCCGTGCTGGTCGTCGATGATGAAGCCGTAGTCCGCAGGACGCTCGTGCGCGCCCTCACTCGAGGCGGGTTCACCGCCGAGTGCGCCGCCAGTGGCGAGGAGGCGCTCGAACGGATTGCCGAGCACGAGCCTGACATCCTGGTCGCCGACGTGTACCTGAACGGCATGAACGGCCTGGAGCTGATCGAGGTGGTTCGCGACAGGTACCCGCAGGTGCATCCTCAGGTAATCACCGGCCGTCCGAGCCAGCAGATCAGCGAGCGGGCGCACGAACTTGGCGCCGGCCTGGTCCTGGAGAAGCCCATCACGCCTGAGGAGTTCCGCGCGGCGGTGACTTGCCTACTGGAGGCGCAGGCGGAAGTGGAGGCTGCCGGCCACGCGCCCGCGCGCTGCCTGGAGGACTACGATGGTTACCTGCACCCCGAGATTGAGCGAGTGCTGGAACGCATGCTGCCGGAGTACCTGGCGCTCGTGCCCACACTGGCGGCGCGTTACCCGGGACTCGGCCAAGATCGGGCGCACGATTGCATAGTGGACGTGGTGCTCGGTTGGTACAGGTCCCTGGTTGACACGGCTTCGCTACCCTACCCGAGCGCGGTGTTGAACATGGCCAGGAAGAAGGCCAGCACCGTGCTGCAAAGCCAGGAAAGGCGCACGGCACGTGAGGAGAGGTGGTGGGATATGCCCACCAGCGTGTCCGACGCCGCCGACGATCTCGGGCGGCGCCAGTTCCGGGAGGTCTACGAGGAGATTCAACCGCTGCTGCCCGACGAGGAGTGTCGGACAATCCACTGGCATTTCCTCGAGTGCGAGCGAGACACCGCTCTCTACGCCGCGGCCCTGGGAATCAGCCACCTGCCGCTCGACGAGCAACGGGCTGACGTGCAGCGCGTCAAGGGCAGGCTGCGGAAGGTGCTCAGCCGGAATCACCACATCAGGACGCTGGCCGAGGGGCTGCGGGAGTGCTGAAATCGAGGCGGCCGAAACGCGGGTGTCCGACTTCGGGTCGCGACTCGGATTATATGGGTAGAAGGGGCGAAGACAATTCCGATTTGAGGAGAAGCGGAGCGAGGTGCAGCGCAACGGCCCTGACGAGGCCACGAGCCACCGCCTCCCAACTCGAAAGCAGGAAGCGAGCAGGATGAACACCGGAAGCCAAACCTATCTCCGCAATCTGGATCTCGAGCATATCCGGCATGGAGCTCGGCGTGTGGTCTTCCTGTTCTCGGTTGCCGTCACCGTCTCCACGCCCGGCGTTGCCGGCCAGGTCACCTTGGGGGACGATCGGATGTGTCGGGATTGCCGACTCTCCGCCACCGTCGAAGCCACAATCGGTATGGAGGAGGGGCCCGGATTTCTATTGCACATGCCGAACTCCGTGGCAGTCGATTCGAGAGGCCGGTTCTGGGTAGTGGCCGATGGTGACCCGGTAAAGGTCTTCGATTCTGAGGGACGCTTTCTGAGGACTGTCGGCGGTTTCGGAGGCGGGCCAGGCGAATACCGAAGCACAAGAAGTGCGACTGTAGTAGGCGATTCGGTTGTGATCCTCGACACCCGGTTACCTCGCCGGCTCAGTGTGTTCGATGGGGACTTCGATTTTGTAAGGAGCATTGTTCTCCGGGATCCTGTACCGGAGAAGGTGCTGCCACTCCGCTGGCCCGAAGCGGTCGTGGTTACGGGTAGCGCGCGCAGACCCGCGACCGCTGGATGGCCATTTCATTTAGTTGATTTTTCCGGACGGGAAGCAGTCGTCAAAAACTCGTTCGGCGAAGGCGAAGGAACTTTGCTCCCCATCGGCCAGTTCAGACGATTGCTGACCCGCTACCTGGACAGGAGTCGTGATGGGAATTTCGTGGCGATCGAACAGCACAGCTTGCGCATCACCCGGTGGGACGAACACGGTGGGCTAAGGGAAATCGTCGTGCGTGATGCGGATTGGCTGCCGGACGGACTCGCAGGAGGCATGGGAGGCACACTCGAACACCCGCCTCAGCCCTATTTAGCGGACATCCATGAGGACAACACGGGCCGCCTCTGGGTCGTTGGCCGTGTGAAGTCGCGTGATTTCGAAGATGCGTTCAGGGCCGTACGCGCGCGCGAGGGCGATCCCCCACCATGCAGGTCGAGCGGATTCTGCGAAGCGCCAGCGCGGTACTTCGTGCCGCACACCGAAATGTATGAAAGCAGGGTCGAGGTAATCGATCAGGATCTGTCCCGCGTGCTCGTGAGCCAGGTGTATCCCGGGTTCATCACCGAATTTCTCTCCGACGGACGGGTCGTGGTCTACCGGGAGATGGATGACGGTGCGCCGTACATAGAGATAGTCCGGCTCAAGTTAGTCGACGGTACGCCGGCTGGCCCTCGCGTAAATCTCCGATAGGGAGGGATGCATGGAACAACGCAGAACGGTGCTACTCGGACTCGGTGCGGGACTCGCCATGGCTCTGCCCGCAGGTCTCGCTGCTCAGTGCGGAGAGGTGGAATTCGGCTGTAAGCTCGATCTAACAACCTATCACACGATGCTGCCGCCGGACACCACGGAAACAGACAAATACATGTATGGCGAGCACGGGATGCATGAGGAGTGCATCGTGTGCACCGACGGGGAATGGGGTGAGGTAGACGCACAGAACTGCCACCCCTGGTGCGGACCCGACGAGGACGAGGAGCAGGAGCTGGCGTTCCGTACGATGATCGATGAGGCGGGGAAGCTGAACGTCCGAGCCGCTGTCCTCGCGGCGGTCGAGGTGCCCGGCTATGGCGCCGTCAACCCAGCGCGACGCTCGCTGGTGATCTTTGAGGGTCTGGAAGAGATCGTGTGGGTAGGACCGGGATGACGTAGCTGCGAATC
>JBBDRO010000109.1:0-15724 GCA_040905425.1 Gemmatimonadota bacterium | reverse complement strand
GACGTGGGGCGCTCCGGCTGGTGGTTCCTCATCACCTTCATCCCGCTGATCGGCCAGCTGGTGCTGCTCTACTGGACGGTCAAGGACAGCCAGGAGGGTAGCAACGCCTACGGCGCAAATCCGAAGGGGTTTGCCGAGGAATTGTAGCTGCAGTGGGGCCCGCCTGGCCGCTATCGTTGACCCGCGCGCCCACGCCTTCCTACCTTGGCTCAGCGGCCGAACGGTCCGCTGAACTCTCCTATCTGGACGGTACCTACCCACCGCAGGGGGCGGCCTGATGACCGATTATCCCACGTCGTTCAGCACGCCTCCATCCCTCATGACCCGGCGCCAGCTCCTGCACCGGCTCGGGCTCGTGGGCGGCTCGTCGCTCGTGATGGGGACGATGGGTGCGTGGGATCTGATGGGGGCAGCCCGGGAACCCAGGCCCGCGTGGCAGCGGGGCGAGCGGCAGGCCAGCGTGCTCATCCTGGGCGGCGGGCTGTCGGGTCTGGTGGCCGGCTGGGAGCTCGGCAAGCTGGGCTACGACTGCCGGATCCTGGAGGCGCGCGAGTCGGTGGGCGGGCTCTGCTGGACGGTGCGGCGCGGGGACAGCC
This sequence comes from Gemmatimonadota bacterium, assembly GCA_040905425.1. Classification (GTDB taxonomy): domain Bacteria; phylum Gemmatimonadota; class Gemmatimonadetes; order Longimicrobiales; family RSA9; genus JBBDRO01. Next base: position 15,128 of record JBBDRO010000109.1, on the reverse strand, counting down.
ACACGGAGATCGGTGGGGAGCGCCAGGTCTGCGACTTCGATGAGGGGCAGTACTTCAATGCCGGCGCCTGGCGCATTCCGCATGCCGACACCGGCGTGCTGGACTACTGCGCCGAACTGGGGGTGCCGCTGGAGCTGTTCGTCAATTCCACCGACGCCAACTTCCTCTACGAGGAGGACCCCGAGCGCGGTCCGTTGGCGGGGCGGCGGGTGCAACTGAGAGAGGCGAAGGCGGACCTCTGGGGCTCGATTACGGAGCTGCTGGCCAAGGCCATGGATCAGGGGCAGCTCGATGTGCCTCTCACCCCGGAGGACCGGGAGCGGCTGGTCACCTTCCTGGTGCAGGCCGGCTATCTGGATTCGGCCGACTACGTCTACCGACCGCCCGCACTCCGCGGCTCCGAGGAGCGCTACGATCTGGGTGCGCTGTTGACCGCGGGCTTCGGGGCGCGGGTCCGCTCGCTCTACGCCAACACCGGGGGACCCGATCCCGTCTTCCAGCCGGTCGGTGGGATGAACCAGATCCCGCTGGCGTTCCACCACGCCATGCAGGACCGCGTGGTGCTGGGCACCGAGGTGGTCTCCATCCGCCAGACGGATAGCCAGGTGCGGGTGGCGCACCGGAACGTACGGACGGGTGAGGAAGGTGAGGCCAGCGCCGAGTACTGCATCTGTTGCCTGCCCATGGCCGTCCTGAAGACCATCGACGTGGACCTGTCGCCGGAGATGGCGGAGGCGGTGGCCAGCACCACCCACAGCGACAGCGCCAAGATGGGCCTGCAGATGAAGCGTCGCTTCTGGGAGGAGGATGACGGCATCTTCGGCGGCCATCTCTTCAATCGCAGCCTCGGCCTGGGCGAGTTCTCCTATCCTTCCAATGACTACCTGACCGAGAAGGGCATCCTGCTGGGCTTCTACGCCGGCGGGAGCACCGCGGAGCTGAACCAGCAGCCGATCCGCGAGCGCATCGAGTACGTGCTCACGCAGGCCGGCAAGGTCCACCCGCAGATGCGCCAGGAGTTCGACACGGCCTACGCCGTCTGGTGGGAAAAGGTGCCCTACAGCCTGGGCGCCTATGGTCGCTCACCCGAGGAGGACGTGCGTGCGCAGCTCGCCAAGGCGGACGGCCGCCTCTACCTGGGCTCGGCGGGCACCGGCACCCGCCCCGCCTGGCTGCAGGGCGCCATCGAGTCGGCGTGGCAGGCGGTGGACGCGGTGCATCGGCGGGTTTCGGCGGGGTAAGGGGGGCGGGTGTGCGATCCCTCGACGACGCTGATCCAGAGGGACCCGCCGACGCCGCGAGCTCGGCCGCGTCCGGGTTCCGGGTCGGGCTCCGCCAGCGCCTGAGCGGCCTCACCCAGGATCAACCCGAGTAGGGGACATTTCTAAAGCCCTGACGCGGGTTCATTGTCGCGGTGCCGGTGATCGCGTTCTCGAGCAGTGCCCTCATCCTGCTCCTTGTGATCGGTTACGGCGCCACGGCCGGCCTGCTGGTCGAGGCGCTGGAGGAGAACGGCTGCCCGGTGCCTTCCGCGCGCCAGCCGCTCACGCAACTGCCGATCTGAGCCGGGCCGGGGCGCGTACGGCCCGGGCCCCCACCTTCCCCCGCCACCCCACCCCCACCTAAATTCCCCCCCAGGCGCGCCCGCCCCCTCGGGCCCGCCGCCACAACCCGCTGAGGCCACGGCCGGCGCGCTTCCCCCAGGCGGCCCCGGTGCGGCCTTGCCAGGAGATGCGCTCATGCCTTCTGTACGCCGCCGTACCGCGGCCTTGCTCTTCCTGATCCTGCCCCTCTTCGCCGCCGCCTGCGCTTCCTCCGGAGCAGCGCCGGCGGGCGAGCCGGGCGCCGTGGCGGCGGAGGCCCGTACGGCCGAGGCGGCCGCCACCCCCTCCGGTCCCACGCTCCAGCTCACACAGCGGCCGCAGGAGCTGGCGCCGGGCGTCACGCTGCAGCCGCCCGGGGCCGCCGTCCAGGCCGCCCAGAACGTCACGCTGAGCGGGCGCGAGCTCGGCACCATGTGGACCTTTGAGAATCCGCCGCTCGAGTACTGGCGGGACACCTATGACTTCCAGGCCACGCCCGAGTGGCTGGAGCACGTGCGCCTCTCCTCGGTGCTTTTCGGCGGCTTCTGCTCGGCCTCGTTCGTGTCACCGGGCGGGCTGGTGATGACCAACCACCACTGCGCCCGGCGCTGCGTGAACGCGTCCTCGGGACCGGGGGAGGACAACGTGGCCACGGGCTTCTACGCGGCCACGAACGCGGAGGAGTTCACCTGCCCGCAGCTCTACCTGGACCAGCTCGTGGCCATCCAAGACGTCACCGAGCGCGTGCGCGCGGCGCTGCCGTCCAACGCCCCGCCCACGCAGGTGGCCGAGGCGCTGGAGGCGGTGCAGGGGCGGCTCGTGGCGGAGTGCCAGGCCGGCGAGCCGGACGTCTGCCGGGTGGTGCCCCTTTATCAGGGCGGCCAGTACCAGCTCTACGGCTACAAGCGCTACACGGAGGTCAAGCTGGTCTTCGCGCCCGAGCTGCAGGCGGGCTTCTTCGGCGGCGACCCGGACAACTTCGTCTACCCGCGCTGGGCGCTGGACATGGCCTTCGTGCGCGCCTATGAGAACGGTGTGCCGGCCGCCACGCCCCACTTCTTCCCCTTCGACCCGGACGGCGCCGCGGAGGGCGAGCCCATCTTCCTGACCGGCAACCCCGGCTCCACGGCCCGCCTCATCACCGTGCCGCAGCTCATGTACGAGGGGCAGTACCGCCACCCCTTCAACATCCAGATCTGGGAGGGCCAGGTCGAGCTGCTGAACGCGCTGGCGGAGGAGAATCCGCAGCTCCAGATGCAGGTGCGCGAGCAGCTCTTCGGGCTGGAGAACAACCTGAAGAAGTATCGCGGCGAGCAGGCGGGTCTGGAGGATACGTTGCTGGTGGCGCGCAAGCTGGTCTGGGAGGCCGAATTCCGGGAGCGCATCAACCGGGACGCGGCGCTGCGCGCGGAGTACGGCACGCTGTGGGACAGCATGGCGGCGCTGCAGCGCGCCAAGGTGCGCACCAGCCCGCCGCTCAACATGTCCAACACGCAGTTCCTGGGCGTGCCGCAGCTGCAGCTGGCCGGACTGCTCGTACGCTACCTGCGCGAGCAAGACCTGCCGGCCGGCGAGCGCACCGCGGGCTTCGACCCGGCGCAGGTGCAGGCGCTGCTCGGCCAGCCCACGCCCCTCGGCGGTGTGCAGGAGACCCTGCCGCTCGCCCACTTCCTGGGTATGGCCGACCGCTGGCTTCTATCAAGCGACCCGGTACGCGGCCTGCTCCTGCGCGCCGGGGAAACCCCGTCCGAAGCCGCCGCGCGCCTGGCCACCGACTGTCGTGTGGCGGACGTGGCGTTCCGGCAGGAGCTACTACGTAGCGGCCTGCCGGCCGCCGAGGGATCAGCCGATCCGTGCGTCCGCGCCGCCGTGGCCATGGAGGCGCGCTACCAGGAACTGCTGCCGCGCTGGGCGGAGATCGTGGACGCCGAGACGGTGCAGAAGCAGCGCATGGGGCGCGCTCTCTTTGCCGCCTACGGCACGGACGTGCCTCCCGACGCCACGCTCACCCTCCGCATCAGCGACGGCGTCACCGCGCGCTACGCCTACAACGGCACCTTCGCCGCGCCGAAGACCACCTTCCACGGCATGTTCGGGCGCGCCTACGCCTTCGAGCAGGAGGAGCCCTGGAACCTGCCGCCGCGCTTCGAGGAGCGGCGCCAGTTCATTGACATGAGCAAGCCCGTGGACTTCGTGGCCACCCTGGACATCACCGGCGGCAACAGCGGCAGCCCGGTCATCGACCGGGACGCGCGCGTGGTGGGCCTGGCCTTCGACGGCAACATCGAGCAGCTCCCCAACGAGTACGTCTTCCGCACCGAGACGGGCGGCCGCACCATTGCCGTGCACGCCGCCGGCATCCTGGAGGCGCTCCGCAGCATCTACCAGGCGGACGCGCTGCTGGAGGAGCTGACCAGGGCTGGTCGCAACTGATGGAAGCGTCCAGCTCGGTCTGGCGAGCATGAAGTGTGGCCCGGCCGGCTTCCCGCGGAGCGGAGGAAGCCGGCCGGGCCTCGTCGCTTATAGGGGGTTCAACGCGGGCGGCCTCTGCATAACCGCACGTGTCCGCCGCGCGGATGTGCCATCAAACGTGCAACCGCGCGCGTTCTGAGAGCCGTTGCGCTATTCGTAGCAAATAGTCCAACAGGACCCGCACGCGCGGCTGCGCCGATCGCGCGCGCGGCTTTGATTGGAATAATCGCAACCAGAGCCGCAACGGTTCGGCCGGACCCCTGCGCGTGCGGCTTTGATGGGGCGCGGGCAGCCGAAGCGGCACGCGGGCAGCCGAAGCGGCACACGGGCAGCCGAAGCGGCATGCGGGCAGCCGAAGCGGGGCGCGGCAGCCGAAGCGGCAACGGGCAGCCGTGTGACATTCCCACACTCATCGGACCGAACCATGCGCTTCCTGGCCCTGCTGCTCGCCCTGGCCTGCGCCGATTCAACGGCGCCGGCCGATGACGGCACCACGCCTCCTGGATCACTGGAGCTTCGCCTGGTCGAAGTGGCGGCGGGGTTGCAGTCACCCGTGCACGTGGCCGCGCCGTCCGGCGATGCGCGCCTGTTCGTTGTCGAGCAGCCCGGTCGCATCCGCATCATCCGCAACGGCGCGCTGCTCGAGCGCGCGTTCCTGGACATCACGGCGCAGGTGGGCAGCGGCGGCGAGCGCGGCCTGCTCAGCGTGGCCTTCCACCCGAACTACGCCGCCAACGGCCGCTTCTATGTGAACTACACGGACACGAGCGGGGACACGCGCGTGGAGCGCTACACGGTGTCGGCCGACGCCGACGTGGCGGACGCCGCATCGGCCTCGCTCGTGCTGGCGGTGGCGCAGCCGTTCGGCAACCACAATGGCGGGCAGGTGGCCTTCGGACCGGACGGCATGCTCTACATTGGCATGGGCGACGGCGGCTCGGGTGGCGACCCGCTCGAGCACGGCCAGAACCTGGCCACGCTGCTGGGTGCGCTGCTGCGCATCGATGTGGATGCCGGCGAGCCGTACGCGCTACCGAGTGACAATCCGTTCACGGGCACCCTGGCCGCGCGCGCCGAGATCTGGGCGTACGGCCTGCGCAACCCGTGGCGCTTCCACTTCGATCCGCCGAGCGGCCTGCTCTACATTGCCGACGTGGGGCAGAACCAGTGGGAGGAGATCCACGTGGAGCCCGCCGACTCGGGCGGTGTGAACTACGGCTGGAACGTCATGGAAGGCCGGCACTGCTATGGCGGCGGGAGCTGCGACCAGAGCGGGTTGGCCCTGCCGGTGCTCGAATACTCACATGGCGACGGCTGCTCCGTCAGCGGCGGCGCCGTGTACCGTGGCCAGCTCATCCCCGAGCTCCGCGGCCATTACTTCTACGCCGACTACTGCGGCGGCTGGATCCGCTCCTTCCGCATGGACGACGGCGCGGCCGTCGATCGACTGGAGTGGATCCGCGGTGCCGGCAACGTCACGTCCTTCGGCACCGACGCCGCCGGCGAGATGTACCTCGTGACCGGTGCTGGCCGGGTGTTCCGCATCGAGCGCGCGGCGCTTGCCTTACAGCGTCTCCGCCCCTAAATTGGGTCAGTCGCCCTATAAATGGGGCATTGGCTCCCCTTTCTCAAAGTTCTATGCTGAACCTGCTCGACCATGTCCTCGGCTCAGACAGCAAGGTTCAGATTCTGAGAGCCCTTCTGCCCCTGGACTCCCCGGCGAGCGGAAGAGAGACCCAGAGGCTCGGTGGAATCCGGAGCAACGCCGGCGCACAGCGCGCCCTGGACGAACTGAGCGATCTCCGTATCCTGGAACGAACCGAAGCGGGCGGGGCTCACCTCTACCAGATCAACACGGCCCATTATTTCTACGAGGCGCTCGCCGGGCTGTTTGAACGGGAGCGGGGGAGTCTGGACGTCGTCAGGACCGAATTGGAGCGTGCGTTGGGCCACGCCGGCGTGGCACCGGAGATCCTGAGTGTGGTGGTCTTCGGAAGTGCGGCCACAGGCAAGTCGCGGCCGGGTAGTGATCTGGACGTGCTGGTCCTCACCGGGGGAGAGGAGGCCACCGCTGCAGTCGAGGAGCGGATCAGAGAGGCTGCAGCTCCCTTGAGCCGCCGCTTGGGTCTGTGGTTGTCACCGTATGTCCTCTCGAGGGCCGATGCATCGTTCCGGTACCAGGACGGCGACCCGCTCATGCAAGCAATCAGTACGGAGGGCCGAACGTTGATCGGTAATTCCCTTCAGGATCTGCTGTCGTAGTGGTGAAGCTTGGAGCCACGAAACGGCAGGACCGGAGCACCGCGGCCAAGTACCACGCCGTCGGGCAGGCGCTACTGCGTACCGCCCATGATTTGGAGACGCTCGCTGAAGCGAAGTACGGTAACGGCCTGGCCATCGTGGCGATCCACGCCGCAATCGCGTTTACGGATGCGCTTTCGACTGCCTACCGAGAGATCAGGTCGACCGATGGCGATCATCGGCGGGGAGCCGAAGTTCTCATGCACGCTCTCGGACACCGAGCCGACCCCGACCAGATCGAGCGCTTGAGAAGGATCCTGGATGCGAAGACGCACGCCTCCTACAGCGGCAACTATTACACCCTCGAGCAGGGTCAGCGGATCTTGCGCGAGACGGAAGCATTTTCGTCATGGGCGGAGGATCTCTTCAGGAACAGGCCTGCGTAGCATTGTTGGCGCTCCGTCTGTGAAGTCCGGCCTCCCGCGCGCCCTCTACCCCACCTCTTCCCGCCGCTCCTCCAGCGCCACCTCCACCTCACGCACGGTCTCCCGCGGCACGCCGGTTTCGCGGGCGTAGCGCGGCCACTCCGCCAGCACGTCCGCTACGCGCTGGATGATGCCGTTCGGGTTGCGGATGGCGAACGTGGCGGCCACGGCCAGCAGATCGCCGCGGGCGATGCCGGCACGCTTGTCGGCAATGCGCATCTGGTGCGTGGCGGTCCAGCCGCCGCCGCGGGCAAAGGTGAGGTCGTAGGCGGGGGTGAGGGACCACATGCCGTCGGGGCTCATGTGGAAGGAGAGGTTCTTCACGTGGTCATCCTGGTTCACGGCCAGCACGTTGAAGACCATGCGCCGGTAACCTTCGATGACCGCGGCCGGCGGCATCCCCAGGCGGAGGATGGTGCGCAGGTACTCCTCGTAGCTGCTGGCGCCGGGATCGTTGTAGTCCACGTGCAGGAGCCCGCCCAGCGTGTGCTGATGGAGGCGCTCGCCGTCCCGCCGGTCGAAGCGCGGAATGATGAGGTGGGCATGGCCGTCGGGACTCTCGAGCATGTGGATGCGGACCACGTCCAGCCCCGCGTCCCGGGCCATGCGGGCGTAGGCGGCCTCAACGCGATTGTAGTGCTCCGGCTGGCCCAGCTCCTGGTGGATGGTGCGCTTGCCCACGCCATCGAATTTCACCAGCGCGGGGATGTCACCGCGGCAGGGCGGCGCGAAGGCGGAGCGCACTTCTGCCGTGCCGGGGTTGAAGAGCACGATGGCCTTGGGGCGCATGCCACCCGCGGATGAGCCGATGCGGTAGATCTCCGGCACGGTGACGTCCGCCACGCCGGCGATGATGCGCCGGGCGTCGGCCACCAGCGCGGCCACCTCCAGCGCCTCCACGTCCAGGGCCCCCACCTCCCTCGGTCGCGGCTCCAGCTCCTCGGCGGGGTGAAAGGTGAGTGCGCCAAGGGCGCGCTCGCCCACGTAGAGCAGATGCTGCACCGGGGAGAACGCCTTCTCGGACCGCCCTCGGGCCGTATAGTAGGCGCGGATGACGCTCGTGCCGAAGGCGTCGGGCAGGGCGTCGGCCAGCACGCCGGGCAGCCCGCGGAAGCCCTCCTGGCGCAGCAGCTCCGTGAAGCGCACCGGGCCGCGCAGGGAGAGCGGCAGGCGCAGCGGGGAGAGCTCCAGCCCGGAGCGGCGGAAGCCGGGGTCGTACTCGAAGACCACGCCGCCGTCTGCCAGCTCCGCCACTCCCCCCAGGGTCCGCCCCCACAGGCGGATCTCCGCGAACGCCGCCGCCTCAGCCACGGCCCGTCCCTCGACTGGACCGTATGAGCGCCATCGGGCTCACCTCCGGTTCGGGGATGAAGCTGTCCAGCGCGCCCAGGCGCCCGTATACGCGGAGCAGGCGGACCACGGTGAGGAGGTTGGGATTCTCACCCCGTTCGGCCCGCGAGACGGTGGTGCGTGCCACGCCCGCCTGGCGGGCCGCTTCCTCCTGGGTCAGGCCGTGACCGGTGCGCAGACGGGCCAGGCGCTCGCCCAGTTCCGCCAGGATCTCGGCATCGGTGCGATTTTCGATGCGTAAATCGGTCATATGGTCTTCACAAAGGAGATATGATGCTTTTATACATCATACAGGACAGAAGCCGGAGACGCAACGGACGCACCCACGAACAGAGCCCGGCCGGCTTCCCGCGGAGCGGAAGAAGCCGGCCGGGCATCGTCGCTTACCCCCGGAAGGGGACGGCGGACTACCGCTCCGGCAGCGGTAGCACGTTGAACGTCTGGCTGGGTCCGATCTCCGTTACCTCGTCACCGAACAGGAAGCCGATCGAGGCGCGGTAGACGCCGGGCTCGGCGCGGGGCGTGGGGCGCCGGCCGCGGCCGCCGCCGCCGAAACCGCCGCCGCCACCACCGCCGGTGCAGGAGGTGATCTCCGCGCCACTTTCCTCCTCGGCGTCGGGATCGTCCTCGTCCGGCTCCCCGGGCGCGGGGTCCCCCAGCAGGTTCCACGCGAAGCGCCGGAGCCCCGGCTGGCCCTCCAGCTCACAGCGGCGGAACGCCTCACCGCTGCCGTCCGTGATGGTGAGCACCAGGCGGGCGTCCTCGGGCACGGCGTCGCGCACGTGGTAGGTGATCCACGCGCCCACGGGCGGGTTGGCGGTAGAGTAGTTGCCGGAGATGGCCAGCACGCCGGCCGCGCCCGCGGGGGCCAGGCCGCCCTGGACGTAGCTGTAGGCGTGGCGCAGCGGGAAGAGCCGGGCAGGCTCGGCCAGCGTGGCGGGGGTGATCGCGCGGAGCGCGCTGTAGTCATCCAGCACGTAGAAGCCGCGCCCGAAGGTGGCCATGACCACGTCATGCTCGCGGCGGTGCAGGATGAGGTCCCGCACCTGGGCTATGGGCATGCCGCCCTTCAGTTGGGTCCACTGCCCGCCGCCGTCCGGGGAGAAGAAGAGGCCGAACTCGGTGCCCGCGAAGAGCAGGTTGGCGTTCACGTGGTCTTGTGCCACGGTCCACACGTTGTGCTTGGTGGGCAGGTTGCCGGTGATGTTGGTCCAGCTGCGGCCGCGGTCCGTGCTCTTGACGATGTAGGGGGCGTAGTCCCCGCGCTGCCAGTTGTTCAGCGCCACGAAGACGGTGCCGGCGTCCCGCGGTGAGGCAAAGACGTCCGTCACGTAGCTCCAGCGCGGCACGTCGGGGAAGCGGTCGATGCGCCGCCAGCTGGCGCCGCCGTCCTCGCTGACCTGCAGCAGACCGTCATCGGTGCCGGCGTAGATGAGGCCCTCCAGGAGGGGGGACTCGTCCAGCGTAACGATGTTGCTGAGCGCGGTGGTGGAGACGTTCAGCGCCACCGAGCCGCGCGGCCAGACCTTGCCCATGATGGGCAGCGTGTCCGGGTCCAGCTGGCGGGTGAGGTCCGGGCTCACGCGCTGCCAGTTGTCCCCCCGGTCGTCACTGCGGTAGAGGAACTGACTGGCGAAGTAAAGCCGCCTGGACTGGTGCGGGCTCAGGATGAAGGGCGTGTCCCAGTTGAAGCGGTCGCGCCAGGTGGAGTCGGCGGGTGCATGGCCGAAGGCGGCCGGCGCCGTGTTGATGCGCGGCCGGATGCTGGTGCCGCGCCCGCTGCGCGCGTCGAAGCGGGACAGGCCGCCGTTCTGCGACTCCCCGTAGAAGGTGTTGGGGTCCTCCATGTCCCCGCGGGCCTGGAAGCCGTCGCCGCCCGCGATGATGAACCAGTCACTGTTGCGGATGCCCCAGCCGTTGGTGGTGCGGGAGGGGCCGCACATGGAGAAGTTGTCCTGCGTGCCGCCGCACACGTGGTAGAAGGGCGTGGCGTTGTTCACGCCCACGCGGTAGTACTGTGTGACGGGCAGGTTGGCAAAGAAGCGCCAGCTCTCCCCCGCGTCGTAGGTCTCGTAGAGCCCGCCGTCATTGCCGAGCAGGATGTGGTCGGGATCCTCGGGGTCGAAGGCCAGGGCGTGGTGGTCCACGTGCACGCCGGCGCTCTCCCAGCCGGCGCGGCCCCAGGTGGCGCCGCCGTCCGTGCTGCGCGCCAGGCGCACGGCCATGGAGTAGACGTGGCCAGGCCGGTGCGGATCCAGGAACAGCTCGCTGTAGTACTGACCGATGCCGTCGGCGTACCAGTCCGGGTCGGCATCCTCCTCCTCTTCGTCCTCGTCATCCGGGTCGCCGCCGCGCGGCGGGCCGCCGCGCCCCTGGCCCTGCTGCTCCATGACGCCGAAGCGCTCCCAGCTATCGCCGCCGTCCAGAGTGCGGTAGATGCCCGACTGCCCCTGGCCCGCCTGGATGAGCGCGAGCAGCTGCGAGGGGCTGGTGCGCCCGTCGATGGCCAGCCCGGCCCGCCCGAAGTCGGCGGTGGGCAGGCCGTTGCCCAGCTTCTCCCAGCTCCGCCCGCCGTCCGGGCTCCGGAAGATGCCGCCCTCGGGGCTGCCGCCGAGGGCCTGGCCCACGTGGCGGCGGCGCGGATAGGCCGCGGCAAAGAGGACGTCCGGGTCGTGCGGGTCCAGCACCACGTCGGTGATGCCGGTGTCGTCGCTCACGAAGAGGACGCGGTCCCAGGTGGCGCCGCCGTCGCTGGTACGGTAGAGGCCGCGGTCGCCGCCGGCCGAGAAGAGCGGACCCTGCGCCGCCACGTAGACCACGTCCGAGTCACGCGGGTCGATGCGGATGGCGCCGATGTGCTCCGAGCTGGCCAGCCCTACCCGCCGCCAGCTCTCCCCCGCGTCGGTGGACTTGTAGAGCCCGTCCCCGAAGTGGGCGCTGCGCTGACTGTGGTTCTCGCCCGTGCCCAGCCAGAGGACGTTGGAATCTTCCGGGTCGATGACGATGCAGCACATGTTGTGGGTGCCGCCGTCATCGAAGATCGGCTCGAAGGAGAGCCCCCGGTTGTCCGTCTTCCACACGCCGCCGAACGCCGTGGCCACGTACCAGACGTTGGTGTCCCGCGGATCGATGGCTATGTCCGCGATGCGGCCGGTGACCAGCCCGGGCCCGAGAGAGCGGGCCTCGATGGTCGCCAAGGTGGTGGCGTCCAGGGCGGAGCGCTGCTGCGCCGCGGCGGCGGCGGGCACGAGCAGGGCGAGCGCCGCCATGGTCGCAAGGTCCGCGCGGCGGCGGAGGAACGTCATCGTTCGCATGCTGTCTTCTCCAGGTGGATACGGCGGGCGCGTGGGCCGGGAGGGATCGGCTGCGCGCCTGGTGTGCAATTTGGCCGTGGCGGGCCAGGAGGCAAGGCGGCGGCACGGGGGGCGCTACGCCCCGCTATCAGGCGCGCGAGGGGGCGGTTTGGTTGGGGGTGGGGGGGGCGGTGCCAGAGACGGGGACATCATTGCCCGGCCCGGCCGGCTGATGTACTCTGGGATGTCGGGCCGTTCGCCCGACACACCTTCACCAGACCACCACCTCCGCAAAGGATCTCCGCCGCATGACGGAGCCACGGTCCTGGAGCGACTGCGCGCGATGATCGTTGGTGCGCTCGAAGGTCGGGGCGCCGGGTCGCTTAAGGCAGTACGATGACCGGCCCTGGTTGGCAACGCATGACCTTCTTCGAGGAACTAAGGCGCCGGAAGGTCTTCCGCGTGGCGGTGGTGTACGGTGCCACCGCCTTCGCGGTGCTCGAGGCGGCGGACCTCATGCTGCCGCGGATGGGCGTGCCGAACTGGGCCATGAGCCTGGTGGTCGCGCTGGTGATGCTGGGCTTCCCGGTGGCGCTCGTGCTGGCCTGGGCGCTGGAGGTGACGCCCGAGGGCTCGATACGGCGAACGGCACCAGCGGCCCGGGGGGACGCCGGCGGAAGCGCGCCGCCGCTGGGCAAACGTACCCTCGTGGTTGCCGGGTTCCTGGTTGCGGTGGGCATCGGGCTGTCCGCCGGGTGGTTGCTGAATCCAGGCGCCGGCTCCGGACCGGCTGCCGAGGTGGAGTCCGCGGGCAGCGTCGAGGTGGGGTCGTCGATTGCGGTGCTGCCCTTCGACAACCTCTCCTCCGACCCGGAGCAGGGCTACTTCGCCGACGGACTGACCGAGGAAATCCTCAACGCGCTGACCGCGGTGCCGAACCTGCTGGTCACGGCGCGTACGTCATCCTTCTTCTACAAGGACAAGGACGTACCGGTCGACGAGATTGCCGCGCGCCTCGGCGTGGATCACGTGCTCGAGGGCACCGTGCGGCACTCCGGCGAGATGATGCGCGTGACCGCCCAGCTCGTGCGGGCCCGGGATGGATTCCAGGTCTGGTCGGCCGCCTACGACCGGCCGGTCGACGACGCCTTCGTGGTCCAGACCGACATCGCCAGCCAGGTGGCCTCCGCCCTCGGCATACTGCTCGACGAACGCGAGCGCGAGCGGATGGCCGAGGCCGGCGTACGTGATCCCGAGGCCTACGCCCTCTTTGCGCGCGGCTACGAGCTTTATCAGCTCGCCCACGGCGGCGCGCCGCAGATCCCGACGCTGATGGAGGCCAACGCCCTCTTCGACCGGGCGTTCGCGCGGGCACCGAGGCTCTGGGTGGCACGCTTCCACAGTTCCGACCTGTACGGCCACATCCTGCTCGACCTGGCCGCCGGCGTCGAGCCGGAGTCGCTACCGGCCGGAGAAGTGGCGCGCGCCCGCGCCGAGCACGAGCGGCGCCTGCGGGACGCCTGGCGGGTCGCGCCCAATGAGGCTGCCCGCGATTTCATCGAGATTACCCGGCGCATGTTTTCGGACGACTGGACCGGCCTCGCAGAACTGGCGCGACGGACGTTCGAGCACACGGAGGCCTGCGGCCGCGACCAGTGGCTGCACGTGGCGGGACTGGCCTTCGGCATGGCTGAACCGGCGCGTGAGTTCTTCCTGCGCGCCACGCGCTGCAATGCCCTGGATGAGGCCCACTGGCTACATGCGGTGATGGCTTCGATCTATACCGGCGACGCCGACCGTGCCCTGGATATTGCCGAGCGAGGGCTCTCGGTGGCCAACGTGACCGGATTCGGGCTGGAGGAAGCCCGGCTCCAGGCCCTGATCGCGGGCGGGCGCCTCGACGAGGCTCGCGCCTCCCTGCCGCGGCTGGACGGCTCGACCAACAGCAATCGCCAAAAGGGCGAAGCCTGGCTGGCCGCTGCCCGTGGCGATCGGGAGCGCCTCGAGGCGCTGCGGAGGCGGCCGACCGACCCGGCTCTTCCGGTGGGGATTGCTGCCGACGTGGTGATGGCCGCCCGCACCGGCGACCGCGCGGCCGCCAATGCGGTGGCAGCGGAAATCGATGCCCGGCCGGCGGGGCCGCTGCTGCTGATGGTCGGCATCTACTTCTGCATGTGCGGCGCGCCGTTCGATCTCGACGTCGCGCCCAACCTGGCCGCCCGGCTTGAGGAGGCCAACCTGGTCTGGCCGCCGGTCGCATCCATGCACTGGCCGTTGAAGGGCTGGTGAGGCGGCGCAGCCCGATTCCCTCGGCACATGGCCCCGCTCCGCACCCCCACGCATATTGCCGTGCGGACCGCAACACGAACGGGGAGGGGACCACATGCCTGACGTCCACCAATACATAGACGCCAACCGCGAGCGCTTCCAGGAAGAGCTCTTCGAGTTCCTGCGCATGCCCAGCGTGAGCGCCCGGAGCGAGCACAACGAGGACACGCGGCAGACGGCGGAGTGGCTGGCGGAGAAGATGAAGGGCGCGGGGCTGGAGGTGCGCGTCCACGAGACCGAGGGGCACCCCATCATCACCGGCGAGTGGCGCGGCGCCGGCCCCGACGCGCAGACGGTGCTCATCTACGGGCACTATGACGTCCAGCCGCCCGAACCGTTGGAGCTATGGACTACGCCGCCCTTTGAGCCGGAGGTGCGCGAGGGCCGCATCTACGCCCGCGGCTCGGTGGATGACAAGGGGCAGCTATACCTGCACGTGAAGGCGCTCGAGGCCCACATGGAGGCCAACGGCAAGCTGCCCGTCAACGTGGTGGTCATAGCCGAGGGTGAGGAGGAGGTGGGTAGCGAGCACCTCATGCCCTTCGTGAAGGAGCACCGCGACCTGCTCGCGGCGGACGCCATCGTCATCTCGGACTCCAGCATGTTTGCCGAGGGGATGCCCACCATCGGGGCGTCGCTGCGCGGGCTCACCTACTTCCAGCTCGACGTCACCGGACCGGCTCAGGACCTCCACTCGGGCAGCTACGGCGGCGCCGTCATCAACCCGGCCACCGCGCTCTGCCGGATCATTGCCTCCTTCCACGACGAGCGCTGGCACGCCACCATCGATGGCTTCTACGACAGGGTGACGGCCGCGCCCGAGTACAAGGAGCAGATCCGGGCGCTGCCCTTCGACGACGAGACCTTCAGGAAGGAGACGGGCTCACCCGCGCTGGGCGGTGAGGAGGGCTTCACCACCCCGGAGCGCCTCTGGGTGCGGCCCACCGTGGAGGTGAACGGATTCCTGTCGGGGTATACGGGCGAGGGAGCCAAGACGGTGCTACCGTCGCATGCCATGGCCAAGGTGAGCTGTCGGCTGGTGCCCGACCAGGATCCCAAGGAGATCGAGAAGCTCTTCCAGGCCCACGTGGAGAAGTTGAAGCCGGCGGGCGTGGAGGTGGTAGTGCGGGTGCTGCACGGCGGCCGGCCGTGGCGCGGCAAGCTGGAGGGTCCGCTCTACGCGGCGGCCTCCAAGGCGCTCGAGGAGGCCTTCGGCGCCGAGGTCATCTACGCCGGCGAGGGCGGCTCCATCCCCATCGTGGTGGAGTTCGAGGAACTACTGGACGCGCCCGCGCTGCTCATGGGTTTCGGCCTGCCCGGGCAGAACGCCCACGCGCCGGACGAGTGGATGAGCGTGGAGAACTTCGAGAAGGGGA
>JBBDRO010000108.1:0-15731 GCA_040905425.1 Gemmatimonadota bacterium | reverse complement strand
GAGGGGACATTTCTATCCGTCGAAGGTAGGGGACATTTCTATCCGTACTTGACAGACGAGGCGGAAGGCCTTTGACACAACCCCTACCCGCCCGTTACCTTTTCCCATCCTGCGGCGCGTTTTTTGCATAGCGCCGCGCGCCCTCGCACCCCCGGCGGTACGTGACGGACACGCGCATACTCGGCGTGATCCCCGCGAGGCTCGGGTCGGAGCGCCTTCCACGGAAGCCCCTCCACCCCCTCCTGGGCCGGCCCCTCATCGAGTGGGTCTGGCGTCGTGTCTCCGCCTTCTCCGTCCTGGACGCCTGCGTAGTGGCCACCGACTCCGCCGAGGTGGCGGAGGCCTGCCGCGCGTTTGGCGCCGCCGTGGAGCTCACCCGACCCGATCATCTCTCCGGCACGGACCGCGTGGCGGAGGTGGCCACGCGCGCGGCCTACGAAGACTTCCCGGTCATCGTGAACATCCAGGGCGACGAGCCCTTCATCCTGGAGGAGCACGTGGCCGCGGCGGCGGCGCTGGCGGCGGGGGACTGGGAGGTGGGCACGGTGGCCACGCCGGTGCGCGAGCTGGACGCCTGGCGCGACCCGGCGGTGGTCAAGGTCCTCCGCGCGGAGGACGGCGCGGCCCTGGCGTTCACCCGCGCCCCGGTGCCCCACAAGCGGGGCGGGGAACCGAGCGCCGAGGAACTGGCGTCCCCGCCCTTCCTGCGGCATGTTGGAGTCTACGCCTACACGCGCGCGGCGCTGGCGCGCTGGGTGGCCCTGCCGCCCGGCCAGCTGGAACTCCTGGAGCGGCTCGAGCAAATGCGACCGCTGGCCGCCGGCATGCGCATCGGCGTGGCCCTGGGCGGCCACGCGGAGGCGGGCGTGGACACACTGGAAGATGCCCGCCGCGCGGAGGCGCGGCTCGGGCGCATGCACCAAGCAGCGGCACACCGAACGGTGGAGCGATGAGCGAACAGAAGGACCAACCCACGAAGTACATCTTCGTCACCGGCGGCGTCGTCTCTTCCCTGGGGAAGGGAATCGCCGCCGCCTCACTGGGGCGTCTGCTGGTGGAGCGCGGCCTGCGCGTCACCATCCAGAAGTTCGACCCCTACATCAACGTGGACCCCGGCACGCTCTCCCCCTTCCAGCACGGGGAGGTGTTCGTCACGGATGACGGCGCAGAGACCGACCTGGACCTGGGCCACTACGAGCGCTTCGTGGACGAGAGCCTCTCGCAGGCCAACAACATCACCACCGGGCGGATCTACCTGGACGTCATCACCAAGGAGCGGCGCGGGGACTACCTGGGCGCCACCGTGCAGGTCATCCCGCACATCACCGACGAGATCAAGAGCGCCATCCGCCGCCTGGCCACCAATCACGACGTGGTCATCACGGAGATCGGCGGCACCGTGGGTGACATCGAGTCGCAGCCGTTCCTGGAGGCCATCCGGCAGTTCCGCCAGGACGTGGGCCGCGAGCACACGCTCTTCATGCACCTCACGCTCATCCCCTGGATCGCCGCCGCCGGTGAGCTCAAGACCAAGCCCACGCAGCACTCCGTGCGCGAGCTGATGGAGATCGGGATCCAGCCCGACGTGCTCATCTGCCGCACGGACCGACCGCTGGGTGAGGATCTGAAGCGCAAGATTGCGCTCTTCACCAACGTGGACCCGCGCGGCGTGGTTGAGGCGAGGGACGTGGAGAGCATCTATGAAGTGCCGCTCTCGCTCCGACAGCAGAAGCTGGATGACCTGGTGGTGGAGAAGCTGGGGCTGGACGTGCCGCAGCCTGATCTGACGCGCTGGTCGGCCATGGTGGAGCGCGTGCGGCGGCCCGGCCACGGGCGGGTGCAGATTGCCGTGGTGGGCAAGTACACCTCGCTGGTGGACAGCTACAAATCCGTGCAGGAGGCGCTCATCCACGGCGGCATTGCGCACGACGTGGGCGTGGACATCGAGTGGCTCTCCAGTGAGGACTTCGAGAACGGCGGTGCGCCGGGCATCCTGGAGGACTTCCACGGGCTGCTCATCCCCGGCGGCTTCGGCGTGCGCGGCGTGGAGGGCATGCTGGACGCCGTGCGCTGGGCGCGTGAGAACGACCTGCCGTTCTTCGGCATCTGCCTGGGGCTGCAGGTGGCCGTCATCGAGTACGCGCGCAACGTAGTGGGGCTGACCGGCTCGCACTCGGCCGAGTTCGGTGAGGATCTGGACCAGGCGGTCATCTGCCTGATGGACTCCCAGCGCCAGGTCACCGACCTGGGCGGCACCATGCGCCTGGGCACCTACCCGGCGCGCCTGCGTCCCGGCTCGGTGGCGCACGAAGCGTACGGCGACGCGGAGATCAGCGAGCGGCACCGGCATCGCTACGAGGTCAACAACGCCTACCGTGATCGGCTGGCCGAGAGCGGCATGCGCCTCTCCGGCGTCTCTCCGGACGGCAACCTGGTGGAGATCGTGGAGCTGCCCGAGCACCCCTGGTTCCTGGGCTGCCAGTTCCATCCCGAGCTGAAGTCGCGGCCCATGCGCCCGCATCCGCTCTTCGCCGCGTTCGTGGCGGCCGCGCGCGACCGGCGCGGGGACGGCGCGGGCCCGGAGGCGGGCCGCGGCAAACAGTCCGACGCCGCCACCGGCAACGGCACCGGCCCCGCGGCGGAGGCCGGCGCCCCCGTCGAGGCCGGATGAGCGCGCGCCCCGCGCTGGCGGAGCTCTTCCGTCCCGGGGGCGCGTTCTTTCTCATCGCGGGACCGTGCGTGCTGGAGGATGACGCGCTGAATCTGCGCGTGGGGGAGGCACTGGCCGCCCTGGCCGCGGAGCTGGAGCTCCCCATCCTCTTCAAGGCCTCCTTCGACAAGGCCAACCGGAGCAAGGCCGGCGCGCCCCGCGGGCCGGGCATCGACGAGGGTCTCGGCCGCCTCCGGCGCGTGGGGGAGGCCACCGGCCTGCCGCTCCTCACCGACCTGCACGACGCCACCCAGGCGGCCGCCGTGGCCGACGTCTGTGACGTGCTCCAGATCCCCGCCTTCCTCTCCCGCCAGACGGACCTGGTGGAGGCCGCCGCCGCCACGGGCCGCTGCCTGAACATCAAGAAGGGCCAGTGGATGGCGCCCGAGGACATGCGCGGCGCCGTGGACAAGGCTCGCGCGGCGGGCGCCGCCGGCGTGGCGGTCACCGAGCGGGGGACCGCCTTCGGCTACGGGGACCTGGTGGTGGACATGCGCTCTTTCACACGCATGAAGGAAGCGACCTCCGCGCCCACCATCTTCGACGGCACGCATTCCGTCCAGCGGCCAGGACGCGCCGGCGGCGCGAGCGGTGGGGACCCGGAGTTCACGCCGCCCCTGGTCCGCGCGGCGGTGGCCGCCGGCGCGGACGCCCTCTTCCTGGAAGTGCATCCGCACCCCGAGAGCGCGCCCTCCGACGGCAGCAACATGCTGCCACTGGCGCGGCTCCGGCCGCTCATGCTGGAGGTGCTGGCGCTGCGCGAGGCGCTCGGCGCGTCCCGCGCCGTGGGAGCGCCGCATGGCTGAGCCGATTCCGGCGGAGGTGGCCGGGCGTATCCGGGCGGTCATCCTGGACGTGGACGGCGTGCTCTCGGACGGCGGCGTCTTCCTGGGGCAGGACGCGGTCGGCAACGCCGTGGAGCTCAAGCGCTTCGACATCACCGACGGCCTGGGCATCAAGCTGCTGCAGCGTGCGGGCATCCACGTGGCCATCGTGAGCGGCCGCGAGTCGGCGGCGTCGCGTCTGCGCGCGGAGGAGCTGGGTGTCTCCTGCCGCATCGGCCCCGGCGGGCAGAAGCTGGCGCACGCGGAGGCGGCGCTGGAGGAAGCGGGCGCCTCGTGGGACGAGGTGGCGTGCATGGGGGATGACCTGCCCGACCTGGTGCTGCTCGGCCGCTGCGCGCTGCCCGTGGCCGTGGCGGATGCCGTGGCCGAGGTGCGCGCGGCGGCCGCCTGGTGCACCGACCGCCCCGGCGGGCGCGGCGCCGTGCGCGAGTTCGTGGAGGCGCTGCTCAGCGCCCGTGGGGAGTGGCCCCGCGTGGTGGAGGCCTACCTCGAGGAGCGTGGCGCGGCGCCGCAGGCGGAGGCGGTGCGGTGAGCGTGGCCGTGCCGGGTCGCCTGACCGACGCCGAGGTGCTCGACCAGGGGCGGCGCGTGCTGCGCATGGAGCGGGACGCGGTGGGTGCCCTGGAGGCCCGCCTGGGCGAACCGTTCGTGCGCGCCGTGCGACTGCTCCGCGAGACCGGCGGGCGCGTCATCGTGAGCGGCATCGGCAAGAGCGGCATCATCGCGCGGAAGATCGCCGCCACGCTCACCTCCACCGGCACCCCGGCCATCTTCCTCCACCCCGTGGAGGGGCTGCACGGCGACCTGGGCATCGTGGGGCGCCAGGACGTGGCCATCCTGCTCTCCAAGAGCGGCGCCTCCGACGAACTGGCAGGGCTGCTCGAGTACCTGAGCCGGCTGGGCGTGCCCGTGATCGGGCTCACCGGGCGGGTGGACTCCGTGCTGGGGCGCGCCGTCACCGTCTGCCTGGACTGCTCGGTGGCGGAGGAGGCCTGTCCGCACGACCTGGCGCCCACCACCTCCTCCACCGTGACGCTGGCCATGGGGGACGCGCTGGCCGTGGCGCTGCTGGAGGAGCGCGGCTTCACGCGTGAGGACTTTGCGCGCATCCATCCGGGTGGCTCGCTGGGCCGCAAGCTCACGCTGCGGGTGGGGGACGTCATGCTCACCGGGGAGCTGCCGGAGCTGCCGCCCGACGCCGCCATGCGCCGCTGCGTGGTGCTGCTGGCCGAGCGGCGCGGCACCGTGGCCGTGGTGGACGGCGCGCGCCGCGTGGTGGGCGTGGTCACCGCGGGGGACCTCACGCGCCTCATGGAGCACGATGACGGCTTCCTGGACCGTCCGGTGGGGGACGTCATGACCGCGGAGCCCAAGACCACCGGCGCGGACGTGCTGGCGGCCTCGGCGGTCTACGTCATGGAGAAGCACGGCATCATGGCGCTGCCGGTGGTGGACGGGGAGGGCGTTCTCGAGGGGATGGTCCACCTGCATGACCTTATGCGGGCCGGAGCGGTATAAGGAATCATGCGACGACCCTTCATCCTGCTTCCCGCGCTCCTCCTGGCCGCGTGCAACGGCCCTGCCGCGCCCGCGGGCACCGACTATCAGGAGCTCCCGGCCGACATGGTCACCGTGGGCATGCGCTACTACTCCACGGAGGGGGATCGGCGCACGGCCGAGCTGCGCGCGGACACCGCCTACGAGTTCCAGGACTCGGCGGGCTACAGCCTGCGCGGCGTGGACCTGAAGATCTTCGACGAGAGCACCGGCCAGCAGACGGCCACGCTGACCTCCGAGCGCGGCACCTTCAACCGGAATACCGAGTCCATGATCGCGCGCGGCAATGTGGTGCTCGTGACCAGCGACGGCTACCGCATCGAGACGCCGGAGCTGCTCTACGACCCCGCGGCCGGGCGCATGGAGAGTGACAGCACCTCCGTGATCATTCAGGATGGTGAGCGCACAACGGCGCGCGACGGCTTCATTGCCACCGGCGTGCAGGGCGGACGCATCGGCAACGTCCGGCTGCGCCGGCCCACGGGCTCGGTCGGGCTGGTGATCTTCTGATGCGCTGGACCTGGGCGGCGGCGGTGATCGGGCTCGGAGTGCTGGCGCAGCCGGCGGCTGCGCAGCAGTGCACCCGCTACGACGCGGAGGGCGAGCAGAACATCGTGGCGCCGGGCACGCCGGGGGAGACCCACTTCCTGGGCGGCGGTGTCACGGTGCACTGCGCGGGGGGCACCCGCATCCGCTCAGACAGCGTGATCATCCACGTGAGCACGAACATGGCGGAGTTCATCGGCAACGTCTCCTTTGCCGATACCACCAAGACGCTCACGGCGGCCACGGCCCGCTACTACACGCGTAACCGCCACCTGTCCGCGCAGGGCGGCGCCGGTCAGGTGGTGCTCACCGATCTGGCCACCGGGTCCGTGATCGAGGGGCCCACGATGGACTACTTCCAGGACGAGGAGCGCATCGAGATCTACAGCGGCCGCCCGGTGGCCACGCTCTTCCGCACGCCCCCGGAGCTGCGCCAGGCCGGTGACACCACCCACGTGGTGGCCGACGCCATGACCATCCGCGGGCAGAGCGCCTTCGAGGGGCGCGGCAACGTGGTCATCCGCCGCCAGAACGTGGACGCCACCGCCCAGCAGCGCGCCTTCTTCAACGAGGACGCGGGCATCCTGCGCCTGGTGGGGCAGGCGCGCATGGCGGGAGACTACACGCTCACGGGGGACAGCATCCTGGCCTATACGGAGCGCTCTGCCCCGCTGGCGGAAGATCCGGAGGCGGGCGGGCGGGGCGGGTTGCTGCCCGGTCGGCGCGGGCTCCTCCCGGACACGGCCGGGGCTGCGGTGGACACCCTGGCCGTGGCGGATACCATGGTCGTGGCGGATACCGCGGTCGTGGCAGACACTGCGGTCGTGGCGGATACCGCGGTCGTGGCAGACACCGTCGTGTTGGCCGCCCCCCTGCTGGACGATCCCGACGCCCCGCCCGCGGACCCGGACGCCTTCCGTGAGATTCTGGCGCTCGGCCAGGCCACGCTGGAGTCCGAGGAGATGAGCGCCGACGGCCCGCGCATCCGCCTGCTCTTCACCGCGGGAGAGGTGGAGCGCATGGTGGTGGTGGGCGACCCCGCACCGGAGCGTGCGGGGCCGCCGGGAGGGGCGCCCGGGGCGCCAGCAGATCTCGAGGGGCCGGCAGCCCCCGATTCCCGGCGGCGCGCCACGGTGCGCTCCGAGACGGTGGATATGGTGGCCGATTCCATCGACGCCCTGGCGCCCGGCCAGGTCATCCAGGAGGTGGTGGCGGTGGGCCAGGCGCGTGGTGTCATGCGTGACACGGCGGCGCTGGCCATGGAGGGCGTGCCCGAGATTGCCCGGGACAACTGGGTCCAGGGGGACACGATCCGGGCGTTCTTCGTGGCGGCGACGCCGGCGGAGCCGGGTGCGCCTGGTGATCCGCCGCTGCCGGACGCGGTGGCGGATCCCGCCGCCATCGACCTGCGGGCGCCTGCCGCCGAGACGGGAGAGCGGGTGTTGGATCGGCTCGTGGCCGTGGGTGCGCCGGCCAGCTCGCTCTTCCGGCAGCGGACGGAGGAGGACACCGAGCGGCCGTGGGACATCAGCTACCTGCTGGCGCAGCGTATCGAGGTGCAGATGGTGAATGGTGAGGTGAGTGGCGTGCAGGCGGAGGGTGATGTGAAGGGCATACAGTTGACGCCGGGTAGCAGTGGTGGTGGTCTGCCGGGCGAGCCGGGGCGGCTGCCATGAGGCTCCGTACGTTCGTGGACGCGCTGCCGGCGCACGATGCCTCCGTGGCCGTGGGGCTGGCCGAGCTGGTGCGCCGCGCCGAGGCCGACGGCAGCATGGAGCGCGGCGACTGGCGCGCGGCCATCCGCTCGGCCTTCCCCCGCGCCCTGGAGGAGCGGGGCGGAGAGGCCGCCGCCATGTGGCTGGCCGCCGACGCCGAGGATCCGGACGAGCCGGGGCACTACCTGGACGAGCACGTCCTATCCCGGCTCGCGGACGCGGGCATTGCGCATGGCGAACCCGCTGGTGAGAGCTGGGAGCGGGTGCGCATCGATGCGGCGCTCTGGGCGGAGATGGACGGGGGCCGGGACGCGTACGTGGCGGCGCTGGACGAGGCCGTGCGGCACCTGATCGAGCGGCGGGAGCGCCCGGGCGCGGCACGATACGTGCCAAAGTCCGGCGACGGGCGTAGTACGCTCTCCGCCCGGGGTCTGGCCAAGAGCTACCGCAAGCGGCGCGTGGTGGCGGATGTGGACCTCACGGTCTCCCAGGGGGAGATCGTGGGGCTGCTCGGGCCGAACGGGGCGGGGAAGACCACCACGTTCTACATGATGGTGGGGCTCATCGCGCCGGACGCCGGGCAGGTCTTCCTGGATGACGGGGAGCTGACCCGGACGCCCATGTACAAGCGGGCCCGGCAGGGCCTGGGCTACCTGGCGCAGGAGCCGTCCGTCTTCCGCAAGCTGACGGTGGAGCAGAACATCATGGCCATTCTGGAGACCATGAAGCTCTCCCGGACGGAGCGGAAGGCGCGCCTCGAGCGTTTGCTGGACGAGCTGGGCATCAAGCACCTGCGCAAGGCCAGGGCGTACTCCCTCTCCGGAGGTGAGCGGCGCCGGCTGGAGATCACCCGGGCGCTCGTGAGTGAACCGAAGTTCATGCTGCTGGACGAACCGTTCGCGGGGGTGGACCCCATCGCGGTGCATGACATCCAGCAGATCGTGGCGGAACTGAGACACCGGGGAATCGGCGTGGTCATCACGGATCACAACGTGGAGCAGACGCTCGACATCGTGGACCGCGCGTACATCATGTATGATGGTCGGGTGCGGGTATCGGGCACCGTGGCCGAGCTGGTGTGGAACGAAGAGGTTGCCGAGATCTACTTCGGGCCCACCCTCACGGCCCGGATGCGGGAGCGCTACCGACCACCGGAAGTAACCGTATGAGCTCCATGAAGTCCGGTCTCTACCAAGGGACCCAACTCAAGCAGGAGATGAAGATCAATCCACGCCTGTATCAGGCGATGGATCTGCTCTACATGCCCCTGCTGGACCTGCAGCAGCACATCAAGCAGGAGATGACCACCAATCCCTTCCTGGACCTGGAAGAGCCGGCGGTCACGGAGGATGACGCGCTCTCCAAGGAGAAGGAGGAGCAGGAGAAGGAGAAGGACGAGGAGGAGATCGACTGGGAGGAGATTCTCCTGGACGGCTTCGACGCGGGTGGGCGCAAGCAGGAGTACGAGGAGAAGGAGTATTACGAGCCCGTCTCGGTGGACACGCGCGATCTCTACGACCACCTGCGTGACCAGCTCAGCCTCATGCGCCTCTCACCGCGCCAGATGCTGCTGGGTGAGGAATTCATCGGCAACATCGACGAGGACGGCTACCTCACCTGCTCGGTGGAGGACGTGGTCAGCGGCATCAACGACTGGGTGAAGGAGGCGGGGCAGGACTGGGTGGAGGAGGGTGAGACGCTGGAGACGTTCAGCGTGGCCGAGGGCCACGAGATGCTCGAGGTGATCCACGGCTTCGATCCGGCCGGCATCTGCGCTCGCAACCTGCGCGAGTGCCTGCTGCTGCAGATGCGCGACGCGGAGCAGGAAGACACACTGGCCTACTCCATCGTGCACGACCACTTCGAGCAGCTCATCAACCACCGCTGGTCGGAGATCTCCAAAGAACTCTCCATCACACCGAAGGACGTGCAGACGGCGGCCGATGAGGTAGCGCGCTATGATCCCAAGCCGGGGCTCAAGTACGGCGGCGGGTCGGACAACTACATCACGCCCGATCTGGTGGTGGACAAGATCGACGGGGACTACCTGGTCTTCCTCAATGACACCAGCCTGCCGCGCCTCAAGCTGTCGCGTGCCTACCGCGAGATTGCCCGGGACAAGAGCAAATTCAAGGGGGAGAACAAGGAGTTCATCTCCAACAAGCTGAACAGCGCCAACTGGATGATCCAGGCCATCGAGCAGCGGCGCCAGACCATGCTCAAGGTGATGAACTTCATCGTGGACCGGCAGCGTGATTTCTTCGAGCGCGGCGTGCAGCACCTGAAGCCGCTCACGCTGCGCGAGGTGGCCGAGGTCATCAACATGCACGAGTCCACCGTGTCGCGCGTGACGAATGAGAAGTTCGTGCAGACGCCGCGCGGGGTGCTGCCGCTCAAGTTCTTCTTCTCGAGCGGGCTCTCCACCACGTCCGGGGAGGACGTCAGCGCGCGCGGCATCAAGGACCGCATCCAGAAGCTGGTGGATGACGAGAAGCCCACCAAGCCGCTCACGGACCAGGCCATCGTCAACATCCTCAAGGACGAGGGGATCCAGATTGCCCGCCGCACGGTGGCCAAGTACCGTGACCAGTTGGGCATCCTGTCCGCCCGCATGCGCAAGCGCGTCTGAGTCCGGCGGCCGCGCGCCGCCGCCACCGATTCCGAAGGCCATGACCCCCGAAGCCGCGCCGATGACGACCCCGGCCGCGCGCCTCCCCGAGGAGGCGCGGCGGGATTTTGCCGTGCTCGTACCCGCCTACAACGAGGTGGAGAACGTGCCCGAGCTGGTGCGCGAGCTGCGCGCCACCTTCGAGCGCCACGGGCTGGCCGGCCACGTGGTCCTCGTGGATGACGGCTCCACGGACGGCACCGCCGAGGCGGCCCGCCAGGAGGCGCTGGCGTGGCCGGCGCTGCGCGTGGTGGGCCATCGCCGCAACTTCGGGAAGACGGAGGCCATGGTCACCGGTGCGGCCGCCACCGACGCCACCTTCCTGGTGCTCTTCGACGCGGACCTGCAGCACAGCACCGAGGAGATCCCGCGCTTCCTCGAAAAGCTGGCCGAGGGCTGGGACATCGTCACCGGTCGCAAGGTGGGGCGCTACGAGAAGCGCTTCGTGTCCAACACGTACAACCGCCTGAGCCGGGCCATCTTCGACCTGCCGGTCTCGGACCTGAACTCCATGAAGGCGTTCCGGCGCGAGATCCTGGACGAGGTGCGGCTGCGCCACGACTGGCACCGCTTCTTCGTGGTGCTGGCCTACGCGCGCGGCTTCAGCATGTGCGAGATCGACATCGAATTGCACCCGCGCCGGCACGGGGAGGCCAAGTACTCGGGACGGACCCGCATCATGACGGGACTGCTCGACCTGGTGGCGGTCTCCTTCTTCCTCTTCTTCGCGCGCAAGCCGCTGGTCTTCTTCGGCGCCAGCGGGCTCATGCTGGCCGGGCTGGGCCTGGTGGTGGGGCTGGCCGTCACGGCGCTCCGCCTGCTGGGCATTCCCACGCCGTTCGGCTACCGCCCCTTCCTCACCCTGGTGGTGCTGCTGGAGGTGCTGGGCGTGCTGCTCTTCGGGCTGGGCTTCCTGGCCGAGCTCATGGCGCAGCAGCACGCGGAGCTGGACGCGCTGCACCACCGCATGGACCGCGAGAAAGAGGCGCGGGACGCCCACACGGAGGCGCCCCGGTGAGCCAGCCCGCTGGAAGGGGCTCCCCGGTCGGCCAGTCCGACGGAATTGGCGCCCCGGTGAGCCAGCCCACAGGGAGCGGCCTCCGGTGACGCAGTCCGACGGCAGCGGCGCCCGGCGCGACCCGCCGCGCGTGCTGGTGGTGGTGGGCACGCGCCCCGAGGGCATCAAGCTGGCGCCCGTGGCCGCGGCGCTGAACGCCCGTGGTGATCTGGACGTGCGCGTGGCGCTCACCGGCCAGCACACCGATCTGCTGGACCAGGTGCTCGGCGTCTTCCACCTGGAGGTGGACTGGGACCTGAACATCATGCGCGAGGGACAGGACCTCTTCGACGTGGCCTCCGGCTGCCTGCTGGGGCTGCGTGACGTGCTGCGCGCCTGGCGGCCGGAACTGGTGCTGGTGCAGGGGGACACGGCCACCGTGCTCTTCGGCGCGCTGGCGGCCTTCTTCGAGCGCTGCCGGGTGGGGCACGTGGAGGCGGGGCTGCGCAGCGGTGACCGCGCGCGGCCCTTCCCGGAGGAGGTCTTCCGCCGGCTCACGGGCGGCGTGGCGGACCTCCACTTCGCGCCCACCGCCCGGGCGCGGGGCAACCTGCTGCACGAGGGTGTGGACGCCGCCAGCATCCATCTTACCGGCAACACCGTGGTCGACGCCCTGGAGCGCGTGGCAGCGGCCGTCCACGAGCCTACCAGCCCGGCGCTGCGCGACGCCCTGGCCACCGGCCGGCGGCTGGTGCTGCTCACGGCGCACCGGCGCGAGAGCTTCGGGGCTCCGCTCCGGGAGGCGCTGGGCGCCGTCCGCGCGCTGGCGGACCGCCACCCGGACATCGAGGTGCTCTACCCGGTCCACCCCAACCCGAACGTCTCCGGGCCCGCGCGCGAGGTGCTGGGAGAGCATCCGCGCATCCGCCTCACCGCGCCCCTGGACTACCTGGACCTGGTGCACGCGCTGCGCATGGCCGCGCTCGTACTCACCGACTCGGGTGGCATCCAGGAGGAGGCGCCGAGCTTCGGCACCCCCGTGCTGGTGCTGCGTGAGGTGACCGAGCGGCCGGAGGGCGTGGCGGCGGGCGCGGCCCGCCTGGTGGGCACGGACGCCGCCCTCATCAGCGCGGCCGCCGACGCCGCCCTGCAGGCGCCCGCCGCCGCCGCTCCCGGGCCGTCCCCGTACGGGGACGGCCGGGCGGCCGAGCGCATTGCGGACATCGTGGGGCACGTGCTCACGGGCACGCCGCGCACCACGGAGGACTGGGCGGCGGAGGTGGCGGCGCGGTGAGGATCCTGCAGCAGTGCATCTACTTCCCGCCGGAGGTGGGCGGGCTCGAGAGCCACGCCTACTACCTGTGCCGCGAGCTGGTGCGGCAGGGTGACGAGGTCACCATGCTCACCTCCCGCTCGCGCCCGGACGCGCCGGCCGTCGAGGTGATGGAGGGCGTCCGGGTGCTCCGGCGCTGGTTCCCGGGTAAGCATCCGCTGGGGTGGACGGCGCACACGCTGGCCACCTTTCCCACGCACCTCCGCCTGGCCCGCGACGCCGATATCCTGCACGCGCAGACCTTTGCCTCGGCGCTGCCGGCCATCCGCGCCCGCCGGAAGCTGGGCCTGCCGCTGGTCATGACGCTGCACACGTCCCATTTTCTGCGTCTGGCCCGGCAGGCCGCGTGGCGGCCCGTGCTGCGCCGCATCATCGCGTCGTGTGACTGGGTGCTGGCGGCCAGCCAGGAGATCCGCGACGTGGCGCTCGAGCTGCACGCCCACCCGCGCGCCGAGGCGCTCACCAACGGGGTGGACACGCACCTCTTCCGACCCGGCCCGCCCGCGCTGGTGGCCGGCGAGCGGCGCCGCCTGGTGGTGCCGCGGCGCCTCTTTGCCAAGAACGGCGTGGAGTACCTGGTGCGCGCCATGCCGCTGCTGGCCCGCGAGCACGACGTGGAGGCGCTGCTGGTGGGGGACGGTCCGGAGGGAGGCCGTCTGCGGGCGCTGGCCCACGAACTGGGCGTGGCGGACCGCGTCCGCTTCCTGGGCGCGCGGCCCAATGCGGAGATGCCGGGGTTGCTGCGCAGCGCGGAGCTGGCGGTCTTCCCGTCGCTCATGGAGGCCACGAGCGTGGCCGCGCTCGAGGCCATGAGCTGCAGCGTGCCCGTGGCGGCCTCGCGGGTGGGCGGGCTGCCGGAGATCGTGGACGAATCGGTGGGCGCGCTCTGCGAGCCGGCGGACCCCGCGGCGCTGGCCGCCGCGGTGGGCGCCCTGCTGGCGCGCTCCGATCTGGCCGCGCTCGGCGCCGCCGCCCGCGCGCGGGTGGTGGCGCACTGGAGTCTGGAGCGGCTGGCCAGGCGCCACCGGGAGATCTACCGTACGCTGCTGGCCGAGCGGGCCTGAGGGCCCCGGGCCGCACACGGCAATCACGCACGCGGGACGAACGGGTGGCAAAAAAGCAGCAGGTGAGGGCGCCGGTGGGCGTCAAGGGGACGTCGCTTGACGAGTTCCCTGAATGGCTGGCCCCCGTGGTCTACGCCGCGGCGGTGGTGCTCCTCTTCCGCGAGGTGATCTTTGCCGGCGGGGGCCTCCTGGGCATCGACAGCATGGCGCTCAGCTACTTCGCGCGGCACTTCTACACCACGGTGGTGGCCTCGCTCGGGCGCTTCCCGCTCTGGGACCCGCTCCTCTTCGGCGGGCTGCCCTTCGTGCAGGGCATGCACGGGGACATCTTCTACCCGCCCTCGCTGGCGCTCTTCGCGCTGCCCACGGACACGTACTGGGCGTGGAAGATGATCCTGCACGTGTACGCGGCGGGGCTCTTCAGCTACCTGTGGCTGCGCGCGCTGGAGGTGGCGCGGGGGCCGGCGCTGCTGGGCGGGCTGATCTTCATGATGGGCGCGGACCTGGTCTCGCTGGTCTTCCCGGGCGGGGACGGCAAGCTCTTCGTGTCGGCGCTGGCGCCGCTGGTCTTCTGGCTAGCGGAGCGGGCCGCGCGCCGGGACCGCCTGGCCGACTACGCCTGGTTCGCGCTCGGCATCACGGCCGTGGTGCTCACCTCGCACATGCAGCTGGCGTACTTCTGCGTGTGGGGCGTCTCCCTCTACTTCCTCTTCCGCGTGGCGCAGCGCTGGCGCGTGGAGCGGAGCGGTGGAGCGGCCGCGCGCCGCGTGGGGCTCTACGCCGTGGCGGGCGTGCTCGGCGTGGCCGCGGCCGCCGTGCAGTTCGTGCCGCCGCTCGAGTACCTGCGCGAGACCTCCCACCGCGCCGAGCGCACGCTGGCGGCCGAGGACCCGGCCGAGGCCTACGCCTACTCCACCAGCTTCGCGCTGCACCCGGAGGAGATCTTCGCGCTGGTGGTGCCCGAGTTCGTGGGGGACAACGCGGGCACGCGGCTCCGGCCCGAGCCCACCTACTGGGGGCGCAACGGCTTCAAACTGAACCACGAGTACGCCGGGCTCGTCCCGCTGCTCCTGGCCGGGTTGCTTTTCATCAAGCGACGGCGCGCTACGACCTGGTTCTTCGCGGGGCTCGCCGTCCTCTCCCTCCTCTACGCGCTGGGGGCCAACACCCCCTTCTTCCGGCTCTTCTACCTGATCCCGGGGGTGAACCTCTTCCGGGCGCCCTCGCTCATCATCTTCCTGTACGGGCTGGCCGTGGCCACGCTGGGCGCGCTGGGCGCGGCGCGCTTCTTTGCCTGGAGCGCGCGCGCGGAGCCGGCGGAGGCGCGTGGCGCCACCTTCTGGTTGTGGGGCGCCACGGCCGGGCTGGTGCTGCTGGCCATGCTGGCCTCCAGCGGCGCGCTGGTGGGCTTCTGGCAGGCGGTCTTCAGCTGGCCGCCGCCGCAGTTCGCGCCCGCGCTGCAGAACAACCTGCCGAACATCCGCCTGGGCGCCTGGATCGCGGCGCTGCTGGCGGCCGGGGTGGCCGGCACGTGGTCGCTGCTGAAGGGCGGGGTGCTGCGGCCGCGCGACGCGCTCATCCTGCTCGCCCTGCTGGCCTTCGTGGACCTCTACCGGGTGGACCGGCGCTTCGTGCGCGCCACGGTGGAGATGAACGCGGCGGCCGACCCGGTGCTCTTCCAGCCGGACGCCTCCATCGGCTGGCTGCAGGCGCGCCGCACGGAGGAGGGGCCCTTCCGGGCGTTCGACCTGTCAGAGCTGGCCACCAGGCAGGCGGCGTACGGGCAGAACGTGATGGCCATCCACGGCATCGAGCAGCTGGCCGGCCACCACGGCAATGAGATCGGCCGCTGGCGGGAGCTGCTGGGTGGGGAGCTGGCCCCTAACGTGGGCACCTCCGACCTGCGCCTGCTGGACCTCACCAACACGCGCTACGTGACGCTGAACGCGCGCGTGGAGGATCCCCGCCTGGAGGAGGTCTTCCAGGGGGATCGTACCGTGGTCTACCGGGTGCGCGACGCGCTGCCACGCGCCTGGCTCGTGGCGGCGGGGCAGACGGTGCCGGAGGCGGCGGCGGTGGGGCGGCTGCTGGCCGCCGACTTCGACCCGCGCACCACGGTGCTGCTGCCGGAGGACGGCCCGGACCCGGCGGCGCTTGGCATCCAGGCGGGCGGGCCCGCCGCCCCCTTCGCGGGGGAGGTGAGCTGGCAGGCGCGGGCCGCGGACGGCGCGGAGATGACGCTCCGCGTGCGTGCCGACGCGCCCGCCGTGCTGGTGGTGAGTGAGAACTGGACGCC
>JBBDRO010000107.1:0-16515 GCA_040905425.1 Gemmatimonadota bacterium | reverse complement strand
TGCACGTGCCCGCCGGCGCCGTGCCCCGGCGCGACCCCGCCTTCGACCGCGGCCGGCCGGTGGATGGCGCGAATCCGGCTACCGCGTGGGACGGCTATCACGCCATCGACGAGCTGCCCTACCTCTACCAGCCCCGGGCCGGGTGGCTGCGCGGGGGCGGCTCGCCCTTCGCCGCCACGGCGGTGCCGGGCGGCCCGGATGCCACGGCCTACCCCGCCTACATGGACGTGGCTGGCGACAGGGCGAGCGCGGCCTGGGCCCGCCAGGTGCTCGGCGCCGATACCGTCTGGACGGCGCCCATGCTCGCCGCCGCCGTCTTCCGAGGCCGCGTGCGTATGGATGACGCCCTGCTCGCCGCGCTCGTGGACGAGTGGGAGCGGGCCGGCGTGGTGGATCACCTGCGCGTGGAGGCGCTTGACGAGCCGCTGGCTACCCTGCGCGCGTGGGACGGCACCCTGCACGAAGGGAGCGTGGCGGCCACGCACTGGATCCTGCTCGGCGAGGCGCTGCGCGCGGGCCTCGGTGCGCGGGCGGACTACCCCCATCTGGCGGCCCTCGAGGCCGTGCTCGCGGAGCTGCGCGCGGGCTGGGGCACGGCCGCCGTGCCGTGGGGCGAGGTCAACCGGTTGCGTCCGCCGGCCCCCGCGACGGCGGCGGCGCCGCCCGACTATCCCGCACCCGGGGCGCCCGCCTGGACGGACGCCGCGTTCGTGTTCGAGGCGGTGCGCCCGCCCGGCGAGCAGCGCCGCGTAGGTCACGCCGGCCACAGCTGGGTGGGCATCACGGCCTTCGGTCCCGCCGGCGTCGAGGCGCACACGGTGCTGCCGTTCGGCCAGAGCGCATACCCGTCCTCTCCCCATGCCTCCGACCAGGCGCCCCTCTACGCCGAGCAGGGTTTCAAGCCCCGGCCCTTCAGCCGCGCGGCGGTGCGGGCGGCCGCCGTGGAATCCTATGCCCCGGGTGCCCGCGGGGCCGACGGCACGGGGGATGCTGGCGAAACGCGGTCGCGCAACGATACGTAGAGAGAGCACACCAGGCGCCGGAGTGACCGGCGCCGGACGCTCCATGTGAGGAGGTTGGACGTGACTCAGGACAACGAGCCGGGCGCCGCCGGTACCGAGCCAGGCACCGAGAGCCAGGAGGCGCGGCGTGATCCCGTACGGGAGCTGCAGGTGCGGCTCGAGGCCGCGCTGGACGAGGTGCGTCCCAAGATCCGGCATGCCATGGAGGAGCTGGACGCCAAGGTGGACGCCGCCATGGCCGAGGTGCGGCCGCGTGCCGAGTCCGCCATGAAGGAGGTTCGCCCCAGGGTGGACGAGTTCGTGACCGAGGTGCAGCCGCGCCTGGACAATCTGTTGGAGCGGCTGTCGCGTAAGATCGAGGAGCTGCGCAAGGACCTGAGCGAGCGCGCCGCGCGGCGTCCCGATGACGAGACCACCGGCGCGCCCGCCGGCCAGCTAGGCTCGGGCTCCGAGGCGCCCGTGGGCACGGCGGAGCCGGGCAGTGACGTACCGCCGCGCCAGGAGGGGGACGGCTCACCCGGCGTTTAGCAGGGTCCCGTCCGCGCACAAAGGAAGGGGCGGCCGCGCATGCGTGGCCGCCCCTTCATGGCTCCGGTGCGCGCGTCAATCGGGATCCGGATTCAGGCCGCGAGGCTGCGCATCCTCGTCGCTTTCATCCTCCGCCGTTTCCCCCGGCAGTGCCAGCACCAGCTCCTCCTGCTGCAGCGCGCGCGGGCTCTTCTCCACCATCTGCAGCTCGGGGATCTCCTGGCCCGCGGCGGCGCCCAGGTCCAGGAATTTGCGGGTGGCGGGCAGCACGCGCGCCTCCAGCGAACCGACCGTCTTGTTGTAGGAGGCCACCGTGCGGTCCAGGTGCTTGCGCACGTCGGCGAAGTGCCCGGCCAGGCTGCGGATGCGGTCGTAGAGGTCCTTGCCGAGCGCGCTGATCTCCTGCGCGTTGCGGGTGATCTCCTCCTGGCGCCAGCCGTGGGCCACCGCGCGCAGCAGGCCGATGAGGGTGGTGGGCGTGGCCAGCAGGATGCGGTTCTCCACGCCGTACTCGATGAGGCTGGGGTCACGCTCGAGCGCGGCGCTGTAGAACATCTCGCCGGGGAGGAAGAGCACCACGAGTTCGGCGGACTCGAACTGGTCCCAGTAGCTCTTGGCCGAGAGCGCTTTGATGTGCGTGCGTAACTGGGTGGCGTGCGCCTGCAGGCGCCCGGTGCGCTCGTCGCTGTCGGGGGCCTCGGCGGCGTCCAGGTAGGCCTGCAGCGGAGCCTTGGCGTCCACCACGATGTTCCGTCCACCCGGCAGCCGGACGATCATGTCGGGACGCAGCCGGCCGTCCTCGGTGGTGACGGATTCCTGCTGGAGGAAGTCACAGCGCTCCACCATGCCGGCCATCTCCACCACGCGCTTGAGCTGGATCTCCCCCCAGCGGCCACGCACGGTGGGTGCGCGCAGGGCACGCACCAGATTGCCGGTCTGTGACTGGAGCTGGGCGTGCGTCTCGCCGAGGCGCTTGAGCTCGCCGGTAAGCGTGCCGTAGGCCTGCGCACGGGTCTTCTCCAGTTCGCCGATGCGCGAGTCCACCTTGTCGAGTGACTCCTTGAGCGGCTTCACCACCGAGTCGATGGCCTTGGCACGCGCCTCCAGCTCGCCGCGCGCCTTCTCGTTCTGCTCCCCCATGGCCGCCTTGGCCAGCTCCAGGAAGCGCTCGTTGTTGCTCTTCAGGGCGTCCGAGGAGAGCGCCTTGAAGGCGTCGGAGAGCTTCTGCTGGGCCTGGTCGAGGAGCGCCTGCTTCTCGGCGAACCCCTCGCGCTCCCGTGTGAGCTGGGATTCCAGCCGCGTGACTTCCTGGTGGATCTCGCCCATCTCGCGGAGGATGGTGGTGACGCGGGCGTCGCGCTCCGCCACGGCCTTTTCCAGAGACGGCACGCGCTCGGCGGCGGCCTCGGCGCGGGAGCGGCGCTCGCTCTCCTGGCGGAGCTGCGCTTCGTACTCGGCGCGGGCGGTCTCGGCGCGGTCCGCCCGCTCGCGCGCCTCGCGCAACTCGCCCTCGCGGTGGGCACGGCGCTCCTCGTCCAGGCCGCGGCTGGCGCGGCTGCCGAGCCGCACGGCGGCGGCGATGGTGGCGGCGCCGAGCAGCAGGCCGAGGAGCAGCGGAACCAGGGTGGCGCTCATGGGGGGCGGACTCCGGCTGGCGGACGGGACAATGCGATAGGGAAAGATCGACGTACGGCCGGCATGGCGCAAGAGCTTTTGGGGCCACGGTTTGCGAGGCTGGAGCGGGTGCGATGATGGCCGGTGGCGCCATGTTCGTGCCCCACGTTGGCCCGCATTTTTGACCCGGGGGGCGCAGCCGCCCGCCCGGGGCCCTGCTCTTTCGCTCCACCGCACCACGCGCTACTAATCCCGGGGCGCCCCCGCCCGGCCGCCCGGGCCCCGGGCGCCGTACATAGCCGACCCGCTCCTCGCATCCCCGACGCGCCATGCTTTCGATTCGACGCCTCGCCGTTCCGGTCCTTATGGTCACCCTGAGCCTGCTGGCCGCGGCCCTGCCCGCCGCCGCACAGCTCCCCACGCAGGCCTTCGACGCCCTGCAGCCGCGCTCCATCGGTCCCGCGGGCATGAGCGGCCGCGTGGCGGACATCGACGTGCAGCGCGGCAGCCCCGGCGTGATCTACGTGGGCGCCGCCACGGGTGGCCTGTGGCGCTCGCCGGACGGGGGCCTCACCTGGACGCCCATCTTCGACGATGCCCCCGCGCAGGGCATTGGTGCCGTGGCCGTCTCCCCTGCGGCGCCCGAGGTGGTCTGGGCGGGCACGGGTGAGGGCAACCCGCGTAACTCGGCCGGTGTGGGCTACGGCCTCTACAAGAGCCAGGACGGCGGGCAGAGCTGGCGCGGCGTGGGCTTCGAGGATTCCGAGCGCATCCACCGCGTCATTGCCCATCCCACCGACCCCGACGTGGCCTACGTGGGCGTCATGGGCCCCGCCTGGAGCGACGGCACCGAGCGCGGCGTCTACCGCACCACGGACGGCGGCCGGAGCTGGGACCACATCCTCTACGTGGATGAGCGCACCGGCGTGGCCGATCTGGTCATGGACCCGGCCAATCCCGACAAGCTGTTCGCCGCCATGTGGGAGTACCGGCGCTGGCCGTGGTTCTTCGAGTCCGGCGGGCCGGGCAGCGGCCTCTACGTGACGGAGGACGGGGGCACCGGGTGGACGCGCATCGGCGCCGAGGCCGGCCTGCCGGAGGGTGACCTGGGCCGGATCGGCGTGGCCATCCACTATGACGACCCGAGCATCGTATACGCCCTCGTGGAGGCGGAGAACAGCGCGCTCGTGCGCTCCGACGACGGGGGGCGAAGCTGGCGCACGGTGAACGACGAGCGTGGCATAGCCAACCGTCCCTTCTACTACGCCGACATCCGCGTGGACCCGCGGGACCCCGAGCGCGTTTACAACCTTTTCTCCTCCATTCAGGTGAGCACGGACGGCGGCCGGAACTTCGAGACCGTGGTCTCCAGTTCCATCATCCACGGTGACGTCCACGAGCTGTGGATCGACCCGGAGGAGCCGAACCGGCTGATCATGGGCAACGATGGCGGCATTGCCTTCTCCTACGACTACGGGGAGACGTGGCGCTTCGTTGAGAACCTGCCCGTGGGGCAGTTCTACCACGTGGAGATCGATCACGACGTGCCTTACAACGTCTACGGCGGCATGCAGGACAATGGCTCGTGGTACGGGCCCAGCGCCGTATGGGAGAGCCGCGGCATTGCCAACGCGCACTGGCGCCGCGTGGGCGGCGGCGACGGCTTCTGGGTCTCCCCCGACTACCGCAACCCCCGCTTCGGCTACTCCCAGTCCCAGGGCGGCAACCTGGCCCGCTTCGACAAGGTCACGGGTGAACGCCAGGGCATCCGTCCGCGGGCCGAGGAAGGGGAGGAGCGGCTGCGTTTCAACTGGAACGCCGGCTTCCACGTGGATGCCATCGATTCGGCCACCATCTACCTGGGCAGCCAGTTCGTGCATCGCAGCCGGGACTACGGCGAGACGTGGGAGATCATCTCCCCGGACCTCACCACGAACGATCCCGAGAAGCAGCAACAGAGTGAGAGCGGCGGGCTGACCCGGGAGAACACGGGCGCGGAAACGCACACCACCATTGTCTCCATCGCCACCAGTCAGCTCACGCCGGGCGTCCTGTGGGTGGGCACCGATGACGGCAACGTGCAGCTCAGCCGGAACGGCGGCCGCAGCTGGGAGAACGTAGGCCGCAACATCCCGGATGTGCCCGCCGGAACCTGGGTGCCGCACGTGGAGCCCTCCAAGCACGATCCGGCCACCGCCTACGTGGTGTTCGACGACCACCGGCGCG
Source organism: Gemmatimonadota bacterium (assembly GCA_040905425.1). Taxonomy (GTDB): domain Bacteria; phylum Gemmatimonadota; class Gemmatimonadetes; order Longimicrobiales; family RSA9; genus JBBDRO01. The sequence continues at coordinate 11,125 of JBBDRO010000107.1, read as the reverse complement.
GCAACTGGCAGCCCTACGTCTTCCGCACCACCGACTGGGGGCGGACGTGGACGTCGCTGGCCACGGCTGACCTCTTCGGCTTCATGCACGCCCTCGAGGAGGACCATGAGACGCCCGACCTGCTCTTCCTGGGCGGCGAGTTCGGCCTGTGGGTGAGTGTGGACGGTGGAGGGGCCTGGACGAAGTGGGATGGCGGGTTTCCGGCGGTGCCCGTGCGCAGCCTGGTAATCCATCCCCGCGATCACGACCTGGTGCTGGGCACGCATGGCCGCGCCATCTGGATTCTGGATGACATCCAACCTGTGCGGGAGCTGGCCCGCCGTCCCGCGCTGGCCGGGCAACCGCTCGCCGTCTTCGAGCCCGCGCCGGCCATTGCCTACAATCAGGCCGAGGGCATCGGCTACCGTTCCACGGGCATGGCCATGCAGTTCGGGGAGTCGCGGCCGCGCGGTGTGCTGCTCACCTACTGGCTGGGCAGCGCGCAGCCCGAGGGTGTGGAGGTAGAGGTCTTTGACGCCGGCGGGGAGGTGGTGGCCACTCTGAGCGGACCCGGGGAGTATGGCATGAATCGCGTGCGCTGGGATCTCCGTATGCAGGCGCCCGAAGGGGAGGGCGGCTTCCGGGGCGGTCGGGAGGCGCTGCCGGGCGCGTACGTTGTACGCGTGAGCGGCGCGGGCGTGAGCGCCACTACGCTGGCGCGGGTGCTTCCCGATTCGCGCGCGGCGGTGCGCTGATCTTGGCCGGGTGAGCAAGGAACGCACAGGCGCGGACAGGCTCACGCTCGTCCGCGGCGACATCACCGAGCAGCGGGTGGACGCGGTGGTCAACGCCGCCAACAGTTCGCTGTTGGGCGGAGCGGGGGTCGACGGCGCCATTCACGCCCGGGGTGGGCCGCGCATCCTCGAGGCCTGCCGCGAGATCCGGCGGGCGCGCTATCCGGGTGGTCTGCCCACAGGTGGCGCCGTGCTGACCGAGGCGGGCGAGCTGCCCGCCCGTTTCGTGATCCACACCGTGGGGCCGGTCTGGCGCGGGGGCGGGGAGCGCGAGGATGAGCTGCTGGCCGATGCGTACCGCAACACGCTGCGCGTGGCGGCCGACGAGGGCCTGCGCACCGTTGCCTTCCCCTCCATAAGCACCGGCGCTTACGGTTATCCCACGGCCAGCGCGGCGCTGGTGGCGCTGGCCACGATCCGCGGCCAGCTGGGGGCCACGCGCGGGAGCTTCACGGAGGTCCGCTTCGTACTCTTCTCGGACCGCGACCTGGAGATCTACCGGAGCGCGCTCGAGGAGCTCACGGGCTGACCCGGCGCCGGCGGGCGCGCTGCACCCACAGCGGGATGCGGAGTGCCAGCAGCAGCGCCAGCACCCCCGCGAAGATCAGCGGCTGGCGCACGTCCGACTTGGCCGCCGCCTTCCAGTAGAAGTGCAGCACCCCCAGCACACCGCTCACGTAGACCAGCCGGTGCAGCGTCTGCCAACGCTTGCCCAGGCGGCGGATCATGGCGCGCGTTGACGTGGCGGCCAGCGGGATCATGAGCAGCCAGGCCAGCAGTCCCACGGTGATGTAGGGCCGCTTCAGCACGTCGGCCACGATGTCTTCCCAGTAGAAGAACTGGTCGATGGCCAGCCAGGTGAGGAAGTGGAGGGTGGCGTAGAAGAAGGCAAAGAGGCCGAGCGGGCGCCGCAGCTTCACGAGCCGGTTGCTGCCCGTAAGACGCCGCAGCGGCGTCACCGCCAGCGTGACCATGAGCAGCACGAGCGCCGTGGTCCCCGTCCAGTGCGTGATCTGCTCGATGGGGTTGGCGCTGAGGCCGTCCGTGAAACCCAGCCACACGAGCAGGGCCAGCGGCGTGAGCGCGCCGGCCCAGAGAATCCACTTCAAGCTAAAAATTCTTCTGCAGGTCCATCCCGGCGTAGAGCGGAGCCACCTCGTCATAGCCGTTGAACATGAGGGTGTCACGCTTGCGCCATTCGCCGATGCGCCGCTCGCGGGCCTGACTCCAGCGCGGGTGGTCCACGTTCGGATTGACGTTGGAGTAGAAGCCGTACTCCCGCGGGTTGGACTTCTCCCAGCTGGACACGGGCTGCCGTTCCACGAACTGGATCTTGACAATGGACTTGATGCTCTTGAAGCCGTACTTCCACGGCACCACCAGGCGGAACGGCGCACCGTTCTGATTGGGGAGGTCCCGGCCGTAGAGCCCCGTGGCCAGGAAGGCCAGCGGGTGCAGCGCCTCGTCCATGCGGAGCCCCTCCACGTAGGGCCAATCCAGGATCGGCGCGCGCTGCCCGGGCATCTGCGCGGGGTCGTGAAGCGTCTCGAAGCGGACGAACTTCGCGGACGGCAACGGCTCCAGGCGGCGTACGACGTCGGCCAGGGGAATGCCCCGCCAGGGGATCACCATGGACCACGCCTCCACGCAGCGCAGCCGGTACACGCGGTCTTCCACCGTGTACGGCTTCACGAAGTCCTCGAGCGCGTACGTGGCCGGGTTCTTCACCAGCCCGGATACCTCGATGGACCACGGCTCGGTCTTCAACGTATGGGCGTTGGCCGCGGGGTCACTCTTCCCGGTACCGAACTCGTAGAAGTTGTTGTAGCTGGTTACGTCGTCGTAGGGCGTGAGCTCCTCCTGCGCCTCCACCTCGTCGGTGCAGGCCGTGAGGGTGCCCGGCACCAGCGCCGCGGCGGCCGCGCCGGCGGCCACCCGGCCGATGAAGCGGCGGCGGCCCATGTAGACATCGTAGGGCGTGATCTCGGAGGAGGGGATGTCGCGCGAGGACGAGGAGCGGATGATCATGGTGTGCCTGGTGAGAGGGATGGCATCAGTCGGCTTCAGAACCAGCTCGTGACGGGCCCGCGGCGGCCAGGAATGCCGCATGCGCCCCCGCCGCCCAGCCCCACCCGCAGCCCGGCGCCCCGGGCTCCCACGCCCGCGGCGTCCGCCCAGCGCTGCTTGGCGCTGGCCACCGCGCCGCCGTCGTAGAGCGGCGGCGCCCCGTCCGCCGTGCTCGACGCGGCCACCACGGTGGCCGAGAAGGCGGTCGTGTCCGTGTACGCCACCCGGGCGCTCACGGTGCGCTGCGACGGATGGATGAGCCGCAGCGGCTCGTAGCTTGCCGCCAGCTCCCCCCCGGCGGCCGCCACGGGCGCGGCGCTCGCCGCGTTCGCCGTGCGACTGCCGAGGGTGCTCGCCGTCGGGGATGCGTCGCCGCTCGCCTGCACGCCGATGGGCGCCTCCGTCCGCACCAGCTGCAGCTCCTCCGGCCGCTCCTCCGGCGTGCGCCGCTCGGTGCGGCTCTGTGGCGCGGGCAGACTCGTGGCCAGGCGGATCACATCCTCGTTGGTGGAGCCCACGGGTACGCGCACGCTTACGAGCGCGAAGACCGCCACGTGCAGCCCGACCGAGAGGCTCGCGCCCACAAGCGCGGCACGGTGCGCGTGCGCGTGGTTCCGGCTGGCTCGACTCATGGCTCCTCCTGCGGCTCGGGGCTCCCGGCCCATCACTGAAACACGCCCGCGGTGCCACGGTTCCCTCCACGGCGCGCCGGCCCGGTGATCCTGGCCCGCCGAGCGCGGCCGTGCAACCAAACAACGTCCCGGCGCCATCTCATGGGACAGCGGGGATGAAACCCGCCCGGCGTGAGGGCCGTAGGGCGAACTGAACGAATCGAGCACAGCGCGGCTGGATCCGCGTGGCATACCGATAGAGGGAACGATGGACGAGCAATCTCAGAGCCCCAGCATGAATGAAGCCTTCCGGCTGGCCGCAGCGCGAGCAGCCATCGCGGTGAGCTTCGCCGCGCTGGTGGGCGTGACCGCCTTCGGGGCACAGCAGGCGCATCAGGCGCGCCAGGCGCGTCCGGCCGACGTGGACCAGAGCCAGTTGCTGGACGTCCCGGCCGCTCCCGCGCTGGCGCCCGCCGGCACCGTCCTGACCCATGCGCCTGATCACGTTCGTGTTGTCCCTCTGCCGGAGGATTTCAACCTGGAGACCCTGGGCCGCAGCCCCACGGGCAGCTGACCCGGCCACCGTCCCGCGCAGGGCGGTGCACCGGCGCGGTCGTGCGGGGACTCCACTCCCCCTGCCGATCGGCATGGAGCCCCGCTGCCTTCGGGCGGCGGGGTTTCATGTTGCCGCGGCGCGCTACGGGAAGATGCCCCGCGACAGATAGGAGCGGGCCACCCGATTGATGGCGCTCACGTATGCCGCCGAGCGCAGGTCGATGGCCTCGCGGCGGGCGATCTCCACGATCTCCTGGTAGGCGCTCACCATGGTGTCCTCCAGCCCCGAATTCACCAGGTCCAGCTCGCCCGCGCCCGCGGCCACCTCCGCCAGCGTCTCCGGCCGCAGGCTAAAGCCGGTCAGCTCCTCCACCGCACGCAGCAGCCGCCTGTTGCTGGACTCCTCGAAGCGGCGCCCCATGCGCCCGAAGCGGACGTGGGAGAGGTTCTTGATCCACTCGAAGTAGGAGACGGTCACGCCGCCCGCGTTCAGGTACATGTCGGGCAGGATGAGGACGCCGCGCTCCAGGAGGCGCTTACTGGCGTCCGCCGTGGTGGGCCCGTTGGCGCCCTCGGCGACGACCTTCGCGCGGATGCGATCGGCGTTGTGGACGGTGATCTGATTCTCCAGCGCCGCCGGCACCAGGATGTCACACTCCAGCTCCAGGGCCGCGGCGCTGTCGGGCAGGTCGGTGGCGCCGGGAAATCCCAGAATGGAGCCGGTCTCCTTGCGGTGCGCCACCACGGCCTCCACGTCCAGCCCCGCGGGATCATGGATGGCTCCCTCGTACTCCGCCAGCCCGATGATGCGCGCGCCGCCCTCCTGGAGAAAACGGGCGGCGTGGTAGCCCACGTTGCCCAGCCCCTGGACCACCACCGTCTTGCCGTCCAGCCCCGGCTCGAGGCCCAGCGGCTTCATCTCCTCCGGCTGGTTCACGGCCTCCCGCACCCCGTAAAAGATGCCACGCCCGGTGGCTTCCGTGCGGCCCCTGACCCCGCCCTCGGCGACCGGCTTGCCCGTGACGCAGCCCTGGGCGTCGATCTGTCCGGGTGACATGGCCATGTAGGTGTCCAGGATCCACGACATCTCCTGGGGCCCCGTACCGTAGTCGGGGGCGGGCACGTCCAGCGCGGGGCCGATGAAGTTCTTGTTGATGAGCTCGAAGGTGTAGCGCCGGGTAATGCGCTCGATCTCGGCCAGCGAGTACTTGTTCCGATCGATGCGCACGCCGCCCTTGGCGCCCCCGAAGGGGACGTCCACCACGGCGCATTTGTAGGTCATCAGCGCGGCCAGCGCCACGACCTCGTCCTCGCTCACGAAGTCGGCAAAGCGGATCCCGCCCTTCACGGGCCGGCTGTGCATGCTGTGCTCGGCGCGCCACGCGTGGATGACCTCGATGGAGTCATCATCCCGCCGCAGCGGGAAGGTCATGTGATAGACGCTGTTGCACGCCTTGATCTGGTGCAGGAGACCCTCTGGGTGGGCCGTATGGCTGGCGGCGCGATCGAAGTAGCGGTTGACCTGCTCGAAGAAGGGCGGGTGCGCGACGGCCATGGCGGCTCGGGGGGTGCGGGTGAGACGCGCCGGCGTGCCCGGCGTCAGGATCGGGTTCCGCGGACGCAATGTGCATGCGTGACGCGCCGCCGGAAAGGTGCGCGGGGACGTCGCTTGAAAAGGAGTGGACAGGGACGCAGATTGGCTGCGGGCCCTTCCTCCCTCCGGCCCCCCATGCCATTCCTCCAACGGCAGGTACGCCATGACGCGCACACTACGGATTTTTCTGGCGACGACGCTCATCACGCTCCCGGCGCCCGCTCTCCACGCGCAGGGCACGCGCCTCCTGCGCCAGCCCACCGTGAGCGCGGAGCGCATTGCGTTCACGTATGCCAACGACATCTGGGTGGTGGGCCGCGGCGGCGGTGATGCGCGGCGCATCACCAGCTTCCAGGGCCAGGAGACGCAGCCACACTTCTCCCCCGACGGGCGCTGGCTGGCCTTCTCGGCCCAGTACGGGGGCAATACCGACGTGTACGTGGTGCCGGCGGAGGGCGGGGAGCCGCGGCGGCTGACCTGGCACCCGGCCGGCGACGTGGTGCAGGGGTGGTCGCCTGACGGGGCGCGGGTGCTCTTTGCCTCGGGGCGGACGGACGCGCCGTCCGGCAATCCGACCTTCTGGACCGTGGCGCTGGAGGGTGGGCTGCCGGAGGAGCTGCCGCTCGGGCGCGCGGCCCGGGGGAGCCTGTCCCCGGACGGCCGGCGCCTGGCCTACCAGATGGTCAGCCCCTGGGAGGAGGAATTCAGGAACTATCGGGGCGGCCAGGTGCGGCCGGTGTGGATCGTGGACCTGGATGATCTGGAACTGGATACGCCGCCCTGGGACGGCAGCAACGATCTCGACCCGGTGTGGCTGGGGGAGACCGTCTACTTCCTCTCGGACCGGGACTGGGCCGCCAACGTATGGGCGTATCACACGGGCACCCGCGAACTCCGGCAGGTGACGCGCCACACGGACTACGACGTCAAGAGCCTGGACGCCGGCGGCGGGGTGCTGGCCTACGAGCAGGGCGGCTGGATCCACCTGCTGGATCCCGCCAGCGGAGAGTCACGGCGCGTGGAGATCCACGTGCGCGGTGACTTCCCGTGGCTCGTGGAGCGCTGGGAGGACGTGGGCAACCGGCTCACCAATCCAGCGCTCTCGCCCACGGGCAAGCGGGCCATCTTCGAGGCGCGCGGCGAGATCTTCACCCTGCCCGTGGACGAGGGAGACTGGCGCAACCTGACGCTCACCCCCGGGGTGGCGGAGCGGACGCCCTCGTGGTCTCCCGACGGGGAGCGGGTGGCGTGGTTCAGTGACGCCAGCGGCGAGTACCGGCTGGTGATCGCGGGCCAGGATGGCACAGGCGAGCGGCGGGAGATCCCGCTGGAGAGCGGCACCTTCTACTACACGCCCGCCTGGTCCCCCGACGGCTCCCGGATCCTCTTCACGGACACCGACCTGAACCTCTGGGTGGTGGACGTGGCGAGCGGCCGCAACACGCTCGTGGACACCGACCGCTACATGGTGCCGGCGCGCACGCTGGATCCGGTCTGGTCACCGGACTCGAAGTGGATCGCGTACGCCAAGCGGCTGCCCACGCAACTGCACGCCGTGCACGTCTATGACGTGGAGAACGCCCGCGTGCACCAGGTCACGGACGGGCTGGCCGATGCCTTCCAGCCCGCCTGGGACCGGAGCGGCAAGTACCTGTGGTTCATGGCCGGCACGGACTTCGGCCTGAACACGGGCTGGCTGGACATGACCAGCTACGACCGGCCGGCCAGCCGGACGCTCTACCTGGTCGTGCTGGCCGCGGACGGCAGCAGCCCGCTGCTGCCGGAAACCGGGGACGAGTCGGCGCGCGGGGCGCGGGCGGACACGTCCGCGGCGGCGGACTCGGCCACGGCGCCAGGTACAGGCGGCACCCGGGGCGGGCGGGCGGCGGCGCCGGAGGTGCGCATAGACTTCGCGGGGCTGGCGGAGCGCATCGTGGCGGTGGGTGAGCCGGCGCGCGACTACGCCGCGCTCACCGCCGGCACGGAGGGGAAGGTCTTCTACCGGGAGAGCCGTCCCGGGCAGTCCGCGCGCGTCATGCGCTACGACCTGGCGGAGCGGGAGGCCGTGGAATTCGTGGCGGGGGCGTCCACCTTCACCCTCTCGGCGGACGGCAAGAAGATCCTGCTGCGGCAGGGTTCCAACTGGCGGGTAGTGGACGCCGACCGGGCACCGCCCTCCGGGAACGGCGGCACGCTGGCGGTGGGCGGGGTGCGCATGCGCGTGGATCCGCGCGCCGAATTTGCCCAGATGTTCGCCGAGGGCTGGCGCTTCCAGCGCGACTACCTGTACGTACCCAACCTGCACGGCGCGGACTTCGACAGCGTGATGGCGCTCTACGCGCCGCTGGCCGAGCACGTGGCCCACCGCTCCGACCTCACCTACCTGCTGGACGTCATGGGCGGGGAGGTCTCCATCGGCCATTCCTTCGTGCGGGGCGGTGACGTGCCGGACGTGGACCGTGTGGACGTGGGGCTGCTCGGCGCCGACCTGGAGGTGGCCGACGGGCACTACCGGATCGCGCGCATCTACACCGGCGACGCGTGGAGTCCGGGACTGACGGGGCCGCTCGCGGCGCCCGGGCTGGGCATCGACGAGGGGGACTACATCCTGGCGGTGAACGGCGTGGCGCTGGCGGCACCCGCCAACCCGTACGCCCTTTTCGAGGGCACGAGTGGGCGCCAGACCATCCTGCGCGTGAACGACGCGCCCACCGACCAGGGGGCGCGCCACGTCACCGTGGCGCCCACCGGCAGCGAGACCGGGCTGCGGCGCGCGGCGTGGATCGAGGACAACCGCCGGCGAGTGGAAGAGTTGAGCGGCGGGAGGCTGGCCTACGTGTGGATCCCCAACACCAGCACGGGCGGCTACGACGCGTTCAACCGCTGGTACTACGCCCAGCAGGACCGGCCAGGGGCCGTCATCGACGAGCGCTTCAACAGCGGTGGCTCGGCGGCCGACTACATCGTGGAGCTGATGAATCGGGAGATCCACGGCTACTTCAACAACCCCGTGGGCGAGCGTACGCCATTCACCAGTCCCGCCGCCGGCATCTGGGGCCCCAAGGTGATGATCATCAATGAGATGGCCGGCTCGGGCGGTGACCTGATGCCCTACATGTTCCGCTACTACGACGTGGGCCCGCTGGTGGGCACGCGCACCTGGGGTGGTCTGGTGGGCACGTGGGATACGCCGCCTCTGCTGGACGGGGGCAGCATGATCGCGCCGCGCGGCGGCTTCTTCGACGTGGACGGCGCGTGGGCCGTGGAGAACGAGGGCGTGGCGCCCGATATCCAGGTGGAGATGACCCCCGCGGCCGTGGCTGCCGGGCGGGACCCGCAGCTCGAGCGGGCGGTGGCCGAAGCGCTCAGGCTGCTGGAGGAGAATCCGGTGGTGCTGCAGCCCGAGCCACCGTTCCCGAACAAGTGGCGGCGGCCGGGGGGCGGCGGGCGTTAGGGTCCATCCGTCACACGCAGGTAGGCCGCGCTCGGGAAGTGGCCCGGCCCGGTGGCCAGACCGTGATCGTTGCCGGCCGGCCGGTAGTTGGGGAGGAGGGCGCGCAGCCGTTCCGGCGCGGCGTAGTGCAGCATGGAGAGCGCCGCGCACAGCTCGAAGCGCGCGTTGCCCGCCAGGAAGGCGTGCAGCAGCACGCTCTCGTGCGGGAAGACCAGCGCGCGGTCCAGGGTGTGGCGGTCGTAGTCGTAGGGAAACGTGATGTCGTGAAAGTGCACGTGGGCGCCGGCGGACAGCAGCGGCAGCATGTCCAGCACGATGCGGCTCACCTCCCCGGCGGGGCCCAGGGTGTGGGTGGCGTCCACGAAGAAGAGCAGGTCCGCGCCCAACGCGCGGATGCGCTCCGGCTCCAGTAGCTGCGCCTGCCGTTCTACCAGCGTGAGCGCGCCGCGGGCCGCCTGGTCGCGGAGAAAGTCGTTCGGGTAGGGTTCCACGCAGGTGAGCTCAAGTGTGTAACCGGCGTCCGCCGCGGCACGCAGGCAGAGGGCGGTGGAGACGCCACAGCCGATCTGGAAGATCTGGCGCGGACGCGCCGTCCGGACGAAGGCGTAGAGGAAATCCGCCTCCACGCGCCCGTAGCCCGGCCCTCCGTTGGCCGCGCATGCCTCCGCATGGACGTCCCGTGCGCGCAACACCTCCAGCACCGCGGGTGAACAGTGCGTGCGCACGAACGCGAGCTGGCGCTCGATGTCGGTGCCCATCACGCCGACCATGGAGAGCGGCTGCCTCCAGTGCCGCGTACGGCGCAGTTCCCGTAGGTCGGGGATCTCCGAGTAGTAGTGGCGTGGCAGGATGTCCACGCCGAGACGCTGGCCGCCCTCGAAGAGCAGCCTGAGCCCGCGCTTCATGGCCTCCCGGAGGGTGCGTTTCACGAAGCCACGCGCTCGAGCAGCGCCGTTGCCGCCGCCACCGCGCTGGCCACGACCTCGGCCTCGTCGGCCACGAGAACCTGGCGCGCCCGCATGAGCACCCGCCCGTGGCAGATGGTGGTGTGGACGGCGTGCGCGTTGGCGGCGTACACCAGCGCGGAGACGGGGTCGTGCAGCGGCTGGGTGGCGGGGTCGGAGAGGTCCACCAGGATGAGGTCGGCGGGCGCGCCCACCTCCAGGCGCCCGGAGCCCAGGCCGAAGGCCGCCGCGGCGTTCGTGGTGGCCAGCGCCAGCGCCTCGGCGGCCGGCAGCGAGGTGGCCCTGCCCGCGCGGTGCTTCTGCACGAGCGCCGCCACCTTCATCTCCTCGAGCAGATCCAGGTTGTTGTTGGAGGCGGCGCCGTCCGTGCCGAGTGCCACCCGCAGGCCGGCGGAGCGCGCCGCGTCGTAGTCGAAGATGCCCCCCACCGCCAGCTTCAGGTTGGCGCTCGGGTTGGTCACCACCGTGGCGCCGGCGGCGGCCAGCATGCCCATCTCCTCCGGGTCCAGGAAGATGCCATGGGCAACCACGAGGTGCGGCCCGAGCAGGCCCAGCCGGTCGAGCAGCGCCACCGGGCGGACGCCGTGCTCGGCCAGGCAGGCCTCCACCTCCTGACGGGTCTCCGAAAGATGGATGTGGACCATCAGGCCGTGCTCGCGCGCCAGCGTGCCGAGCCATGCCAGGTTCTCCACGCCCACCGTGTAGATGGCGTGGGGGGCCAGCGCCATGCGGATGCGCTCGCCCAGTTCGGCGCGCGCGTGGATCTCCACCAGCACCGCGTCCCGCTGGCGGGCGGCGGTGGCCGCGTTCCCCCGATCGATGAAGACGGAGCCAACGTGGGCGCGCACGCCCATCTCCTCCACGGCCCGGACCACGCCGGGCCGGTGCCAGTACATGTCGTTCAGGTAGGTGGTGCCGCCGCGGATCATTTCGAGGAGCGCGAGCCGCGTGCCCAGATAGACATCCTCCTCGCTCAGGCGCGCTTCGGCCGGCCAGATACGGGTCTCCAGCCATTCCATGAGCGGCAGATCGTCCCCGTAGCCGCGGAAGAGCGTCATGGCGGCGTGGGTGTGTCCGTTGGCGAGCGCGGGGAAGGCGTGCAGGCC
>JBBDRO010000106.1:5716-75801 GCA_040905425.1 Gemmatimonadota bacterium | reverse complement strand
ACGCCGGGCGCCACCCCCGGCACCAGCGCGTTGCCCGTGGCCATGACGCACACCGCCCCGGTGGCCTCGTGGCGGATGATGCCCGACCAGCCGGTCTGGTGGGCGGCGGGCATCTGGAAGCGGAAGCCCTCCGGCGCCTCGAAGCGCAACTCCGCCAGGGAGGACGCATAGCGGAATTCGTTCCTCGGATCGCCGTAATGCAGTTCCTGCCGGGAGACGAGGTTGCGCAGGAAGCTGGCCATTGCCCGGTGCGCCTCCAGCACCTCGGGCGCTATTTCCGCCGCCACGCTACCCCCCGCCGCTGCCGCCAGGCGTTCGGTACCCGCGGGCAGCGGCGCTTCGAGCGCCCGCACCTGCACGTACTCCACGTCCAGGGAGTCACGGAAGACGCCCGCCACCCAGTCGGCGCCCGACGAGTGCACCACGAAATCCACCGGCACCTCCACCCGTGCCACGGTGCGCCCGCGCGCGTCCACGATGTCCCAGGGCGCGGCGCCGTCCGTCAGCAGCGGCCCTACCCACAACAGCCCGTCCGAGGCGGGCCGCACGTACGCCAGCAGCAGGGTACTGTCGGGCACCGGCCGGCTGGCCAGCGCCGCCGGGATGGCGGCGTTGTAGGCGGTCACGGCGCGCGGATGGACGGTGTGACCGCGCACGCCGAACGGCTGCCAGGGCAGCCGCTGCCCCGGCTCCGCGGCATGCTCGTCGTCCCCCAGGTAGGTGCCGTCGCGCAGATAACGGGCGAGCCGGGCACCGGTGCCCACGCGGATCGTGTCACCGGACACGATGAGGAGCAGGGGGCTCCGGCTTCGGCGCGGATCGCCCGCGCGCAGTTCGCCGGGCCCGCCGCCGTCCCCGGCAAAGCCGGCCTCGTAGCGCCCGGCCGCGTCGAAGACCCGCACGTGCGGGTCGCGCCGGTCCAGGAGCGCCACCCCGCCATCCGGCAGGCGCGCCGCGGTGTGGACGCCGTCCAGTTCGTAGGCCGGCTCCCCGGAGGCCACGCCCACGGAGACCAGCGGCTTCTGCCCGATGCGCCAGGTAAGCGGCGTTGCCGCGTCGGCCGCGTCCGCCGCGGCGTCTCCGGCGGGCACCGCGTCGCCGCCGCACGCGGCCGCCAGCACTGCGGCCACGAGACAGGCGCGCCCCGCGCGCATCCTCACACCGGCACCGGCACCGGCTCGGCCGGCGGATAGGCCAGAAGTTCGGCGGCCGCCGCGGCCTCCAGCGGGAGCGAGAAGAGGAACCCCTGCGCGAAACGCGCGCCCAGGGCGCGCAGCTCGGCCAGCTGCTCCGGCGTCTCCACGCCCTCGGCCACCGCGTCGATGGCCATGTGCTGGCCGAGCGCCACGATGGTCTGCACCATGCCCCGCCCCGAGGCGCCGTTGTGGAGCTCACCGATCAAGGACCGATCGATCTTCACCGAGGAGATGGGCAACCGGCGCAGCTCACTCAGCGAGGTGAAGCCCGTGCCGAAGTCGTCGATGCACAGGCCCACGCCACGCTGGCGGAGCTGCCCCAGGACGGTCAGCGCCGTGTCCCGGTCCTCCGTGACGGCGGCCTCCGGCATCTCCAGGCGCAGGCAGCACGGGTCCAGGCCGGTCTCCTCCAGGATGCCGTCCACCACCTCCACCAGATCCGGCTGGCAGAACTGCCGGGCGGACAGGTTCACGCTCATGGTGAGCTGGAAGGTGGTGTCGGGGAACCGGTCCTGCCACTGGCGCAGTTGACGACACGCCTCGCGCAGAACCCACCAGCCCAGTTCCACGATGAGCCCGGACTTCTCCGCCACGCCCATGAATTCGGCCGGCAGCAGCGTGCCCCGCGAAGGGTGCGTCCACCGCACCAGCGCCTCCATGCCGGTGAGCGCGCCACCCTCGAGTGAGATGACCGGCAGATAGTGAAGCGCGAACTCGGTCCGCGTCAGCGCTTCCCGTAGCTCCTCCTCCAACCGCTTTTCGATCCGCACCCGCTCCTGCATCCCCGTATCGAAGATCTCGTAGCGGCCGCGGCCGCTCGACTTGGCCCGGTACATGGCCGTGTCGGCGTCGTGGAGGATGGCCTCCGCCGTGTCGTAGCCGGTCATACTCAGAGCAATGCCGATGCTCGCCGAGATGTTCAACTCCCGTCCTCCCACGCTGCACGGCCGCGCCAGCTCCTCCAGCACCCGGCCGGCCACCAGCGTGGCGCTGGCCACGTCGGTGATGGCGTCCAGCAGCACCGCGAACTCGTCCCCGCCGATGCGACCGGCGGTGTCCTCCTGGCGGATGCTCTGCTCGAGCCGGCGCGCCACCATGACCAGCAGGTCGTCACCCACCATGTGGCCGTGCGCGTCATTCACCTGCTTGAAGCGGTCGAGGTCAATGAACAGCACGCCGTAGCGGTAGCCGCGCCGCCGGCGGGCGTGCTTCATGACGCGGCCCAGGCGGTCCAGGAAGAGTGCGCGGTTGGGCAGCCCCGTAAGCGGGTCGTGGAAGGCGCCCCGCAGGGCGGCCTCATCGGCCTTGCGCTCGGTGACGTCGTGCAGGATGGCCTGAAAACCCGCAACCGCCCCCGTGGCGTCGTGCCGGGCGCTCACACTGGCCAGGCAGTCCACCACGGCGCCGTCGCTCCTGCGCAGGCGGAGTTCCCGGGCTACCCGGTGTGGTCCGCGATGCACCTCCGCCTCGAGCGCCTCACCTTCGGCCGCGTCCGCCAGGAGAGAGCGGAGGCGCGGCGCACCCTCCGTCCCCAGCAGCTCGCGCGCCGCCTGGTTGGCATGCGTCACGCACAGGCCGGCGTCCAGAACCAGGATGGCGTCACCCGCCTCCTCGAAGACAGCCCGGAAAGAGGCCTCCGGGTCTCGGGTGGCGGGCGGAGTTCCGGTCGGGGACTCGGTCCCGGGCGGGGGGGCGAAGGCGGCCAGGTGGAGGCGGAAGCCACCGTCCACCGGTTCGGCCCGCAGATTCATGTCCACGGGCAGGTGCGCTGCCGGCTCGTGAAAGGACGCCACGATGCCGTCCACGCGGCAGCGCAGCAGCCGATTGTGCAGCGCGGTGCCCACGAGATGGGGCAGCGCGTCCCACAGCACGCGGCCCACCAGCATCTCACGGGCGCAGCCCAGCAGCCCGGCCGCCGCCCCCTCGATGGAGACGACGCGCCAGTCCTCGTCGAAGATGACGATCCCCTCCCCCGCGGGGAGAGCCTGGCCATCCGTTGCGATTTCGCTGACGGGCGGAGGTGCTTCGGTCATGCCTGCTTCGGCTTGCCCGGCCGGCGACCGGGAGAGCGTTGGTGCGTGGAACCGGGAGAGACGCACGCGGTACGAATACAGCCGCGTCCGCGCGCGTGGAGTATATGCAATTGTGCGTTGCACGCGGTGCCGCGTCAATACTGTTCGTCCCCGAAGGTTGCCACGCCGGCCGCGCAGCGCCAGCTTCAGCGGAAGGCTTCTTGCGCACCGGCGCGGGGGAATCTTGCATCACCACGGGGATGGCATGAGCGCCTTTTTGCATCTATCGACCCGCATGGCCCTGTGCCTGCTGGCCGCAACCATGGTCCTTCCGACGCCTGTCGCGGCCCAGGGCCCGGTGGGCACACCCGTGGCATTCGCGGGCGCCGCCGCCGAGGCCGCGGGCCCCGACGAGCGACCGCTGGGCTGGCCCTTCGCCAGTCCGTTCGCCAGCCATCAGCTCGAGTATCCCCGCGTCAAGGAGGCGCGCCTGCAGACGCGCTTCGGCATCAAGGAACTCTACCGCGAACGGGGCATCACCTACCCCGCCGCCGAGCTCTATGTCCGCGTGTTCAAGCGCGAGCGCGTCCTCGAGGTGTGGGCGCGGCCCACGGGCGGTGAGCGCTACGAGTTGCTGAACCAGTACCTGGTGTGCGCCCTGGAGGGATCGCTCGGCCCCAAGCGGCAGGAGGGGGACGGGCAGACGCCCGAAGGCTTCTACGCGCTGGACTTCTTCAACCCGGAGAGTGACTTCCACCTCTCCCTCCACCTGGACTACCCGAACCGCTCCGACCGCGCCCTGGGGCATCCCGCAGGCGCGGGCGGCGAGATCTTCATCCACGGCGGCTGCCAGACCGCTGGCTGCATTGCGGTCAACGACGAGGCCATCAAGGAGATTTACTGGCTGGCGGTCGAAGCCCGTGCGGGCGGCCAGGAGCGCATCCCCGTGCACATCTTCCCGGCCCGTCTCGAAGACTATGACATGGAGCAGTTGCACCGGGTCTTCGGGGAGCAGCCGGAGCTGCTGGCCTTCTGGGAGGGGTTGCGGCCCGCGTACACGCATTTCGAGGAAAGCCGCACGCTGCCCGCCATCGGCGTGCTGGCCGATGGCCGCTACATTGTGAACGGCGTGGCAGGCGCGCTCCCGGGTGCACCAGCGGCACCGGTGGAGGACGGGCCGGTGGGCCGTCCGGTGGGCCGGACCGCAGCGGGCGGCGGCGGCGTCTGAGGGCAGCACTTTTCTGCCGACCCATAGCACTTAATTGTCGATCCCAGGCCTCATCAAAGCGACGTTCGCGCCACGCGCGCTCCCGCCGCTGACGTGAGTTCCCGGCGGTAGCCGGGATTTCGGCCCGTGCCAGCCCCGCCCGAGCGGGGCTGGCACGGGCGGTGCAACTCACGCGGGTGAAGCGGCCGCCCGTCCCCGAGTGCGACCGCACTGGAGGTTCCCCTGTATCCGCCTGCCAACCAGCCCGTGCGCCCCACCGACGCGGTGGGGCTCGACGCCGCGGTGCGTGCCGTGGCGGCGGCCGACCCGTCCGCGGCGCTGGAGATCATCACCCGGGAGGCGCTGCGCGCCTCTGGAGCCGCCGGCGTCCACGTGGAGCGCCACGACGGCGTGGATGCGCTGGTGTGCGCGGCGGCCGGCCAGGCCCCGCCGGTGGGGCGCCCTGCCCCGCTCATGCGCACCCCCGGGGCGCTCAGCGTCCCCGTCCAGGCCGATGCCACCACGCTGGGCGAACTCATCCTGCACCCCCCCGAAGGCCGCCGCCTGCGCCTTGGACGGGCCGACCTCCTGCCGCTGGCCGACCTCGCGGCGGCCGCCCTGCGCATGGTCCTGCTCGAGGAGGACGTCCGGTGCCGCGAAGACGCGCTCGAGCAATCCATGGAGGCGCGCTTCCGCCTGGTGGCCGCTATCGGCTACGCCCTGCGAGACAATCTGGGTGTGGCCGCCGAGTTCACGTCCATGGCCGGCGAGCCGGAGCAGACGGAGGAGCGGCGGCAGGAGTACCTGCGCCGGGCGCGGCGCGGGGTGGACGGCTGCGTGCGCCTCATCGGCGAGCTGATGGACCTGACGCGGGCCGAGACCGGCAACCTGGCGCTCTCGCCGGAGCCCCTGCAGCTAGCGGCCGTGCTGCGGGACATGGTGCGGGATCAGACGCTGGCCGCCGGCACGAGCGGGATCCGCTGGCAGCTCGACATTCCGGACTACCTGCCCCTGGTGAACTCCGACCTGGATCACGTGCGCCACGTGCTGGACGCGCTGCTCTCCAACGCGGTCCGCTACACGCCACCGGAGGGCGTGGTGACGGTCCAGGCGGGTGTGCGCATGGGCAGACGCACGGGGGATCCGGCGCGCTGGATGTGCGTCACCGTGGCGGACACCGGCCCGGGTCTGCCCGAGGCGGAGCGGGTCTTCGAGGAGGTGCACCGGGCGGAGCAGGTGGGCGGGCCGCGCGGCTTCCGGCTGGCCATTGCCCGCCGGGTGGTCCGCCTGCTGGACGGGGACCTCACGCTGGTCACGGCGCCCGGCCGCGGCGCCGCGTTCACGCTCTGGCTGCCGCTGGCGGTGGAGCCGGAGGGCCCGGGCAGAGCCGGAAAGCCCCCCGGCGCCGGCGTCAGCCGCCGCCAGGCGGAGCCGTTACCCGGATCTCCGTCTGCCCGACGCGGATGATGACGTCCCCGCCGGGACGCACCTCCGAGACCACCACGGAGGGCGAGCCGCGCACCTCCACGACCACATTGCCCACGGTCCCTGAATAGCGCAGGGTCCGGGACACCGTGGGCGCCGCCGTGACGGAGCTGGCCCTGCCCGCCGTAACGCTCGTGGACGCGGGCGGCCGTGCCTGGTCCGCGAACGCACGCGTCGGCAGGGGAGTGGCTGCCCGACCCACGCTGAACGCCTGCGCCGCGGGCGCCTCCCGCCCCTCTCGAGCGACGGCCCGCATGGTCACGTCCAGCGCCCGCGCGTCGCGCCGGATGCGGAAGCGTACGTTCTGCCCGGGCTCCACCCGCGCGAAGGCGCGGCCGCCCGCCTCCGAGGTGAGCGCCACGCCGTCGATGGCAAGCAGCAGGTCCCCCGACTGCAGGCCGGCGGCCGCGGCGGGTGTGCCCGGCTCCACCGACTGCACCTCGGGCGGCACGCTGAAGCGGAAGGCGGGGCCCTCCCCCCCTGGACCCGTCGACAGTTGACAGTCGGAGCAGGAGATCCCGAAGCCGAACCAGCCGTCCGGCAGCACGGAGGGCGCGGGCGGTGGGGGCGGCGCGGCGAGCGCTAATGGCGCACCGGGCCGGAAGCGGACGCCGGGCGAAGCGCTGGCCCCGCGCCCCGCGGCCACCGCGCCCACGGCGGGGGGCGCCGCCGCGCGCGGCGTCCCGGGTGGACTGCCGGCCGCGGGCGCCGGCGGCGCCGGGGTCGGCCGGGCGCAACGCTCGCCCGTGGTCAGGCGCACGGCCTCCTCGCGGCCGCTCCGCCGCACGGTGAGCACCACCCGCTCGCCCGCGGCCACCGTGCTCCACCGCTCCCCCGCCGCCCGCGTGGTGATGAGGCGCCCGTCGATGGCCACGATCACGTCACCGGGCCGGAGCCGGCCCTCGGCGGGGCCGTCCGCGCGCACGGCGGTGACAGTGGGCTCGGAGCCGAAGCTCACGGAGCGGGCGCTCACGCCATCCACCTGGCGCACGGAGAATTCCATCTGCCGCGCGCTGAGCCCCTGGATACCGAAGTCCACCTCGTAGCGCTCGCCAGGCTGGCATGCCGCCGCCCCCTGCGCCGCCCCCTGCGCCGCCAGCGGCGCCGCCGCCGGCCCCTGCGCCGCCAGCACCAGCGCCATGACCAGGCCCGATCGCCTCATGTTTCTCATATCCGCCTCACACTTTCTCGTACGCATCGCGCGCGGCCACCGACCGGCGGCCGTCATTCAGAACCAGAGCACCTGCCGGGGCATCCCCAGCACGGGCTCCTGGCGCCCGGAGACCGCCCGAATGGCCGCGGCCATGGCGTCATCGGGCGTCACGCGGAGCGCCTCGCGCGCCGCGGCCGAGAGCGCCGCGTGCACCACCTGGCGCGCCTGGTCCACCTCCGCGGAGTCGGCGGCCGGCATGCGCTCCGCCAGGATGGCCAGGGCGCTCAGATAGGCGCCGGCCGTGCGTTGCACGTCCGCCGCGGCGTCCCGTGCGTTTCCTCCCTGCACCGCGGTGATGGTCTCCACCGCCAGCCGGGTCCCCTGGCGCTGGCCCACCTGGACGCCGCCCAGGAAGACGGCCACCGCCGCGGCCGCCGCGGCCACCCACCAGGCGCCGCCGGGCCGGGCACGCCGCCGCACGCCGCCGAGCACCCCCAGGGTGCGCAGCGCGCCCACCGTGCGCTCCTCCAGTGCCGCGGACGGGGATGTCTGCCGGGGCAGTGCATCCAGCGCCGCCCGCTCCTCCGCCGTCCAATCCACCTCGTCATTGCTCATGGCTCCATCCTGGCCACTGTGGGTCATCCGGTTCCCTCCATCACCGCCGGCTCGAGCGCCGTGCGCACCGCCCGACGGGCGTGGAAGAGCTGGCTCTTGGACGTGCCGGGCGCGATGCCCAGCCGTGCGCCGATCTGCTCGTGGGTGAAGCCCTCCACGTCGTGCAGCACGAGCACGCTCCGGTAGCCGTCGGGGAGCGCCGCGATGGCGCGCTCCAGGTCCACGCGGTCCTCGTGCGGAGCCGCCGGAAGTGCCGGCGCGGCCCCGTCCCACCAGTCGGTTTCCGGGCGCCGATTGCGGCGCCGGAAGACCTCCCTGCACAGGTTGAGGGCAATCCCCGTCAGCCACGTCTCCAGCTTGGAACTCCAGCGGAAGTCCGCGAGCGCCCCAGCGGCGCGCAGCCACGTCTCCTGCACCACGTCCTCCGCGTCCGCCTCGGCGCCGCCCAGCAGCCGCAGCGTGAACGCATGGAGGCGTGGGGTATGCCGCCGGTACAGCTCGCGGAACGCCTGCTCGTCACCCTGCTGGAGGACGGCGTCGGCCAGGCGGCGGTCGGAGGCGGCGCGGCGTGTCATTGCACCTGAGTGGCCAGGGAGCCGGGAAGGGTTGGTCGGGTGCCGCGGGCGGTCCCGCGCGGCTGGCCGCCGCTGCGTGCGGCGTTCGCGGCGGGTACGGCGCCCGGTGAGGCGGCCGGGCATCGTCGCTTACAAAGGATGGATCATGACCGCGCGGCCGGCCAGAGGGGAGGAAACGAACGAGGCCCTCCCGGACGGGGAGGGCCTCGGGGGACCGGCCGGCGGGCGCCGCCTAGAAGACGAACCGCCCGCCCAGCGAGAATTCCTGCACCGTGAGCGTGCCGGTGAGTTCCGGATTGTTGGTATGCACGTGGATGTGCAACTGGAAGCTCGAACCCAGCAGGGTGCGGAGCTCCTGCTTCACCTCCTCGAGACTCATGTCCTCAAAGGCCGAGAAATCCGGCCGCTGACCCGCGGGCATGCTCTCCACGACATCCAGGACGCTCTGCTTCCAGGCGTTGAAACGGGCGGCGTCCAGATCCAGCAGCTGCCGCGGCGCCACGTTCGTCACCACGTTGTCCTGCACCGTGAGCAGCGCGGCCAGCCCCACGTTGCCGATGCGCAGGACCACGTTGATGTTGCCGCTCGCGGCAGCGCTCGCGCTGCTTGCCGCGCGCAGGCCGGCGCTCTACGTGTAACCAAAGTCGGCGGGATCCACCGCGATGCTGGTGATGTCCTGCACGGACTTGACGTCACTCGGGGCGCCCACGTTCGTGCTGACCGACGTGACCTGGTTCGGCACCACCTGGATGCTGGCCTGGATGGCCACCGGGGCGTCTTCCACCTCCAGGATGAGATCCACCCCCTCGAGCGGGTCCTTGGCGTCACAGGCCGGCAGCGCGAGCAGCACGGCCACGGCCAGGAGCGGACGGAGGAAGCGGCGCTGTGCGGATAACATGTTGGTCCCTTCCGCTGATGCGCTGGTGTGCATCAGAAAATTCGTGAAGTGAAGCCGAACGAGAAGACGGGATACCACTCGAACCAGTCCAGGTTGCTCTCGATGAGCGCGGCCTGCCCGGCGGTGGGAGCCACCATACCCGTACCGCGCATCTCGACCGACGGCGCGCCCACGCGCAGCGCGCCGAGGTCGAAGTTGAAGGCAAAGCGACCTCCCTGCAGGCCGTCGCCATAGCCGATGCCCACGTACGGCGCCAGCTTGGAATCGAAGCTGAGATCGATCTCCACCGTGCCCACTTGCTCCGGCGTGTAGCTCTGGCCCTGGACGGTGATGTTCTGCGCGGGGGTGATGGAGCCGCGCCCCTCGAGCCCGTTGTAGTAGACCCCGGCGGTCAGGTGCGTCCCCGCCGACCCGAACGGGTAGAGATCGAGCAACCCCGACACGAAGAAGGTGTTCCCGCCGGCCATCACGTCCACCAGGATGTTGTCGATGTCCGACTCGCGCTCGTGCTGGAGGTCGAAGTAGTGGCCGCCGACCCGCGCGTTCAGCCGGTTGGTGATGGCCGTGGCCACCTGGACGCCGATGCCGTTCGTCCCCCCGGTGAGGCCGGCGTGGACCTGGGCGGCCGCGGGGGCCGCGGCGGCGGTGGCGGTGGCGAGTACGACTAGGATCGACAGGCCTGTGGCCAGTCTGCGCATGGCTTCCTCACGGGCAAAGATGACGGCAGTCGGTGCATGATCGCGCAGGGGCAGGGCGTCCTGTAGGCCGGACGCGCATGCCAAGTTTAACGGTGGGCCGGCGCGGGGAGCAAGGATTTTGTGGGATGCCGCGCTCATTCCGCCACGCCAGCCGGCACGTTGCCCCAGCGGCGGGCCACGTAGTCTTCCAGGATGTCCTGGAATTCAGCGGTGATTTCCTGACCCTTCAGCGTGGTAAACAGCCGCCCGTCCACGTACACCGGCGCCTTCGGCTCCTCGAAGGTGCCCGGCAGCGAGATGCCGATGTCCGCGTGTTTGGACTCCCCCGGGCCGTTCACCACGCAGCCCATCACGGCCACCTTGAGCTCCTCGACCCCGGGATAGCTGCTGCGCCAGGCGGGCATGCGGTCGCGGATGTAGTGCTCCACGTCCTGGGCGAGTGACTGGAAGTAGGTGCTGGTGGTGCGGCCGCAGCCCGGGCACGAGGTGACCTGCGGCGTGAAGCTGCGCAGTTCCATGGACTGCAGGATCTGCTGCGCCACGCGCACCTCCTCGGTCCGATCGCCGCCCGGCCGGGGGGTGAGGGAGATGCGGATGGTGTCTCCGATGCCCTCCTGGAGGAGGACGGCCAGCGCCGCGGTGCTGGCCACGATCCCCTTGGTGCCGAGGCCGGCTTCCGTGAGGCCCAGGTGCAGCGGATAGTCACAGCGGGCCGCCAGGGAGCGGTACACCTGGATGAGGTCCTGCACGCCGGACACCTTGGCCGAGAGCAGGATACGGTCGTGGCCGAGCCCCACCTCCTCCGCCAGCGCGGCGGAGCGGAGCGCGCTCTGCACCATGGCCTCGAGCATGACCTCCCGGGCCTCGCGCGGCTGCTCGCTCGCGGCGTTCAGATCCATCAGTTCGGTGAGCAACTGCTGATCCAGCGAGCCCCAGTTCACCCCGATGCGGACCGGCTTGCCATGCTCCACGGCCAGTTCCACGATGGTGCGGAAATTCTCGTCGCGGCGCTTGGCGCCCACGTTGCCCGGATTGATCCGGTACTTGGCCAGCGCGCGGGCGCAGGCCTCGTGGCGGGCCAGCAGCAGGTGACCGTTGTAGTGGAAGTCACCCACGATCGGCACGGGCGTGCCCCATTTGTGCAGCAGGGCCACGATCTCGGGGACGGCCGCGGCGGCGTCATCCGTGTTCACGGTGACCCGCACGAGCTGGCTGCCCGCCGCAGCGAGCGCGGCGGCCTGCTCGGCGGTGCCCGCTGCGTCCGCCGTGTCCGTGTTGGTCATGGACTGGACCACGATCGGGTGGGCGCTGCCCACCAGAACACCGCCCACGTCCGCCGTAACCGTCCTGCGTCGCTGGTATGCCATGCTGGAAACTAACCCTGCTCCGGCCACGCCGTCACGGGGAGCGTGGAGTCCACGATCTTCATGCCCGCAGCGCGGAAGCGCTCGAGCGCCGCCTCCGCCTGGGGCGTGAAATCGAACAGGAATTCTCCCGGCCTGGTGGCGTCCGGCACCGCCACGGAGGACATGCAATCCCGCAGCACGTAGACCCGCTTGATCAGCCGCTCTGGCAGGACGCCCAGCAGGTCTTCCAGGGTGGCTTTCACGCAATGGCTGGCGGCCTGGCCCGCCACCACGATGGCATCGGCTTCCGCCAGCCGCGCCGCGAGGGCGGGTCGCAGGCCGGGCAGCGGCTGCCGCCCCTGGGGAATCTCCACCTCGGGCGCCACCGCGGAGTAGTTCTCGGAGAGCGGTTGCGTGCCCTTCACCTCCATCCATGATGGTGCCACGCGTGCGTACGCGTGAAAGAGCCTGGCCTCGTGCAGCACCCCTACCAGCGCGTGGCCGTCACTGCCGAGCAGGCAGTGGGGCGGCCACAGGTAGAGCGCGTACCGACCTCGCTCCTCCAGCCCCTCGAGGTAGCGCTCCACGCGGCGCTCGAGCTCCGCCGCGTCGATGCCCAGGCCGGGCGCCACGGCGGGGTTGGGGCGCAGGCGACCACCGCGCAGATCCGCAAGCGTGACCTCCTGATGCGGTGTGGGGGGGCGCTCCCCCTCCAGCCAGAAGGAGGAGAAGAAGACCTGATGGGGAAAGTGGGTGTCCAGTGTGCAGGTGATGTCCGTGAGGGCGGCCAGGTTGCGGTAGATGAAGCGTGCCGTGCGATCGTTGTCCTCGAGGGCGCCACGTCCGCTCCGGCCGCCCACGTAGAGCGCGCCCCGGCGCAGGCCGAAGTCCTTCTGCGTGTCCACCAGCACCATGTGGACTTTGCGATCATCTTCCGCCGCGGGCCGCAGCCCGTGGGCGGCACGCCAGGCCAGCGCCCGTTCGAAGAGGCTCTCCTGGCCGGGTGCATACTCCCACTGCTCGGCGTGCGCGGGATCGTAGAAGTCGGGAACGGGGAGTTCGTGTCCTCGCGGGGTCGGTATGGCACTCACGGCGGTTCCGGGGTAAAAGGCATTTCACGTTCGGCTCCCGCGCGGTGGGCGCTGGAACAATCGGGTCACGCGTAGCTATATTCGGCACGTGCCACGCGTCCGCGCCAGTCGCGGCCCGGTCATCATACGCCCTTTGTGCACGGTATGGAGCACACGTGAAGCGCAAGCTGTCCCTCGTAGGCGCAGTGTTCGGCAGCATCCTGGTGGCGGACATCGTCACGAAGCACTGGGCGCTGGCAAACCTCCTCCCCGGCTACTCGCGTGAGGCGTTCGGCGGTCTGGTGCCGCTCACGCTGGCGTTCAACAAGGGCATTGCCTTCGGCATAGGCCTGCCCTCGGCGGGTCGCTGGATCATCGTGGCCGCTTCCTTCTTTGTCCTGGCCGTGCTGCTGAAGCTGTTGCTCCGGGCGGAGGAGCGGGACGCGCTCCGCCTGCTGGCCATCGCCGCGGTTTCCGCCGGCGCCGTGGGCAACCTGATCGACCGGCTACGCTGGGACCGGGGCGTGGTGGATTTCCTTGGTCCCTACGACCTGGGCTTCATGACCTGGCCCATCTTCAACGTGGCGGACATGGCCATCACGTCCGGTGCGGTGCTCCTCGGCATTTCGCTGTGGATGGAGGACGCCCGCGTGGCCGCCGCGCAGCGCGCCGCCGCCGCGGGAGCGGTGGAGTCCGCCACTACCGGCGGCGGCGTGGACGGGGACTGAGCCATGCCCCAGGAACGGGAGCTCGCACCCGATTTCACCCTGCCCGACCAGGACGGCAACCCCGTTAGCCTGACGGATTTCCGTGGCCGGAAAGTGGTACTCTACTTTTATCCCAAGGATGACACGCCGGGGTGCACCACGCAGGCGTGTGACATCCGGGACCGCAGCACCGAGTTCGACGCCCGGGGTACGGTCGTGCTGGGTGTCAGCCCCGATGACGAGGCGTCCCACCAGCGTTTCCGCGCCAAGTACGACCTGAATTTCCCCCTGCTCGCCGACACCGACCACGCCGTGGCCGAAGCCTACGGCGTATGGCAGAATAAGAGCATGTTCGGCCGCAAGTACTGGGGGAACCAGCGCACCACCTTCCTGATCGACGAAGAGGGCCGCATTGCCCGCATCCTGCCCGGCGTCCGCGCCGGGAAGCATGCCGAGCAGGTGCTCGCGTTCCTGTGAGCCAGGCGCGCGAGGGCCGCGAGCGCTCTACCGGTCGCCAGGCCGCACGCCCCGACCACTTCACCGCCCGCGTCCCTGCCAGCACCTCCAACCTGGGCTCGGGCTTCGATGCGCTGGGCCTGGCCGTCAGCCGCTACCTCACGGTAACCTGGACGCCGGGTGATGAGCCGCTGAGCGTCCACTACGCCGGGACCTTGACGGGCCGCGGCGGAGATCCGCGCAGCGACCTGGCCGCCCGCGCGCTTGCAGCTGGGCTGGCCGAGGCGGGGGCTCCACCACCCGGCGGGCGGCTGCAGCTGGACTCCGCGATCCCCGTGGAGCGCGGTCTCGGCTCCTCGGCCGCCGCGGTGGCGGCGGGCCTCACGCTGGCAGCCGCGTTCCTGGACCAGCCGCTGGACCGCCGGGTGGCACTGGAACGCGCGGTGGAACTGGAGGGGCATCCCGATAACGCGGCGCCCGCACTCCTCGGCGGGCTGGTGGCCATCACCCGGGACGCCGCCGGCCGACCGCTGCCCTTTTCCCTGCCGCTTGCGCCTGAGTTGGCCTTTGCCTTCGCCGCGCCGGGCAGTGGTGTGTCCACCGTCAGCGCCCGCCAGGCGCTGCCGGAGGCCGTCCCCCATGGTCGGGCCGTGGCGGCCCTCGGGCGGGCCGCCGCGCTGGTACACGGCCTGGCCACGGCGGACGCGCAGCTGCTGCGCGCGGGATTCCAGGATGACCTCCACGTGCCCTATCGGCTGCCGCTCATTCCGGGTGGCCGGGCTGCCATAGCGGCCGCCATGGACGCCGGGGCGTGGGCGGTGACCATTTCCGGGAGCGGATCGGGCCTCTTTGCCGTCACGGCGGCGGAGCGGGCCGCGCCCGTGGCCGCCGCCATGGAGGACGCCTTTCGAGCGGCCGGCCCGGGTGCGATCGGGTTCGTGCTCGACGCGGATCACGCGGGTGTGAGGCTCGTGGACGCCGTACCCTCGCCCGCCGTGGCACAATGACTACATCCGGCGCGAATGTGGTTCCGGGCGTCATCTCCCGGTACCGGGAGTTCCTGCCGGTCTCGGCGGGCACGCCCGCCCTCTCCCTGGGGGAAGGCGGCACGCCTCTCCTGCCCGCCCGCCGCCTCGCCGCCTGGGTGGGCGTGGCCGAACTCCATCTGAAGTACGAGGGGATGAACCCCACCGGCTCATTCAAGGACCGGGGCATGGTGGTGGCCGTGGCCCGCGCGCTGGAGGACGGCGCACGCAGCATCCTGTGCGCCTCCACGGGCAACACCGCCGCGAGCGCGGCCGCCTACGCCGCCCATGCTGGTCTCAGCGCCATCGTCCTGCTCCCCGAAGGCAAGGTAGCTGCCGGCAAACTGGGCCAGTCCGTAGCGGCCGGCGCGCACGTACTCACCGTGCGCGGAAATTTCGACGCGGCGCTCACCATGGCGCGGGAGGCGGAACGCACAGGCACCTTCGTGCTCGTCAATTCCGTGAATCCGGACCGCATCGAAGGCCAGACCACCGGCGCCTACGAAGTTTGTGACGCCCTCGGTGCTGCGCCCGACGTACTCGCACTACCTGTGGGCAACGGCGGTAACATCACCGCGTGGTGGATGGGCTTTCGGCGCTATCGCGAGATCGGCCGCATCGACCGCCTCCCCCGCATGCTGGGCGCGCAGGCCGCGGGGGCGGCGCCCCTCGTGCACGGTGCTCCGGTGGCCGAACCCGAGACGGTCGCCACGGCCATCCGCATCGGCCACCCGGCCACCTGGGCCCCCGCGCTGGCGGCCGCGCAGGAATCGGGCGGGGTCATCCTGGCCGCCACCGACGATGAGATCCTGGACGCCTATCGAGCCGTGGCCACGCTGGAAGGTGTCTTCTGCGAGCCCGCGTCGGCGGCCGGGGTGGCGGGCCTGCGCAACGCCGTCAGGCAGGGCCGCGTGGGGCGCGGCAGCCGCTGTGTATGCGTGCTCACCGGGCACGGCTTGAAGGACCCGGCCACCGCGGCGCAGTCCGGCGTCCCGCAGCGGACCATTGAGGCAGATCCGGAGGCGCTCGCGTCGATCCTGGCGGAAATCGAACAATCAGGATAGCCGTCGCTTCTCGTTACAGCTTAGGTGTTTGCCGAACATTATGCTGCGTTTAAACCGTTTAGACGTTGATCCATCCAACATACGCCATTAGCTCGCCCGGTCGACCCCCAGCCCAGGTGTGCGGTTGAAGCGGATGGTGCCATCCGCCTCGATCCCCGGTCCCACGAAGGGATCGTCGGCCAGCAGCGCGGCTCCATCGAGGTCCACCCAGTCGGCCAGCGGCGCCAGCTGCACGGCCGCGGCAATGCCGAGGGTGCTTTCCATCATGCACCCGAGCATCACCCCCATGCCGTGTGCCCGCGCCACGTGGACAATGCGCAGCGCCTCGCGCAGAGAGCCACACTTGGCCAGTTTGATGTTCACTCCGTCCACGAGGCCGTGCAGACGGGGCACGTCCGCGGCCACCAGGCACGACTCGTCCGCCACAACAGGAACAGACGTCTTGTCCCGTAGCAACCGGAAGGCGCCCAGATCCCCGGCCGCAAACGGCTGCTCGATGAGTTCCACACCCACCTCCTCGAGTAGTGGCAGGCGGGCCATGGCCTGCTTGGCGGTCCACCCGGTGTTCGCATCCACCCTGATGCCCACGTCGGGTGCGGCTTTGCGGAGCGCCGTCAGGATTTCGGCGTCCCGCTCCGTACCCACCTTGATCTTCAGCGTGGCGAAGCTGCGCGCTTCCTCGAGTCTCTCGAGCATCACTTCCGTACGATCCAGGCCGATGGTGAACGACGAAGGCACGGCTACTGGATCGAGCCCGAACAGTTGCCATACGGGCACGCCCAACCGCTTGCCCATGAGATCGTGCAGCCCGGCCGAAAGGGAGGCCCGCGCCGCCGGATTGCGCCCCAACGCCGCCAGCATGCCGCGCTCGATGGCTTCGATGCGTGCCGGATCTTCTCCCACGTCGGCCAGGACGGTGGCGTAGCGTTGGAGCGCGGCGGTGGCCGTGCCGTCCGTCTCACCGTAGTAATGGTTGGCCGCGGCCTCGCCCCAGCCCTCCAGGTCGCCGTAGCGCACCCGTGTCCACACGTTGCGCCGTACCGCCGCCCCCGCTGCGCGCGCGATGTTGAAGGGGTGGCGCGTCCGCAGCTCGAGCACTTCCCATTGCACGTCCATGACTCCCCCCTGGTTCGTTCCACCGCCCCGACCGTACCGGGGCCGCCGCAGGGTAATACTATTGCCCTGGCCTGCGGCGCGACATATCTTCGGCTCAACCTCAAGGACAGGCCTATGATTGACTATACTGATCGCCAGATTCTGAGCATCCTGCAGGAAAGCGCGCGAACTTCCAATGCCGAAGTCGCGCGCCGCGTGGGCATGGCTCCGTCAGCGGTCTACGAGCGCATTCGCAAACTCGAGGAGCGCGGCGTCATCGCAGGTTATCACGCCCGGCTTTCCGGCGGTGAACTGGACCTCGGGTTGCAGGTTTTTCTCTGGCTGCGCGGACCGGCCGGTGCGCCGCCCGACGAAATCACCCAGGCGCTGGCGCAGATTCCGGAGATCCTGGAAATCCACCATGTGGCTGGAGAAGATGCGCTCTTCCTCAAGCTACGGGTGGTCGACCTGGCGGCCCTCTCCACGCTCCTGCGTGACCGGATCGCCTCCCTGCCCGGGGTGCGGGAGGCGCGCACCTCGATCGTGCTCGACACGTTCAAAGACACGGCCATTCTGCCCGTGGGCCTGGAGGAGGGGTCGATTCCTCTGCCGGAGTGACCGCGAATATCCGTCAGTTATCCTGCCGCGAAAGCCGCATGACCTTCGGCAATACAGCAAGACGAACGACGTTATCAATTGGTTGCGGTCCTTTCCGCCGCTGCGGTGATCTCGCCCGACCCAGGCCTGATCTTTCCTGCCTTGCCGGGACCCTCGCGGCTTCTACCAATGCGTCGGGTTACGATTTCAGCGTACCAAGGCGCCGAAGCCGTCCTGCCGATCGCCTTGCCGTGCTTTCCTGGAGCGCCGATCATTGACGAATACCGGCGGACACCCCGCCGCGAACTCGATCGCGGAGCGTCACATCGCCAGCACGACACCCGAAACTCCGCCCGCGCGCTGGCGTCTGCTGGCGGCCTTCGCGGCCGTCTATCTCATCTGGGGCTCCACGTATCTGGCCATCCGCATTGCCATCGAGACGCTGCCTCCCTTTCTGATGGCCGCTGTCCGGTTCGCCTGCGCCGGCTTGATTCTGTACGCCTGGGCCCGCCTCCGTGGCGCACCGCGCCCGACTCCCGCCGCGTGGCGCGCCACGGGCATCATCGGTGGCCTCCTGCTGCTGGGCGGCAACGGGTCCGTGGTCTGGGCAGAGCAGACGGTGCCTTCCGGCATCGCCGCCCTCATGGTGGCGGGGGTACCCCTGTGGATGGTGCTTTTCGACTGGCTGGCGCCCGGCGGCACACGGCCAGCGGCCCGCACCATGGTCGGTCTGCTGCTCGGGCTGGCCGGTCTCGCGATTCTCGTCGGCCCCTCCGCGCTGCGCGGTGTGGGTCCGGTGAACCCGGTCGGCGCCGCCGTTCTCATGATCGGCTCCGTCAGCTGGGCGGCCGGCTCCATCTATGCCCGCCATGCCCGGCTGCCTGATCGTCCGCTCCTGACCACCGGCATGCAAATGTTGGTGGGCGCGCTGCTCCTTGCCGTTGCGTCCGTGTTGCTGGGCGAACCAGCCAACGTGGCGTGGGGCAGCATCTCGCCACGCTCGGCGCTGGCGCTCCTCTATCTGGTGGTGTTCGGGGCCATCGTCGCGTATTCCGCATATGTTTGGCTTCTTCGGAATGCCACCGCGGCCCGGGTTTCCACCTACGCCTTCGTGAACCCCCTGGTGGCCGTACTGCTGGGCTGGGGCTTTGCGAACGAACCGCTCACGCCGCAGACGTTGGCCGCTGCAGCGGTCATCGTGGCGGGCGTAGCGCTGATCACGCTCCCCGTCCGGGGCTCCCGGATCCGTCCGGGTCACTGAGCCCCTGCAGTGCACGGCGCACCTGCACGGGAACCATGGCCCGCCGCCATGTGGGATCCACAGTGATGTTGGTGAGCGGCCGGCACTGCGCCTCCGCCCGTTCCGCCAGCGCCTGCACGACCTCCTCCGTAAAGCACCTTCCCACGGCAATGTCTTCCAGTCCCGTCAACACCCGCGGCCGCGCGCCCAGCGCGGACACCACGATCCCGATGCGCGTCACCGTGGCGTCCTCCTGGATGTCCGCGGCCACGGCCACGCTGAGCAGGGGAAAGTCGATACTCGCGCGCTGGCGCAGCTTCCGATAGGTGCTCCTGCGCAGGGGCCGCAATGGAAGCCGCACTCCGGTCACCAGTTCGTCCGGCGCTCGGACGGTGTTCCAGATCCCGTCCGCCACGAAGAAATCAGCGGCCGGAACGCGCCGCTCCCCCGCCGGGCCCACCAGCTCGATCTCCGCCTCCAGCACCATCAAGGCGCCGGGCGTGTCGGCCGAATGGGCCGCCACGCACTTGCGTCCCACCCTGGTGACGTGACAGATGTCACCATCCTTCTTCAGGCAGAAGCCAAGCGCCTGGCGCCAGAAAAACGTCTGGTTATAATACGTGCAGCGGGTATCAAGACAGATGTTGCCACCCAGTGTCCCCATGTTGCGGAGCTGAGGACCCGCCACCTGACCGGCGGCCTCGGCCAGACCCGGGGCATGGTGGCGGACCTCCGGGTGAGCGGCAACATCGGCCAACCGCTCCATGGCCCCCACCCACAGGTACCCGTCGCCGGAAGCGACCCCCCGGAGCTCCTTGACCCCGCGCAGGGAGACCAGGCGCTCGGGCTCGAAGAGTCGGTGCTTCAGGTTCGGTACGAGGTCGGTTCCCCCGGCAATCGGTATGGCCGTCCCGCGCTCGCCATGGAGCGCACCGAGCGCCTCATCGAGCGTGTTTGGACGAACGTAGCGATACCGGGGCAATCGAAGCATCAGCGGCTACCTCTGCTCGTGTCTGACGTATCATCGTCTATCATGGAATTCTGAAGCCGATATCTTCTAGTACCCGTTATGGTCTTGATCGCAGTCCTCCCGCCCAGGAATGGCTGAACCGGCCCTCGAAAGCGTCGGCCTGCCGCCGCCCGCGGGCGCGTGCTCCACGCCATCAGTCCGCCGCCACATGTGCCGGTGCGCCACCTCGCGATCGCTGCCAGTTGGCCCGCGCGGCTTCGTTCTGCAGCGCGTGCCAGACGCGCGGTGGAGCGAACGGCAGCGCGTCCATGCGCACGCCCACCGCATCGAAGATGGCGTTGGCGATGGCCGGTATGGACGGATGCAGGGGACCCTCACCGGCCTCCTTGGCCCCGTACGGCCCCTCCGGATCCAGGCTCTCCACGATCAGGGAGCGCATGAGCGGGGTGTCCAGAGATGTGGGAATCCGGTAATCCAGCAGTGAGGGCGAATCGTGTAAACCCGCCTTCCCCTCCTCCGCGCTCTTGAAGACCTGCTGCTCCATGAGCGCCTCACCGAATCCCATGTAGGCAGAGCCCTCCATCTGCCCCTCCACCAGGACCGGATTCAGCGCTCGCCCGCAATCGTGAGCAATCCAGATGCGCTCCACGCTCACGAACCCCGTCTCGGGATCCACCTCCACCTCCGCCACATGGGCCGTGAACGAGTAGGCCGGTGAGGCTCCGATGGTACCGCCGCGGTAGCTACCGTGGATGTCCTTGGGCGTGTTGTACCAGCCCACCGATCCCAGCGTGCCTGAGCGCGCTTCGGCCGCCTGGAAGGCCTCCGCGATGGTCATGCGCCGCGCCGTGTCCCGCGTGTCGAAGGCCCAGCCCCCGGCCAGGCCCACGCTGGAGGCGCTGGTCTCCCACACCGCCGCAACCGCCGCGGTCACGACATCCCGCAACTTTCTGGCAGCATCCAAACATGCGTTTCCAACCATGAACGTTTCCCTGGACGAGTACGCGCCCAGGTCCACGGGGGTCAGGTCGGTGTCGGTGGCATGCACGCGGATGTACTCGAGCGGCACCCCCAGCTCCTCCGCCACGATATAGGCCACCATGCTGTTGGACCCCTGACCGATCTCCGAGGCCCCGGTCAGCACGGTCACCCGGCCAGAGCGCTCCGCCTGGAGTTGAATGGCCGCCTGCGGCATGTCGTTGGGGTAGATCGGGTAGTTCGTGCCCGAGATGTAACACGAACCCGCCACCCCCACACCACGGCCATAGGGCAATTTCCGGAACTTCTGTTTCCATTCGCTGGCCCCCTCGACCGCGTCCAGGCAGGCCAGGAAGCCGTTCGAGGTGACCCGGAGTTCGTTCACCGTGCGCGTATTCTCTCCCACGAAGTTGCGGCGCCGAAGCTCGATCGGGTCCAGACCCAGCTCCTCCGCAAGGCGGTCCAGCTGAACCTCGAACGCAAAGCGCGGCTGCACCGAACCATGTCCCCGCTTGGGCCCGCACGCGGGCTTGTTGGTATAGACGCGGGTCGAGCGGAAACGGTAGGTTGGGAACGTATATGGCGCCGTCAACAACTGTCCCGAATAATAAGCCGTGACGAGGCCGAATGATGCGTAGCCACCACCATCGATCAATATATTCCCATCCACGGCCCGGATGTGCCCTTCACGGTCGGCGCCGAGTCTATAGTGCATGTGCATCGGATGCCGGCCGCGGTGCGAATAGAAGACCTCCTCGCGTGTATAGAGGATCTTCACAGGACGGCCGGCGCGCATGGACAGTGCGGCTACACAGAATTCCAGGTCGAAGGGCTCCGACTTGCCGCCGAAGGCGCCGCCCACGGCCGGCTGAATCACGCGTATCCGCCCCACATCCAGGTCCAGCACTCGCGCCAACTCACGATGGAGATAGTGCGGCACCTGTGTGGAGGACCATACTGTGAGCTTGCCGGTGGGGTCATAGTGGCCGATGGCACAGTGCGGCTCTATGGGAGCATGCGTGGTGCCCTCGAAATAATACGTACCGTCTATGATTACTTCACTGTCGGCCATAGTGTCATTCACGGCCCCGAATTCCAGATCCACGGACTTTGTGATATTACCGTTGCGACCCGCTTTGCGGGCTTCGTGAATCTGTGGCGCTCCGTCCTTCAGCGCATCGTGCGGGTCGAATATGGGTTCGAGTAATTCATAGTCCACTTCGATCCGTTCGAGCGCCGCGAGCGCTGTGTCCTCGTCCACCGCCGCCACCGCCGCCACGCCGTCTCCGATATAACGCACACGATCCACGCACAACGGGTACTCGTCCCGGGTCCAGGGGATCACGCAGTAGGTCACGGGCATATCCTGGCCGGTCACGACCGCGTGAACGCCGGACAATTCCTGCGCCCTTGCGGTATTAATGGATTTTATTCGCGCATGAGGGTGCGGTGAACGAAGAATCTTGCCGTGAAGCATGGATGGTAACGAAATATCATCCGTATAGGCCGTAGCGCCGGTGACTTTGCCGGCGCCGTCGACCTTGCGCGCCCGCTGGCCCACCACGGCGAATTCCCGGGCCATGAGAGCCTCGAGTTGCTCGGGGGAGGCGGCGCCCTCCGCCTGGCGCGGGGAGAGTTCCTCGGGCCTCATGGGTTCGCCCGCGCATCCGGGGTCGAAGGCGCCGCCTCACCCCGCAGCGTGGCCGCCGCCTGCTCCACCGCCTCGTAGATCTTGGTGTAGCCGGTGCAGCGGCACAGGTTGCCGCCCAGAGCCTGGCGGATCTCCTCCAGGGTGGGGGCGTCGTTCTGCTGCAGC
Source organism: Gemmatimonadota bacterium (assembly GCA_040905425.1). Lineage (GTDB taxonomy): Bacteria > Gemmatimonadota > Gemmatimonadetes > Longimicrobiales > RSA9 > JBBDRO01. The sequence goes on along the minus strand of JBBDRO010000106.1, from coordinate 53,598 downwards.
AGCCCCCAGGAGGACATGAGGATGCCGGGCGTGCAGAACCCGCACTGCGCCGCGCCCCGTTCCTCGAAGGCGTCCTGCAGGGGATGGAGCGCTCCCGGCCCGGCCAACCCCTCCACGGTGGTGACCTCGGCGCCCTCGGCGTCCCACACCGGGGTGATGCAGGAGAGGATGGCGCGGCCGTCCACGAGCACCGTACAGGCCCCGCAGTCGCCCTTGTCGCAGCCCTGCTTGGAGCCCGTCAGGCCGAGGGCGTAGCGGAGCGTCTCGAGCAGGGTCCAGTGCTCGGGCACGGCCACTTCGTGTGCACTGCCGTTCACCTGAAGCTGGACGATGGCCTTCATGCCGCAGCCGGCTGGAGGGATGATGACGCCTGGGGAAAGCTAGGCAGGGCGCGTGCCGGTGGGCAACCGGCGAGCGGGCGAGCGGGCGAGGAGCCTGGCGCCGGCGCGCTGAGACCCGGGCAGCGCAGTCGGCGCGCAAGCAGGGCGGGGGAACCCGGCGCGGCCGGCGGAGGTAGAGGTTGGGATGCCCACGCGAGCGTGGTACGCGGGTGACGTGCCCGCGCGATCCTCGCGCCCCGGTCCCCCGAACCGGACGAGTCCATGGACCGCCCCGCACCCGCTCCACCGTACCTCGAGGCCGCCCTGGCCGGCGCCGCCGTCCTCCTTCTATACGCGCTCACGCTGGCGCCCACGACCGCCTTCTGGGACGCCAGCGAGTACATCGTGGCGGCCCACACCCTGGGTGTGCCGCACCCGCCGGGGAGCATCCTGTTCGTGCTGCTGGGCCGCGCCTGGGACGTGGCACTCGGCTGGACCGGCATGAGTGGCGGTGTGCGCCTGAACCTCTTCGCGGCCACCACGAGCGCCATGGCCCACGCCTGCTGGTTCCTGGTGGCGGACCGCCTGCTGGCGGAGGGCTCCGGTGGCCGCGCCGTGCGGCGCGCCGTACGCCGCGCCGGCGCCTGGGCGGCCGTGCTGCTGAGCGCCACGGCCTTCACGGTGTGGAGCCAGAGCAACGTGAACGAGAAGGTCTACACGGTGGCGCTCCTTACCATCGCGCTGCTCACCTGGCTGGCGCTCCGCTGGCGCGACACGCGCTCCCCGAAGCTCCTGGTGCTCGGCGTCTACCTGCTGGTGCTCTCGGTGGCCAACCACCTGATGGCGGCGCTCGTGGCGCCGGCGCTGCTGCTCTTCGTGCTGCGGGTGGACGCCCGCGCGCTGCTGGCGCCTCGCACGCTGGGCGCCATGGCGCTGGCCGGGGCCACGGCGCTGAGCGTCTACCTGGCGCTGCCGCTACGGGCCGAGCTGGACCCCGTGATGAACACCGGCGAGGCCACGTGCGCGTCGCTGACAGAAGCTGGCATGGCCGTGGCCACGCGCGGCCATGCCGGGTGTCCCGCTCTGGGCCACATGCTGACGCGCGCACAGTATCCGCCCGCGCCGCCGCTCACCGGCACACGTATGGACCACGACGCACCGCGCGACGCGGGGATCATGGCCGCGCAGCTGGGCAACTTCGCGCAGTACTTCGACTGGCAGTGGGCCCGCTCGGTGGCGGGCAACGATACGCTTTTCGGCGGCCTCCGGCCGCTCGTCACGCTGCTCTTCCTGGGGCTGGGCATCCTGGGGCTCCACGCGCTCGGGCGCCGCGACGGAGCCGGCCTGGTGCTGGTTGGGGTGCTCATGGGGACGCTGTCTCTGGGCCTCGTCGCTTACCTGAATTTCCGCTTTGGCTTCTCCTGGCCGGTGCCGCCCGAATGGCAGCCGCTCGGCAACGAGGCCATGGAGGTGCGCGAGCGGGACTACTTCTACATGGCGGCCTTCTCCCTGTGGGGCGTGTGCGCGGGCCTCGGCGTGGCGGAGGCGTGGCGGCGCGCGACCGCAGCGCTCGGGCGGCGCAGCAGGCGTCCGGCGTGGCTGGCCGCGCCCGTGCTGGCGGTGGCGCTGCTGCCGCTGGCGCTGAACTGGGGCTGGGCGTCGCGCGCGGGGGACACGGCGGCGCGCGACTGGGCGCACGACCTGCTGAACAGCGTGCCGCCCTACGGCGTGCTGGTCACGAACGGGGACAATGACACCTTTCCACTGTGGTACGTGCAGGAGGTGGAGGGCGTGCGGCGCGACGTGCAGGTGGTGGTGCTCCCCTACCTTTCCACGCCGTGGTACGCGCGCCAGGTGCGCGAGCTGACCAGCCCCTGCCCCGCCGGCGTGGACCCCCTGGCCACCCCCTCGGTGATCGTCTGCCAGCGGCCCTTCGAGCCGGACACCGCCGCGGAGGTGTGGCGCACCCACCCGCTGGCGGCAAACCCGCCTGGTGACTCCATCCTGCCCCTCACGGACGAGGAGATTGCAAGCGCGGCGGCGGGCGCCTTCTACGTGCAGGAACCGACGCCCCTGCGCCTCGGCGCGATCCAGACGGTGGTCCCCGGCGGCAGCGTGATCGCGCCCTCCGACACCTTCCTGGTAGCCATGATCCGCCAGTCGGTGGCGAGCGGGCGGGCGCTGCGCTGGTCGGCGCCGCCCGTCTCCACCGAGCTCTTCGATCTCCGCGCCTACATGGTGCGCGAGGGGCTGGCCTTCCGCCTGAACGACGGGCCGGTGATCCCGGACGCCGCGCTGCGCCCGGTGCCGCCGAACACCCTCGGCAGCCTCACCGGCACGTGGATCAACGTGCCCCTGAGCGAGCGCCTCATGCAGGACTTCGCGGCGCTCGAGCTGCCGGAGCGCACAGCCGTGTGGCCGGACGCCGCTACGCGCTCGATCCTCTTCCAGTACGGGGCGCTCCACTTTGCCCTGGCCAACGCCTACGCCGCCGATGGTCGGCAGGATGCGGCGGAGGCGCACGCGGTGCGCACGAACGCGTGGCTGGGCGTGGGGCTGGAGTAGCCGCGCGCCGGGCCGCTCGCTACTGCCCTTCCAGTTGACAACCCCACCACGCCGGTGTTATCTACTGAATCATCCGTAGCACATTGACGCCCACGCCCCGGAGGGAAACCGCACATGGCCCGCTTCACCGATCGCGAACTCGACGTCATGTCCATCCTCTGGCGCAGCGGCCCCTCCACCGTGAACGAGGTGCGCGACGCACTGGGGGAGGACCTGGCCTACACCTCCGTGCTCTCCGCCCTGCAGACGCTCGAGCAGAAGGGCGCCGTGGGCCACGAGCGCGAGGGCCGCGCCTACCGCTACCACCCGCTCGTGGAGTCGGAGGCCGCGGGCGAGACGGCGGTGGGCCGGATCGTGGACAAGATCTTCCAGGGCTCGGCCTCGCTGCTGGTGGCGCAGCTCGTCCAGGAGCGCCGCCTGCCCGATGAGGAGCTGCGCCGCATCCGTGACCTGATCGAGCGCGAGCTCGGCGAGGGGGAGGCATGATCGCCGACTGGATGCTCTACCTGGCGCTCGTCTCCACGCTGCTGGCACTGGCCGCGTGGGCCGCGGAAGCCGTCCTGCGCTCCCGCGGGCTGCCCGGCCGCTGGCCATGGGCGGCCGCCATGCTCGGCACCGTGCTCGTACCGCTCGTGGCCGCCCGGCTGCCGAGCCTCGGCACGCTCCTGCCGCGCGCCGGCACCGCCACGGGGATGCCGCTGGAGGGCACGCCCCTCTCCCTCACTGGCATGCAAGCGACGTCCCCGCCGACCCTCCCCGCGTACCATCCGTCCCTCTGGCTCGAGCCCGCCCTCGGCGCGCTCTGGCTGGCGGCGGGGCTGCTCCTGGCCGTGGCCTTCGCCAGCGTCTACCTGCGGCTCGTGCGGCGCGGGCGGGCCTGGCCGGCCGCGGAGATGGAGGGCATGCGCGTGCGCCTGAGTGACGGCTTCGGCCCCGCCGTGCTGGGCCTGCTCCGGCCGGCCGTGATCATACCGTCCCGCCTGGCTGCCACCGGGGGGACGTCCCTCCGCCTGGCCCTGGCGCACGAGGCGGAGCACGTCCGCGCCCGCGACCCACTGCTGCTGGCGGCGGGCGCGGCCTACGTGGCCGCGCTCCCCTTCAGCCCCGCCGCCTGGTGGGCGCTCCGGCGCCTGCGCGCCGCTGTGGAGCTGGACTGTGACGCGCGCGTCCTCCGCGGCGGTGCCGACCGCCGTGCCTATGCCGAACTGCTGATCCGCACCACCGCCGGCGAGGACGACCTGCCGCTGGCCGTACCCGCCCTGCTCCATCCGAGGAGCACACTCGAGACGAGGATTCGAGCCATGACCACACCCCGGACCGCCGCCCCGCTCCGCTCCGCCCTGGCCGCCTGCGCCGCCGCCGCCCTGCTGCTGGCGGCCTGCGAGGCGCGCTCGCCCGTCAATCTGGGTCCCACGCCCGAGCCGGCGAGCGCCGTGACGGACGCCGGCATCGCGGAGACCGGGGATGCCGTGACGGACGGTGTACGGGAAGACCGTGGGCCTGAGGGCCCCGTCACGGACGCGCTGACCGGCGACACGCGCCAGGACCGTGTGCTCGTGGAGTCCGTGGAGCTCGGCGACCAACCGGACGTGACACTCGTCCGGAAGGGAACGACGATGACCCTGGGGCACGCCCAGCTGGTCCTGCGCCAGGCGCAGGATCTGACCAGCCAGGAGCCCGAACCCATGATCATCGTGGACGGCGTCATCATGGCCCGGCCGCTCCGCGTGGACCTGGAGGCGCTGGACATCACCAGCGTCGAGATCATCAAGGGAGACGCCGCCCGCTCCCTCTACGGCTCGCGCGCGAGCGCGGGCGTCATCAACATCACCACGGGCGCCTCGCCCGAGCGATTCGAGGATCGTCCGGTGCTGCGTCCGCGGCCGCCCGTCGGTGAGCCGGTCACCACCGAGCGACAGCCGATGATCATCGTGGACGGCGTCATCGTGTCCGGGGACACCAATCTCGAGGCGCTGGACATCGCCGACGTGGAGATCGTGAAGGGCGCCGCGGCGCGGGCCCTGTACGGCACCCGTGCGGCGGCCGGCGTGATCGTCGTCACCACGAAGCGGTAGTGGGCATCTCCCGCCGCGGCAGGAGCATTCCCGCCACGGCGGGCGCGGCCCTCGCCATACTGCTGCACACCGTCGCCGCGACGCCGGCGCTCGCGGCGCAGGAGTGGGCAGTGGATCCGGCGCCGCTCACGCGCGTCGGCGGCGGCGAACTGCCGCTGGATCGTGTGGTGGGCGCGCTGCTGACTTCCAGCGGTCACCTGGTGGTGGCGGACGGGGCGCAGCGTATCGTGGTGCTCAGCCGCTCAGGCCAGGTGGACACCATCTTCGGCGCCTCCGGCGGGGGTCCGGGGGAGTTTCGCGCGATCGCATGGATCCAGGAACGCGCACCGGATTCCATCGTGGCCTACGACCGCGCACTCCGCCGCGCCACGATCTTCTCCATCCACGACGGCTTCGCACGCACGCTGGCCCTCGAGCCGGGGGAGCGCGGCCTCGGGGTGCCGGAGCTCCTGGCCATCCTCGATGACGGCACCCTCCTGGCCAGGCGAACCTCCGCGCTCGCCGCCACCCCCCGTGACGGCAGCGGGCTCGTCCGCCCCACCCACCAGATCGGCGTCTACAATCCGGCCGGTACACCACTCGACACGATCGGCACCGTGGTGGGGGACGAGCGGGCGGTCATGGAGGGGGTCCTGCTCAACCCACCGCACCTCAAGAAGACCTACATCGCGGTGCGGGATCGGACCGTCTACGTGGCCGACGGGGAGACGTTCACCCTGCGTGTCTACGACCTGGACACCGGCGCGGAGCGCACGCTCCGCCGCCCTCACGAGCCGGTGGCTATCCCCGATCCGGACCCCGGAAGCCGCACGGGCGCGCAGGCACGGATGCCCGCTCCCACCCATTTTCCGGCGGTGGGGGGGCTCGTCATCGATGACGCCGGGAACATCTGGGTGGGAGCCTATCCCACGGACCCCGCGGCTGCGCAGGCATGGTCGGTTTTCGATGGCGCTGGCGGCCTGTTGGCCGAGGTGGCCATGCCGCCGGGCTTTCAACCGCTCAGCATCAGGGGCGAGCTGATCGCCGGCATCTGGCGTGACGAACTGGACGTGGAGCACGTGCACGTCCATCGCTACCATCGCTCGCCATCGTGATCACCACGCGGTGATGAGGACACCACGGGTGGGCATTGACATCCGACGCACAGCATGCGGTTCGGGTGCCTGGCTGGCCCTTCTCGGGGCATTTCTCTGGATCGGGGCGTGCGATCTGGTTCGGCCGGCCGACCCGGGCGTGGTCATCACCGATAGCGCCGGCGTACGGATAGTTCAGAACGAGGCACCCGCCTGGACCGCCGACAAAAGCTGGCGGCTGGTGGAGCCGCCCACGGTCCAGATCGGCGCCATGGACGGGGAGCCGGCGTACCTCTTCGACCGGATCATGGGTGCGGTCACGCTTTCCGACGGGCGCATCGTGGTGGCGGACATGGGCGCCTCCGAATTGCGCTTCTTCGATCCCGACGGCCAGCACCTGATGTCGGTGGGCTCGCGGGGGGAAGGCCCGGGCGAGTTCCGCCAGGTGATGGGCCTTCACCGCCTGCCCGATGATGGCATTGCCGTTTACGACCTCCTGGAACGCCTGCACATGTACGGGTCGGACGGCACCTATCGGGACGTGATCGCAACGGGCTCCATGCCGCTGCCATCCGTGGATCCCATCACCTTTCAGCTGAACCCGCCCACCGGCATCCGCGTCGTGGGCTGGCTGGAGGACGGCACGTTCATCGGCTGGGAAGCCTCCCGACTGGCGGTCACCGCCGAGCGCCGGTTCGAGCAAGCGGACACGCTGACGTTGACCTTCTCCCGTTTCGGGCGCGATGGTGCCGTTCTGAATGAATTGGTCAGCCTCGAGGGCCCCGCCTACCATCCGCACCCGATGAACCTGATCCTGCCGGCGGTGTTCGGCGCCACCACGTACGCCGGGACCGACGGTCGGAGCCTCATCGTGGGCCTTTCGAGGGAGGGCGAGGTCCGCTGGTACCATCCCGAGGGTCGGCTGGAACGGTTGACGCGCCGCGCCTGGCCAGGGCAAGCGGCAACCGAGGGCATGGTCGACGACTACGTAAGGCACTCGGTGCCACCCCTGCGCGAGGACATTGCGCGCGGCAGGACGTTCGCCGATACGCTGCCGCGGTTTTCCAGGCTCGTCAGCGACCGTGCGGGCAACGTGTGGCTGCGCCATTTCGAGGTGAGCCATGGTGCCACCACCACCCACCACAGACCCACGTACGACGGGCCGTCCACCTGGTCGGTCGTCGACCCGGACGGCAGATGGCTAGGGGAGGTCACCACGCCTGCTGACTTCACCGTCTTCGAAATCGGGCAGGATCACGTCCTGGGCATGTATCGCGACGAATTCGACGTGGAGTACGTCCGCGTCTACGCCCTGGAGAAGGAGTAGCGAATGCACGTACGGGTAACGGGGTTGCTCCTCCTCTTCACGGCAGCAGCATGCGGCACCGACGTCGGTCAAGGCGGCGTCACCGTCCGCGACAGCGCTGGCATCCGCATCGTGCAGAACCCGGCGCCCGCCGCGAACGGGGAGGTGCGGTGGCGCGCGGATGCGACGCCGTCGCTTACCATAGGCGCCATCGACGGAGAGGCGGCCTACCAGCTCGACGGCGTGCGCAGCGTACTCCGGCTGCCAGATGGGCGGCTGCTGATTGCTCAGGGCGCGGAACTACGCTTCTTCGACGACGCGGGGCGGCACCTGCACACGGCGGGCGGCGAGGGTGACGGGCCGGGCGAATTCCGGCGGCTACGCTCCGTACGTACGTGCGGTTCGGGGCTCATCGCCGAGGACCTGCAGATCCCGCGGGTCTCGCGGCTGAATGCAGATGGCGCTTTTCGCGAGTCGGCTGAAGCGCCGCCGATGGATCGCGGGTCGCTGCCGCCGGTGGCGGGCTGCTTCGGCACCGAGCTGGTCTATTCGTTACGGAAACCGGCCGACGTTGCGCCGGGGGCGCGGGTGCTGCGCCGCGACACCTCCGTGCTGGTCCGCTTCGGCACCGGCGGCACGCGGGACACGCTGATCCGCATCCCCCGACTGGAGACGTTCGACGGGCTGACCCGCCCATTCGGCCGGACCGCCCTGTACACGCTCACCGATTCCAACATCCATGTTGCCGACACGAGCGCCTGCGAAGTCCGGTCCTACAATTTGCGCGGCCGCCTGCAGCGCATCATCCGTTGCGGCGCCGTCGGCCAGCCGGTGGACGCCACCGACGTGGACAGCATCCGGGCGCGTTACATCAGCGGCGTACCGCCGTCCCTGCTGGAGCAGGAGATCCTGCCTCGCCTGGACGCGGTGCCGTTTCCCGACACCAAGCCGGTGCTCTCGGCGCTCCGCGTGGACACCGCGGGACACCTGTGGCTCCGCCCCTACGCCCAGCCGGAAGAGGGGTCTGTGCGCTGGTGGGTCTTCGACCCGGACGGCGCGTTCGCGGGCGTGGCGGAGACGCCGGCGGGGCTCACCGTCCACGCAATCGATACGGCCGCCGTGCTGGGGGTGTGGCGCGACGAGATGGACGTGGAGTACGTGCGCGCCTATCCGCTCTTTAAACGGTGATGTACGGCGCCGGCCCCGCCAACGATTGGGCGGGTCTGACCACGGGAGGCAAGTATGGGGCTCCGAGGCGCTCTACAGATTCGGCCCCGGCGGCGCATGGTTGAGCCAAAATATTCTATAGAATATTGTGTGGGTGAAGTTTGAGGATTCTCGCCTGAGCGGAATGTCGCAAACACCTACCACGCAGCATCTTACACCGCCAGCAAACAATCATTTCTGCTGCATACGTTTGGGTATGCAGCCCTTTGGCCCGAGCGTTCTGAAACGGCAAGGCCGAGCGCTTCTACCACCGCAGCCGGCGAACTGGCCCGCCGGCCGGCCGGTTGGGATCGCCGCCCGGGGGCGGGCTGGCCGGGCATGGGCTTCGGCGCCGCCGCCCCCTCAGCGCCGCACCACCGGCACCCGCACCTGCGAGGGGTGCTCGCGCGAGTGGTGCACCCGGTTGCGCGCCACCCGCATCTCGGTCTCGTCGTAGTTGTTGCCGCCCGTGTTCAGGTTGCGCGTGAAGCGCGGGAAGTTGGAGCTGGACACCTCGATGCGCAGCCGGTGGCCGGGCAGGAAGCGGTTCGAGGTGGTCAGCGGCCCCACCTTCACCTGGTAGACCTGCCCCGGCTCCATGAAAACGGGATCCCCTTCGTAGCCCTCGCGCCAGCGCGCCCGCTGGATGCTCTCGTCCAAGTTGTAGGCGCGCCCGTCGGGATCCACGTCCAGCAGCTTGACGGTGAAGTCCGTGTCCCTGGCGTCCGAGGACACGTAGAGCAGCACCTCCACGGGCCCGCTCACCTCCGTGCCCTCCGTGAAGGGCTCCGTGGTGTAGACCAGGATGTCCTCGCGCTCCGCCTCCACCGCCTGCTGGTCGAAGGCGCCCGCCTGGATGGCGCCGCCGATGCAGCACACGTTGCCGCCGTGCGAGAGGACGGGGTCGGCGGGATCGTAGGTGAACGCGTCGAAGCCGGCCGCCCCGGGCATGCTCGTGCGTAGCGCGCCGTCGCCTCGGAGCGTGTTGGCGCCGCTGGTGGAATCCAGATAATAGGTGACCATCTCCGCGGCTGGCGGCGGCCAAGCCGTGGCGGTCTGCCATTCGTTGGAGCCCATGGTGTAGTAGCGCACCGCCGGCAGCGTGTCGGTGACCTGGTTTTCGACACCCTTCAACCAGCGGTCCCACCAGGCGTAGATCAGCTCGTCGTAGGCCCACCGGGCATCGCCCACGCTCCGCTCCCCCACCATCGTGTTCTGGCTGGCGCGGGTGTAGGCGCAGTGGGCCACGGGCGCCACCACCGCGAACTGGTTCGCACGGGTCTCGGCGTCGATGCCGTTCTCCCGCACGTGGTTGAAGAGCGCCAGGTTGGGACCCACCGAGACGTCGTACCAGGACATGAACCACAGGGCGGGAACGCCGAAGGGCATGTCGTCGTGGTAGAGGCCACCCCGGTACCACGCCGGATCGTTCGGCGTGCGCTGGATCATGCGCCCGCCGGTGGCCACGGGCGCGGGATCGGCGAAGATCCCCTGCGGCCCGTCCACGCTGCGCATGAGATCCTCGACGGGCAGGTGCCAGAGCGCCTCCGGCCAGTCCACGCCGGGCATCTCGGGGGCCAGGTCGAAGTAGCGGGAGAGCCGCACCAGGTCCTCACGCGGCGTGTCCCGGTCGACGCGGGGACGCTGCGTGTTCTGAACGCCGTAGAGCCAGGTGAAGAAGAGCATCTGCTCGGCGCCGCCGCGGTACCAGTTGCCCTGCTCGTACCAGTCCCCGACCCGGCCCACACCGGCGCCGAAGCCCTGGGGGACCATGGCGGCGTGGGCCGGATGGTCCAGGGCGGCCAGGCCCATCTGCCACTCCGCGGTGGACGAGCAGCCGTAGGTCCCCACCCTGCCGTTCGACCAGGGCTGGTCCGCGATCCAGCTGAGGGCGTCGTAGCCGTCCGTGAGGGGCGGTCCCAGGATGTCCCACTCCCCGTCGGAGTAGAAGCGGCCGCGCTCGTTCTGGTTCACGTAGACGTAGCCGCGCCGCACCGCGTCCAGGATGGCGCCGTAGCGGCCGGTGGAATGCTCGCCGTCGCGCCACATGTTCATGTTGTAGGGCGTGCGCACGAAGATCGTGGGTGCCGGCACCGACGCCGAGCTCTTGGGCCGGTAGATGTTGGTGGCCAGGCGCACGCCGTCGCGCATGGGCATCATCACCAGCTCCTCGATGATGGCAATCTCCACCAGGGCGTCGTAGCTGCTCTCCTGGGCGGCCACCGCGCGGGGACAGGCGAGGCCGGCCAGCCAGGCGGTGGCCATGAAGGTGAGCGTCAGCGCCGTGCGGGACGCGGCGGGTCGCGGGAGGGTGTGCATGCGTGCCTCCTACCATGGGCGTGCGGTACGCTCGGGCGAGGGAGGCCGCCGCGGGGATGAACGCCGAAGCATAGGCAACGGGCAGCGAACCGGCCAGCCCGGGCGCACCCCTCGACGTGGAACGCACCGCGCCGTAGCATGAGGGGGTCGCCCCACGGCGGCCCTTTCCCCTCCAGCCAGGAGCCGCATCATGCGCACGCGCCTCCCTCTCGTCCTGGTGACGCTGACCGTGCTGCTGCCGCTACCGGCCATGGCGCAGGACCCGTCAGGCGCTCTGTCAGGCGACGGTCGCTTCACCCTGGCCCTCACCGGCGACGCCATCATCACGCGCCGCCTCTCCCCCTTCAAGGAGCCGGCGTTCCTGGACATGATCGAGTTGCTCCGGGGCGCCGACGCGGCGTTCACCAACCTGGAGATGCTCTTCCACGACTACGAGCCCTACCCGGCGCACCAGAGCGGCGGCACCTACATGCGCGCCGAGCCGGCGCTGGCCCACGAGCTGACGTGGGCGGGCATCGATCTGGTCTCACTGGCCAACAACCACACCGGCGATTACGGACCCGACGGCATGCGTCTCACTCGGAAGTACGCGGCCGAGGCGGGGCTGGTGGCCGCCGGCGCGGGTGAGAACCTGACCGAGGCGCGTGAGGCCCATTTCCTGGACACGCAGGACGGGCGCGTGGCCCTCATCAGCGTGGCCTCCACCTTCCCGGACCACTCCGCGGCCGGGCCGGCGCGGGGCGCGGTGCGCGGCCGTCCGGGGCTGAACCCCCTGCGCTACCGGACCACCCGCACGATCGAGCGGGAGAAGCTGGAGACGCTGCGCACGGCGCTGCGGGACATTGGCCAGCGCGTCCCCGACTCGGGCCATCAGCTGAGCGTCTTCGGCACCACGCTGGTGGCCGCGGACCAGGACGGCCGTGACACGGAGCCCGACCCGGAGGACGTGGCGGCCATCGGCGCCGTGGTGCGCAACGCCGCCATGCTGGCGGACTACGTCATCGTCACCATTCATGCCCATGAGGGAGGCGACGGTGGCCGCTCCACCCCCGCCGAGTTCCTCGTCACCTTCGCGCGCGCCATGATCGACGCCGGCGCGGACGTCTTTGTGGGCCACGGCCCGCACGTGCTGCGCGGCATCGAGATCTACCGGGGCAAGCCCATCCTCTACTCGCTGGGCGACTTCATCTTCCAGAACGAGACGCTGCTCCGCCTGCCGGCCGACAACTACGCGCCCTACGATCTGCCTGAGGACGCATTCGTGGGGGATTTCAACGCCGCCCGCTACCGTGACGACACGCGTGGCTTCCCGACGGACCGGGAGATCTGGGAGGCGGTGGTGGCGCTGCCCACCTGGGAGGGGGAGCGGCTCGTGTCCCTCGAGCTGCACCCCATCACGCTGGGCTACGGCGAGCCGCGCACGGTGCGCGGGCGCCCGCTGCTGGCCGACCGGGAGCTGGGTGCCAAGATCATCGGTGACCTGGTGGAGCGCTCGCGCCCGTTCGGGACTGCGATCGAGTGGCGCGCCGATGAGGGGATCGGGGTGGTCGTGCTGCCATCGGGGGAGGCTGCCGGCGGGGGATGATACCCGGCTCAGGCCTGGCCCACGAGCAGCGTGTGCGGTCCTCCGGACGTGGTGTGGGCCCGTGCCTCGAGCGTCTCCACGCTCAGCCCGGCGGCGCGCAGCACGGCGGCGAAGCGCGGGTTCCGGTCCGTGGACCAGTAGGCCACCCGGCCGGCAGGGCGCAGCGCCCGCACCGTCATGCGTACGCCGCGGGCTGAATAGAGCACCGCATTGCCCGCCGTCGTAAGCGCCTCGGCGCCGTTGTCCACGTCGAGCAGGATGGCGTCGTAGGCGCCGGGATTGGTGCGCAGCACGTTGGTCACGTCATCCTGCACCGTTTCCACGCGGGGATCCTCGAGCGCGTCCCGCCCGAGCGCGTAATCCGGGTGCCGATTCCACGCGATGATCTCAGGGACGATCTCCACCACCATCACCCGGGCGTCGGTGGCCAGCACGCGGAGCGCGGCGCGGAGCGTGAAGCCCAGGCCCAGGCCGCCGATCAGCACCCGTGCGTGGCTGACAGCCTGCAACGGACCGCAGGCCACCTCCGCCAGCTGTTCCTCCGAGTGGAAGCGACGGGTGGACATGAGTTCGGCGGTGCCGGCATGTATGGCGTAGGCGCCGTCGTGCCACCAGAGGGTCAGCACGGTGCCGTCGGGGGCCGTGGCTTCGGCCAGGCGCTCACGTTGCTTCACTGCGTTCAGTGCTCCTTGATCATTCTCAGCCGTGCCCTGGTTCGTTGCGCCACGGACCCTCGCGTCCGAAATTAGTCCTTCCACGACACTGCCGCTCACAACTCGATCCCACGCCGCAGGAGGGCTCCCATGCGCCGCGCACTCGTAGCTGACCGCCGCTGGCTCGATCTGGCCACTGCCGTGCTCCTCACACTTCCGGCCGCCGTGGCGGCCCAGGAGGCCATTCCGGAGCGCTCCCTCGCGGGGCTGGAATTCCGCCAGGTTGGCCCCGCCACGATGGGCGGGCGCATTGCCGACCTGGCCGTGGACGAGGCGAACCCGGCCACCTTCTACGTGGGGGCGGCCACGGGCGGCCTGTGGAAGACCACGAACCACGGGGCTTCCTTCCAGCCGATCTTCGATGACCAGCGCACCGCGTCGATCGGCGCGCTGGCGCTGGCACCCTCCAATCCAAACGTGCTGTGGGTAGGCACGGGCGAGCCGCAGAACCGGCAGAGCTCCCCCTACGGGGCGGGCGTCTTCCGCAGCGTGGACGGCGGCCGCACCTGGCAGGACCTGGGTCTCGAGGCCACTCGCCACATCGGCGAGATCGAGGTGCATCCGACCGATCCCGACGTGGCCTACGTGGCGGCCGTCGGGCATCTGTGGGGGCCGAACGAGGAGCGCGGCGTCTACAAGACCACCGACGGCGGCGCGAACTGGGAGAAGGTGCTCTTCATCGACGAGCACACGGGTGTGACGGACCTGGCCATGCACCATGCCGATCCGTGCACCGTCTTCGCGGCGGCCTACCAGCGGCAGCGCACGGCCTTCGGCTTCAGCGCCGCGGGTGCGGGCAGCGGGCTGTACCGCACGGTGGACTGCGGCCGCAGCTGGACCCGGCTGACCGAGGGCCTTCCGGAAGGAGACCTGGGGCGCATCGGCATTGACATCTGGCGCCAGGATCCGAACTACGTGGTGATCCGCGTGGAGGGGGGCGGGCGTGAGGCGTCGGGCATCTACCGCTCCAGGGACCGAGGCGAGACGTGGGAGCACATGAGCACCACCAACCCCCGGCCCATGTACTTCGTCAAACTGGTCATCGACCCGAACGACGCCGAACGCGTCTACCTGGGCGGCGTGCAACTCATGATCTCCGATGACGGCGGCTACGAATTCCGCAGCGACGCCCGCGAGGTGCACTCCGATCACCACGCCCTCTGGGTCGACCCGAACAATTCCAACCACCTCATCATGGGCAGCGACGGCGGCGTCTCGGTCTCCTTCGACCGGGCGGAGAGCTGGCGTATGTATGACAACATCGTGCTGGCGCAGTCCTACGAGGTGGGCTACGACATGCGCGACCCCTACTACGTGTGCACCGGCCTGCAGGACAACGGCACGTGGTGCGGCCCCACGGCGGTCTGGAACCGGAACGGCATCCGCAACCAGCACTGGTTCAACATCCACGGTGGCGACGGCTTCTACGCCACGGTGGATCCCACGGACTGGCGCACGGCCTACGCCGAGTCGCAGAACGGCAACATCAGCCGCGTGGACCTGGTCACGGGTGAGCGCCTGAGCATCCGGCCGGACGCCCGCCCCGGCAACGGCATCGAGGAGGACACCCGCCTGCAGTGGAACTGGAATACGCCGCTGCGCATCTCCGACCACGATCCGGCCACCATCTTCACGGGCTCTAACTACCTCCTCCGCTCCCAGGACCGCGGCCAGAGCTGGTATGCCATCAGCCCGGATCTCACGGCCCGCGTGGACAGGGACACGATGACCATCATGGGTGAGCGTGTGACCGGCGCCACGCTCTCGCGCAACGACGGGATCTCGTACTACGGCAGCATCACCACGCTGTCCGAATCACCATCGGATGCGGACATCATCTGGGTGGGCACGGATGACGGCAACGTGCAGGTGACGCGCGACGGCGGGACCACCTGGACGAACGTCACGGACAACCTGCCGGGCGTGCCGGCGCTCATTTACGTTACGCGGGTGCGCGCCTCCGCCGCCGCGCCGAGCCGGGCATACGTCACGCTGGACGGCCACTACCAGGATGACTACAACCCCTACGTCTTCGTCACCGAGGACTTCGGCGCGCGCTGGACGCGCATTACCAACGGCCTGCCCATGGAATCGGTGAACGGTTTCCTGGAGCACCCGCGTGCGCCGAACCTGCTCTTCGCGGGCAACGAAGCGGGGCTCTGGTTCTCCATCGACCGCGGCCGCAACTGGCAGGAGCTGGAGGCGGGCCTGCCCACCGTGCCCGTGGACGACATCGTGCTGCACCCGCGCGAGAACGACCTCATCCTGGGCACGCACGGGCGCGGCATCTGGATCCTGCACGACGTCTCACCGCTGGAGCAGATGAGCCAGGCCACGCTGGCCAAGGCGGGGCATCTCTTCCCCGTGCCGCGGGCCACCGACTGGACCATCTGGTCCCCGCAGGGCTGGGAGCCGGGCACGTTCGGACTGCCCGACCCGCCCACCGGGGCACGCATCCGCTACCACGTGGGCGGGGACGCCGTGGTGGCGGCGGACAGCGACGACCAGGAGCCGGAGCTGCGGCTGGTGATCGCCGACGCATCCGGCGCCACGCTGCGGACGCTGGACGTGCCGGGCACGCCCGGCATGCACGAGGTCTTCTGGGACCTGCGCATGGCGCCCGCCGTGGAGCCGGAGGAAGGCCAGGACGGCGGCGGCTTCGGCGGCGGCGCGGCGGGTCCGAAGGTGCTGCCCGGCACCTACGTGGCGCGGCTGGAGGGGCCCGGCATCAGCGCTGAGGAGCAGCGCTTCGAGGTGCGCCTGGATCCGCGCGCCCGCATCACGGAGGCCGACCTCATGGCGCGCCACCGCGCGGCCATGGACGTCTACGCGCTGCAGGAGAGCGCCTACCTGGCCGGGCAGGCCGTCAGTCGCCTGGCCGAGCAGCTGCAGGCCGCGGCGGAGCACGTGGAGGACGGCCCCGCCGCGCTGCGCCAGGAGGTCACGGTCGCGCGCGCGGACTTCAACGAGCTGCGCCAGCGGATGGGCACCCTCACGGGTGCCACCCGGCTCATGTTCGGCATCGAGGGCGTGCACAATCCGCCGACCGCCGACCAGCTCCACGCCATCGAGGAGGCCTGGGAGGAGGCGCCCGGGCTGGTGGCCGAGCTGAACGAGTGGATCACCACGCGCGCGCCGGCGGTCTATGCCCAGGTCTACGTGGCGGGGCTGCGGCCGGATCCGGGGCCGCCCGTCACGCCGCCGACGCGCACCGGCGGCATCCCGTGAGCCGCGCGGTCGGCGTCCAGGATGCCAGGGCGAGCACCACGTTCTTCAGCGCTGCGCCCTCCAGCGCCGCGCCCACCCGGCGGTGCGCGGCAATGGCCCTGGTTCTGGTCCTGGGTGCCACCGCCCTTCCGGCCGCCGCGCAGCAGCCGCAGGTCGTGCGCGCCACGAACGCTCCCGTCTGGGGGCCGGCGCCGCGGCTGGTGGAGGAGGTGCGCATCGGCACAATGGACGGCGCCGACGATCCGCGCGAACGCCACGGGGAGGTATGGATCCGCCTCTCCGCCGGGGGTGAGGTACTCGATTGGTTGCCGATCCCGGAGGAGCCGAGCACTCCGCCCTCCTTCGTGCTGAGCACCGCCTCGGGCTACGATCGGCCCTTCACGAGGCAGTTGGTCACCACGTTGAGCCCGCTCGGATACCTGGTGGTCGGCCACAACCGCACGTACGCCTTCGAGCTGCGGCGGACCGAGGAGCCGGCGCTGCGCATCGAGCGGCCCTTCACACCCCTGCCCGTGCGCGGACCGGAGCACGCGGAGTGGGAGGCCTGGGCGGAGTTCTTCGCGCGCGCCGGGAGCGGCGACCGCAGCTATTCGGTGCCGGACACGAAGCCGGCCTTCAGCACCCTGCGCACCGATGCCGGCGGACGGATCTGGGTACGCCGCTACGTGGAGGCGGTGCACCGGCCGCGCACCGGCCCGCCACCCGCGAGCGGAGCGCCCCCCCACGAGTGGCGCGAACAGCCGACCTGGAACGTGTTCGAGCCGACCGGCACCTTCCTGGGGACCGTGGTCCTGCCGGCGAACGCCTACTTCTACGACGTGGTGGACCGGGATGTCTGGGCCACGGTGCGTGGGGAGTTCGATGAGGCGTACGTGGTGCGCTTCCGGATCCAGCCCGGTGACCGGTGAAACCAGCTATCGGCATTCTGCTCGCAGCCCTGCTCGCCTGTGGTGACGGGCAACCCCGGTCCGCACATGTGACCATTCGGGACAGCGCCGGAATCTCCATGGTGGAGAGCCCCTGGCCGCTGGCGGATGCCGCCCCCATGCGCGTGTCCGAAGAGCCCATGTGGCGCGTCGGCTGGGATGAAACCGGGCCGGTCTTCGAGAACATCGTGGCCGGCGCTCTGCTGGAGGGCGGGGGCGCCGCCATCGCGGACGGCGGGCAGACGCTGCAGGTGAGCGTCCTGGCCTCCGATGGTGCAGTCGAGGCCGTGCTCGGCCGGCCCGGGCAGGGGCCGGGCGAATTCCGCCGCATTCTGGCCATGAAGCGCCTGGGGGCCGACACCATCGCGGTGCAGGATGCCATGAACCGCCGGCTTACGCTCTTCCATGGCGGTGAACAGGTGGGCGACGTGGAACTGGGACCCGCCGCCAACCTGAGCCTGCTGGGAGCGGATGAAGAGGGGCGTGCCGTGTTCGGCATGCCTCCTGGCGTGGTGTACGGGCGCAGGTACGAGACGCCATGGCTGTCGATTCCCTTCGTCCGCATGAGCCTGGCCACGGGCGTGGTGGACACCCTGGCGGTGGCGGACTGGGACCAGAGCCTGGACTACGGGGGCAACAACCCGTTCCTGAGCCAGGGGCACGCCACGATCACCGGGGGCACGGTGGTGGTGGGGCGCGGGGATGCGCCGGAGGTGCGCTGGCTGGGCGCCGACGGCGAACCCACGCGCATCGCGCGCTGGGAGGCGCCGAGCGTCCCGGTGCCGGATTCGCTCTGGACGGCGTATGAGCGTGCGCTGCGGGATCGATTCACCGAGATCGGCCTACCGGCCGCCGATATCAACGGCCGCATGACCACCATGAAGGCGGCCATCCAGGAACCGCTGCCGCACTTCGAGGGCCTGCTGGCGGACCCCGAGGGCAACATCTGGATCGCGGAGTACACGCCGCGCTACGTGGGGGACCCGCCCCGTGTGCGGGACAATCCCGAACGCTTCTTCCTGCTGGATCCCGAGGGCCGCGGATTGGGCCATGTAGACCTGCCGCCGGGCGCCTCACTGCGCATCCTGGACATCGGTACGGATCGCCTGCTGGCGGTGGAGGAGGACTCGCTGGGGGTGCAGGCGGTGGCGCTGTACGCGCTCCACCGGTAACGCTAGCACGGAGGCGTCACTCCTCCCCCGCCGTACAGCCCCTCGTAAAGCGCGCGATTGCGCGTCAGGATCCGGACATAGCCGCGCGTCTCGGCAAAGGGGATGCGCTCGGTGAAGAGTTGCTCGTCCTCCCATTCGGGAAACGCCTGCCACAGCTCAACGCGGTGGGCGCCGGCGTTGTAGGCGCCGAAGACGGCGGGCAGCGAACCTTGGTAGTTGTCCATGTGCTGGGCCACGTAGCGGGTGCCCAGGTGCACGTTGATCTCGGGGCGGAAGAGCAACTCGGCGTCCCAGGGCTCCAGACCGGCGGCCTCCGCCAGACCCCGGCCCGTGGCCGGCATGATCTGCATCAGGCCGCGCGCGCCGGCCGGTGAGACGATGCGCGCCTCGAACATCGACTCCTGACGGATGAGCGCCGCTGCGATGAACGGATCCAGATCCCGTGCGCGTGCCTCCTCGGTAATAAGCGTGCGATACGGGAACGGGTAGAGGATGCGCAGCACACGCCGATCAGGCGGACCGCTGCCCTGCAGCCCCAGACCAAGCTGGATGGCCCGCTGCGTGTAGCCGCGCGCGGCCAGCGCTTCACCCAGCGCATAGCGTGTGGGCCGGTCGCTGCCCGCCGCGCCGAGCAGGCGACTGGCTTCCTCCGATGCCTCATCCGGGAAATCGGCGGCGCGCAGCAGGTCGATGCGCTCCATCCAGCCCGCGACACGCCGCTCCGCCGCCGGGTCGGCGGCGGGCGTGGCGCGCATGGGCAGCGGCCAGAAGCGCTCCCCCAGCCGCTCGCTGGCGCGCAGGGCGTAGTAGGAGTCCCGCTCGCGCTCCAGCACCGCGCGGTAGAGGGAGGCCGCGCCCGCCTCGTCCCCCGCGGCCTCGCGCGCGCGGCCCGCCCAGTAGGTAGCCTGCAGCGCCGAGCTACCGCGCGGGTAGCGCTCCCGGTAGCTGTCCCAGAGGCGGGCGGCCTCGGTGTACTCCTCTTCCTGGAACGCGATGCCGGCCAGACGCATCATGGACAGGCCGGTCTGACTGGTGCCGGGGTAGCGGCTGATCACCTGCCGGTAGAGGTCGCGGGCGCGTTCGATATTGCCGGCCTCGTGCTGCGTACCCGCCGCCACGTACAGGGCCTGCCGTCCTGTCCCGGTACCCGCGAACTCGTTGGCCACGGCCAGGTAGATACGCGCGCCCTCCTCGGGCTCCCCGCCGTAGGCCGCGGCCCGAGCCTGGAGCATGCGCGCCTCGGTCCGGGAGGCCACCGGGCGGAGGGCATCCTCCACCTCGTCGTAGCGCTGGGCGTAGAAGAGGGCATCCGCCAGATCCAGTTGGACACGCACGCGCTCGGCCGCCGTTCCGGTGCGCGCATCCAGCCAGGCACGGTAGCCCTCGATGGCTTCGTCGTAGAGCCCCTGCGCGCGGTGCACGCGGGCCACCGCCAGGTGGTCAGCGGGGCGCATGGGACCGGCCAGCAACGCGACGGCCGCCGCGCGCGGTGCGGGTCCCGCCGCATCGTCCGAGATCACGGACCTGAAGGCGTCCCGCCCGGCCGCCGTGTCTCCCATCTGGATGGCAAGGCGGCCGGCGGCCACGAGGAACTCGGCACGCGTGGCGGACGTGCTGGCCCAGTTCCGCGCGCGGTTGGCCAGGGCGCGCGCGGCCGCCAGGTCACCGGCCCGCTGCGCGGCCTCCACCCGGGCTCGCCATGCGCGCAGGCCGGTGTAGCCGGCATCGTGGGCGGCCACGGTGGCCCGCACGGCCGCCGTGTCCCCGCGGAAGGCGAGCGCGTCCGCCTGCAGCAGATCCAGCCAGACAGCGGCGTCCCCGAAGCCGGCGGCAACGGTCCGCAGCTCACGCTCCCCGGCGCCGCGCTCTCCCGCCCGGATCAGCGCCAGCCCCAGCCGCAGCCGCGCGGCGGCGCGCTCGTCCTCCAGTTCCCCGGCGGGCGGGGAGAGCGCCAGAAACGCGCGGTACGCATCCACGGCGCCTGCGGCGTCCTCGAGGTGATCCCGGGCCCGACCGAGCAGGTAGAGGCCGATGCCGCTCGCGTGGGTGTCCAGCGCGGGTACTTCGGCGAGCAGAGCGTGCACCTCCGGCCAGGCGCCCCAGCCGGCTTCGGCCTGCGCGGCCAGCACCCGCCGGTCCGGGGGCGCGGAGGGGTCCTGCGCCAGGTAGGTGCGCATCACCTGCGCGGCGCGCCAGGGCCGGTCGGTGGCCAGGAAGGCACGCGCCTGCTCGGGCATGTCGGTTGCCGCCATGCCTTCGAGCGACTCCTGGACATCCCCCTCCATGTCCCCCTCCATGGCCTCGTGCAGACCGGGGGGGTCCCCCGCAGGCGGCAGGAGCAGCAGCAGCAGGGCGGCCAGCGCGAGCACCGGCAGGGCTAGAATGACGAGGCGACGTTTCATGGGAGGCGGAGCAGGCAGGTTCCACGCCGCGACGCTAGAGGTCTCCCTCCACGACCACGCTGTTGGAGCCGGCGGCGTCCTGGCTGGTGGCGCCGATGTGCCCGATCCCGGGCCCCACGGCGCGCACCACGCCGGCGTGGTTCACCGTGGCCACGGTGGGCTTGGCGCTGAGCCAGGAGACGGCGCGGCCGGGCAGCAGGTTGCCGGCGGCATCCCGCACCCGCGCCGTAACGGCCACCTCCTCTCCCACCCGCATGCGCAGCTGGGCGGGAAGCACCTCCACGATGGCGGCGGGGACACCGAGCAGCGCGAAGGTGCCCAGGCTGTCCACGGCCGCGGAGACGGTCCACTCCGCGGCCGGCGCGCTGCCCTCCACTGGCCGCCAGAAGTCACCTCCCAGCTTGTAGACGCGTAGCTCCTCGTGCCGCAACGCATGTGGCAGGCGCGCATCGTCGTAGGTGAGCGAGAGCTCGATCGATCCGACCAGCGCCGGCTCCGCCTGCACGGTCAGCGCCGTGCCGGGAACCAGCAGGGTAGCGCCCGGGTGGCCGGTGCTGAGCGCGGCCTCGAAGTACGTCTCCCCCGCCAGTGCGCTCGCGGGTACCACCAGGCGGAGCGCACCGCCGAGCAGTGCCACGGTCCCGCCGGCGGCGGGCAGCGTCACGCCCTGCCGATCAGGCTCGCCGGGGAACGCAGGGCCCTCACACGCGGACGCGGCCAGCGCACACGCCACCGGCAGCGCCAACACCGAGCGCAGCAGCGGATGAAGCGGGAGCCGTGGGAGGTCAGGGCCCCGCGGATCGTGCGCTGGCGAACGTCGCTTGAAAAGGCCGGTGGACGGAGCCGCACGCATCAGCCGGAGGCGCCCCCGGCACGGCGGCCGAGCAGCTGGACCACCGCGCTCTCACCATGGTGCATGCGCCCCTCCTGGACCTGCCGGACCACCTCCCGCGCGATCTCCAGCTCCAGATCCTTCAATTCCTGGCGCAGATCGTCCAGCGCGGGCAGCAGCGCGGCGCTGGAGGGACCGCCGGTGCCGTAGCGGAGCTGGCGCGGGGTGTAGGCTTCCAGAATGAAGACACCGCCAGGCAGGAGCGCGCGGGCCATCTGTGCGTGGAGTTGCTCCCGCGCGCGGCGGGGGAGGTGGCACCAGATGGAGACCACGCCGGCCCACCGCGCGGTGCCCAGGTCGAAGTTCGCTTCCAGGTCGGCCAGGCGGGTCTCGATGCGCACCCCACGTTCGGCGGCCAGGCGCGCGGCCTTGGACAGGCCGATGGGCGAGGCGTCCACCGCCGTCACGGTGTATCCGCGGGCGGCCAGGAAGACGGCGTTGCGGCCCTCGCCTTCGGCCAGCGAGAGCACCGGCCCCGCGGGGATGGCGGGAGCCGCCTCGACAAGGAAGTCATTGGGCGCGGTACCGTAGGCGTAGCCCGACTGCGCATAGCGCTCGTCCCAGCGGCTCAAACGTCCTCCGGTGTGCGGGTGGCGTGCCCCTGAATTTTCCGCTTCCCGGACGGCCACGCAAGGCGGTATCCGCGGCGCCGGCGCCCGACTGCTTTTGCGTGCACAAATGCATACCGCTGTTCGGCTTGCGGCGGGGCGCACGCCCGGCGTAGCCTCCCAGGCATGAGCAAAACGCGCGACGCCTCGGACGCTGTGGCCGGAATCGTTCCGGCGGCCGGCCGCTCCGAGCGCATGGGCACGCCGAAACCGCTCCTCGAGGTAGACGGCCAAACCTTCGTGGCGCGCGCGGTTCAGCTGTTACGGCAGGGAGGGTGCAGCCCCGTCGTCGTGGTCGTGGCCGCCGCTGACGAGGCCACACGGGAGGCGGCCGAGACTGCCGGTGCGCGCGTCGTGGAGAACGCCGCCGCGCACTCGGAGCAGGTGGACTCCGTGCGGCTGGCCCTGGCCGCTCTGCCCGACGCGCCGGCCGCCCTCATCCTGCCGGTGGACGTGCCCTACGTGAGCGCCACTACGGTGGCGGCGGTGGTAGCCGCGTGGCAACGCGGAGGGGCGGCCATCGTGCTGCCCGAGCATGATGGGGTGGGCGGCCATCCGGTGCTGCTGGACCGCACCCTCTTCGCCGCCCTCATGGAAACGCCGCAGCCCGAAGGCGTCCGCTCGCTGCTCACCGTGCACGCAGCCGATGTGGAGACGGTAGCCGTGGACGACGCCGGCGCCCTGTTGGACCTGGACACGCCGGCGGACCTGCATCGTCACGGAGGAACGGCGTGAGCGTGGGCGCGGCGGAGGTGGCGGCCGCCATCCTGGCCGCGCTGGAGGGGGGGCAGGCGGTGGGTGTGGCCACGGTGGTGGAGGGCCCCGCGGACGCCCTGGCAAGCAAGCTCATGCTCCTGGAGGACGGCACCCGACGGGGCTCCCTGGGTGACGCCGAGGCGGACAACGCGGCGGCCGGGCTGGCGCAGCGGCAAATGCGTAGCGGCGGCGCACGGCTGGAGACGCTGACCACATCCGGTGGGGAGTGGACGCTGCTGGTGGAGGGCCATCGCGCACGGGAGCGTCTGGTGGTGGTGGGGGCCGGCCATATCGCGGTGCCGCTGGCCTGGTACGGCGTGCGCCTGGGCTTCGAGGTGAGCGTGCTGGATGACCGGGAGGAGTTCGCCACGCCCGACCGCTTCCCGGCGGAGGCCGACGTGGTACGGGTGGATTTCGCAGCGGATCCCTTCGCCGGTGTGGCGCTGGATCGGCACAGCTACGTGGCGCTGGTGACGCGCGGGCACCGCTGGGACTTCGACTGCCTGCGCCGCCTGGTCGAGCTGCCCGAGCGGCCGCGTTACGTGGGCATGATCGGCAGCCGCCGGCGGGTACGCGCGGCGTTCCACGCGCTGCTTGAGGCCGGCATGGCGCGCGCGGATCTGGCCGATGTGCGCGCCCCGATCGGGCTGGAGATCGGGGCGGAGACGCCGGAGGAGATCGCCGTGGCGATTGCCGCGGAGCTGGTGCAGGTGCGGCGCGGCGCGGCGGGCGAGTCCACGTGGTCGCGGGAACGGGTGCTGGAGCGCTTGCTTCCCGAGTAGAACGCCGGACGAGGTACGTCGGGCGTGGCTGAAAGGCAGGAGGTAGGGGATGGAGGACGCGAGCGTCTACCGGGCCATCGTGGCGGCCGCCGCCGAGGGACGCCGGGTGGCCCTGGCCACCGTCATCCGCACGCGCGGCTCCGTGCCGCGGCACGCGGGTAGCCGCATGCTGGTGGACCCGGAGCGTGCGCCGGAGCACGCCATGGTGGGTACCATCGGCGGCGGCTGCGGCGAGGCCGACGTCATCACGGCGGCGCACGAGGTGGTGGCGAGCGGCCGCCCGCGCGTGGTGAGCGTGCAGCTGACGGACAGCATCGAGGGGTGGAGCCCCGCCGTGTGCGGCGGCACGATGGACGTGCTGGTGGAGCCCATCCTGCCGGCCGCGCACGGATGAGTGCCCGCATTGCCCGCTCCACGCGCGGCGCGCGCGCCGCACAACCCGAGCAGCGCGGCCCCTCCACCTGGAAGCGCTACGCCGCTTTCGTGCGCCGTCCCCCCGAACTGACCGTGCAGTGGCGGGACCGGGAGACCGGCGCCCGCGCCTGGCTGGTCATCAACTCCTCCCGCGGAGGCGCGGCAGGCGGCGGCACACGCATGCATCCCGGGGTGCATCCCCGCGAGGTCACGTACCTGGCCAAGGCCATGGAGCTGAAGTTCTCCATCGCGGGGCCGCCCATCGGAGGCGCCAAAAGCGGCATCGACTTCGATCCCGCCGACCCGCGCAAGGTGGACGTCCTGGAACGCTGGTATCGGGCCATCACCCCTTATCTGCGGGCGCGCTACGGCACCGGCGGGGACTTC
Organism: Gemmatimonadota bacterium; assembly: GCA_040905425.1. Lineage (GTDB taxonomy): Bacteria > Gemmatimonadota > Gemmatimonadetes > Longimicrobiales > RSA9 > JBBDRO01. Next base: position 28,869 of record JBBDRO010000106.1, on the reverse strand, counting down.
GGCGTGGACGAGGTGCTGGACGTCATCCCGGCCTTCGAGCGCCTCGGCCTGGCCGCGCCCCAGGAGGGCGTGGTGCGTGGCCACCTGAACCCCACGGCCGCCGGCTTCGATGCCATCATGCGTCGCATGGAGGCGGGCGTGGGCGCCCCGGTGGTGGTGGGGGGACTGGACGGCTACCCCATGACCGTGGCGGACGTGGTGACGGGCTACGGCGTGGGCTACGCCGTGTGCCGCCACTGCGAACGGGGCGGACGTACGCTGGAGGGCAAGCGCGTACTGGTGGAGGGCTTCGGCAATGTGGGCGCCGCGTGCGCCCTCTACCTGGCCCAGCGCGGGGCGCGCATCGTGGGCGTGCGGGACAGCCGCGCCACGCTGCTGGCGCCGGGCGGCCTCGAGGCCGCCGAAGTCGAGGATCTGGTCCGCCGCCGGGAGGACAAGCGCCTGCCGCTGGAGGACGAACGTGTCAAGCCAGGCGCCGGAGAAGATTTCTGGGACGTCCCCGCGGACGTGTTCGTGGCGGCGGCGCTCAGCGAGACGGTCACGGCGGAAGTCATGGACCGCCTCGAGGCCGGGGGTGTGCGCCTCATCGCGGCGGGCGCCAATCAGCCATTCCGCGAAGCCCGCCTGGGATCCACCGCCGTGGCCCGGCTGGCGGATCTGCGCTTCGCGGTGCTGCCTGACATCCTGGCCAACTGCGGCATGGCGCGGACGTTCAGCTACCTGATGGAGAGGGACGCCCGAGCGGAGGCTGAGCCGGTGCTGGCCGCGGTGGAGCGCACCATCCGGGACACCCTGGACGAGGTGCTCGAGCGGGCCGGCTCGGGGGAGCAAGGACTGCTTGCGGCCACGCTGGGTCTGGCGCTGGATCGGGTGGGCGCGGCCTGAGAATCCGGTCTACAGCCCCCCGATACACCTCGGGCCCGGGTCCGCCAGGCGGCCCGGGCCCGATCCCATGCCAGCGGGAGCGCGCTACGCCACGGACGCCTCGTAGATGCTCTGGATGGCCTTGTCCAGGCGGCGCGTGAACTCGTCCTCGTCCTGCTGGGCGGTGAGTCCCTCGGTGAGCGCCCGCGAGAAGCTCGCCACCACACCGGGGTTCCGCGCCAGGCGCGCGTTGGCCTCCTCCCGGCTGTAGCCGCCGGAGAGCGCCACCAACTTGAGCACGCGCGGGTGCTCCACCAGCTCACGGTAGAAGTCGTCTTCCTCGGGCAGCGTCAGCTTGAACATGAGGACCTGGTCGTCGGGCACGTCCGCCAGCCCCGCCAGCAGCCGTTCCCGGAGCAGCGCCTCCGCCTGTGCCTTGTCGGGGCTGTGGATGTCCACTTCGGGCTCCAGGATCGGGATCAGGCCGGCGTCCAGGATCTGCCGACCCACGTCGAACTGCTGTGCGGCGATGCCCGCGATCCCGGCTTCGTTGGCGCGCTTGATGACCGAGCGCATCTTGGTGCCGAACACGCCCTTCTGCCGGCCGCGGGCCAGCAGCTCGTTCAGGCCCGGCATGGGCTTCATCACCTGCACCCCGTCCGCCTCGGCGGCCAGCCCCTTGTCCACCTTCAGGAAGGGCACCACCCGCTTGACCGACCACAGGTAGGCGGCGCTGCCCTGCCCTTCGATGTCACGATCCATGGTGTTTTCGAAGAGGATCGCGCCGATGATACGCTCGCCGGTGAAGGCTGGATTGGTGATGATGCGCGTGCGCATCTCGTGGATGCGATCGAACATCTCCTCCTCGTTGCCGTAGGCATCCTCCCCCACGCCGTACTGAAGGAGCGCCTTCGGGGTGCTTCCGCCGCTCTGGTCGAGCGCCGCAATGAAACCGTCCCCCGAGCGAATCTTGTCCAACTGTTCCTGGTTCATGCCGGCTCTTCCTGTCCTGGGTCGCCAGAATGGGTGTCATCAGCTGCCGGGCGCCGCCCCTGGAGCCGGGCAGCGCGGGCAGGGATCATGGGCCTGTCCGGCCCACGGCGCCAGCAACGATCATTCCTTGCCGATGACGCGGGCGAGCGCGGCCCGGTAGCTGCGCGTGGTGGTCACCTGCGCGCCGCTGTGCATCACGGCCACGTACTCACCGTTGAACCAGGGCTGCACCTCGCGAATGCGATTCACGTTCAGGATCGCCCCCCGGCTGACGCGCAGGAAGACCTCCGGATCGAGCTGCTCCTGCAGGCCCAGCAGCGTGGCGCGCATGGTGTACTTCTTCTCCCCCACGTGGATGTTCATGAACTTGCCGTCGGCCTCGATCCAGTCGATGTCCCGTACGGGCTGCAGGAAGGTGCGCTCCCCCTGCGTGATGGCCAGGCGCCCGGAGTACCGCTCCCTCCGCTCCAGCAGTTCCAACCGCCGCAGGAGTTCGCCAACCCGATCCTCCCCCTTGCCCGACGCGGCACCCCGCAGTTCCGCCACGGCCCGGCTCACGGAGCGCTCCAGCCGCTCCTCATCGAACGGCTTGAGCAGGTAGTCCATGGCGCTAACCTCGAACGCACGCAGGGCGTACCGATCGTAGGCCGTCACGAAGATGACGGCCGGCGGCGCGTCCTCCCCGAGCTCGCGCAGCACGTCGAAACCGTCCCGCTCGGGCATCTGTACATCCAGGAAGAGAAGTTCCGGCCGCTCGCCGCGAACCAACTCCACCGCGGCGGCTCCGTCCCCCGCCTCCCCGACCACCCGCACCTCGACGACGCTCTCCAGCATGCCCCGCAGGAGGTCCCGGGCCAGCGGCTCATCGTCCACGATCACCGCGCGGACCTGGTCATTCATCGATCCCCTCCCTCCCCGCTGGAGCATCTGTGGCAGGCACCCGCGAGCGCAGCGGCAGGCGCAGTTCGGCCACGGCACCGCCCTCGGGCCGCTCCCGCAGCGAGAAGCGCGCGGCCCCCGGACCATAGATCCGCGCCAGCCGCGCCATGGTGTTGCGGATGCCCAGTCCCCCGCGCCCGCGATCATCGTCGGACCGCGGCGCCAGACCCGGTCCGTTATCCTCCACGGCAATGCGGAGTTGCCGGCCCTCCACCACCCCGCGCACGACAACCTGGCCGGGCCGGGCCACGCGCGCCACACCATGCAGGATAGCGTTCTCCACCAGGGGCTGCAGAAGCAAGGCGGGCACCGCCTGGCCGCGCGCTTCCTGGCTGACCTCCACGCTCACCGTGAGCCGATCCTGGAAACGCATCTTCTGGATCTCCACGTAGTGATCCAGGATGGCCAGCTCCTCCTCCAGGGTGACCTCGTGCGCCGAGTCCGTCTCCAGCGTCAGGCGGAGCAGTTCACTCAGCCGCCGCATCATGCGGCGCGCCGTGGCCACGTCACGCGTCATCAGGGCGGAGATCACGTGCAGCGTGTTGAACAGGAAATGGGGATGGAGTTGCATGCGCAGCGTGCGCAGCTCGGCGCGCGCCAGCTCCACCTCCAGCCGGCTCTCGGCCATGGAACGGGCCTGGTAGGCGCGGTAGTAGGCCAGCGCCTGATAGAGCGCCACGATGCCGCCGTAGACCAGTAGGAAGAGGCCAAAGGTGCGCGGATATCCCACCGCGACCACGTCCCAGTACCCCCCCGACGCGGGCCCGCCGGGATCCAGCTGATAGCGCACCACGCTGTGCAGCATGAACGCAAGCAACTCGATGAAAAGCGCGAACGGCAGGTGGAGCGCCAGATTGCGCAGTCGTCGCCGGCCCGCCACCGGAAAGTGCCGCACGAAGAGCAGGATGAGCGGTGCCACGGCCGCCCACGCCAGCCACACCGGCAGCTCCATGGCAAAGATCCACAGCCACCGTTCCGGCTCGCCGGCCTGGGCCAGCGCCAGCCAGTTCTGCGTGGCAATGAGCACGGCCACGAAGACCGCGGCCGCCATGCCGAGCCCGATCCACGCGAACCGCCGCGCCAGCGCCCCTTCCGGCACGCGCAGTGGCGGCTCCGGCAGCATCGTTTCGTAAGCGACGTCCCCCTGAAACGTCCCGCGCTCGTTCTGCTCCACCCGCTCCCACCCTCCTGGTCAGGACCCCGGCACGATGCGCCGCACCTCCACCATCTCACGATCGTACTCGTCCGTGGTACGCACCAGCAACGTCTCCCCATCCAGCAGTGCGGCGGGCCAGGGCGTGCCCGCCGGGAGCGTGCCCACGTAGGCCCCGTCCGCGGCGAAGACATCGATGACGCGCCGCTCGCTGCCGTAGCCGCGCTGCACCCAGAAGCTGCCGTCCGGGGCGCCCACGAGCTGGCGCACGGCCGGGACCACGGGCTCGAAGCCGCGCTGCTCCACCACCTCGTCGGCCGGTACCACACAGCTACGCCCGTCACCGAAGCGGACCGTCATACTGTCCGATTCGATGGCTGCCAGCTCGGCGGTGGCCGCCACGGGGGGCAGGTCACGGCTCACCACCCGGTGCACCGCGCCATCCGGCTTCCTGCCCTCCACCCGGTAGTCCGGTCCGCTCGACACCACGAGCCCGCTACCCGCCCGGTCGAAGCGCATCTCCGGCTGGAAGAGCGGCGCCATACCGCTGATCATCACGCACTCGAAGTCCACCGGCTGAAGCGGCGCCGCGAACATGGCCAGCAGATCCTCGGTGGCACCGGAGGGCTCCAGGATCCGGAGGACATAGCGAGCGCTGTCTCCCTGGTAGGCGCCGTCGCGGAGGGTGGCCATGACGGAGCCGTCGTCGAGCAGCGCGAACCGGCCACTCGGCTGACCCGCCACCTCGATGCTCGGCAGGACCTGGCCAGCGGCGTCCCAGCGCACGAGCGTCCGCTTCATGGCGTCAAATACGGCGATGGCGCCGTCCGGCGCCACGGCCATGCCGTAGAGGAACTGGCCCAGCTCACCCGGCCCCTCCCCGCGCCGGCCCACAGTGCGCAGGTGCGCGCCGTCCGGCCCGAAGATCTGCACCTGGCCGTTGCCCCCGTCCAGGACGTGGATGTTGCCGGCCGCGTCCGTACCGATGCCGGTGTTGCCGACCTGATAGAACGCCTCGGGTCCCTCATCCTTGCCGCCGAGCGTGAGCACCGTCTCGAACGTCCAGTCCAGCGGCACGTCGGGCCCCAGGCTGCGCACCAGCTCCACGCCGGCGGAGTCGGTCCGCTCGACGGGCACCGCCGCCTGGTCCGGGCCGCCGCACGCGGCCAGCAGGGCCGCGCAGGCGGCCGTGGCAAGGGAGGTGGACGAGCATCGTCGCATATTGGAACTCCTACTTGAGAATCACGTTCCCGCGTATTCGCGCGGCATGATGGGCGTCCATGGGATGCCGGACCAGCCCGTTGGGTTGCTCCGGTGGGCCACGCGTGCCACTCTGTCGCGAGCGCCGGCCGCGCGCTATACCTGTCTCTGACCTGCGCACCCGCACCACCAGCCATGACCACGACTTCTCCAGTCACAGCGGCCGACCCCGGCGCCCCGCACCTCCGGCGCCTGCTCCTTATCGTGCTGATCCTGGGCATTCTGGGCACCGGCATCGAACTCGTACTGCTGGGCCATTACGAGGACCTGTCCCAGTGGGTTCCGATCGTGCTCCTGGCGGCGGGGCTTGCCGCGGCGGTGGCCGCGCTGGCGCTCCCCCGCCGCGGTGTTCTGCTCGCGCTGCGCGCCGTCATGGCCGCCTGCATCCTGGGCGGCCTGCTGGGCCTCTGGCTGCATTACACCGGCAACATGGAGTTCGAACTGGAGATGTACCCCGATATGCAGGGGCTCGCGCTCATGTGGGCCACGCTCCGTGGCGCCACCCCGGCGCTGGCCCCTGGCACCATGGTGCAGATCGGTCTCTTCGGCCTGCTGGCAACCTACCGTCATCCCGGACTGCGGCGGGTGGCGCAATGAGCCGCCGCCGAGTTCGCTCCGGGATGCTGGGGGCCGGGCTCCTGCTCGCGGCCGCGTGCGCCGGCCCCGCGGACGAACGGCCGGAACCCCTCGCGGGTCCGGACACGCTGGCGGTGGAGCTGCGCATCGGCGTGCTGGATGGCGACCCGGACCGGGTGTTCGGGCGCATCAGCGGTCTGACGCTGGACGCCGAGGGGCACGTCTGGGTGGTGGATGGTCAGGCGGTCGACGTACGGGCGTTCACGCCGGCGGGGGAGCTCGTCCGCCGATTCGGACGCTCCGGCAGCGGCCCGGGCGATCTGGCGCGGCCGTGCTGCCCCGGCTTCGATGCGGCGGGCCGGCTCTGGGTGTGGAGCATGGCACCGCAGGCAACGCGCTGGGACGTATTCGACGTTGATGCGGCCACCGAGCGGCATGTGTTCCGCATCACGTCCGCCGACGAGCTGCTGAGTGCGGGACCGCCGTCCTTCGCCGCCGGCGGCCACCTGATCGCGCATGCGCGCGAATCGGTGGACAGCAGCCACAGCACCCGTCCCGTGCGGCTGCACGTGGATTCCACGGGAGCCGTCCTCCGGCGGGTCTATCCGCCGAATACCCCTCCCCGCCTGCTCGGCATGGTGGAAGTGGCCCTGGAGGTGCTCCCCGGCCGGGTGCAGCAGCTCTGGAACTCCGTCCCCTTCCAGGCGTCGGAGCGCGTGGCTCACGCCCCCGACGGGCGCTTCGCGTATGCCGTGACGCGGCGCTACGAGGTGGTGGTTTTCAACGAGGCGGGTGACACCATCGCGCACGTACGCCGCCCTGACGAGGGCCCCCTGCTCTCCCCGGCGGAGCGGGACAGCGCCGCGGCCAAGCTGGCCAGCGACGAAGCCAGCTTCGAACGCATGGGCGCCACCGTGTCGCACCGGGCCACGGTGCAGGAGCGCAAGCCCGTCCTGCGGGATATCTTCTTCGATCTGGACGGCAGGCTGTGGGTGCTCCGCACCCCGGCCGACGGAGACACGCACGTGCGAGCGGATGTCTACGAGCGTTCCGGCGCACCCAGCTTCGCGGTGGCGGTGCCGGCGAACGTGGATCTCACGCAGGGAGCCATCCGCGGGGAGGCGGCCTACGCCATCGAGACGGGTGAGCTGGACGTCCAGCGCATCGTGCGCTTCCGGCTACCCACCACCGGGCACGAGGAGTCGGGATGAGCACACCACCGAGCAGCCGCCCCGCCGACGGCGAATATAATCCGTACTACGCCGGCTACGTGGGGTTGGTCCCCGATGGGGACGTCCGCGCCACGCTGCGCACGCAGATAACCGATACGGCGGCGCTGCTGCTGGCGGCGCCCGCCAACCTGCACGAGCACCGCTACGCGGCAGGCAAGTGGAGCGTGAAGGAGGTGGTGGCCCACATGGCCGATACGGAGCGGGTGATGGCCTACCGGATCCTCCGCTTCGCGCGCGGGGACGGCACGCCGCTGGCCTCTTTCGACGAGCAGCTGTGGGCGCCGGCGGCCGGCTGCGAAATGCGCACGCTGCCCAGCCTCGTGGCGGAGTTCGAAGCGGTGCGCGCCGCCACCTCGGCGCTCCTCCAGGGCCTGCCGCCCGAAGCATGGACGCGGGGCGGTCAGGCCAGCGGCGCGGCCGTCACGGTACGGGCGCTGGCATGGATCATTGCCGGCCATGAACTTCACCACCGGACCCTTCTCGAGGCGCGCTACCTTGCACCGATGAATGCTTGATGGATATGAGCCCAATGATCACAAGACGCTGCGCGCTCGTGTTCACGGTCATCCTGTTTGCCAGCGGATGTGGCCAGGACGGTCCCCCTACGCCTGACAGCCCGCCGCCCGCGGCGCCTGCACCGGGGACCTGGGCGCTGGCGCCCGAGCCGTCTCTGTCCATAAGCGCATTGGAGGGTGAGGCGCTCGACTCGCTGCGGGCGGTCACGGGCGCCGCGCAGCTGCCGGATGGTCGGCTGGTGGTGGCCACGCAGGCGGATCGGATGGTCCGGATCTTTACGGCGGATGGGCAGCTCATCAGGACGTTCGGCGGCCGGGGCAACGGGCCGGACCGCTTCCAGTTCATTCGTGGCGTGTTTCCTTACCGCGGGGATTCGCTTGCCGTGGTCGATCAGGCGCGCGTGGCCATCCTGGACACGACGGGCAACTTCGGACGAAGCGTGCCGATGAGTGCCCCCCTCACCGCGCGCGCCGGTTGGCAGCCGATCGACAGGGGGGCAGGCATCGTGGACGCCTTCGCGGATGGCGGTTTCCTGGCCGAGGGCTGGACCTTCGTAGCCGTCGAGGGGGTCGGTGCGCGCCGCGGGCGCGCGGCCCTGCTTCACCTGTCGGCCGAAGGCCAGCTACTGGACACGATCGGTGAATTCGCGCACCGCGTGGTGCGCCTCGAGGGTGGCCGGCTGGAATCCTCCCACATGCCGGCTCCGCTGGCCTACACGGTGGTGGACCACGAACTCGTGGTGGGCAGCGGCGACGAGCCCCTGCTTGAGGTGCTGGCGCCGGACGGCACCGTGCGGGACACCATACCCGTGGGCGAGCCGTCGACCGCCATGGACCGCGCGGCCCAGACGGCGTTCTACGAACGGCTGGTCGTGCAACTGGGCGTGGCGGACGACCCGGACATCGTCCCCCCCGCGGAGATGGAGGGCGTTTTCCCGGATTCCGCGCCGCGCTTCCATGAGGTCGTGGCGGACGCGGACGGCAACCTGTGGTTGGCCGTACCGTCGCTCGATCTGCCGGGTGAGCAGCTGCGCTGGGTGGTCTACTCCCGCCAGGGGCAACGCCTGGCGGAAATCATCCTGCCGTTTACTGCCCGGATCGTGGGTTTCCGGGACGGGGAGATATTGCTCCTGGAGTCGGGTGAGCGCGAACTGGGCTTCCTGCGCGCGTACCGGATCCTCAAACCCTAGCTACCCGGGCTTGCCCACGCCGCCAACGAAACACATCCTTCGGGGTTCTGTATACAGTGGTCCACGGTGCAGCCTCCCCCTGCCCCGCCCCGTTTCGCGAACCCAACAGGCACCCACATGAACCGATGCCTCGGAATGCGGTGCGCCGCGTGGCTCGCCACGCTGGCCATCATCATCGTTACCCTGCCGGTCAAACCGTTGGCGGCGCAGGACCGCTTGCGGACCTATCCGGGCTACGAGCGTTACACGGAGATGGTTCCGCTGCTGCGGGACGCGGTGGTATCCGGCGCGCTCAACACGCAGTGGGCCGAGGACGGCGCGTCCTTTACCTACCGGCGGGCCGGGGACCTCTACCGGTACGACGTGGCCACGCGCACGGCCACGCGCGTGGAGGAACCGGTGGGCACCACGCAGCCGGAGCGCGGCGGCGGCGGGGCGCCGGCCCGTGGGCGGCAGTTCACGTCGGCCACCTCGCCCGACGAGCAACTGGAGGCCTTCTACCGGGACCGGAACCTCTGGGTACGGAGCGCCAGCGGCGCCAATGAGCGGCAGCTCACCACGGACGGCAGCGAGGCCGACCGCATCAAGTACGGCACGGCCAGCTGGGTCTACGGTGAGGAACTGGGGCAGCGCACCGCCATCTGGTGGAATCCGCAGAGCACCAGGGTGGCCTACTACCGCTTCGACGAGAAGCCGGTGGCGGACTACTACCTGCAGCTCGACCAGACCCGGATCCAGAGCACCATGGACGTGGAGGCCTATCCCAAGGCGGGCACCGACAATCCGATCGTGGACATCTTCGTCTACGATCTGGCCAGCGGCGCCACCACCAGGATCGGCCTGCGGGATGGCCAGCCATTCACCAATGACGTGGTGGGCCACTATGCCTACAACGTGGCCTGGAGCCCGGACGGCAGCGAACTGCTGCTGAACCGCACCAACCGACGCCAGAACGTGATGGAGTTCACGGCGTGCAGCCCGGAGACGGGCGCGTGCCGCGTGATCGTCCGGGAGGAGTGGCCCGCCAGCTGGACGGACAACCGCCCCACGGTGCGCTGGCTGGAGGACGGCCGCCGCTTCATCTGGGAGTCCGAGCGCACCGGCTACGCCAACTACTACCTCTACGACATCAGCGGGGAGTTGCTGGCCACGCTCACCGACCACCCCTTCGAGGTGGCCGGTATCGAGCGCGTGGACGAGGCGCGTGGCACGCTCTGGTACAGGGCCCGCTCCGGGGACAACCACATGAAGCTCCAGCTCCACCGGGTGGGGCTGGACGGCACGGGGGACGTGCGCCTCACGGACCCCGCGTTCAACCACGCCGTCTCGCTCGCGCCCGACGCGCGGCACTTCGTGGACGTGGCCCAGACGCACGCCGAGCCGCCGGTGACGCGCCTGCGGAACGCCTCCGGCCGCGAACTCGCGGTGCTGGCCAAGAGTGACCTCAGCCGCTTCCACGAACTGGGGCTGGAGCCGGTGGAGCTGTTCACCTTCACGGCCGCCGACGGCGTCACCGAGCTGCACGGCATGCTGCACAAGCCGTCCGACTTCGACCCGGCGCGCAGCTACCCGGTGCTGTTCAGCGTGTATGGCGGCCCGGGCTCGAACGGGGCACGCGAGACCTTCAGCACGCCGCACGCCTATACCGAATACGGCTTCCTGGTGGTGCAGATGGACGCCCGTAGCGCTTCGGGCAAGGGCAAGCGTGCGCTGGACGCCATCTACGAGAAGCTCGGCACCACGGAAATCGATGACTTCGCCGCGGGCATGCGCAGCCTGGCCACGCGCCCCTACGTGGACGGCCAGCGCGTGGGTGTGTTCGGCACTTCCTACGGCGGCTACGTGGCGGCGCTCACCGTGCTCCGCTATCCCGACGTCTTCCAGGCAGGCTCCGCCGGCTCGGCGGTGACCGACTGGCGCCACTATGACACCATCTATACCGAGCGCTACATGTGGATCCCGCAGGAGAACGCGGCGGGCTACGACGCCGGTTCCGCCATGACGTACGCCGAGGATCTGCGCGGCCGCCTCATGATCTACTACGGCACGGCGGACAACAACGTCCACCCCTCGCAGTCCATGGAGCTCATCCAGGCGCTGCAGGGCGCAGGCAAGAGCTTCGAGGTGATGGTGGGTCCGGATCGCGGCCACTCGGGCATCAACCCGGACCGCATGATGGAATTCTTCATCGAGGAGCTGGTGCTGCGGCCGCGTATGCTGGAGCGCGCTGCATCGTGATGCTGCGCGCAGTGCTGACCGTTGTCCTGCTGGCTGCCGCGCCCGCGGCCGCGGCGGCGCAGGCGTGCGTGGGTGGCGCGCTGGACGGCATGGGTCTGGCGCTCGCGGCCACGCTGGCGTCCAATCAGCGCCAGCGCGCGTTGGGGGCGGAGCTCACGGGACGGGCCGATTTTCCGCTCTGGGCGCAGGGCAGCGTGGCCCGCGTGGACCTTGACGGCCTGGACCAGGATCTGGACGTCATAGCCGGCCGCGCGGGGATCGAATACCGGTTCGGTGATGTCTCCATTTGTCCCGGCATGGGGATCGAGCACGCCTCCATGGACATCCAGGATCCCCAACACGGATCCCTCGAGCTCAGTGAAACCGCGCTGCCGTTCTTCCTGGGCGTTGGGCTGGCCCTGGTCACGGAGGAGAACTCGGTCCTCACCGTCCATGCCACACCGCAGATCTTCATCAGCCGGGCCGTGACCGTGGCGCTGCCGCCCGGCGCCATCGTCCACACGCGCACCGAGGAAAACAGCACTGAGTTCGGCACCGCCCTGGGCATCCAGCTCCGTCGCGGGCGCCTCTTCGGCGGCGCGGGCTTGCAGTTCACGACCGTAGAGAACGCGGATCCGCTCTTCAACCTGCAGGCCGGCGTGGTGCTGGCCCGGCGGCGAACCCTCTGATGTTCCGCGCCACACCAACCAAACCGGAGATGTCCATGTTCCAGCTTCCCTTCAAGGCGACGATGCCCGGCACCCGCGGGCGCCTTCGCACCGTGCTCGCCGCGGCCGCGCTCGTGGCGGTGGCCGCCGCGCCCCTCGCAGCCCAGCAGGATCTCAGGACGGGCTCCGAGCAGGCCGGCTTCGAACGCCACACCACGCATCCGGAGATGATGGAGTACCTGACGGCCATGCGGGCCAGCAGCCCGGACATGCGCCTGGGCAGCTACGGCGAGACGCGTGAGGGGCGCGAGCTGGCCTACGCCATCTTCAGCCGGCCGCTGATCTCTCAGCCGTGGGAGGCCGCGGTCCTGGATCGGCCGGTGGTGGTCCTGGCGGCCAACGTGCACGGCGGCGAGCGGACGCTGCGCGAGGGACTGCTCATCCTCATGCGCGAACTGGCCACCCGGGGCACGGAGGCCAACGCGCTGCTGGACGACATGGTCGTGGTGGTGGCGCCGCAGATCAACCCGGACGGCTTCCACGCCTCCGAGCGGGGACAACGCGGCAATGCGTGGGGCATCGACCTGAACCGTGACTACGTGAAGCTCGAGCACCCCGAGATCGCCGGCTACGTGGGCAATCTCATCAACAACTGGCATCCGCATCTCTTCGTGGACGGCCACAATGGCGGGTCCTACCCCTACAACGTGAACTACCAGTGCCCGAGCCATGCCTCGCCGGCGGCGGCTATCACGGCGCTCTGTGACTTCGAGCTGTTCCCGTACATCGACCGCGTCATGGAAGGCGCCGGCTACAAGACCTGGTACTACACGGGCGGCAACGAGACGCAGTGGCGCACCGGCGGCGATCAGGCCCGCATCGGACGCAACTACGGCGGCTTCGTGAACACCATCGGCGTGCTCTTCGAGTCACCGGGCGGCCAGGACCCGGAAACGGGCGCCCTGAGCGGCAGACTGGCCTACCTGGCTACCCTGCAATACGTGCGAGACAATGCAGCCGAGGTGATGGAGACGGTGAAGCAGGCGCGGCTGGAGACGCTGCGCATGGGCCTTCAAGCCGAGGGCCAGGTGGTCGTGGACATGGAGTACGGCCCCGAGGATCGCACGGTGACGTACGAGATCCGGGATCCGGAGGATCGCGACCGGCTCATCACCATCACGAGCGATTCGCTCATGAAGAAGCCCATCCCCACGCAGACGCGCACCCGGCCCTACGCCTACATCCTGCCGCGCGACGCCGTGGACGCGGTGGCCATGCTGCGGCGGCACGGCATCACGGTGGAGCAGCTCGTGGAGGAGGCTACCGTCCCCGTCCAGGCCTACACCGTGGCGGACGTGGATTACACCCGCCAGTACAACCACGCCGCCGCCGTGATGGTGGAGGTCGGTCAGGTGGTGGATCGTGAGATGGAGCTGCCGCCTGGCACATTCGTGGTGCCCACCGGCCAGATGCTCGGGCGCCTGGTGGCCCACATGCTCGAGCCGGAAACGGATGACAACGTGCTGTACTGGAACACCATGGACGCCTGGCTGCCGCGGCCCACGACGGGCCAGGGTGGGGGCCCCGGTGGACAGGGTAGCGAAGCGCTGGTGCCGATCTACAAGCTGCTCGCCCCGCGGGCGTTGCCAACGAAGATCGTGCCGTAGGCGCCTCGTAAGGGGGTCGGTGGCACGAAGTGGCTGACCGAGTGTAGATGACGTCGAATTCAAGGTCCCGTTGCGGCCGGGGAAACGATGGTGGTGGCTTTCCACTGAAGAAGGCCACCACCTTTCCCTACCGCCCCGGGCCATGCCAGGTCGGGGAGAGGTAATTCATGGGAAGCATGTCGGGAAGCATGAAGCGCTGGATCTGCACGGTACTCGTGGGCACCGCCCTGACGGGCGCGTCCGTCGGGAACGCCGCGGCCCAGCAGGCGCGTGAGGTGGAGCTCACACTGGAGCGCATGGTGGACCTGGGGCTCAGGGACAGCTACCGGGTGAAGCATCTGCAGATCGGCATCGATCAGCGGCGTGCGTACCTCAACGCCGAACGCGCGGGGCTGAAATCAAGGGTGGACCTGAACTTCAGCGGCCCGGACCTGCAATCCATCTCGGACTACAAGTGGGATTCCAATCAGCAGCGGGACGTGCTGGTCCACGAGGACACCCGCCGCTGGGAGACCGAGCTGTCGGTGCGCCAACCCGTGATCCTCTTCGGGTACCCCACCAATGGCTACCTCTCGGTCAACAACCGGATGTACCGTTATAGCCAGCTCTCGGGGAGCGGGGACACGCGCTACTACAACCGGTACTTCATTCGCTACACCCAGCCGCTCTTCCAGCCCAACAGCATGAAGAACAACCTCGAGGAGGCGGAGCTCAACCTCGAAGGGGCCGAGCTGTCCTACAAGGATGACATCATCGGCATGATCTCGGACCTGACCCGGGACTACCTGCGCATCCTGGAGACCGCCTACGAACGCGTGATCGCCCAGGAGCGGGTGGCGGCGCTGCAGGAGGCGGCAGTGGCCGCGGCCCAGGTCGTCGACGCCAACGCGGAGCGGGCCATCGAAGTCGATCAGATCGATGTGGCGCTGACCAATGCGCGGGAGGAGGTCTCGCAGACGGCCAGCAGCTTCCGGCTCCAGTCCGCGAACATCAAGCAGCGCCTCCGGCTGCCCCAGGAGGACTCGGTGTTGGTGACGCCGGTGCTGGAAGTCCAGCCGGTGGAGGTGGATGCCGAGCAGGCCGTGGAATATGCCATGACGCTCTCACCCCGTATGCGCCGACTGGACATCGACAAGCGCGAGAACCAGATCCGCCTGGAGGAGACCAGCTCGCGCCAGGCCTTCCGGATGGACCTGGGCATGACGTACGGCCGCGAGGTTCAGGACCCACGCTTCGAGAACCTGTGGACCCAGCCGAAGAACAGCTACACCATCAACGTGGACGCCTACCTGCCCATCTGGGACTGGGGGCAGCGCGACTACCGCATCGAGGCCACGCGTTACACCCTGGAGCGCACCGAACTGCGCATCGAGGAGGCCGAGACGGACATCCGCACCGGCATCGAGAACCAGGTGCGCAACCTCCAGGAGTACGAGCAGCGCGCCATGAGCATGCAGGCCAACCTGGAGCGCGCTCGCCAGATCACCGCCAGCACCATCGAGGGCTACGCCGCGGGCAACGGCACGCTGGTGGACGTGCTGCAGACCATCGACCGCCAGGCCGCGACCGCGCGCAACTTCCTCGATGCGTACATGGGCTGGCGGCGATCACTGCAGGATCTGCAGCGCGCCACCTACTGGGACTTTGCCCGCAACGCCGAGATCCTGGACCGCTTCGGCATCGAGGTGGGGGAGATGGAGCGCCTGCCCTGACGTCCGGCGGCGCCGTGCTCGAGGGCTTCCCCATTCGGGTGGATGTTCCCCTGGCCTGGGGGGACATGGACGCCATGGGCCACGTCAACAACACCGTCTACTTCCGCATGTTCGAAACCGCGCGCATTGCCTACCTGCGCGCCATCGACCTGACGAGCGGCAGTGGCGTGGGGCCCATCCTGGCCTCCACGCACTGCCGCTTTCGCCGTCCGCTCCACTTCCCCGACACGGTCACCGTGGCCGCGCGTACATCGGAGATCGGCGCGGACCGCTTCACCATGGAATACCGCATCGTGAACGGGGCCGGTGAACTGGCGGCGGAGGGGGGCGGCGTGGTGGTGGCCTACGACTACGGCGCGGGTCGGAAGGTGCCCATTCCGGAGGCGGTGCGCCACCGCATGGACGAGCTGGCCACGCGCTGACGCCGCTGTCGAGCGCTGGATATCAGCGGCGGATCCGAAGCTGGACCTTGCGTAGGTGCTGGAATTCCACCACCTTGGTGGAAATTCACCATCACGCCCATCGGGATGGGCTCAGGTTTCGGAAGAGGACGGTCAATGAACAGGAGTTATGGCAGGCGCGGTTGCGGCGCGGCGCTGATTACGCTGCTGGCGCTCAGCGGCTCGCGCGGCCCCGCCGTGGCCCAGCAGGCGCGGCCCGTGGAGCTCACCCTCGAGCGCATGGT
This sequence comes from Gemmatimonadota bacterium, assembly GCA_040905425.1. GTDB lineage: Bacteria > Gemmatimonadota > Gemmatimonadetes > Longimicrobiales > RSA9 > JBBDRO01. The sequence goes on along the minus strand of JBBDRO010000106.1, from coordinate 13,198 downwards.
CGAACTGGGCCTGGAGGACAGCTACCGGGTACGCCACCTCCAGCTTGGCATCGATCAGCAGCGCGCCCGGCTGAATGCGGAGCGCGCTGGCCTGAAGTCGCGCGTGGACATGGAGTTCAGCGGCCCCGACCTGCAGTCCATCTCCGACTACAAATGGGATTCCGACCTGCAGCGCGACGTGCTGGTCCACGAGGACACGCGGCGCTGGGAAGCGGAGCTGGCCGTGAGTCAGCCCGTCATTCTCTTCGGCTACCCCACCAACGGGCGCCTCTCGCTGAACAACCGGATGTATCGCTACAGCCAGCTGAACAACGAAGGCGACGTCCGCTACTACAACCGTTACTTCATCTCCTACCGGCAGCCCCTTTTCCAGCCCAACGAGATGAAGAACAGCCTCGAGGAGGCGCAGCTGGACCTCGAGAGCTCCGAGCTGTCCTACAAGGATGACATCGTACGCATGATCTCCGACCTGGCCGAGGACTACCTGGAGATCTTCGAGACCGCCTACGAGCAGACGATCGCAGCCGAAACCGTGGCGGCGCTCGAGGAAGCGGCGGCAGCAGCCGCAAGCGTGGTGGCGGCCGAGCCCGACCGGGCCATCGAGACCGAACAGGTAGAGGTGACGCTGGCCAACGCCCGGGAGGAGATCTCCCAGGCCGCCAGCCGCTATCGGCTGCAGGCGGCCGAGATCAAGCAGTCGCTGCGCCTGCCGCAGACCGACTCCCTGGTGATCGACCCGGTGCCCATGGTAGACCCCGTGGAGGTGGACGTGGAGCAGGCCATCGCGTACGCCACCACCCTCTCGCCCCGCATGCGCCGCCTGGCCATCGACCGCAGGGAGGCCGAAATCGACCTGGACGAGACCGGCTCATGGCAGGCCTTCCGCATGGATCTGAACATGACGTACGGTCGCGAGGTGCAGGATCCCCGCTTCGACAACCTCTGGGAGCGGCCGCGCAACAGCTACACCGTCAACGTGGACGCCTACCTGCCGATCTGGGATTGGGGCCAACGCGACTACCGTTTGCAGGCCGAACGCTACAACCTGGAGCGGCTGGAGTTGCGCGTGGAGGAGGCGGAGATCGACATCCGGACCAGCATCGAGAACCAGGTGCGCAACCTGGAAGAGTACGAACAGCGCGCCCTCAGCATGCAGGCCAACCTGGAGCGGGCCCGGCAGATCACCCGCTCCACGATCGAGAGCTATGCCGCGGGCCAGGGGACGCTCGTGGACGTGCTCCAGACCATCGATCGGCAGGAGGCCACGGCCGAGAACTTCCTGGATGCCTACATCGGCTGGCGGGAGTCGCTGGAGGATCTCCAGCGGGATACCTACTGGGACTTCCAGCGCAACGCCGAGGTGCTGGACCGCTTCGGCATCGTGGTGGGGGGCTTGCAGCGGCTGCCCTGACGGCTCCCCTGCCCCCCAACCGAGCCGCGAACGATGCCGGAGCGCCCCGCAGGCGCGGTGCGCCTACCGTTGGTCCGCGCTCCCGAACGCCTAGTGCCGCGGTTCCAGGGCGCGCCTCAGCCACCACTCGCCGCCCACCACCGGCAGTTCCAGCACGCTGCCGTCCAGATCCACTTCGAGCTCGGTGCCGGGGTCGGGCCACAGGGTGAAGTCCCGGTCGCTGGAAAAGATCATGAGGGCAATGCGGCTGCCCGCCGGCACGATCTGGTCATCGGGCTGCAGCTCGAAGGTCACGTCGTAGAACCTGCCGGGCTCCAGCGGCTCACTCTGGCTCAGCGAGGCATGGTTCTGCGGATCCGCCCAGCCGCGGGTGATGAGGCTGGCCGTGGAGCCGCCATCCTCGGTATACGGCAGCATGACGAGCCAGACGGACAGGTTGGCCGCCGGCCGATCCGCCGCCAGCCGCACCGTGACACGCGGCGTGCCGGAGATGTGGACGGGCGCGCTCAGCACCGGCGTGGCGTAGCGCAGCCGATGGTGGCTCCACTCCGCCCGTGCCAGCACGTGCCCGTCAAAGGACACGTTGTCCACGAGCGATTCCCGTCCCTGCCCCTCGGCCGGCGCGAGTTCCAGGCCGCCCAGGCCACGCCCACCCCGCGTCAGCCCGAAACGCATCGTACGGGCGCGCAGGTTGGGGTAATCCCGGTACGGCGTAGGCTGCGACGCCGGGCTTTCCTCCCGCACGATCCACGCGCGCGGATCGTTCTCGATCCCGTTGTCCACGCCATAGAGATAGTGCGTGAACCAGCGGTTCATGCGCTCCATGGGCGGAGGGCCGCCGTGCCCCCCCTGGTGCAGGTAGATCTGCGCGGGCACGCCGCGCTCCTTCAGCGCCTCGTAGACCACCACGCTGTGGTCGGGCATCACGTTCCAGTCATTCAGGCCATGGGCCAGGAGCGTGGCGGCGCGCACCCCATCCAGTGAACGGTGGAAATCACGCGCGGCCCAGAATTCGTTGTAGTCCCCGGTGATGCGGTCCTGCCCCTCGAGCATCTCGCGATCCCGGAACGTGGCATTGCAGTAGGCCCGCGTCTCCGGCGAGCCACTGTTGATGAAATCGTAGAGCACATCCACGTCCTCGCCCAGATAGCCACCCGGGCTCCGTACCAGGCCGTGCGACCGGTAATACCGATAGTAGGACGTGTTCGGCGCCACCGGAATGATGGCCTCGAGCCCCTCGACTCCGGTGGTGGCTGCGGCCAGCGGGATGGTGCCGTTGTAGGACGTGCCCGTCATGCCCACCTTGCCGGTGGTCCAGTCCGCCACCACCTCGTTGCCCCCTACCGGCGCGTCGAAGCCCCGGGCGCGCCCGTTCAGCCAATCGATCACGGCCTTGGGCGCCAGAGCCTCCACGGGCCCGCCCACCGTGGGGCAGCCCTGCGATTGGCCCGTGCCCGGCGCCTCCGAATGCACCACCGCAAAGCCCCGCGGCACCCACTGATTCACGTGTGAGTTGGCAATGACGGAGCGCTCGCCACGGTAGCGAACGGCAGGCATGTCACTGCGCTCCGGGGGCTCGGTCCCCAGTTCCTGCCGCACGTCCCAGAAATATTCCTGCGCCGTGGTGCCGGTCCCCGAGTAGTAGGGGCTGGATTCATAGATCACCGGCACGAGGAGCCCCTCCGATTCCGTCTGGCCCGGCCGGGTTACGTCCACGTGCACCCGATCCGGGCGCCCGTCACCATCCGAATCGAATTCCGTCTCCACCCAGAGATGCTCCCGGATCCAATCCATGGTGTCCTGGAATTCCTGGACGATCTGCGCCTGGCCATCCAGGAAGACGGGGAGGGTGGGGCCGAGGTCGGCCGCCGGCTGGGTGGGCTGTGCCGCCACGGCCGCTGGCGTGGCGTGGGCCGCGCAGAGCAGCGTAACCATGACCAGCGCGCCGCGATACCAACAGCAGGACGATTCGCTCATGGATCTACCCCTTTGCTTCGATCACATCCGGCTCGGACCTCCGCACCGCCAACGTGCCTCTTGACCCGGAGGGCCTCGGTACACAATCATGGGGGTCCACGTCCCGGCGCAAGCCAGTTGAGATTCGCGGCACGCGACGGAACTCCCCGATCGCCCCTCCCAAAGGAGGCCCCATGTACATCCTGGTGCATCACTCCGTGACCGACCCCAACGGCTTCTGGGACAGCGCGCAGCAGGGCCTGGCAAACATGCCGGCCCACCTGCAGCTGCACCACACGCTGAGCGCCAAGGACGGCAGCCGGGCCACGTGCCTCTGGGAAGCGGACTCGGTGGATGCGGTGCGGGATTTCCTCGAGCCACTCCTCGGCGCCAACGCCAACAACGAGTACCGCGAGGCCGAGAACCGAGACGGCATTGCGGTCCCCGCCGCCATGCAGGGGTCGATTTCCTCCTGAGGAGCAGCCGACCCGACGTCCGCCAGACGCCCTGGCGGCACCGGCACGGACGCCCCTCCGCGACACGCCGCGGAGGGGCGTCCGCCGTCAGCGGAATCCGTCCTCGTAGAGCTCCGCCAGACGCATCAGCGGTCCGAAGTCCCCGGTCGCCTCGGCCGTGGCCAGCACCGCCATGAACTCCGGCGTGAGGTGGGGGCAGCCGGCCAGGGACGCGCCGATCGAGCCGCCAGCCAGACGCCGCTCCCCGATGCGCTCGACGAAGCCCGCGATGGCGGGTTGCCCCGAGGCGTCGGCGGCCAGCCGGATGGCGCGCGGCAGCGGCAGGCCGGCCTGGATTGCGGTGGCCAGCGCACGCGCCATGCGCGCCCGGGCCAGCGGCGGCTTCCGGCCGTAATGCACCGCCACTGCGCCGATAAGGGTGCCCGCCGCGAGCAGCAGCAGCGTCACGCCGGCTAGCGCGCTCAGGACGTACGCCCCCGTATGGCCAATGACCAGGAGCGGCAGGGGCGCCACGAAACACGCGGCCAGGAGGGTGAAGACCGGGTAGGCCATCTGCTTCTTCACCCACAGCATGAGGCGGTGCTTGCGCGTGTAGAATTCGGCCAGCAGCCGGAGCGCCTCATCCAGGCTGCCGGATTCCTCACCCAGCGTGAGCAGCGTGCGTTCGAACGCCTCGAAGCGGGCCCCGCCCTCGCGCGTCAGAGAGGCCAGCTCCCGCCCGCGCTCGGTGCCCCGCAGCAACCAGCGCCGCATCTCCTCGGTGGAGGGGGACTCCCGCGCACCCATGGTGGCCAGGCTGTCGGGATGCGTGAGCCCGGCGGCGTAGCCCGCGCCCCACATACGGTAGAACTCGGCGCGATGCCGGCCCTCGTCCAGCGCGCCGAACGCCGCCAGAGGCCCGATCAAGCGGCCGTGAGCATGAGGACCAGCATGGCCACGAGCGCCCCACCGAAGGCCGCCGCACCCGTGACCAGCAGCGAACGCGCCCGCCGCAGCTTCAGCGCCACATAGGGACTCAGCTTCTCCGGGGAGCCTGACCAGACCCACGACAGCCAGGGCATGAGCGGCTGGATGGTGTGGAAGCCGCGCTGCTGCTCCTGCACGTACACCCGCTCCGGCTTCCCGAGCGACTGCCACAGTTCCGGATGCTTCGAGCGCACCAGATCGAGCAGCTCGAAGGATGCCCGCAGGTAGAGGAAGATCACCCCTACCGCCACCGGCACGGCCAGCGACGCGATGGCGAAGAGCACGAGTTCGGTCATGGAGGCCTCACGGGTCGCGGGGCTTCACGCCGGCCACACCGGACGAAGCGGCAGCCGCAGCACGTCGAGCGCCGCCGGGAGCCGGATGGGGGACGTCGCTTGAAGACAGAATTCGGGGGCGGGGCCGAGCACGAGCTGGCGCATCCAGAGCGCGCCGCCGTGCCGCTCCACGAGGGGTCCCAGGTCCTCGATCAACGCGCTGTGCGCCATGCCCGCCGGCTTCGTGAACCAGTTCGCCTGCGTGGGCCGGACGGTCGGCTCACCGGCGCGCAGGGCGTAGAGGCCGCCCGCGCCCCCCTCGGCCAGCGCCGCCGCGGCATCGTGGGAGGCGGCGCGCGCGTGGGAGACGGCGGCCTCGTTCAGCGTGCCCAGGGCGGCGTAGTCCTCCACCCGGTACCAGTCCTCGTAGCCGTCCGCCCAGGGAGCGGTGACCGCCGCCGTGGCCGAGCCCAGGAAGCCCGCCGGCGGGTGCTCCGCCAGCGCCTGGTGGAAGGCGGCCTGACGGCGCTCGTAGTCCGCGGGCGCCACGCCGGCGCGCGGCCAGTGCCAGAAGGTGTAAGCCAGCATCGGCATCCCTCAGCTGCGGGTCATCCGCCGGCGGCCCGCTCCGCCAGCAGCTCCAGCGCAAGGTTGGAGAGGCGCACCAGATGCGCGTGCGCGCGCTGGCCGTTGGTGAGCAGCACCACCGCGTGGCCGCTGCCCCTGTTGCCCATGACGAAGGCCGTGTAGCCGGACACGCTGCCCGAGTGGCCGAAGTAGCGCTCCTCGCCGCGGCGAGTGAGCCACCAGGTGAGGCCGTAGCCGGTGTCCTCGTAGCCCCAGCCACCGCCCATGGTGCTGCCGGCGTGCTCTGGATTCTGGAGCACGTGCATCGAGTCCATGGTTTCCGGGCGCAGCAGCCGGGCGCCGTCGGCGGCGGTGCCGTCCCCCAGGCTGAAGCGTGCCCAGCGCGCCTGGTCCAGGATGGTGCCGTAGATGATGCCGGCGGGCCAGATGTCGGCCTTGGTGCGGCGCGTGGGGACGGGACGGCCGTTGTCATCGGGCACGTAGGGGATGGAGAGGCGCTCCTCCATGGCGGGCGTGGGCGCGAACGCGGTGGACGTCATGCCGAGCGGCTCCCACACGCGCTCCCGGATGTAGCCCCGATAGGGCATCCCGCTCATGCGCTGCACCAGGTAGGCCACCAGTGTATAGGCGGGATTCGAGTAGACCACGCGCTCACCGGGCGGCGCCGCGACCCGCAGCGAGTCGCGCAGGAAGGTGACCAGGTCCGGCGGCGCCGTGGGGCCCCACACGTCGTAGCCGCCGTAGCCGCCGGGGATCCCCGAGGTGTGCGTGAGCAGATGCCGGAAGGTGATCGGCCGCGCCGGATCCTCGCCGCGCAGTACGATGCCGTCGGCAAGATGATCGCGCACGGGATCGTCCAGCGCGAACTTCCCGGCCTCCATCTGCTGCAGCAGCGCCACCGTGCTCTGCGCCTTGAAGGTGGAGGCAATGAGGTAGACGGTCTCCACGGTGGCCGGCGTGCCCGCCCACAGGTTGGACTGGCCGAAAGCGCCCGCCCAGAGCAGACCGTCCCGATCCACCAGCGCCATGGTCACGCTCGGGATGGTCCCCTCCAGCATGGCGCGGCGCACTTCCGGCTCCAGCAAAGCGACGATGCTCCGCACGTCCTTCGGCGCCGCCTCCGGCGGCACGATCCGCACCGCGGAGTAGCGCTCGATGACCTCCATCTGCCCGCCGGGGAAGGACACCGTCTGGCGGCGTTCCACGGGATTGCCCTGCGCATCCGAGAACAGCGTCGCCGTGGCCGCCGGCTGCCCGTCCACCCCTATGTAGAGCACTTTGGCAGCCGGGTTCTCATGCGCCACCATGAAGGAGTCCGCCACCACCCACGCCCGGACACCCCCCTCGGCGTGGTCCGGAGCGGCGCCGGCGGTAAGGCGCGCCAGGTTGTGCAGGATGCCCATGCGCGTGAGGCCGATCAGCAGCGCCTCGCGCAGCTGCTCCGGCGTGGCCATCTCCGTGAGCGAGTCCGCGCGGCCGTAGCGCAGCGTGCCGTCCGCCGCGTGCAGACGCAGCTCCACCGGCTGGCCGCCGAAGGTGCCCCGCCCCGTCAGGGAGGTCGTGCCGTCCGCGGCCAGTTCCAGGCGGCCGCGCAGATCCGCGCTGAAGGCGCCTGCCGCGGTGACGTGGTAGTCCATGGCCACGCCCGCGGCCTCCGTCAGGCGGGCCTCCAGCGCCGCGAACTCGGCCGCCGGATCGCGCGACGGGGGGCCGCTCTGGGCGGCCAACGCCGCGGGGGGCAGCAGCAGGGCAGCCGCCAGCACCAGCACGGCCCGGGGCACCAGAGCGGCCCGGGGCACCAGAGCGGCCC
>JBBDRO010000106.1:0-5616 GCA_040905425.1 Gemmatimonadota bacterium | reverse complement strand
CGGCCCGGGGCACCAGAGCGGCCCGGGGCACCAGAGCGGCCCCGGGCACCAGCACGGCCGGCGGCATTCCCCGGCGGCCTTGATATCCTGGGTTCATTCCCGGACCCCGCGATGCACGTAGTAGACAATGACGCCGATCCCCAGCGGGAAGACGAGCGACGCGACGAGCTGCGCGGGCGCCAGGACCGCGCCGAAGCGGAGCAGATGCAGCGGCACGCTGACCAGCGCCGCGCCGAGCGCCATGGCCAGCGCCATCCCCGCCGCGGAAACGCCCCTGGAGGCCGCACGCCACCGGCCGCTCCAGCGCCGCCCGATGGGTGTGGCGAAGAGCAGCAGCGCGGCTAGCGCCAGCCCCACCACGGTGGATAGCAGATCGATCCAATCGGTCTCGCCCATGCCATGCCTCCGCGCCTGCGGCCGTGCTCGTACGTGCCGGGCCAATCCGTGTACGGTAATCCTCCACCGTGCCGCGGACCACCTTTGCCGCGTGCGCCACGCCGCACACCTCGCGCACCTCGATCTGCAGGTTCTGGCCGGGAACCAACTTGTAGGTGGCAAAGTAATGTTGCCAGCCACCACCGTGAGGCGAACTCGATACCTTTGCAGCCACCCCCGACGAACGGGCCGGCCGGCGCCTGGCATGCTGCTCGCGCGCAGGCGGCCTACTTGCGACGCTGCGCCCTGAGCGGCCTGGTCATCTGGATCGGCGTGCGCCTGGCCATGCTCATGCTGGGCGCCGCGGCCGCCATGCCCCCGGGCAATCTGCTGGTGCTGACGCCGCCGGGCAGCCTGGCGGCGCTGCTGCTCGTGGCAGTCCTCCTGACCATCGATCTGGCCGCCATGCGCGATTTTGTCTTCCACGCCAACTTCGGCGTGGGTCGCGGCCCCGCGGTGGCCGCGGGACTCCTCCTGCCCGGCCTCTGCGAAGCCATGATCCACGCGTTCCTTGGCTGAGCCGCGCCCGCTCTTCGCGGCGGAGGGCGTGGGCCGGAGCTTCGGCAGGCGCCAGGTCCTCAAGAACGCCTCCATATGGGCGTGGCCGGGGCGCATCACGGTCCTGCTGGGTCGCAACGGGTGCGGCAAGAGCACCCTGCTCAGGTGCGCGGTCGGCCAACTCCGCATGGACCACGGCGCCGTCCATTTCGATGGCGTGAGCACGCTGCGGCCGCGCCTCCACCGCCTGGCGCACCGCGGCCTCTTCTTCCTCCCCGAGATCGGCATGCTGCCGCGGCGCGGGCGGCTGCGCACGCACCTGGCGGCGGCCGCCTCGGGCGTTGCGGGCGGGGCGGAGCGGATGGCGGCGGCGCTGGATGAACTGGGGCTGGCCGCCGTGCTCGACAACCGCACCGGGCAGCTCTCGGGCGGGGAGCGGCGGCGCGCCGACCTGGCCGTGGCGCTCATCCGCGCGCCCCGCTGCCTGCTGGCCGACGAGCCCTTCACCGGCATCCAGCCGAACGGCCAGGAGCTGGTGGCGCGTACCCTACGACGGCTGGCCGACGGGGGCGCGGCACTGGTAGTCACCGGCCACGAGGTGCCGCTGCTCCTGCCGCTGGCCGATCAGGTGGTGTGGATGAGCGCCGGCACGACGCACGGCCTAGGGAGTCCCGAGGCCGCGGCCGCGCACGACCAGTTCCGGCGCGAGTATCTGGGGCCGAACGCCGCTACCGGTCTCCGCCCGCCTTCTGGAAGTGATAGTCCAGCTCCAGGCGGATGGAGTCGGCCACGCTGAGCACGCGGCGCACACTGGGCTTGGTGATGCCGAACTCCGTGAAAGGGAACGCCACGCGCGCCGTTCCCACCACCGTTCCTTCGGTAAAATCCGCCTCCGCGTCCCACACCACGGGCCGGGTCACGTCCTTCAGCGTGAGCTGGCCCGCGATCTGGAAGGTGTGCGTGCCGCTCCCGGGGAGCGGCGCGGGCACGCCGCGCAGTTCGGTGGGAACGAACGTGGCCATGGGGAAGGAGTCGGTGACCAGCGTGCGCCGGCGCACGTAATTGTCCCGCATGTTGCTGTCCGTCTCCATGGCCGAGAGATCCACCCGGATCTCCGATCCCCCCGGCACCACGGCGCCGTCCACCAGGACCAGGGTGCCGAAGACGTTGCGGGTCCTGCCCACCGCGTCGCTGGGCAGATCCCGCCCGGCCAGCTGCTCGCGCACCAGGTAGCGCGCCTCCGAGAACTCGGCGTTGATGACCCAGCGGCTCGTGTCGGCCACCTCCGGCGCCTGCGCCCGGCTGAAGGACGGCGCCGCGACCGTCGTGAACGCGGTGGCCAGAAGCAGGACGGAGGCGGCGATAGGGGTGCGGTGCATGCGCGGCTTCGCTTGTCGAGAGGGATAGGGTCCAAGGTCTGGACGCCCGAACAGCGTGCGGCGTTGAGCCGCGGTGCTCAGCCGAAGATGCCAGCCACGATCTCCACCAGTACCTCGAAGACCGAGCTGGCCGCCTCGGCCGCCGTCTCCGTGGCCGCCCCCACCGCCCCGGGCGCCCCGGCCAGGAGGTGCCCCGAAGCAGCCGCCGCCTGCACGGCCGCATGCGCGCCCAGGAACGCCAGGTCGGGCGCGAAGACCATGGCGTCGAGCAGCACGGCCGCGCCCGCGTCCGCCGGTCCCGAAAGGCCGCGCTCGCGCGCCCTGGCGAGCGCCTTCTCGCTTGCCGCCTTCCACAGCAGCTCCAGCTCGTGATGGTCGAACCAGACGCCCTTGCAGCGCCGGCACACGTCCAGCGTGGCGCCGCCGTGGCGGACCGGCTCCATGGGCTCCTGGCAGGAATGACAGTCGAGGTGGGCACGGCCGCCGCACGCCGCGCAGCGCTCCGCGTCGCGGGCCATGGGCGCACGGCAGGCATGGCACCACGCCACAGCCACCTCCCCGCGCGGCGCCACCACCGCCCAGAGCTGCTCCGGGCGCCGCGCGCGGAGCGCCGGGATCTCGCCGTACTCGAACCACACGCCCCCGCAGCGGGGACAGTGATCCAGCCGCACCGGATCGTCGGCGCCGCCCACCGTCACCTTCTCCAGCTTCACGCCCAGGCAGACCGGGCACGGCCAGCGGGTCTCCAGCTCAGGCATCCAGGATCCCCCGGGCATCCGCCTTCTCGTCCAGATGCTGCACGTCGTGAAAGGTGTAGACCAGCACGCCGGAGTCGGTGACGGCCATGTCGGCCTGCCCGCGCACCATGAGACCCTCCATGACCTCCCGGGCCTCCTCCGGGCTGAGCGCCAGCTCCGAGGCCACCTCCACGGCCGTGAGCCGGCCGCTCTGGCGCCCGGCCAGCTTCAGGATCTCCGCCTCCACGGTACGCAGGCGGAGTTCGGCGCGGCTGCGCGCGCGGCCCCGACCCGCGCCGAAGTGACTGGCCAGCAGCGCCACCCCTCCCGCCGCGGGAAGGCCGATCCCCACCGCGGCGGCAATGGCCACGGCCAGCCCGGGCGCGTCCAGCTCCGCGCCCAGGAAGCCCACCACCATGAAGAGCGCCAGGAGCAGGAGCGCGCTGCCGCCCGCGACTTTAATCACGAAGCCTCCTTCATGGATCGGTGCCCCCGAAATTCGGTGCCCCCGAAATTCGGTGCGCCCCCAACAGGGTTGCAGTCCATCTGGCATCTCCAGAGACGCACCTGCTCAGCCCATAATACAGTATACAATATTTTGGCGTGGCGCCGCGGCGTAGCCACAAAAACCCAGGGCGCGCGGGAAGGTTGACCGGCCCCGCCACCGTGGCACGGGCCACCGCGCCAAGACGCCACCGCGCCCCTCGGCGTCGCGGGAGCCGCCCACCAAACCGGTTCCACGGCCCGTTGCCCCGGCTCACCCGGGGCCCGTGTGCAACAAACCGCCCCACGGTCGTCCTACCCATCAGAAGCGCGATGCCCCATGCGAACCCGATGGAGGACACCATGCGTACCCTCACGGCCCTGACCACCGCCCTCGTGCTGGCCGCCCCGGCGGCCGCTCACGCCCAGGGGTGGATCGAGCCCCGACCCCTGCCCGTACCCTTCGCGGAGTCCGCGGTCACCAAGCTGCGCACGAGCGTGGCCGTGCGCGTCGTGGACCGCATTGCCCACGTGGAGGTGGAGGAGTGGTTCAGGAATGACGGCCGCGTGGCCATGGGTGAGGGGGACTACCTCTACCCGCTGCCGGGCGAGGCCGTCTTCAGCAACTTCTCGCTCTACCAGGGTGACCAGGAACTCACGGGTGAGACCATGGACGCCGCCACTGCGCGCGGCATCTACGAGGAGATCGTACGGCGGAAGAAGGATCCGGCGCTGATCGAACTCGTGGGCCACGGGCTGCTGCGCGCCCGTGTCTTCCCCATCGCGGCCGGTGAGACGCGCCGCATCACGCTGCGCTATACCCAGGTCCTGCCGCGCGCCGGCGACGCGCTGCACTACCGATACGCGGCGGGCGGCCGCAATGCGCAGGTGCCCACCTGGAACGGGGCTGAGACGGGCGGCGCCCCGCGGCCCGAGCGCGCGGATGCGCCCATCTCCTTCCGCCTGGTCGCCGAGGAGGGCGCGCGCTTCCGCGACGCCTTCTCGCCCACCCACACCGTGCGCTCGAACCGTGTGGACGGCCGCCTGGAGGTCACGCCCGAGGGCAGCCTGACCGGGGACCTGGCCGTCTTCCTGCCGCTCGCCGGCGCGCCGGTGGGCATCACCCTGGCCACGCACCGCCCCTCCAGCGAGCCGGGCTACTTCATGCTCACGCTCTCGCCCGAGCAGCTGGAGGCCGCCCGCGTGCCGCGCGACGTCACGGCGGTGGTGGACGTATCCGGCTCCATGTCAGGCGAGAAGCTGGAGCAGACGCGCGGCGCGCTCCGCCAGCTCCTGGGTACGCTGGACACCAGCGACCGCCTGCGCCTCATTGCCTTCAGCAACAGCGTGAGCGTGTGGCGCTCGGACTGGACGCCGGCCTCCCGCGAACACCTGGCCGAAGCACGCCGCTGGGTGGACGCACTCGCGGCCAATGGCGGCACCAACATCGCCGGCGCCCTGGAGGAGGCCTTCCGCGCCGCCTCGGCGCCCGAGCGGCTGCCCATGGTAGTGTTCATGACCGACGGCCTGCCCTCGGTGGGCGAGCAGGATCCCGCGCGCATCGCGGCGGCCGCCGAGGCGGCGCGCGGCCGGGCGCGGGTATTTGCCTTCGGTGTGGGGTACGATGTGAACACCCTCCTGCTGGACGGCCTGGGCGCCGCCGGCCGGGGGAGCGCCCAGTACGTCCAGCCGGGAGAAAACGTGGAGCAGGCCATCGGCCTCCTGGCCGCGCGCATCCGCCTCCCCGTCCTCACCGACCTGGCGCTCACGCAGACACCGGTGCGCATCAGCGAGGTCTATCCCAGCCGCCTCCCCGACCTCTTTGCCGGTGAGGAGCTGGTGGTCTTCGGCCGCTACGAGCACGGCGGCTCCGACGGCCGCATCGTGGTGACCGGTGAGCGGAACGGGCGCACGGAGCGCTACACTACCGCCGCCGCCTTCGCGGAGCACACCACGGAGGATGACTTCATCCCCCGCCTGTGGGCCTCGCGCAAGCTGGGCGAGCTGACGCGCACCATCCGCCTGGAGGGCGCCACGCCGGAGCTGGTGGAGGAGGTGCGCAGCACGGCGCTACGTTACGGGTT
>JBBDRO010000105.1:30732-76069 GCA_040905425.1 Gemmatimonadota bacterium | reverse complement strand
GAAGGAGGACATTTCTGCTTTAGCTGACCCCGGACATTTCTGCCTCAACGTTACACCCGCCAATGTCCCGCCCTTGAGCCACCGGCCCCGATGCCGTAGATTAGTGGGCTCGCAACCGTACGGCGGATACCGGAAGCACGGCATGTTCGAAGAGCTTTCAGAGAAACTGGACGGCGTGCTCGGCCGCTTCCGCCAGCGGGGCCTGCTCACCGAAGCACAGGTGAAGGAGGGCCTCCGGGAGGTCCGGCGCGTCCTCCTCGAGGCGGACGTCAACTTCCGCCTGGCCAAGGAGTTCCTGGCGCGCGTGGAAGTGCGGGCGCTGGATGAGAAGGTGCTGCGCGCGGTGCAGCCTGGCCAGCAGATCGTCAAGATCGTCCATGACGAGCTGATCACGCTGCTCGGGGAACGGCCCGAGGGGATCCGGGTGGCGCCCACGGGACCCACGGTGGTCCTGCTGGTGGGGTTGCAGGGGTCGGGTAAGACGACCACCGCCGCCAAGCTGGCGCGGCGCCTTTCCCGCGAGGGCAGGCAGCCGCTGCTGGCGGCGCTGGACGTCTATCGGCCGGCGGCCATCGACCAGCTCGAGACGCTGGGGCGCGAGCTGAACGTACCGGTCTTCGCGGACCGTGACGAGCAGGACGTGGCGGCGCTCGCGCGCCGGGCGCTGGAGCGGGCCGAGGCGGATCGGCACCGGGTGCTCATCGTGGATACGGCGGGGCGCCTGCAGATCGACGACGCGCTCATGGACGAGCTGCGGCGTGTGCGGGAGGTGACCCGCCCCACCGAGGTCCTGTTCGTGGCCGACGCCATGATCGGGCAGGAAGCGGTGCGCGTGGCCGAGGGGTTCCACGAGGCCCTCGACCTCACGGGTGTGGTGCTGACCAAGATGGACGGTGACGCGCGCGGCGGCGCGGCGCTCTCCATCCGCGGCGTCACGGGCGTGCCCATCAAGTTCGTGGGTGTGGGGGAGCGGGCGGACGCCCTGGAGGTGTTCGATCCGCATCGCATGGCGGGCCGCATCCTCCAGCAGGGGGACGTGGTCGGGCTGGTGGAAAAGGCCCAGGAGGCCTTCGACCAGGATGAGGCCCAGCGCCTCGAGAAGAAGGTCCGCAAGGAAGGCAAGTTCGATCTGGAGGACTTCCTGGCGGTGATGACGCAGATGCAGAAGATGGGGCCGCTGGAAGGGCTCCTGAAGATGGTGCCCGGGGTCGACAGCAAGATGCTGAAGCAGGCCAACGTGGACCCGAAGCGCATCAAGCACGTGGAGGCGATCATCCTGTCGATGACGCCGCAGGAACGCAGGAAGCCGGAGATTTTGAACGGCTCCCGGCGCGCGCGCATTTCCCGGGGCTGCGGCCGGCCGGTGGCGGAGATCAACCGGCTGCTGAAGCAGTTCAAGGAGATGCAGAAGCTCATGAAGCGCATGCAGGGCATGGGCATGGGGAAGCTGCTCGGCGGTGGCCGGCCAGGACTTCCCGGAATGTTTTGAACCCCTTACCCCAGCGGACATGTCAGTGAAGATTCGCCTCCGGCGCGTGGGCCGGAAAAAGCAGCCGTACTACCGGGTCGTGGTGACGGACACCGCGGCGCCGCGTGACGGCCAGTACCTCGACATCGTGGGCTTCTACAACCCGCTGACCAAGCCGGCCGAGCTCCGCATGGATCTCGGCAAGGTGGACCAGTGGGTTTCGGAGGGCGCGGGCCTGAGCGAGACGGTGGCCTCCCTGGTGCGCAAGGCGCGCCGTGGCGGGGACGCCAAGGTGGCGCTCAAGCAGCCCGACGAGGCCACGGGCTCGATCCGCTCGCGGACCAGCCCCGGCGGAACCGAGGCCGCGACGGAGGGGGCCGCGGCCGACGAGCCGGCCGCGGCGGAGCCGGCGGCCAAGGCTGCCGAGAAGCCCGCCGCGCAGGCCACGGAAGAGCCCGCCGCCGAGGCTACCGAGGCGCCCGCCGCGGAGGCCCCGGAGGCGCCCGCGGCCATGGCCACGGAAGAGCCCGCGGCCAAGGTCGAGAACGCTCCGGAGGCCGCCGGTGAGGTGGCGCCCGTGGACGAGGCGGCCCAGGCCGCCGGGCAGTCCGAGGGTGACGAGGGCGGCGAGACCCGGGAAGCCTGAGGCCGTGGCCGAGCGGGAGGACGCCCGGCCCGAGCCGGAGCACCTGCTGGTCGGCCACGTGACCAAGCCGCACGGCAACAAGGGTGAGGTGCTGGTCATGCCGCTCACCGACGCACCGGAGGCCTACTTCACCGAGGGCCGCGTCCTCCTCCTGACCGATACGGAGGGGGTGCTGCCCGCCGAGGTGGCCGAGGTGCGGGTGGAGCGCTCGCGCCCCTTCAAGAAGGGGCTGCTTGTGAAGCTGGTGGACTACGAGGACCGGGAGGCGATCGCCGTGCTGGTGAAGCGCTACCTGGCCCTGCCGGCCGCCGAGCTGCGCCCCCTCGAGGAGGGTGAGGTGTTCTACCACCAGCTGCTGGGGCTGGAGGTGGAAACCGCCGAGGGCGTTGCCGTGGGCCGGGTGCGGGAGGTGTACGAGACGGATCCGGCCCATCTGCTGGAGGTGGAGGCGGCCGACGGCAAGCGGCACCTGGTGCCCTTCACGGAGCGTATCGTGCGGGACATCGCGCTGGCCGAGGGCCGGCTGGTCATCGAGCCGCCGGCCGGGCTGCTGGAGCTGTGAGCCGGGAGGGAGGGGCGATGCGCATCAACATCGTCACCATCTTCCCGGACTACTTCGCGCCGCTGGGGCTGTCGATTCCCGGCAAGGCCGCGGAGGCGGGGCTGGTGGAGTTCCGGGTGGTGGACCTCAGGGACTTCGCGCACGATCGGCACCGGACCGTGGACGACTACCCCTTCGGGGGAGGCGCCGGGATGGTGATGAAGGCGGAGCCGTTCTTCGAGGCGGTGGAGCACCTGGATCCGGCCGGACCGGTGGTGCTCCTGTCGGCACGGGGGCGGCCGTTCCGCCACGCTGACGCCGTGCGCTTCGCGGTGCAGCCGGAGCTCACGCTCCTGTGCGGACACTACAAGGACGTGGATCAGCGCGTGGCCGAGCATCTGGCCACGGAGGAGGTCTCCCTGGGGGACTTCATCCTGAGCGGGGGCGAGCCCGGGGCGCTCGCGGTGGCGGACGCGGTGACGCGCCTGCTGCCGGGCGCCATGGGGCGGCACGAAGCCGCCTCCAGCGACTCGTTCTATGATGCGGAGTTGCTCAGCCCGCCGAGTTACACGCGGCCCGCCGACGTGCGCGGGCACGCCGTCCCCGAGGTATTGCTCTCGGGTGACCACGCGCGCATCGAGGCATGGCGACGGGCGGAGGCGGAGCGCCTCACCCGCGAGCGCCGGCCGGATCTGTGGCAGACACACGAGGAAGCCAGTCAGGGCGAGGGCTGAGGCCCGGACCCTTCATACGCGGCGGTGCCGCCGCCGATAGGAGGAGAACCATGGACATCCTGCAGGAAATTTCCAGGGAGCAGCTCCGCTCCGACGTCCCGGACTTCGCGCCGGGGGATACGCTGCGCGTGAACGTGCGTGTACGCGAGGGAGACAAGGAGCGCCTCCAGGCGTTCGAGGGCGTCTGCATCGCGCGCAAGAACGGCGGCATCAGCGAGACGTTCACCGTGCGCAAGGTGTCCAGCGGCATCGGCGTGGAGCGGGTCTTCCCCCTCCATTCGCCGAGCGTGGAGTCCATCACGGTGGTGCGGCGCGGGCACGTGCGGCGTGCCAAGCTCTACTACCTGCGGGCGCTGCGCGGCAAGGCCGCGCGCATTCGCGAGCGCGGCCGGCAGTAGTCGGCTGGCCGTGCCGCGCCTCCGCCATCTCCGCGCGCGCTAGCCGCCCGATGGCGGCGGCTGGCGGCCGGCGGCGCGGGCGCCCGAAGACGGCCAGCGGGCGCCGGCGCGCCGAACTGCGGCGTCTCGGACGGCTGCTCGAGCGTGAGCAGGCGCTCTGGGAGCGCGGGCTGGAGCGGGTGGCCGGGGTGGACGAGGTGGGCCGCGGTCCGCTGGCGGGGCCCGTGGTGGCCGCCGCCGTCATCCTCCCCGCCGGGGAGGCCATCAGGGGTGTGGACGATTCCAAGCGTCTCACCCCTGAAGTGCGCGTGGAGCTCTTCGAGGAGATCCGCGCCCGCGCGCTGTGTCTCTCGGTGGCGGCGGCCAGCCGCGCCGAGGTGGACCGCCTGAACATCCTGCGGGCCTCCAACCTGGCCATGCGCCGCGCCCTCGAGCGCCTGTCCCAGCGCCCGCAGCACATCTTCGTGGACGGCAACGCCGTGCCGGAGCTGGCGACGGAGCACACGGCCGTGGTGGGTGGTGACGGCCTGGTGCACTGCATTGCGTGCGCGAGCGTGGTGGCCAAAGTCGTGCGCGATCGGCTCATGCAACGCCTGGCCGTGCGCTACCCGGGCTACGGCTGGGAGACGAACAACGGCTATGGGACCGAGGAGCACCGCGCCGCCATCGTTAGTCTCGGGCTCACGCCGCACCACCGCCGCTCCTTCGAGCCGAATCAGCAACTGGTCATGGAACTGCCCGGCTGAGCGCGCGCCTCACCGCCGACGGCACGGCTCTTCCACGTGGGGCTGGCGTCCGCGTCCCGATCACCCGAGTCTACGGCATGCATACAGAGCACCTGCAGAACGTGCGTCCCGGCCGCGTGGCCGCCGGGTGGCTGGTGGCGGTGGCCGTCACCTCCCTCATCCTCATGGTCTTCCTGGCGGCGCGGCTGCTGGAGGGCGATCGCCCCGTGGCGGAGGCGGTGTGGACCCTCATCGCCGTGGCGGCCGGCTTCGGCGGGGGCGGCTTCTTCGTGGGTTTCCGGGGCGTGGAGGCGCCCGTCCTGCACGGCGTGGCGCTCGGCATCACCACCCTCGTGATGTGGCTCATGCTGAACATCCTGGCGGTGACCTTCATGCCCGATGCGGCCTGGGAGGCGCTGGGACCCGTGCTGGCCGCCGCGCTGCTCTTCCTGCAGATGGTGGCCGCCGTGGTGGGTGCGCTGCTGGGCTATAACCTGGCACTCAGGGGTCGGCCAGGTCTCTCCGAATGAAGCGACGACGCCCGTTCTCCTCACGGCTCTCTCCCATCCCACGATGCCGCGCGAGCGCGCGGCGCCGTGGCGCGGGGACAGGTGGGTGCGAAATCGCCCGCTCACGGCTAGTTTTCCGTGGGCCGGTAGCTCAGCGGTAGAGCAGGGGACTTTTAATCCTTTGGTCGTGGGTTCGATCCCCACCCGGCCCATTGCGCAGAACGGGGCGCCCCCTCGGCGGCACCCCGTCCTGGTCCATTCTACTCCATCCTGGCCGACCGGCGGCCCGTCAGCTCCAGCCGGCGTCTTCCTTGCGCAGCGTCTGCACGCCGGCGAAGGTCCCTATCCCCACGGCACCGCCGAACACCATGACCGTACCCACGGTGATGATGGGCAGGATGGCCAACGGCAGGGCTGCCGCGGTGGCCACGCCGGCCGCCACGAGCGGCGCGGCGGGATGCTTGATGTCATCCACGTAGCGCAGACGGTTGGTGACGAATTTGCGCGTGGCGGCGTAGCCACCCGCGCCGGCGGCGATCACGGTTATGATTCCGAGCATGTGTACCTCCTTGTGCCACTCTACGCGTAGGCGCGCCGTGCGGTTTCGCGGGCGGGGCCGCGCGCTTTTCGCGGGGGCGCTGCTGGCGCTACTCCTGCCCGCGGCGGCCGCGGCGCAGGCGGGGGCGGTGGCGGGGGTGGTGGTGGACGAGACCGGCCGGCCGGTGGCCGATGCGGCGGTCCTCCTCTTCCGCCCGCCGGACAGCGCGGCGGTGCGGGTGGTGGCCACCGACCGCCTGGGACGCTTCCGCTTCGCGGGCCTGGCCCCCGGCCGCTGGGCGGTGCGGGTCGTGCGCATCGGCTTCGACGACGCGGCCGCGGAGTCCTCCGTCGTAGCCGGCGGCGAGCAGGAGCTCCGGCTGGTGCTGACGCCGCGGCCGGTGGCGCTGGACGAGGTGCGCGCCGCAATCGATCGGACGCGCACCCGCATGAACGAGCGGGCGGGCGAGACCCGCCTGAGCCTGGAACGGAGGGAGCTGAAGCGTGTGCCGGGCGCCGGCGAGCCGGACGTGCTGCGCGCCATCCAGGTGCTGCCCGGGGTGGTGACCACCTCCGACTTCTCTTCGGCCTACAACGTGCGGGGCGGCTCCGCCGATCAGAATCTCATCCTGCTGGACGGCATCCCCATCTTCAACCCCTTCCACCTGGGCGGCTTCTTCAGCGTCTTCAACACGGACATGGTGGCGCGCGCGGAGTTGCTGGCCGGCGGCTTCCCGGCCTCCTACGGGGGGCGGGTATCCTCGGTGCTGGAGGTGGAGAGTGACGCCGCCGGGACGGGTGTGGACGGCCACGGCGGCGTCTCGCTCCTGGCCAGCCGGTTGGCCGTGGGTGCCGACCTGCCGGTGGAGGGCGTGGGCCTGCGCGCGGGGCGGGCGCGGCTGTCCCTGCGCCGCTCCTATTTCGACCAGATCTTCCGTCCGGTCTTCGACTTTCCCTACCATTTGCTGGACGCGCAGGGGTATGCGGAGGCCTGGACCGGCGGGGGCGGGCGGTTGTCCCTCACCGGCTACTCGGGACGGGACGTGCTCGACCTCACCGGGGTGGACTTCCCGCTGCGGCTCCGCTGGACCTGGGGCAACGACATGATCGGCGCGCGCTGGAGCCAACCGCTCGGAGCGGGGCGCATGCTGGATGCCCGCGGCGGCTTCACCCGCTTCGTCACGGATATCCGCTTTCCGGACTTCGCGGATACGCACTTCGCCAGTGCCATCCGCCAGGCGCTGCTGCGCGCGGACCTGGTGCTGCCCCGGGGCCACGGCACGACCATCCGGACGGGCGTGGAGGCCAGCGCGCTGGGCTACCGCAACGTGGCCAGCTCCGGTGGCACCGACTTCCGCCGCAATCGCGGCCAGGGTACGGTGGCCGGCGCGTACCTGCAGGCGGACTGGATTCCGGCGGACGCGTGGCGCCTGGAGACCGGTGTGCGCCTTGACGGCTGGTACGCGGGTGACCAGCGTGCCCGCCATCACGTGGCGCCGCGCGTGGCGGTGAAGCGGCTGCTGGCCGGCGGTGAGGCGGCCCTGAAAGCGGCGGCGGGGCGCTACACGCAGCACCTCCACTCGCTGCGCGACGAGGAGATCCCGGTGGGGATCGACATCTGGGTGCTGGCGGGCCCGCGCGCGCCGATCCTGGTCTCGGATCAGCTTCAGGTCGGCCTCGAGGGTTTCCTGGCTGCCGACTGGCACGCCAGTGTGGAGGCGTACTGGCGGAGCTTCGAGGGCGTCATCACCAACAACTTCGCCGACGATCCGAACGACCAGGAGGACGATCTACTGGCGGGCACCGGCCGCGCCCGGGGCGTGGATCTGGCGCTGGCACGGGAGGGCGGTCGTGTGCGCACGCGCATGGCGGTTTCCTGGCTGCGCGCCGAGCGCACCTTCCCCGATCCCATGGGCGGGCCAGCCGCAGCGCCGATCACGTACGCGCCGGTCTTTGACCGGCGCCTGGACCTGGAATTCCTGATCGGCACCCGATTGGCGGGATGGGATACGTCCGTGCGTTGGAACCTGGGCAGTGGTCTCCCCCACACGCGGCCGCTGGCGGGCTACAGACTCTACGAGTACCGCATCGGCGACGGCCGCCGGCAGGGCATGGCGGCGGATGGCACGGACAGCGCCCCGGGCGTGGTGCTGGCGCCGCGCAACGCTGCGCGTTATCCGGCCTATCACCGCCTCGATGCCAGTGCTCGACGCACCTTCGCCTGGGATTGGGGCACCCTGACGCCGCACGTGGACGTGTTGAACGTCTACAACCGCCGGAATCCGCTCTTCTATTTCTACGAATATGGCCGGGTGCCCGCGCAGCGCTCCGGCATCTCCATGTTCCCCCTGGTGCCCACGGTGGGCCTGGAGGTGACGTTCTGATGGGACAGCACATGCCTTCATGGTGGGCGGGGGGGGACATGGTGATGCAGAGTCCGGGCGCTGCGGCCGCGGATTCCGCGGCCGGGCTGATAGCCGCCGCCTGGCAGCGGGTGGAGAGCCTGGGCTCCACGGAGTGGCTGATGCTGGAGACGCTGAGCGTCATCGTGGTCCTGGCCGTCCTGCGCTGGCTGATCCTGGCGCTGGTGCGGCGCCGCGTGCCGGACGCCCGCATGCGCTACAACTGGCGCAAGGGCACCGCCTACGCGGCGGTGGTGCTGGGCATCTTCCTAGTGGGGCCGCTGTGGTCGGGGAATTTTGCCACGCTGGCCACCGTCCTCGGGCTGGTGGGGGCCGGGATCGTGCTGGCGCTCCGCGACCCCGTGGTGAACATGGCGGGCTGGGTGTTCCTCCTCTGGCGTCGACCGTTCGTGGTGGGGGACCGCATCCAGATCGGCACGCATGCGGGCGATGTGGTGGACCTGCGCCTCTTCCAGTTCACGCTGCTCGAGATCGGCAACTGGGTCGAAGCCGACCAGAGCACGGGTCGCCTGGTGCATGTACCCAACGGAAAGGTCTTCACCGAGCCCGTGGCCAACTACACCCGTGGATTCCCCTATATCTGGAACGAGATCCCCGTCCGCATCACCTTCGAGAGTGACTGGCGGGCTGCCAAGGAGATCCTCCTGGAGATCGCCACCCGGCGCGCCGGCATGTCGGAGGAGGAGGCGCGTCAGCGCGTGCTGCAGGCCAGCCACAGGTTCATGATCGTCTACTCCACGCTGACGCCCACCGTCTATACGAGCGCCGACGGGAGCGGCGTGGTGCTGACGGTGCGCTACCTGTGCGACGCGCGGCGCAGGCGCGGCACGGCCCAGGATGTCTGGGAGGACATCCTGAGCGCCTTCGCCGGGCGGGACGACGTGGCCCTGGCTTACGCGACCCAGCGCTTCTTCCGGGGTGATGAGGGCCCGGCCGGCGGCGCGGGCCTGCGCCGCGGGGGTCCGCCGCTGGACGACGCGGGGGTGGCGGACTGATGCGCGCGTGCGGCGGGGTGCCTGGCCGGCTGCTCGCTGCGGCGCTGCTCACGGGCATGATCTCGGCCTGCGAGCTGCGGGACGTAACCACCGCCGCGCCAGTCGACATGGTGATCGCCGAGGTGGTGCTCCTGGCCGATCAGTCCGTGCAGCGCGCTTTTCTCCACCGCACTTTCGGTCCCCGCGGGCAGACTGTGCCGGGCGCCCGCGTCGAGGTGCATACGGAGGACGGACGGATCATGCGCTTCGCGGCCACCACGATGGCGGGTGTATGCACCGTACCCGGCGGCCCCCGGGAGGGAACCTGCTACGTGAGCGTGGACAGCACCGCTTTCACGGTGGAGCCCGGTGCGCGCTACCGCCTGGAGATCGAGCTGGCGGACGGCGGGCGCATGCACGCCACGACGCTCGTGCCCGGCAGCTTCGACGTGCTGCTCCCCACCCCGGGGCCGCGCACCTGCTCCCTCCCGCCGGAGACGCTCATGGAACTGCGCTGGACGCGTTCACCCGGCGCGTGGGTCTACGCGGTGGAGGCCGACTTCGGCGCTTCCCTGGCGCAGGCCCTGCCCGCCCTGAACCCGCCGATCCCCTTCCGGACCGTGGGGCTGTCCGTCGGGGGGGCGGATACCACGCTCGTCTTCCCCGCCGAACTGGGTGTGTTCGACCGCTTCGACGATGACGCCGCCGCCACGCTGGCCGCGTTGCAGGGCGGGCTGCCGCGGGGGGCTGCCGCCGAGGTGGTGGTGGCGGCCGCGGAGCCGAACTACGTGAACTGGGTGCGGGGTGGGACGTTCAATCCCTCCGGAACCGTCCGCGTGGCCAGCGTGAGCGGCGATGGCACCGGCGTCTTCGGTGCGCTGGTGCGGCGCAGCTTCCGGGTGGTGGGCGGCGGGGAAGGCACCTTCCGCTCCTGCTTCCGCTGAGCGGGACGGCAGCAGGCCGCAGGGGGTACGGAGGTTGCACGTGCGGGCGCCGCACCCGCGGCGTGCCCGCGGCCCATTCACCGGATGAGGCTACCCCCACGTGAGAACGGACCCCGTCGAGATCGGCCCGGACACCCGCCTGCTGCTCATCGTCAGCGATCGGGTGGACGCCTCCGCCTCCGTGCGCTCGCGCTCCCGCGAGGTATTGCGCTGGGCAGGCCACGACCCGCTGGAAAGCGCGCCCCGCCACGCGGGTGAGCGGATCTTCCATGGCGATCCGGCGGCCGCGGACACCTACAACTGGATCACCGAGGCGCAGGCCGTGTCGATCGTCCTGGATCTGGCCGACGCCGACCTCCGGCACCGGGTAGCCGGGACGCTGCGCGCCCTCCGTCCCGATGCCGCCCTGCTCCTGCTGCGCGGGACGGAGGAGGACAAGGCGGGCGATGGCACCGTGGTTCGCTCCGGCGCCCTGCGTGACGTCCTGCGGGTGGACGTGGAGGAGGAACTGGAGCGGCTGGAGGCCGAGCGCCGCGTGTGGTGTCTGCGGGACTTTGCCCGCGGTGTGGATACGCTGCCCATCGTCCTGCACCCTGACCCCGATCCCGACGCCCTGTCCAGCGCGCTGGCCATCCGCGTATTGCTCGGGCGTGACTCCCATGACGCGCCGGTCGTGACGCTGCGGACCATGACGCGCCCCGAGAACTGCCGCATGGCCGAGCTGCTCAATCTGGACGTGGTGCAGGTGAGCGCCGCCGAACTGAATCGCTACGATCGCGTGGTGGCGGTGGACACGCAGCCCCACAACGCCGGGGCCCGGGGCGGCGCCGGTTGGGCCGTCGTGGATCACCATCCCCTGGAGTCCGGCCTGACGATCGGGCTCAGGGACGTGCGTCCCGACTATGGCGCGACCGCCACGATCCTGAGCGAATATCTGCGCGCGGCGCCGGATCGTACGGTGAGCGCGCCCCTGGCCACCGCCCTCCTCTACGGCATACGCACCGACACGGACGCCCTCACGCGTGGTGTGGGTCCACCCGACGTGGCGGCGTATGCGTGGATCCAGGAGCGGGTGGATCCCATGCTCCTCCGCCTCATCGAGCGGCCCGCCTATTCGCGCACGCTGGTGCGCCGGTTCGGCGCCGCCGTGGCGGGCGTGGTCGTCGGCGAGGACGTGGCCGCGGTGTGGAGCGGCGCGCTGGACGGCGACGACGCGCACATGCTCTCCGAGCTGGCCGACCTGTGCTTGGGGGTGGAGGGGGCGTCGTGGGGGGTGGCCGGCGCGCTCATCGAGGAGGATCTGGTGCTGGCCATTCGCCACCTCGGCCCGGGCCCGGGCGCGGGCGCCGTCGCGAAGCGGCTGGTGGCCGGTGCCGGGAGGGGCGGGGGACACGCCACCATGGCGCGGGCCGTGCTCCCCCCGCCGCCCGCGGCGCGCGGCTCGGATGCCGGCGCCGAAGCCATGGGTGCGTGGATCGTGGAGCGCATTCGTAGCGCACTGGCGGCGCTCCGCGAACAGAATAGTCAGGTAAGCGCCGGCTCCACGTGAAGAACGCCGCGCACTAGATCAGTCGTCCACGGCCACGCCCAGCTCCTCCGGTGACAACCCCTGCAACAGCGCGTCCATGACTTCGCGGGCGTAGGCCTCGGCCTGCTGTCCGGAGTCCATGCCACGGATGTGCGACAGCACGAGCCGCTCGCCGTTGGCGCATTCGAGTCCGATGTAGGCCGACGGGAAGATCTCCGGGGCGCCCGTCACGGACTCGCCTTCATGAGGCAGTCCCGCCACGCCCAGCCGGGCGTCGCCGCTGCCGAGCGCGTCGCGGATGCGGTTCCAGGTCTCGTCGAGCGGAAACTGCGTGGATGCCAGCAGGTTGGGTAGCCCAGCGATGAGCAGGGCCACGTCCAGCTCCACCTCGGCATCCACGTCGTCGATGCGCCACGTGTGCAGTACCGGGAACGGTCCGGCCAGGAAGACCGGGATCGCCGAGGAGTCCATCAGCAGCTCCAGCGCTCCATGAAATACGTCGGGAGAGGGCCGCGGGTCGTACCGGCGGCAGCGTTCGAGGGGGTTTACCCGTGCCTCCGAATAAGGGTCCGGGGATGGCCGTGCGCAAGTCTCTTCCTGCGCGCGGCCGCTACAGCCGTTCGAGAATGCGCCCGAGCAGGCGCACGAAGCGCACGCCCTCCACCACCGTGCCCACCCGCCCGAGCTCCCGGCGCGTGCCGCCCGAATGGGCAAAGAGGCCCGTCACGGTGCCGCCACGATTGGCCGCGGCGGGCAGGTCCCGCTCCAGGCGGAGCATCTCGCTGTAGGGGATCAGGCGATCGTCCCTGCCGTGGGCGAGCAGCGTGGGCGTGCGCAGCTCCTGGAGATACGGACCGGGATCCAGCAGCGGATCGGCGGCCAGCGCGGCGGTGGCCAGGAGCTCGGCCATGCGTGCGCCCTCCACCCGGTCTACGGCGGCCCCGACCGGCGGCGCCACGACATCGAAGAGCGGGCGCTCCGCGGCGGGGAGGCCGGCGCGTAGGCGTGCCTTCATGGGGTCCAGGGTGGGCTCCCACGAAGGCGTGCCGGTCCGCCCCGCCTCCACCGCCAGGCTGTGGACGGCCGCCGCCGTGGCGTGCGCGTCGCCGTACCCCGGGATACCGGTCAGGTAGTTGCCGACCATGATCCAGCAGCCATACGGGTCGGGGTCCATATGCTCGCCGACGCCCTCCCACTCGTGCTCGCCGGTAATGCCGAAGCGGAACAGGCGCCGCACGTCGCGGTAGCCGCCCCACGCGGCGATGCCGCGCACCTCGCCCTTGAGCCCGTTCCCCGCCGCGGCCACCAGCGCCTGCGTGGCGCCGAAGGAAAAGCCCAGGATGCCCACGCCGCCCGGCGCCACATCCGTGCGCTCGGCCAGCGCGTGCACGGCGGCGCGGATGGTGGGGATGGTGATGGCCGGTGCCACACGTAGGTCCCGCCACTCCGGGATCTCGGGGATCATGACCAGCGTGCCGCCGGCCGCCATCGCGCGCGCGAAGCGCACCAGCCCCGGATGCTCGCGTGCCGTACAGGTGAGGCCGTGCAGGACCACGAACGCCGGCAGCGGCCTGGGCCGGCGCGCGGGCACGTAGATGGTGGCCGGCAGGCGCTCCTGCCCTCGGGTGTAGGTCACCTCGACACGCCGCACTCGGGCGGGGTCGGGGCGCACGTATTCGTGCAGGAAGCGGGTGACGGCGCGCATGCCAGGCAACCTACGTGGCGCCTTGCGCGGCGCGCGAGGTGGCGGGCATGTTCGGTCCATGCTTCCCTCCCGGCCGGCCCGCCCATGAGCAACGCGCTACCGCGCCGCGGCTTCCTGGCCACGCTCGCCGCCGGTGCGGCCACCGGGCTGGCCTGGCCGCGGGAGTTGACCGCCCTCCGGACGGCGCTCGGCACCGCTTCCGGCAAGGAAACTACGGCTGGAAGCGACGGCGCGAACGCCAGCCTCGGCGCGCACGGAAGCGACGGCGCGCACGGAAGCGATGGCGCGGCCAGCAGCCTCAGCGCGCACGGCGGGGCACGCGAGGGCCTCTGGGAGACCGTGCGCACTGCTTTCCACCTGGCGCCCGACCGCATCTATCTGAACGTGGGCACGCTCGGCGCACAGCCACGGGTGGTGGTGGACGCGCTCCTCGAGCACACCCGCCGCGTAGCGGAGACCCATCCGCCTGGCGTGGATTGGGATGCCCTCAAGGCGCCGCTCGGCGCGCTGCTCGGCGCCGATCCTGCCGGCTTCGTCTTCCCCAGGAACACCACCGAGGGGATGAGCTTCGTGGCCAACGGGCTGGAGCTCGGCCCCGGCGACGAGATCGTCACCACGGACCACGAACACATCGGCGGGCGCTGTCCCTGGGAGCTGGTGGCGGCGCGCCACGGCGCCACGCTCCGCTTTGCCACGCTGCCCGTGCCGCCCACGGACACTGGGCAACTGCTGGACGCCATCAGGGGAGCGCTTACGCCGGCCACGCGCGTCCTCTCGGTGTCCCACGTGACCTTCACCAACGGCGCTGTGCTGCCGATCCGGGAACTGGGCGGCCTCTGCCGGGAGCGGGGCATCATCTTCGTGGTGGACGGCGCCCATCCCCCGGGGCTCATGCCCGTGGACATCAGCGCCACCGGCGCCGACTTCTATGCCTCCTCGCCCCACAAGTGGCTGCTGGCGCCCCAGGGCACCGGCTTCCTGTGGATGGCCGAGCGCTGGCGCACGGAGCTCTGGCCCACGCTGGCCTCCGGCGGCTGGGACGATCTCTCTCTGGGCGCCCACCGCTTCAACCACCTGGGCACCTTCGACGAATCCCGCATGGCGGGACTCGTGGCGGCGCTCAGCTTTCTGGAAACCATCGGTTTCGAGCGCGTGCATGCCCGCATCCGCGAGCTGCGGCGCCGCCTGTTGGAGGGGCTGGCCGAACTTCCCGGCGTGCGCATCGTCTCGCCGCTCGACGATGAACTCGGCGCGGGCATGGTCTCCTTCACCGTGGACGGCCTGGAGGGCCTGGAGTTGCAGCGGACGCTCGGCACGGCCAACGTCCGCACGCGGGTCATCTCCGAGGGTGAGCGTGGCTGGATGCGCCTCTCACCGCACGTGTGGGTGCTGGAGGCGGAACTGGACCGGGTGCTGGCGCTGGTCGGCGAGGCGGCACGGCGCTAGCGCGGCCGCTCCCACACGAGCAGTCGGGGGAAGGGATCCACCTCCAGGCCGATGAGCCAGTCCAGTGACGCACCCACCAGATGGGGGAGCGCCTCCGCCAGCGGCTGCACGCTGCCGTCCCGCGGATCGATGAGATAGCTCCTGAGCTCCTCCCAGCGTTCGCCCGCCTCCCGGGAGGCGGTAGTACGAAAGGAGACCTGGGCCAGGAGCGCCCTGGCCGAGAGCGGCACCAGAGACTCCAGGACGGTGAATCCATCCTCCGGCGCGCGTACGCTGTAGCCGTTCTCCGTGGCCTCGACGATGGTGCCTAGCCATGCGGGGATCACCGCCGACCACAGGCGCTGGCCGTCCAGCGTGTACGCCGTGAGCGTGGAGTCGTTGCCGACTTTGTAGACCGTCAGGTCGGGCGGTACGCAGGCGGCCCGTCCCTGCCGCATAGCGTAGCCGATCATGGCGTTCGGCGCCGGCGGACCGGCGCCGTAGGACGCCTGCAGATTCCCCTGGAGGTCGTGGACCCAGACCACGGTCGTATCCTCCGGCGTGGAGCCCTGCGCCACGATCCGCTCTCCGACCACACACAGGGTGCGGCCGAGTACACTCAGCTCCACCATGGCGGGCGGCGCGTCGGGTTCGCTGATGGAGAACGCCTTGACTCGCCGGTCCGCCAGCCCCACCAGGGAGCGGCCCGTGCCGTCCACCGTGAGCGACACCGGGCGCTGCAGTTCGCGCGGGCCCTCCCCGGGGCCGCCGAAGCTGGCCACGTGCGCCCCCCCGGGCGTGAACACCCGTACCTCCGATGCCTGGTCGTCCAGCACGTGGATGTTCTGCTCCGGGCCCACGGCCACGTCCGCGATGCGGCCGAACACCTCCTCCGCGGGCGTGTCCAGCGCGCCGATCACCGTCGCGGGTGCGGACCAGTCCGGCCAGACCAGTTCGGGGGCGGCACCGTCCTCCCCCGCACAGGCCAGGAGGAATGCGACCATCAGGAACGGGGAACGGACGGAGCGGATCCGCAACGGGAAGGCGGGCATGGCAGCCTCGGTTCAGGGTGCTTACCCCGTGGGACACCGACGTGGCGGCGCAGGTTGCCTGGCGAGTGGAAGCCGCGCGGGGACGTCGCTTACATGAAACGGCTCGACAGCGAGGCCGACCGCCTCAGTACGCTGCCAGCTCCGCACTGCGGACCAGCGCCATGAATGACGGCGTGGACGCCATCCCAAATGGCGGCGGCGTAAGATCACCGCCGCCGCCGATCGGAGCGCCGCCCCATCACGAAATGGCAGGCCTTGGCGCCGCAGATTGACCCCGGTCCGCTACGTGCCTCGACCTGTATGGCGGCCGGCCGGGACGATCACCGATCAGTCCAGAGCTGCCGCCTGCGCAAGCAATGCGTCACTGATCGGGTAGTGCGCAACCACACCAGACCCAGGGCAACCATCTACCTGCACTGCGCTCCGGGCCCAGTTGATCCTGACACTCTGAAGCGGAATGGCCGCCAACACGAGCCGGTCGAACTCCGGTGCGGATGCTGCGGAAATCAACGCCAGGAATTCCTCGACTTCCTCCTCCTCGGTGGGCAGATAGCAGTTGTCGTGCTTGTCGCCGCAGGTTCCGTCGTAGGTCTCGCCATGGCACGGGGGATCCTCGCCGCCCTCACAGGAGAAGCAGTTGTAATCAGGGAACTCAGTTTCGAGGGGGCAGCCATTCTCGCAGTACGTGGGGCCACCGCCGAAGTAGTGCTTGGGCCCGCTCGAGGGGAAGCACTTGCAGCACCCGGCCAGGAGCGGGCGCGGGAGCACGTCGAGCGACGTGACGACGGTCTGGATGTCCGGGCTGATCGACGGCTCGCCAGCCTGCACCGGCGCGACCCGCCACGCGGAATACATGAGCGCGCAGAGGGCGATCACCACGATGCCCGCCGCGACGGCGTTCCGGCTTCCCTTCGAGTACCGCATGGCTGCCTCCAAGCTGGAGCTAGGAAGGATTCGGAGTGAGCTGCCAGACATCCACCAGAATCGCACCCGCTGGCGATTCCCTGTAGCTGTACACAAGGGCATCTCCGGCGAAGCCGATCACTTCCGTGTTCGGAAGGATGGCCCTGCCGACAACGCGTCCTTCCTGCGGATCGATCCGCTCGATGATGGCTTTCCTGTAATGTCCGTTGGCCGTAGCGCGACCATGGGTATCATCATCCGGATTCGGTCGCCAATCATCCGCTGCCCGGTTCACCACCACCCAAGTGTGGCTCCAGTTGTCGATGTCCAGCGCGAACAAGTTGGGCTTCGGTGGCATTGCGGAGGCCGGCCCCGGCCAGGGGGTGAAGTCGTCGGGGGGAAACCAATCGACGTCGCGCCGCAGCACCCGCGTACGCGTCATCTCGGGAAGTTGCCAGTAGGTCAACTCGTATCGTTTCCAACTGCTGGTAACGGCAACTTTGCCAGCAACCTCGATGGTGCGGTACACCGACGTGGGACGATTAGGATCGCGAACGATCGGCCCATCAGCGAAGGAGCGGAGCTTGCCCGAAGCCTTGTCGAGGATATGAAGTGGATATCCGGCCAGTTCCGGCGTGAGAATCTCAACGGCCATCAAGTAGGCATCCGGACCGGCCGGAAGTACGGTCAACGGGGTAACGGCTAGTTCAACTGATCTGACGTAGGCCCCATCTGGACCAAGCACCTGGAGGCGGGTGTGTTCGTGTACCCAGATACTATCGCCAGGGCCGAGCGTGAGGGTATTAATGTTCCGGAACTCCCCCGGACCGCTGCCGGGGCGTCCGATCACCGCGAGCTTGTTGCCGTGATGGTCCAGGCGGAGGATGTGGTCGGCCGTGAACGGGACAGCCAGGAAAGTGCTGTCCTGGAGGCGAACGAGTTTGCGATCGCCGTGCCGGATATCGTAGTCGCGCTCGTCGCCCCCGAACGTGGCGATGCGCTCCACATGCATGTCGCATCGGACGCAGTCCTCGATCGTGGCTGCCGACTGCCCAGCGGCGAGATTGGAGTCGAGCGCCGCAACGGCCAACAGCAGGAGGCTTTCGGCCCGGGACGTTTGCACGGCCCCCCCAGGTGGTAGGCATCAACCGGGGCGAACAGAAGTGCTACATCCAGAACATGCTTGGGGGGGGGGCGGATGTCAAGCCTTTTATCGCCCGCGGATGTTGGAGTCGTCGAATGCGATACGCATGGGGTCGGGGGATTGCACATTCATGGCTGTTTCGGCGCATGTTGCGAGGAGTGAAGACCCCTCGTGGGTCCCCGGCCCGGGGACATCCTCGACTGGCCGCGTCCGCCCACGACCGACTAGCGCAGGAGCTCCGTGCCCCGCAGGGACCGCCTCAGTACGCCGCCAGCTCCGCCAGTGCCTGCCGCACGTCCTCCACCTGCGGCAGGATGGCATCCTCCAGCTGCGGCGCGTAGGCCACCCAGGTGTCCAGTGAGGCCACGCGCCTGACGGGGGCGTCCAGCCAGGGGAAGAGGTCGTCGGCAATGCGGGCGGCGATCTCGGCGCCGATGCCCCACGACAGGCTGTCCTCGTACGCTACCAGCACCCTGTTGGTCTTCTTCACGGAGGCGGCCACGGTCTCCATGTCCAGCGGGTTCAGCGTGCGCAGGTCGAGCACCTCCACGCTCACCCCCTCCTGCTCCAGCAGCCTGGCCGCGTCCATGGTGCGCTTCACCAGCGCGCCGCACGCCACCACGGTGACGTCCGTGCCCTCCCGCACCACGGCCGCCTTGCCGAAGGGGACCATGTAGTCCCTGCCCGGATAGCGGCCCTTGTTGTGGACCTGGCGGTAGAGGTGCTTGTGCTCCAGGAAGAGCACGGGGTCCTCGGAGCGGATGGCGGTGCGCAGCAGGCCGTTGGCGTCCAGCGCGTTGGAAGGCAGCACCACGCGTAGTCCCGGCGTGTGGGTGAAGAGCGTCTCGCCCGTCTGGGAGTGATAGATGCCGCCGCCCTTGAGGTAGCCGCCGTAGGCCACGCGGATGACCACGGGGCAGGACCAGTTGCCGCCCGAGCGGTAGCGCATGGTGGCCAGCTCGTCGCGGATCTGCATCATGGCGGTCCAGATGTAGTCGAAGAACTGGATTTCCACCACGGGCTTGAGACCGCGCGTGGCCATGCCGATGGCGCGCCCCACGATGTTGGCTTCGGCGAGCGGCGAGTTGAACACGCGGTTGCTGCCGAACTTCCGCTGCAGCCCCCAGGTGCACTTGAAGACGCCGCCCTTGCCCTTCACCTCCTCCAGCGCCTCCTCGCGGCTGGCGTCGGCCACGTCCTGGCCGAACACCACGATGCGCGGATCGCGCTCCATCTCATCCCGCACGCAGGCGTTGATGAGGTCCACCATGGTGGTCTCGGTGCCCTCGAAGGCGGGCTCCGTGGCAAATTCGTCGGAGCGAGGGTCCACGTCCGGTGAGAAGAGGAAGTCCATGGCGGTGTGCGGCGCCGGCTGCGGCATGTCCAGGGCGCGGTCGGAGGCCTCCTGGACCTCCTGCGCCACCTCCGCCTCGAGCGCGTCCAGCTCCTCGGCGGTGGCATGCTTCTCGGCGATGAGCAACTCGCGGAGGCGGGTGAGCGGATCCCGCTGCTCCTCCTGCTCGCGTTCCGCCGGCGTGCGGTAGAGGCGCTCGTCGTCCGACATGGAGTGCGAATAGGGCCGCGTGACGTGGGCGTGCAGCAGGGCGGGGCCCTCGCGCGCGCGACAGTGCTCGATGGCGCGGCCCACGGCGGCGTGGCTCGCGCGCACGTCGCCGCCGTCGAACTCCTCCAGGTGCATGCCCGGGAAGGCGCCGAACAGCTTGCTGATGCTGCCGCCGGCGGTGTTCACCTCCACGGGCACCGAGATGGCGTAGCCGTTGTCCTCTACCAGGAACACAACCGGTAGAGCCAGGTTGCAGGCGGTGTTCATGGCTTCCCACCACTCGCCCTGCGAGGTCTGGCCCTCGCCCGTGGTGCACAGCACTACCTCGTCCTCGTCGAAGGCCTCGATGGCCTCCTGCATGGCCGGGTCGCGGAGCGCCCGCCAGCCGGCCTCGGCGCAGCCCACCGATTGCAGGTACTGCGTGCCGGTGGGGGAGGACACGCTCACGATGCGCAGCGGGCGGTGGCCCCAGTGGGAGGGCATCTGGCGGCCGCCGCTGGCCGGATCCGCCTCGGCGCCCACGGCCTCCAGCAGCTGCTCGTAGGGGGAGACGCCGAGCGCCAGCGCCAGCGCGCGGTCCCGGTAGTAGAGGTAGCACCAATCGCGGCCGGGGCGCAGATGGTCCGCCACGGCCACCTGCACCGCCTCGTGCCCCGCGCCCGAGATCTGGAAGAAGATCTTGTTCTGGCGCTTGAGCTTCATCTCCTGGTCATCGGTGCGCCGCGCCGTCACCATGGTGCGGTAGAAGGCCAGCAGCGCCGCGCCGTCCAGCTCGGATGGGCCCTTGCCGTCCGCGGCGGCTTGCCTTGCCTTGGCCGAGGAGGCTTTCTCCTTGGCCGAGGAGGGTTTCTCCTTGGCCGGGGACGGCTTCTTCTTGCGAGGCTTGGAGCCGGGAGACCTGGTTGCCATGGATCGCGGCGCGGGTGGTCGTGACGCGGCCCCCGGAGTCCTGCTGCGGAGGGCGCGGCCCCCCTCCGGGGAGCGTCGTATTATACCGGCGGGGTTGGAGGGTGGCCACCCCGGCGGGCGCGCCCGGGCGGGCGGAGCGCGGCCCGTGGCAGAGGTTTACACGTTCGCCTGCGGGGGTCTATCTTCTTGCTGCGGCGTCGCGAACGCGGCCCGCGCCCGACGCGGGGCTCCAGGGCCGCGGCGGGCTGGCCATGTCTTCGAGCCCGCGGGTGGCAAGCTGACTGACCTGCGCTATCCCGTCCTGCTCCGTACGCTGGCCATGTACGCGGTGCGCCGTCCGGCATTACTCCCGCTGCTGCTGCGGGCCAGCTGGCGCTTTCGCGCGCGCGGCTGGCAGCGGCGCTGGCCCTTTCTGCCCCTGCCGCCGGCCGCGTACGTGGCCTGGCGCCTGGAGACCGCTTACGGTGCCGCCAGCCAGCTGCCTCCGGCCCGCGCGTTGGAGCGTTACCTGCGGTGGGCACTGGCGGACGGCGTGCGGTCCGCAGTGGAGAAGCAATGATCAAGAAGCTACTCATCGTGGTCGTGATCCTTGGCCTGGCCTGGACCATTCCGGCCACGCGGCAACGCCTGGCACGGATCGCCGAGCCCGTTTTCGTGCGCCTGGGACCCGTGGGGGCGTGGGCGGCGAACCCCA
Source organism: Gemmatimonadota bacterium (assembly GCA_040905425.1). GTDB lineage: Bacteria > Gemmatimonadota > Gemmatimonadetes > Longimicrobiales > RSA9 > JBBDRO01. The sequence goes on along the minus strand of JBBDRO010000105.1, from coordinate 55,246 downwards.
TTCGCCGCTACAACACGCGCAACGAGATCGTCCTGCTCGTACGGGAGCTCTCGCAGGACCACAAGTCGCTCATCCCGCTGCCGACGCCGCGCAACTTCCCGGCGTGGGTGCAGCGCAACACCCTCTCGGGCCGGGACGGCAAGGACGCCTGGGGGAACGACTACTACCTAAGGCAGAGCCGCACGGGCGTGACCATCGGCTCGCCGGGTGAGGATGGTGAGATCGGTACGGAGGATGACCTCACGCGCACCCTCACGTTCTGACGCGTCCTCTGCCTTCGTGACCGACGTTCCCGGACCCGCCCTTTTTCGCGTGGGACTCACCGGCAACATTGCCAGCGGCAAGTCCGCGGTGGCGGACGTCTGGCGCGCGCTGGGTGCGGCCGTGGTGGACGCGGACGAGCTTGCCCGCCGGGCCGTGGCGCCCGGCACGCCGGGGCTGGCGGCGGTGGCTGCCCGCTTCGGCGGCGAGGTGCTGGCCCCCGATGGCGGGCTGGATCGCGCCGCGCTCCGCCGGCGCGTGTTCGCGAATCCCACGGAGCGCCAGGCGCTGGAGGCCCTCACGCACCCCGAGGTGGAGCGGCTGCGCCGGACCGAGGAGGCGCGCCTGGGCGCCGCGGGCCACGACGTGGTGGTGCACATGGTGCCGCTACTCTTCGAGGTGGGTCGTGACGCCGACATGAACCTGGTGGTGTTCGTGGACGCGCCCGAGGCGGAGCGTCTGCGCCGCCTGGTGGAATTGCGTGGGCTGCCGGAGGCCGAGGCGCTCGCCATGATGGGCAGCCAGGGAGCGGCGGCGGACAAGGCCGCGCGCGCGGATCTGGTGGTGCCCAACGACGGTACGCTCGAGGAGCTGCGCGCCCGCGCCGTCGCTGCCTGGCGCCAGGTGGAGCGGCAGGCAGCCGCGCACGGCGAGCGGCGGGGCGCGCCGTGAGCGGCCTGCGCCTGGACATGCACCTGCACACGGCGGCCTCCTTCGACTGCCTCTCCGATCCGGAGGCGGTGCTGGCCGCCGCGGTGGCGCGGGGCATCCAGCGCATCTGCGTCACCGACCATGACACGCTGGACGCGGCGCGCTGGCTGCAGCGCCGCCATCCGGCGCAGGTCATCGTGGGTGAGGAGGTGAAGACGGCCGAGCGCGTGGACATCATCGGCCTCTTCCTGCGCGAGGAGATCCCGGGCGGCACGCCGGCGCGCGAAACCTGTCTGCGCATTCGCGAGCAGGGCGGCATCGTGTACGTGCCGCACCCGTTCACGGGCGGCAAGGGTGGCGGCGGCGCCATCCTGCCCGAAGTGGCCGATCTGGTGCACGCCGTGGAGGGCTTCAACGGGCGCATCCACGATCCCGCCCTGAACGAGCGGGCCGTGAGCTGGGCCCAGGAGCGTGGCCTGCCGCTGGGTGCGGGGTCGGACGCCCACACGCTGGCGGAGGTGGGCGGGACCCATATCCGGCTGCCGGACTTCGACATCGGGGATCCGGCGTCCTTTCTGGCGGCGCTGGCGCACGCCACGCTGCACGGCGTGGCCGCCTCCCGCCTGGTCCACCTGGCGTCCACCTGGGCCAAGGTGCGCAAGCGCCTGCCGCGCGAATCTACCTGGACGGGAACGGAGCAAGTATGAACGGATCAACAGCGGCCGGCGCTCGGCCGGGCGCGGACACGGTGGCAGCCGTCCCGCAGGCGCGGCGCGAGGGGCTGGCCAGCGTGCTCGCGGCACTGCGCGGGGCACAGCGCATCGTGCTTACCACGCACGTCAACGCGGACGGTGACGGCGCGGGCTCGGAGGCGGCCATGGATGCCTGGCTGCGCGGTCTGGGCAAGGAGGTGGCCATTGCCAACGGCACACCCTTCCCGGAACTCTTCCGCCACCTGCTGCGGGAGGGCGCCGAGGTGCCGGAGCCCGGCAGCGCACGCTTCGCCGAGGTGTGCAAGCGGGCGGATCTGCTGCTCGTGCTGGACACCGGAGAGCCGTCCCGGATCGGGCGCGTGGCCGGCGCCGTGGCCGGCGTGCCCGTGGCGGTGATCGATCACCACCCGCCCCCCGCCACGGGCTTCGAAGGCATCGTCTTCCAGGACGCGACCGCGTGCGCCACGGGCGAGCTGATTCGCGATCTGTTCGTGGTGGCGGCAGTCCCGACGCCGTGGGCCGCGCCCATCCCGGAGGCGCTTTACACCGCCATCCTCACCGACACGGGCTCCTTCCGCTTCTCCAACACCAGTCCCCGGGCCCACGCCGTGGCGGGCGACCTGCTGGCGCAGGGGGTGGACCCCGAGGCGGTCTACCGCCGCATCTACGCCAGGGTGCCGCTGCGCCGCGTCCACCTGCTGCGCCACGCGCTGGGTAACCTTGAGGTAGACGGCACGCTGCCCATCACCTGGATCACCATCGAGCGCGGCATCATGGAGGGGTTGGGCGCCGACAGTGATGATCTGGAGGGGATCGTGGAGCATGCCCGCTCGGTCGACGGCACCGAGGTGGCGCTGCTCTTCCGCCCCACACAGGGGGACGGCACCAAGGTGTCCCTGCGCTCCAGCGGCGCGGTGGACGTCAACGCCGTGGCCCGCGAGTTCGGCGGCGGCGGGCATCGCAAGGCCAGCGGCGCGCTCATGGGTGCGCCGCTCGAGGAGGCGCGCGCGCGGGTGCTGGACGCCGTGCGGCGCGCGGTGCGTGCCGGGGAGGGCGAGTGAGCGTCGAGAAGTGGGTCAACGCGGGTGAGGACGAGGGCGCCCTCCACGCTCTCCTGCAACGCCTGCCGGCCGTCCTCCCCGTGGACACCATGGACGTGCTGTGGCTCTTCCCCACCCGGCGGGCGGGCAACGTGGAGAGCACGGTGATCGTGGTGGCCGCCTTCGCCGAGCACGCGGAGCGGCGGCGCGTGCTCACGGCGCACTTCCGCGTCACGCGCAACCACCGCGGTCAGGGCACGGTGGAGGAGCGCGTGGACGAACACGCGCTGGCGCCGGTCGACGCGCTACCGCGGGTGGTGGAGGGCGTGGTGCGCCGCGTCGGCGACGAGGTGGGGGACGCGCCGCCGCGGGAGGTGACGCTGGCCGGCAATGCCGGGGCGTGGGCCACGCTGATCGAAGAACTGGGCGGCAGTGTTGCCTCCGAGGACCCGGCGGAGCCGCCCGCGGAGGCCGCGGCGGAGCAGGCCGGCCCCCCGGACCCCTCCATGGATGCCGCCCCGCCCCCCGGGGACGGGATGGAAAACCCGTCCCCGGGGTAGCATACCCTGGCACACAGCGCGTTGCCCGCGACGCGGTGATGCGCTATCGATTCCCTATCCGTATCGCTCGCGGCGCCCGGTCCGCGGGCCGAGCCGCAGGAGGATGCCGTATGACGTTCGTCCACCTCTTTCGCCGCTATCTGCGCGACCAGGGGCTCCCCGTCACGCAGCAGCGGGAGGCCATCGCCGAGGTGGTCTTCGGCTCCAGCGAGCATCTCTCCGTGGAGGAGATCGAGTCCCTGTTGCGCGAGCGTGGCGAACGCATCGGCAAGGCCACCATCTACCGCACGCTGGAGATGCTGGTCAAGAGCGGCCTGGTGGCGGAGCACGACTTCGGCGAGGGCTTCAAGCGCTACGAGCACCTCTTCGGCCAGAAGCCCGTCCGCGAGCACCTGGTGTGCACCGAGTGCGGCAAGGTGGAGGAGATCCACTCGCCCGAACTGGTGCGCCTCCACGAGGAGGCCGCGCGCCGCCACGACTTCGTCCCGGCCCGCTACCGCCTGCAGATCTATGGCATCTGCGGCGCCTGCCAGGGCGAGGGCAAGGAACTCAAGTGGGAGGGTCTGACCTGCCCGATCGAGACCATCTGAAGCCCGTTTTGTAAGCGACGACGCCGCGCCGGGTTCCGCGCGCGCGCTACGCACCTGCCCGCGGCCGTGCTTCCGGTCGGCGCCCGCCCGGTCATGCGCACTCCCGAAATGTCCACCCTGCCGGTCGGCCGAACGCCACGCTAGTCATCCTCGAGGGCCCGGTCCCGCAGGGCGTCGAAGCCCTCTACGCGGCTCAACTCGGTGTCCATCAGCGCCGCCAGCTCCTCCGCCTCCCGCCACTCCTGCTCCAGCAACTCGGCCTCGGCTTCCTCATCCAGCGCCAGTCCGAGTCCCAGCCGCTCCGTGGGCTCCAGCTCCCCCAGCGCCACGTGCTCCCGAGCCAGGCCGTGCACGAACGACTGCCTGCCGCCCGCGCGCTCCACGCGTACGCCGGCGGCCTCCGCCGTGGCCACGCGCCGCAGCGGCCGGTTGACCACCGCCAGGCCCAGACGTAACGCCGCCCGGGCCGTGGCGAGCGGCAGGAGCACCTCCGTCCGGCAGCGCGCGCAGGGCGCCGTCACCGCGGGCCCGGAACCTTCATCCAGCAGACGCAGATCGGCGAAGGCGGTGCCGGCCAGGGGCAGCGGGCCCTGGCAGCCGGGGCACGACGGGGCCATCGGCACGTGGCGGAAGACGTAGTCCAGCGCCGCACCGTGCTCCGCGAACGCCGCCGCCGCCCAGGCGCCCGGGTGGCCATGCGGCTGACCGTGAAAGTCCACGCCGCCCGGCGGTGCGCCAGGGAGCGCCGTGATACGGGCCAGCAGGCCGGCCCACCAGCCGCGCGGCCGGCACTCCGGCAGCCGGTCCCCGTAGCGCCAACCCGCGAATTCCGGGCGCGGCGCACGCCCCACGCGCACCAGCTCCGCGCCGCCCACCCGCAGCAGCGTGAGGTGTTGCGTCTCCAGCCGCACCCGCCCGCGGTCCCGCGCGGCGCGTTCGCACGCCTCCAGCGCCTCCCAGCGCGCGTCCAGCGGCGCCGCGCTCCACCGTCCGCACTGCCCGCAGATGCGCCACAGCCTGCCCTGCCATGGATCGAAGGCCGTGCGCCCGCCGTGCGGCACGCTGCCCTCCTCGAAGGGAGAAAAGTCGGCGGCGCAGAAGTGGCAGCGCGAGAGGATGGGAGGACGGTCGAACGTCATGCGTTATGCTCGGCGGAATGGCCCGGGCGGGCAACCCTTCGGGTTCCAGTCTGCGCGGGGATCGTTTCCGAGGGACTCAGGCCGAATACCGCAGAATCGAGGTACTCACCGTACTCGTCGTGCGGCGGCGGCGGCGAACACACGTGCGGCCCCCGGGGAGGTGAACGGGGACGTCGCTTGCAACGGACGCGGCGGCGGTTACGTTGGGGCGCAGCGCACCAACAGAATGGGCGGCGGGAGGACGGAATGCCGAATCGACGTGACGAGGGGGCCCCCGGACGCGGGGCCCTCGTGCATGCAACCGTGGCTGGAGGAGACATGCGGGTGCCTGAAGGGCTGCGAGAGCTGGCGTGGGAGCTGCCCCACACCTTCCTGGGGCTGGACGAGGACGGCGCGGATTTCGAGCGCGCCGGGGCGGTGATCCTGCCCGTGCCCTACGAATCGACCACCAGCTACGGCGGCGGCACCTCCAGGGGCCCGCAGGCCATCATCGACGCGTCCCGCTACATCGAGCTCTACGACCAGGAGCTGGACGGCGAGCCGGCCGAGGTGGGCGTGGCCACGCTGCCCGGCCTGGCGCTCACGAACGCCAGCCCCGAGGCGGCCATCGGCGAGCTGCGCGCGGCCTACGACCGGGTGCTGGAGGCGGGCCCCGACAAGTTCGTGGTGCTGCTCGGCGGCGAGCACGCCGTGAGCAGCGCGCCGATCCTCTCCTGGGCCGACCGCCTGCAAGGCGAGCGCCTCTCCGTGCTGAACATCGACGCGCACACGGACCTGCGGCCGGAGTACGAGGGCTCACCCTACTCGCACGCCGCCGTCATGGCGCGCGTGCGGGAGCGTACCACCATGACGGCCGTGGGCATCCGGGCGCTGACCACGGAGGAGATGGCGTTGGCGCGCGCCAGCCAGGACATCCACGTTTTCCTGGCCGATGACATCCACACCGGCGAGGCGTGGATCGACGAGGTGATGGAGACCCTCGAAGAGAAGGTCTACATCTCCTTCGACGTGGACGCGTTCGATCCCTCCCTGGTGCCCTCCACGGGCACGCCCGAGCCGGGCGGCCTGCAGTGGTATCCGGCGCTGAAGCTGCTGAGGCGGGTCTTCCGGGAGCGCACGGTGGTGGGCGCGGACGTGGTGGAGCTGGCGCCCACGCCGGGCTTCCCGGCCCCGGACTTCCTGGTGGCCAAGCTGGTCTACAAGCTGATCGGCTACCGCTTCGCGAAGGGCTGAGGGCGAGACGGTGTGTGTTGTGGTGCCGGTGAGCTGACGGGCGTCGTCGCTTACACCTCAGCCAGGGGGGCACGGCGTTCCCCCTCGGGAATGCCCGGCGCCCCGGCATGCAGCGGATAGCGCGCGAAGAGCGGATGCAGGTCCACGGGGTCGTCGATGACGTAGCGCTCGGGGACCAGGCCACGGGGCGTGAGCAGGAAGGGCCAGAACTGGCGCCCGCCCATGGCGCCGTGGGCGCCCACCTGATCGTCGAAGCAGACGCACACGTCCCGCTCGGGATCGTAGGCGCTGAAGAGGATGACGTCCCCGCTGCTGCGGTACTGCGCCAGCCGCGCGATGGCGCGCCGCTCCACGGGCTGCACGGCGTAGTCGGCGAGTGGATCCTGCCCCGCCAGCACCTCCAGGTCACCCGTGGGCGTGACGAGGGCCCGACCTCGTAGCGACTCCACGTGCGCGCCGTCCAGCATGCGCGTGATGACCACGCCGATGCCGCCGTGGGCCACCAGGAAGTAGTAGAGCGCCCGCCGGTCCGGATCTCCGCGCACCTCGTCGAAGGTGAGCGGCTCCTCGGGCTCGATCCAGTAGACGTGCGCCAGGGAGGACGAGTACGTCACGGCCAGCTTGGCGGTGGCCGATTGCCGCACCGTCTCCGCCACCAGCGGGAACGGGTTGTAGTGCTTGCGCAGCCAGCGGCCCAGGCGGAGCCCACCCGCCTGCGCGGGCCGGCTGGAGGACGCGGACACCTCCTCCAGCTCCTCCATCAGGAAGTCCATGACGTCCTGATGCGCGGGGGCGTAGTCCCCCCGCCCAGCCACCTCCATCACGCCCTCCTTGGCGGCGGCCACGATGGTCTCACCCAGCGTCTCGCCGTAGCGGATCTTGTAGGGCACCGACGGCGTCTGGCCGTGATCGCTCAGGACGTAGAGGTCGTAGGGCCGGCCGGGCACGCGGCGCAGCATGCGCAGGATCTCACCCAGGCGTCGGTCCCAGGCGCGCACGCTCCGGTAGGCGGCCGCCGAGCCGGGGCCGAAGTGATGGGCAAACTCGTCGTACACGTTGTAGGTGGTGTAGATGGCGGGCCGCCCCACGTAGATGTCCAGCAGCACGGCCATGGTCTGCAGTTCGCGCAGGATCACGTTGGTGCCGATGTGCACGAAGGGCAGGTACCACCAGTAGTAGGTGTACTGGCCCTTCACCTGGCTCACCAGGCGGTCCCATTCCTCGCGGACGTATTCCCAGACGCTGGCCAGCACCATACGCAGCATGCGCACGGGGTGCAGGAAGGCCAGCAGGAGGACCCGCCCGCCGCCCATGGCCTCCAGCAACGGCTGCGCCTCGCGGGCGGAGAGCGTGAAGATGGCCCGCTCCGCGCCGCCGTCGTAGATGTTCACGTAGCTGGAGCCGCCGGTGAGCACGCCCTCGCGTGGCAGGCGATCACGGATCTGCTGGACGTCGCTCCTCCGCGAGCCGATCACCATGCGCCGCGCGCGCTTGTCGTACCAGCGGAAGGCTGGGATGTCTTCCTTGGTGCCGTAGAAGATGCCTGCCTGGCACGCGGGCGTGGCACCGGGCAGGCCAGAGGGGTAGCGCCGCAGCTCCCAGCCGTGCCGCTCCACGAGTTTGCGCATGTTGGGGGCATAGCCGCGCGCCATGGCCCGCTCCAAATCCTCGTGGGCGAGCGCGTCGATCTGGATGGCCACGAAGCCGCGTTCTTCGCGCTCACTGCGTTGGCGGCGCTCGGCGGCGAAGGGGAAGTACTTGATGCGGTAGTAGAAGCGGTAGAGCGCCCGCCGCAGGCGCTTCAGCCTGCCCATCGGCCGCGGCGCCTCGGCGGGGGTGGCGGACACGGACCGCGGTTCAGCCCGCGGCCAGGAGCTCGGGCAGGCGCCGCAGCAGCTCCCGGGGCTCGATCGGCTTGGCCAGAAAATGACTGCAGCCGGCGTCCAGGCAGTCCTGGCGCTGCTCCGAGCCCACCCGTCCGGTGAGCGCCACGATGGGCACGGCCCGCATGGCGGCGTGACCGGAGAGTTCGCGCGCTACCTCCAGCCCGGGCCGGTCGGGCAGCCCCAGATCCAGCAGGATGAGCGAGGGGGTATACTCGAGCGCGGCATCCACGGCCGCTGCGGCGGTGCCGGCTTCCACGACGCTGTAGCCCGCGTCTTCCAGCAGCAGCCGGAACGCGTGGCGGAGCAGCGGGTCGTCTTCGACGAGGAGGATGGGCGCGGTAGGCTTCGTCATGCGTCGCTTAAGGTTAGGTCCGATCGGAGGCGCCGGCAAGCGGCTCCTCCTCCAGCCCCTCCGCCAGGAGCTGCCGGCGCAGGAGGGTGGCGTAGAGTCCACCGGCGCGGATGAGGTCCGTGTGCACGCCGCGCTCGACCACCCGGCCCTCGTCCAGCACCAGGATCAGATCGGTGCCCATCACGGCGCTGACCCGATGGCTCACGATGAGGGCGGTGCGCTCCGCCATGACGGTGCGCAGGCCGCGCAGGATCTCCGTTTCGGTGTGCGTATCCACGGCGCTGAGAGCGTCATCCAGGATCAGGATCGGCGGATCCATGGCCAGGGCGCGAGCCAGCGTGGCGCGCTGGCGCTGTCCTCCCGAGAGGTTCACGCCGCGCTCGCCCAGGCGCGTCTCCAGGCCGCGCGGGAACGATGCAATGGCCTCATCCAGGCGCGCGATGCGCACCGCCTCCTCCACACGGAGCCGGTCCTCGGGGCCGCCATCCAGACCCAGCCCCACATTGGCGGCGATGGTGTCCGAGAAAACGAACGCGTCCTGCGGCACCACGCCCACGGCGGCGCGCACGGTGGCAAAGGACAGTTCGTCGAGCGGGACGCCGTCCAGCAGCACCTGGCCCTCGGTGGGATCGTAGCGCCTGGTGAGCAGATGCACCACGGTGGATTTGCCTGCGGCCGTGGGACCCACGAGGGCCGCCGTGCTGCCGGCGGGGATGCGGAAGCAGACGTCCCGCAGCACCCAGCGCTCGGTGCCGGGGTAGCGGAAGGAGACGTTGCGGAACTCCACCTCCCCGCGCGTGCGCTCCAGCGCGCGTGGGTGCGCCGGCTCGGGCACCTGCGGGCGCGCTGCCATGATGCGGTTGATGCGCGCCATGGAGGCGGCGCCCCGCTGGAAGAGATTGATCACCCAGCCCAGCGCCACCATCGGCCAGGTGAGCATGACCAGGTAGAAGCCGAAGGCCACGAAGTCACCCGCCGTGATGGTGCCGGCCATGACCTGCAGCCCACCCACCCACAGCACCGCCAGCATGCCCAGCCCCGTGAAGACCTGCATGAGCGGGTGGAAGAGCGCTGAGGTGCGCGCCAGGTCCATGTTCTTTTCCAGATACTGGGCGTTCAGCTCCTCGAACTCCGCCTGCTGGCTCTCCTCCTGCCGGTAGGCGCGCACGATGCGCACACCGGAGAGGTTCTCCTGCACCATGGTGGAGAGGTGGCCCAGGTGCTCCTGGATGCGCTCGAAACGGCGGTGGATGACGCGCCCGAAGTGGAGCATGGCGGGCGGCAGCGCCAGCAGCGGGATCAGGGAGACGAGCGTGAGGGACACGCTGTAGCGGAACATGAAGAAGAGCGCCAGCGCGGTCATGGCGAAGGTGTTGACCAGGTACATGATGCCCGGGCCGATGGCCATGCGCACGGCCTGGGTGTCATTGGTGGCGCGACTCATCAGATCCCCGGTCCGTGTGGCGCCGTAGAAGGGCGCGTCCAGCCGCACCAGGTGCGCGAAGAAGTCGTCACGCAGGTCCACCTCCACGCGGCGGCTCAGCGTGTTCAGGATCTGGCGCATGCCGAAGCGGGCGGCGCCGCCCAGCACGGCGGTGCCCACGATGAGCGCCGCGTAGACGCCCAGCGTGCGCCGGCCCGCCCCGGGCTCACCCAGCGCGTCGATGGCGCGCCCGAGCAGCCAGGGCGAGAGCACGTGGAAGGCGTTGGCCAGGACCACCATGAGCAGCCCCACGGCAATGCCGCCGCGATAGCGGCGCAGGTACGGCAGGATGTGCATCAGGGGCTTCACGGCGCCTCCGGGGGCCCGGCCGCGCGCCAGCGGCCCGGCCGAATCAGCCAAAAAAGCGGGGCCGCTCACCGGCAACGGTGGCGCGGCCCGATGTGGCATGTGCGTTGCCCTTATAAGGGCAGCGGGCGCCCCCCGGTGGGGAGCCTGCGCTAAGCATACCGACGCGCTCCCGCCGCTTCAAGCGGGCGCGCAACCGAGGGGGAAAACATGAGACAGCGCAACGCTTTTCGCGCTTTGACAGCTACCCTGGCGCTGGCGCTGACGGCCGCCGCCTGCGGCGGAGACGGGGCCGATCGCAGCGCCCTCGAGCAGGACGAACTCCGCCGCGAGCTGGATCTGGCGCTTCAGGGGGACACCGCAATGACCATTTTTGAGGACACCGCGGAGGCCCGCCAGGACGCTGCGGCGGAGAATGTGCCCCGCCAGCAGGCGCCCGCCCCGCGTCAGCCGCAGCCCAGGCCGGTGACGCCCACGCCGGCGCCCCGCACGGAGAGCCCGGCGCCGGCTCCGCGCGCGGTCAGCCGTACGGCCTCCACCGGTACGAGCGTTACGCTGACGCTGAACGAGACGCTCGGCACGGACCGCAACCAGGCGGGTGACGCCTTCACGGCGCGGGTGAGCCAGGACGTCACCGACTCCGAGGGGAACGTAGTCATCCCGGCCGGCGCTACGGTGCGCGGTCGCATCACCCAGGTGCAGCCATCCGGCCGGGTGGGTCAGACGGCCGTCATGAACCTGGCTTTCGAGGCGGTCTCCTTCGACGGCGCCACCTACCCGCTGCAGGCCACGGTGGTACGCACGGAGCCGGAGAAGGTGTCGGGCAGCTCGACCGCGCAGCAGGCCGGTAAGGTGGCAGCCGGTGCGGCGGCGGGTGCCATCCTGGGCCAGGTGCTCGGCAAGGACACGAAGTCCACGCTGAAGGGCGCCGTGATCGGTGCGGTGGCCGGTACGGCCGTGGCCATGGGGACGGCGGACGTGGACGCGGTGCTGCCCGCGGGCTCGGAGATGGTCATCCGGCTGGACGGACCGGTCACGGTCCGGCGGGTCATCTAGCTCACGGCGGTGCTGGACGGCATCCGGTGGTAGCGGTGCAAAACCCGCCGCCGGACGCGGGAGGGCGGGCGGGGAAGCGATTCCCGGCCCGCCCTCTTGGCGTGTCAGTGCCCGATGGCGTTGCCCCCCGAGCGGGGGTCCGCCAGGCCGCGCCACCCGTCGGGGGTGCGCAGTAGCGTGGGTGCGTTGCCGATGGTGCCGGAGCGCTCGCGCACGTCGTGGCCCAGGGCGGCGAGCGCCGCCACGCGGGCGGAGTCCATCCCCGCCGGCTCGAAATAGAGCACGTCGGGCAGGTGCTGGTGGTGGATGCGCGGCGCGTTGACCGCCGCGCCCACGTCCAGCCCGAAGTCCACCACGTTGGAGAGCACCTGGAACACCGCCGTGATGATGCGCGGCCCGCCGCGCGCCCCCGTCACCAGGAGCGGCTGGCCGGCCGGATCCAGCACCACGGTGGGGGTCATGGCCGAGAGCATCCGCTTGCCCGGCGCGATGGCGTTGGCTTCCCCCTGCACCAGCCCGTACATGTTGGGCACGCCGGGCTTGGAGGTGAAGTCGTCCATCTCGTCGTTCAGCAGGAAGCCCGCGCCGCTCACGGTCACGGCGGCGCCGTACAGGTTGTTGATCGTGGTGGTGAGTGCCACCGCGTTGCCGCTGCCGTCCACCACGGAGAAGTGGGTGGTGTGCTCGGGCTCGCGGATGGGGCCGCCGGCCTGGATGTCCGCCGACACCGAGGCCCGCGCGGGATCGATGCCCGCGCGCCAGCGGTCGGCGTACGCCTGGGACACCAGCCGTTCGCGCGGGAAGTCCACGAAGTCGGAGTCGCCCAGGTAGTGGTTGCGATCGGCGAAGGCGCGCCGCATGGCCTCGGCCTCCAGATGCAGCCAGCGCGCATCGCGCCAGCCGAAGTCCGCCGGCTCCCAGCCCTCCAGGATATTGGCCATGAGCGCCAGCGTGATGCCGCCCGACGAGGGCGGGGGCATGGAGATCACGCGGTGGCCGCGGTAGTCGAAGGCCACGGGCTCGCGCCAGTGCGCCTCGTAGGCGGCCAGGTCGGCCAGGGCGATGATGCCGTTGCCGCGCGCCATCTCGGCCACGATGAGCCGGGCGGTCTCCCCCTCGTAGAAGCCCGCGGGCCCTTCCTCGGCAATGCGCTCGAGGACGGCGGCCAGCTCCGGGTTGCGCCACGTGCTGCCCGCCCGCGGCGGGCGCCCATCGGGCAGTAGCAGGGCCGCCGAGCCGGCGAAGCGGGCCAGCCGCGCCGAGTCGCCCCGCACGGTGGCCTCCAGGCGCTCGGTCACCGTGAAGCCGTCGCGCGCCAGGCGGATGGCGGGCGCCAGCAGCTCCGCCCACGGCCGCGTGCCGAAGCGCTCGTGCGCCGCCCACAGCCCCGCCACCGAGCCCGGCACACCGGCGGCCAGGTGCCCCGTCACCGAGGCGTCCGTGACGTTGTTCTGGGCGTCCAGGTACATGTCCGCAGTGGCGGCCCCGGGCGCCTCCTCGCGGAAGTCGAGTGCGGCCTCCGTGCCGTCCGCCATGCGCGCCACCATGAAGCCTCCGCCGCCCAGGTTGCCGGCCTCCGGGTAGACCACGGCCAGCGCGAAGGCGGTGGCCACCGCCGCGTCCACGGCATTGCCGCCATCGCGCAGCACCGCCGCACCCACCTCCGTGGCCAGCGGGGCGTCGGTGGCAACCATGCCCGCGGTACTGGTGGCCACCTCGGGGTCGAGGTCGTAGGGCCACGCGGCGGGCACGGCCGCGCGCAGCGCCGCGGCGTCCGGAGCGGTGGTGGTGGGCGCCGGTGCGGTGCAGGCGGCCGCCAGCAGCAGCGCCAGGGGGAACGGTCTGTGCAGACTTCGCATGGTGTCTCCGTCGGGAATGCGCGCCTCAGCCGCCCGGGCTGCGCAGCGCGGCCATGGCCACGGCGGCCAGCACCGCGGCGCCGCGCGGCAGGACGCGCTCGTCGATGTCGAAGGTGGGGGTGTGATGCGCGCGCGGCCCGTCGGCGGGCGCGGCGCCCAACCAGAAGAAGCAGCCGGGTGCCTCCGCCAGCAGGAAGGCAAAGTCCTCGGCGCCCATCCACGGTTCGTAGGGCGCCACGCCATCGGCGCCCAGCGCCTCCCGGGCGGCGGCCTCGGCCAGCGCCGTCATGCCGGGGTGGTTGACCACCGGCGGGTAGCCGGGGCGGAAGTCCACCCGGCTGACGCCGCCCAGCGCGTCGGCCACGGCAAAGGCGCGGCGGATCTCATCATGCAGGCGCTCGCGCAGCGCGCCCTCGAAGTAGCGGAACGTGCCCTCCAGGCGCACCTCCTCGGCCACCACGTTCTCGGCCACGCCGCCCTCGATGCGGCCGATGGTCACGGCGGCGGCGTCCAGCGGGGAGGTGCGCCGCGCCACCACCTGCTGCAGGGCGCTCACCGCCTGCGCGGCCAGCACGATGGCGTCCACCCCCTCCTGGGGGCGCGCAGCGTGCGCGCTCCGGCCGCGCACGGTGGCGCGGAAGGAGTCCGAGCCGGCCATGATGGGGCCCGGGCTGAAGAAGGCCGTGCCCGCTGGCAGGTCGCCGCCCACGTGCAGGCCGAAGACCGCGTCCACGCCGGCCATGGCCCCCTCCTCCACCATGCGGCGCGCCCCGCTCTTGCCCTCCTCGTCGGCGGCCTCCTCCGAGGGCTGGAAGAGCAGGCGCACCGTCCCGGCGGGCAGCGTCCCCGCCGCCCGGGCGTCCGCCAGGAGGCGCGCCGCGCCCAGCAGGCACGCCACGTGGGCGTCGTGCCCGCAGGCGTGCATGACGCCGGCCACGGAGCTGGCGTAGGGGACGTCGCTTGATTCCTGGATGGGGAGGGCATCCATATCCGCACGCAGCGCCACCACCGGGCCGTCCCCGTTCGCCAGCTCTGCCACCACCCCGGTGCGCCCCACACCGGTGCGTACCGTGTAGCCCAGCGCGCCGGCGCGCTCCGCCGCCAGCGCCGCCGTGCGCGTCTCCTGGAAGGCGAGCTCGGGGTGGGCGTGCAGGTCCCGGCGCAGACCGGTCAGGTCCTCGGCCAGTTCGGCGGCGCGCTGGAGCAGGGTGGTCATTCGGTGGTGGCCCGGGTAAGTTGAGCGGCCGCATCGGCGTCCGGGAACGACAGGTGCATGGTCCGCTCCCGGACCGCGGCCCGACCGACGGCGAATGTACCCGCACCCCCGTCCCATGGAAAGCAGCGCACAAGACCCGCGCCTCACCGAGCAGCGTAATCCGCGCAGCGCTCGCGTGGATGAACTCAGCACCCGCGAGGTGGTGGAGCTCATCGGCGCCGAGGACCGCATGGTGGCCGACGCGGTGGCCGAGGAGTGGGAGTCCATCACCCGTGCCGTGGAGTTGGTGGTGGACAGCTTCCGGCGCGGCGGGCGGCTCATCTACGTGGGCGCCGGCACTTCGGGCCGCCTGGGCGTGCTGGACGCCGCGGAGATGCCCCCCACCTACGGCACCGATCCGAGCATGGTGCAGGGGATTATCGCCGGCGGCCTGCAGGCGCTGGTGCGCGCGCAGGAGGGCGCGGAGGACGTGCCCGGCGCGGCCGCGGCCGCCATTGACGAGAGGGGCGTGGGCCCGGCCGACTTCGTGCTCGGCATTGCCACCTCCGGCACCACGCCCTACGTGCACGGAGCGCTGGCCCGGGCGCGTGAGCGCGGCGCCCGCACCGGCTTCCTGCTGTGCACCTATCCGTGGCAGGAGCTCATTGCCACCCACGACGTGGTCATCGCGCCGCTCGTGGGCCCAGAGGTGATCACCGGCTCCACGCGCATGAAGGCGGGCACCGCCACCAAGATGGTGCTGAACACCATCACCACTGCCGCCATGGTGCGCATGGGCAAGGTGTACGGCAACCTGATGGTGGATCTGCAGGTGACGTGTGAGAAGCTGCGCGATCGCGGGGAGCGCATCCTGGTGGAGACCGTGGGGCTGGAGCGGCCCGCCGCCGCCGCGCTGCTGGAAGAGGCGGGCGGGAACGTGAAGACCGCCATCGTCATGGGCCGCAGGGAGGTGGACGCCGCCGAGGCGCGCCGCCTGCTGGCGGAAGCGGACGGCGTCATCGCGCGGGTGGTGGGAGACCTGCAATGAGCAGGACGGTGCGCGCGTGAAGCTGCTGGGGCTCATGTCGGGGACGTCGCTGGACGGCATCGACGCCGCGGTGGTGGAGCTATCCGGGTCGGCTGACGCGCTCACGTGGAGCGTGCTGGGCTTCGTCAGCGTGCCCTACACGCCCGCGCGGCGCGCCCTGCTCCGGCAGGCCACCGAGGGGGGCAGCGCGGCGCTCCTGTGCCGCGTGCACACCGAGCTCGGCGAATGGCTGGCCGAGGCCGCGCGCGCGGGCTGGCAGGCGGCCGACCTCGAGGCCCGGGACATCGACCTGATCGGCTCCCACGGCCAGACCGTCTGGCACGAGCCGCCAACGGCGGGCCAGCGCGGCGCCACGCTCCAGATCGGCTGCCCGGCCACGCTGGCCGAACGGACCGGCATCCCCGTGGTGAGTGACTTCCGCGCCCGCGACGTGGCGGTCGGGGGCGAGGGCGCGCCGCTCGTGCCGTGGGTGGACCGGGCCCTCTTCGCCCACCCCGAGCGCGCCCGTGTGTTGCAGAACATCGGCGGCATCGGCAACCTCACCTGGGTTCCGCCGCGCGGGCATGATGAGCCGCTGGTGGCCTTCGATACGGGCCCCGGCAACGTCCTCCTGGACGCCGCCGCGGAGCTGGCCAGCCACGGCGCCGAGACCTTCGATCGGGACGGGGTCCGGGCGCTGCGCGGCCGGGTGGACGAGGAACTCCTGGCTGAGCTCATGAGCCATCCCTTCCTGAACCGCCGCCCGCCGCGCTCCACGGGGCGGGAACTGTTCGGACGCACCATGGTCGAAGACCTTGTCAAGCGACGTCCCCCCGCCGACGACGCGGCGTGGGACGACCTGCTCGCCACGCTGACCGCCTTCACCGCGCACAGCATCGCGGGCGCCATCGAGCGCTGGACGCCGCCGGCCGAGGAGGTGCTGGTGAGCGGGGGCGGGGCCGCCAACCCCGCCCTCATGCGCGCCCTGGGCGGCGCGTTGGCGCCGCGGGCGGTCCACTCGGCGGAGGCGGCGCTCGGTGTGAATCCCGACGCCAAGGAGGCCGTGGCCTTTGCCGTGCTGGCGTGGGCCTTCGTGCGCGGCGTCCCCGCCAATGAGCCGGTGGCCACCGGTGCCGGCGGGCGGCGCGTGCTCGGCAGCTTCACCCCCGGCGCGCAGGGCAGGCCTGGTGCGGGCGCACTGGGAGGCGCGCCGTGAGCGCGCCGGTGGGACGGCTGCTCTTTCCCGCGCTGCGCTGGGAGGTGGGGCGGGGCTTCGACGGCCAGCGGCCGATGATGGAGGCGGCGCTGGCCGCCGGCGCGGGCGGCTTCTGCATCTTCGGCGGGGAGGCGGACGCGGTGCGCGCGCTCACGGCGGAGCTGCGCGCGCGCGCCGGGCGGCCGCTGCTCTTCTCCGCCGACCTGGAGCGCGGCGCCGGCCAGCAGTTCGCCGGGGCCACGCCGCTGCCGCCCGCCGCGGCGCTGGCGGCGCTGGACAGCACGGAGGTCTTGCGCCGGGCGGGGCAACTGACGGCTCGCGAGGGCCTGGCGCTGGGCGTGAACTGGATCTATGCGCCGGTGGCCGACGTGGAGCTGGAGCCGGCCAATCCCATCGTGGGCACGCGCGCGTTGGGCACCGAGCCCGCCGTGGTGGCGGAGCGGGTGGTGGCCTGGGTGGAGGGGTGCCGCGCCACCGGCGCGCTGGCGTGCGTGAAGCACTTCCCGGGGCACGGCCGGACCACAACGGACTCGCACGCGGAGCTGCCGCGCGTGGCGGCGTCCCGGGCGGAGCTGGAGGCGGACCTGATGCCCTTCCGCGCCGCCATCGCGGCGGGTGTGGAGAGCGTCATGAGCGCCCACGTGGCCTACCCGGCGCTGGACCCATCGGGGCGGCCCGCCACGCTGTCCCGGCCGATCGCCACCGAGCTGCTGCGCGGGGAGTTGGGCTTCGGCGGGCTGCTGGTGACCGATGCGCTGATCATGAAGGGTGTGCTGGAGGACGGCGGCGGGGAGGGCGGCGCCGCCGTGGCCGCCGCCGCCGCGGGGTGTGACTGCCTGCTCTATCCGGAGGACGTGGAGGCCGTGCTCGCGGCGCTCCGCGGCGCCGGCCCCGAGCGGCTGTCCGAGGCGCGCGTGGCGGAGGCGGTGCGGCGGGTGGAGGCCGCGGCGGGCCGTGCGCCCGTCGGTGGGCAGGGAGCCGTAGGAGCGGCCGCCGATCGGGCCTGGGCGGAGGAGGTGGCGGAGCGCTGCCTGCAGGCGCCGCGGGGTGCTCCTACGCTCCGCCCGGACGCGCAGCTCCTGGTGGTCGATGACGATGTGGGCGGGCCCTTCGCGCCGCCGTCACGGGCGGAATTCGCCGCGGCTGCCGCCGCGGCTGGTGGCCCCCTCCGGCCGGTGCAGCGTGCCGAGCCGGGCGGCGCGCTGGTGATTGCCCTCTACGCCGACATCCGCGCCTGGAAGGGGAGCCCGCGCATCACCGACCCGGCGCGGGCGCGCGTCCGCGAGGCGCTGGCCGTCCATCCGGACGCCGCCGTGGTCCTCTTCGGCCATCCCCGGCTGGCGGCGGAGCTGGCGGCGCAGCATCTCCTGGTGGCGTGGGGGGGCGAGGCCATCATGCAGCGCGCCGCCGCCCGCTGGCTGGCCGGACGGGGCGCGTGAGCGCGCGGGCCCGCACGCCCGCCGGCGGGCGACCCCCGCGCGCCCCCGCGGCCGCGAGGGCGCCACGGCGCACAAGGCCGGTGATCCTCCGGCTGGTGCGCGAGCATGCCGCCGCGCTGGCCCTGGGCTTCGCGGCCGTCCACTTCGCGCTGGTCTGGCTCAC
Organism: Gemmatimonadota bacterium; assembly: GCA_040905425.1. Classification (GTDB taxonomy): domain Bacteria; phylum Gemmatimonadota; class Gemmatimonadetes; order Longimicrobiales; family RSA9; genus JBBDRO01. Next base: position 37,077 of record JBBDRO010000105.1, on the reverse strand, counting down.
GCTGCAGCCCGCGCCCCACACCGGCGGGGACAACGCCGCCTACATCACGCTGGCGCGCTCGCTCCTGGAGCGGGGCGCCTACCTCTCCCTGTGGGATCCGGCGGCTCCGCTCCACACCCAGTACCCGCCCGGCTTCCCGCTCATCCTGGCCGCCGCGCTCCTGCTGGGCGTGCAGCCCTGGGTGGGACTGAAGCTGGTCATCGGACTGCTCTCCGCCAGCGCCGTGGCACTCACCTTCCTGTGGCTACGGCGCCGCACCCGGCCAGGGCTGGCGCTGGGCGTGACCACGGTCGTGGCGCTGGCGCCGGGCGTGCTCGAGCAGGCCCACTGGGTGCTCTCCGACGTGCCGTTCTGGGCGCTCACCATGCTGGCTTTGTGGGCCTTCGAGCGCCTGCCGCCGAGCCACCGCGGCCGCCTGGCGGTGGCCGTGGTGGCCACGCTCGTGGCCTACTTCACGCGCTCGGCCGGCCTGCCGCTGGTGCTGGCGGCCGCGGGGTGGCTGGCGCTCCGCGGGCGCTGGCGCGCACTCGGCATCCTGGCCGCGGTGGTGGGCGTGCCCGCGTTCCTCTGGTGGCTGCGCGCGCGCGGCGCGGGCGGTGTGGACTACGTGAGCCAGTTCTGGATGGTGAACCCCTACGAGCCGCACCTGGGGCGTATGGGGGTGGGGGACTTCATCCAGCGCGTGGTGGACAACGACCGCAAGTACCTCACGCTGCACCTGCCCATCCTGCTTACGCTGCGGACCGGCACACTGCTCACCATGCTGGCAATGGCCACCGCCGTGCTGGCCGTCTTCGGGTGGGTGGCGCGCCTGCGGCGGCCGGCCGTGGCGGAACTCTTCCTGCCGCTCTACGTGGGGCTGCTGCTGGTGTGGCCCCAGGTCTGGTCCGGCGAGCGCTTCCTGCTCCCGGCTCTGCCCCTCCTGCTGGCCTACGCCGGCGAGGCGTTCGCGCGGGCCGCACGGGCGGTTCGGCCCGACGCCGGGCGCTGGGCGGGCGGGGTGGCCGTGGCGCTCCTGGTGCTGCTCGGACTGCCGGGCCTCAATGCCGCGGCCAGGGCCGGCATGGCGTGCACCGCCGACTGGCGGGCGGGCGATCGCTGGGCCTGTCTGCCCCTCGAATGGCGGGATTTCCTGGGCCTGGCCGAGTGGGCGCGGGACGGGTTGCCCGAGGACGCCGTGGTGCTGTCCCGGAAACCGCGTCTCTTCCACCTCGTATCCGGTCGGCCGGGCCAGGTCTACCCCTTCACACCCTACGCAAACGACCTGTTCGCCGCCGTGGATCAAGCGGGCGCCGGCTACGTGGTGCTGGACCGGGTGGACGCCATGGGGGACATCTACCTGACGCCGGCCATCCTGGAGCGGACCACGGCCTTCTGCATCCTGCGCTCGAGCGGACCCGAAGGCGCCGCCATTCTCGGGGTGCGGCGCGGCGTGCCGCCCGACGGTGATCTGATGGAGGAGCCGGGCGTGGTCTCCTTCCCGGTCTGCGACGCCACCTACTACGCCTCGCCGGAGGCGCGGGAGCGGGCGCTCGAAGTCTTCTGAGGCGCCCGGCCCGGCCAGGCGTCAGCGCGGACCACCGCCCGCGGGCCATTACGCGGCACGTCATCGCGGCGGCATTGGCGCGGGGCCACCACCCGGTGGGCGCGGACGCGGCGGCACCGGCTTTGCCGCGTGGCGCGACAGGCGCGGGTCTCTCACCCCGCGCAGTTATCCGCAGCCGCCCAGGAGGGTTTGTGAACGATTTCGAGCGGGGTCGGCCGCCGTACCGCCGTCGCCATCCCTGCCGGGCAGCGCGCCGGCGCGTCCTGCCCGCCGCGCTGGCGCTGCTCGCCGCGGCGTGCGCCGGCGCGCAGGCTCCGCCACCGGAGGCGCCCGTGCCGGGCACCTACGTGCCCGGCCAGGAGCCGCCCACGCCCGAACTGCCGCCGGTGCCCGCGGTGGAGGGCCCGCTGGCGCTGGAACTGGTCTATCCCTTTCCCGACGCCACGCTGACGGCGCGCGACTCCACCTTCGTCTTCGGCTCCGCGGGCACGGGCGGCGCCCGCGTGAGCGTGAACGGCACGCCCGTAGAGGTGGCCGCGAACGGCGCCTTCCTGGCCTTCCTGCCTGTGCCAGCCGATGGCACGTACCGCGTGCATGCCGTAGCTGACGGTGACAGCGCCACGGTGGAGCGCACCGTGGGCGTGCCGCCGGATCCGGCAGTCCCGGTGGCCGGGGGCATCGTGCCGGGGAGCGCCTACCCGCGCGGTACCTGGGCGGTGGAGGCCGGCCAGGCCGTGGAAGTGGGCTTCCGCGCGCCTCCGGGCGGGGAGGCGTGGGTGCTGCTGCCTTCCGGCCGGCGCGTGCAGCTGCATGAGACCGGCGCGGAGCGGGAGGTTTCCTTCCGGGACTCCTTCACGGAGGAGCTCGCCACCGCCGCTCCGGCGCGCGTGGCCCGCTACGCGGCGCTGGTGCCCGCGGAGGGCCTCAGCGCCCGGGACACCACCCTGGCCGAGGCGCTGCTCGGCGCGCCGCGATCGACCGTTGCAGAAACGCCCGCGGACAGCGTGCTGGAGCGCTGCCGGGAGGCGGCCGCGGTGGCGGGCCGCGCGGCGGGGCGGCTGGCGTGTCCGCCGGCCGGTGTTCTGCAGCGCGCACGCCTGGCCGCGGAGGATCAGGTGCGGCCGGGCGAGGCGGTCCTCGAGTTCTTGCACCGCGGCGGCCGCGCCGTGGTGCCGCTGCCGCTCACCCTCACCGTGCTGGACCCCGAAGTCCCCCGCGTGGGCGTGGCCGCGCCGGCCACGGACGCGGACGCCTCCTGGCGCATCCGGGGTCGACCCAACACGAGCGGCCCCTTCCACTGGTTCTGGCCGGAGGGCACGCTGCTCACCCTGACCGGTCAGCGGGACGGCATGCTGCGCGTGCGCATGTCAGGCACGCTGGCGGCCTGGGTGCCGGCGGGCGACGTGCGCATCCTCCCGGAGGGACACCCCGGGGCCGGTGGCGCGGTGGACGCCGTCCGCTTCACGCCGCGCTCGGAGTGGCTCGAGCTGCGCATCCCGCTGCCGGAGCGCATGCCCTATGACGTTCGCGTGGACGAGGGATCGCTCACCGTGGACATCTACGGCGCCGTCAGCACCGCCAACTACTTCCGCTACGGCGGCATGGACCCGATGCTGGCGCGGGCGGAGTGGACGCAGCCCGAGGACAGCGTCTTTCGTGTGACCGCCCATCTGGCGCACCCGCTCTGGGGGTGGGATGCCGGCTACGACGCTGCCGGGGCGCTGGTGGTGCGCATTCGTCGGCCGCCCGTGGTGAATCCCGCGCGGCCGCTGGCGGGGCTCCTGGTGGCCGTGGACGCCGGCCATCCGCCGGGCGGGGCCATCGGCCCCACCGGTTACACGGAGGCGGCGGCCAACCTGGGCATCGCGCGAGCGCTCGAGCGCCAGCTCGAGGCGGCGGGCGCGCGCGTGCTCATGACCCGCACGGACAGCGGCGCCGTGGCTCTCGGCGCCCGGCCCGCCATGGCATTGGAGGCCGACGCACACCTGCTCGTATCCATCCACAATGACGCCTTCCCGGACGGCGTGAATCCGTTCGAGAACACCGGCTCGGGCGTGTACTACTACCACCCCCACGCCGCCGACCTGGCCAGCGCCATCCTGCGCGAGCTGCTGGCCGAACTGGGGCTGCGCGACCTGGGGCTCACGCGCGGCGACCTGGCGCTGGCCAGGCCCGAGTGGATGCCGGCCGTGCTCACCGAGTCGGCCTTCCTCATGGTGCCGCGCCAGGAGGCGGCGCTGCGCGATCCGGCGGTGCAGGAGCGCATTGCCGCCGCGCACCTGCGCGGGCTCGAGGCCTTCGTCCGGGCGCGGGCCCGGCGTTGACGGCGTGAGCGGCGGCCCGATGCTGGGGGGAGCGGGGGAGGCGCTGCGGCGCGGGGTCGCACAGGGATGCGCGCGGTACGTGCTCGCGCGCGCTCGGCAGCACTCGCGGGGGCGTGGAGGCCGCATCAAAACGTGGCCGGCGAGGCGCCGGCGTGAACGCCATGTGGCACGCAGCCGGCAAGGCGGTGCCGGGTATCTGGAAATGCGTAAGCGGGAAGGGGGTACGCCGCTGATGGGGCGCCAGAATGCACAATCGGCGGGCCTGGAGAAGCGCTTTTGCGCTTTTGCGTTGCCGGTGGGCCAGAATGCACACTTGCCCCGGCCGGTCGGAGGCAATTGTGCAGAATGACGCCCGGAGTGGGCCATTCTGCACAACGGCAATCACCAGAGCCGCCGTTGTGCAAACATGCCCACAGAGGAGGGGCGTCCGGGGTCGTGGTGGCAGCGGACGCCAGCGCGTACGTCACCGGTACGCAGCCAGGATGCTGCCAGGTAAGGTCGCCGCCATCCACCACGGGGGCGCCGTTCACGAAAACGTAGTCGATGCCTTCCGGGTACCGGTGCGGATCCGGGAGGCGGAGGCGGAGGCGGAGGCGGAGGCGCACCGCCGGGCGACGGCCCGTCCTGCAGCACGCGCACCGGTGCGCGTGCCGATTCGGGCGGTTCGCAGTCTGGCGGCGCTGACGCTCCTGCTGGCGTCCGGTCCGGTGGCTGCCCAGCTGCCGCCCGACGCATCGTACCGCACCGTCGAGAGCACCCATCTGCGCGTCACCTTTGACGCGGGTGACCCCCGTATGGAACCGCTGGCGCGCCACGCCGCGGCCCGCGGTGAGGTTGCCTGGGCGCTCCTCGAGGCGGCTGTGGGCCGCGCCCCCGCCGGGCGCGTGGACGTGGTGCTCACCGACGCAGTGGATTACAGCAACGCCTCGGCTACGCCGGTCCCCACCAACCGCATCGTCCTGCACGCGCGGCCGCCGGTGGATGACGCGGCGCTGGGCTACAGCGCGGACTGGATCGAGCTGGCCATGGTGCACGAGCTGGCGCACATCTTCCACCTGGATCGGACCGGCCCGCTCGGCGCGGTCATCCGTGCCGTATTCGGCCGTGTGCCCTGGACGTGGCCCGTCTTTCCCGCCGCGGCCGGGCCGCGCTGGACCACGGAGGGGCTGGCCGTGCTGGTGGAGTCGGACGCCACCACCCGCGGTCGGATCCACGGGAGCTGGCACGAGACGGTGGTGCGCATGGCCGTCCTGGAGGAGGGGCTGCCGCCCCTGGATCGGGTGAGCTTCCCGTGGGCGGTGTGGCCGGCGGGGGAGCGGCCCTACATCTACGGGTCCCTCTTCCTGGAATTCATGCGTGGGCGGTGGGGGGAGCACGTGCTGCCCGCGCTGGTGGAGGAGACGGCCTCCTCGAGCCTGCCGCCGGAACTGGTGCTGAACGGCATCGGGCGGCGCGCGGCCGGCGTTTCGTTCACGGCCGCCTGGGAGCTCTGGGCCGAGGCGCTGACGGCGCGCTACGCCGCGCTGCGCGACACGCTGGAGGCGCGCGGGCTCACCACCGGTGAGCGCCTCACCACGCATGGCCGGCTGGCGCTCTTCCCGCGGCATGCTCCCGACGGTAGCCGCCTGGCCTACGTGGCGGACGACGGCCGCTCCACCCCGCGCACGCGCGTCATTGATGCGCGCACCGGCGCGGAGCTGGGCGCGGCGCGGCGCCACGGCAGCGCGGCGCTGGCCTGGCTCCCGGACGGTGATCTGCTCACCTCCCAGCTGGAGTTCGCCGATCCCTACAGGATCACCGCCGACCTGTGGCGCGTGGCGCCGGACGGCGGGGAGACGCGCCTCACCCGCCAGGCCCGGCTGCAGGATCCCGACGTGGCTCCCGACGGCCGCATCGTGGCCGTCCGCAATGGCGGCGGCAGCACGCATCTGGCGGTGGGCGCCCCCGGCGCCTTCCAGCCACTGGTGGCGCCGGAGCCGGCCGTCCACTGGGCGCACCCCCGGTGGTCGCCGGACGGCAGGCGCGTGGCCGCCGTGCGCCAGCGCGTGGGCGGCGCGCACGAGTTGGTGGTCCTGTCCGCGGCCGGGGAGGAACTGCTGGTGGTGGGTGGGGAGGGCGCGTTGCTGCGCACCCCGGCGTGGAGTCCGGACGGTGCCTGGCTGCTCTTCAGCTCCGATCGGACCGGCATCACCAACGTGTATGCCGTGCCGTCGGATCGGGGCGCTCCGCTCCGTCAGGTGACGGAAGTGCTGGGCGGTGCCTTCCACCCCGACGTGGCGCCGGACGGCCGCTGGCTGGTCTATGCCGCGTACCATGCGGACGGCTTCCACCTGGTCCGCATGCCCTTCGAGCCGGCGGCCTGGCGGACGCCCGGGCCTCCCGCGCTGCCCCTGCACCGGGCCGATCCCGGAGCGGCCGACCCCGGAGCGACCGGGACCGCGACCGGGACCGCGACCGGGACCGCGACCGGGACCG
>JBBDRO010000105.1:0-30632 GCA_040905425.1 Gemmatimonadota bacterium | reverse complement strand
CCCGGAGCGACCGGGACCGCGACCGGGACCGCGACCGGGACCGCGACCGGGACCGGGACCGCGACGAGCCCCGGCGCGAGCGCCGTTCCTACGGACCCGCAGGCGGTGGACACGCTGGCCGGTCCGGCGCGGCCCTACCGTGCGCTGCGCCACGCACGCGCCGCCTTCTGGTCCCCGGTGATCCTGGACGGCGGCCGCGCCGGCACCTTCCTGGGCATGGCCAGCGCCGGCGCGGACCTGGTGGGGCGGCACCGGTGGCAGGCGTGGGCCGCCGTCAACCCGGCCGATGGTCTGTGGCAGGGGCTGGCCGCGTGGGAGTGGGCCGGGCTCGGTCGCCCGGTACTCACGCTCAGAGCGGAGCGCGAATGGGACTGGATCGGCCGCGCGGTGCTGCCCGACGGCTCCGAGCGCGACGTCCTCTCGCGGGAGGACCGCCTGGCGCTGCTGGCGGCCGTCCCGTGGCAGCGCTGGCGCCGCTCGCTCACCGTCTCGGCCGGGCCCGAGCTGGTGCGTCGCCACCGGGTCATGGAGGCGGCGGGGGAGCATCGACTGCGCAACCCGGATGACCGGCTGCTGGGGGCCGTGCTGCGCGCCGGCTATGCCGACTACCAGGTGCACGCGCTGGGCATCAGCCGGCAGGACGGCGTGAGCGTGGGCGCGGCGCTGCGCCAGCGCTGGGACATGGAGGAGGAGCCGGACGCCGAGGGCGGCTATCGGGAGGCGCTGGGCTCGGCCGCCGCCTACGTGGGGCTGGGGCGGGTGGGGTTCGCCGACGCGGTGCTGGCGGGGCGCGCGAGCGGGCTGCTGCGCCAGGGTGGCGGGGCGCGCCCCACCGGCATCGGCGGCGCCTCGGGTGGGGTGGGGCTGGCGCTGGGCGGCCTGGAACAGGAGGCCTCGCTGCTGCTGCCGGTGCGCGGCTTCGAGGAGGGGGACCGGGCGGGCACGCGGGCGTGGACCGCCAGCGCTGAGCTGCGCGTCCCGCTCGCCCTGGTGGGGCGTGGCGTGCGCCTGCTGCCGATCTTCCTGGACCGGGTGTCCGCCACCGCGTTCGCCGACGCGGGCGGTGCGGACTGCCCTGCGCGGCCGGCGCCCGTCACGTGCGGGCCGCCGGGCGTCCTGGTGAGCACCGGCGGCGAGCTGGTGCTGGACGCCGCGCTGGGCTTCCGGCAAGTGGTGCGGCTGCGCTTCGGTACCGCCTTCCCCCTGCGCGGTCCCGGCCGCGAGCCCGTCTTCCACGTGCGGGTCGGCGCCTCCTTCTGAGTCTCCGCACGCCGGGCTGCCGCCGCGCGCGAGGCACGCTAGTGTCATGCAGCCGAATGCAACGGGAATTCGGCTACACAACACCTGGTCCAGCCGCCCGCTTCGCCACGCTACTGGACCGCGCGGCGCGGGTCCGTGCGGACCCGCGCACGGTGCAACCCTGAGCAGCGGATGTGGGTGCGGACCCGCGCTCGAAGGTGGCGCGGCGTCGTCGCTTGCAACCGGACGGTGGGGGTGTTCACGGGACGCGCCGGTTTTCCCCGTCTTTTCCACACGGCCCTGTGGAGAATCCCCGGAAGGATGGATACACGCGCCCTTTCGGGGGTATCCACAAGCGTGGAAAACGTGCCCCTTGACCACCAGGGCTTGGGGTTGTAACATGGACGCCCCCCAACATATTGGGTGCCGACGGCTTCCCCGAGCCGCCGAATCCGCCTGTGGGGCCGCTTTTTCCACCATTGCGTTCGGAACCGACGGTCTGCCCCCGTCGAGCGTACCGCATTGCCCGTATTCTGCCCCTCGAGGAGCCCATGAGCCGCGAAACGAAGCCCGCCGAGCCCTGGAACGTCGTCCCCGACGATCTCCCCGCCGCCGACCTGTCCGAGAACGCCCGCATCGTCCTGGGCAGACGCTACCTGAAGAAGGACGAGCAGGGCCGGCCGGTGGAGGAGCCGGAGACCATGTTCTGGCGGGTGGCCCGCTTCATCGCCGAGGAGGACGCCAAGTACGGCGCCAGCGAGGGCGCGGTGGAGACGCTCGCGCGGGAGTTCTACCGGCTCATGACGGGCCGGCTCTTCGAGCCCAATTCACCCACGCTCATGAACGCGGGGCGGCCGCTCGGCCAGCTCTCCGCGTGCTTCGTGCTGCCCGTGGAGGACGCACTGTCGAACGGGCAGAACGGCATCTACGACACGCTCCGCTCCATGGCGCTGGTGCACCAGTCCGGCGGCGGCACGGGCTTCTCCTTCAGCCGCCTGCGCCCCTCCAGTGATTTCGTGCGTTCCACCATGGGCGTGGCCAGCGGGCCCGTCTCCTTCATGCGCCTCTACGACGCCTCCACGGAGGTGGTCAAGCAGGGCGGTACGCGGCGCGGCGCCAACATGGGCATCCTGCGCGTGGATCATCCCGACATCCGGGACTTCATCACGTGCAAGACGGATGTCTCGCAGATCACCAACTTCAACATCTCCGTGGCGGTCACGGATGACTTCATGGCGGCGGTGAAGGCCGGGGACCGCTACGAGCTGATCAACCCGCGCACCGGTGAGGTGGTGGGGCAGGAGGACGCGCGCGAGATCTTCGACATGGTGGTCCACGGCGCGTGGGCCAGCGGTGAGCCGGGCGTCTTCTTCATCGACCGCGCCAACCACTTCAACCCGGTGCCGCATCTGGGCAGCTACGAGGCCACGAATCCTTGCGTCACGGGCGACACGTGGGTGCACACCGCCGCCGGGCCCCGGCAGGTGCACGAACTGATCGGCGTGCCGTTCACGGCGCGGGTCCACGGCGCCGACCACCGGAGCGGGGAGCGCGGCTTCTTCCGCACCGGCACCAAGCCGGTCGTGCGCATCCGCACGGTCGAGGGGCATGCGCTGTGCCTCACGAGCGACCACCGGGTGCGCGTGGCCGCTTCGAAGACGCGCTACCGGTTGGGGCAGGAGTGGCGGGCGGCGGGTGAGCTGCAGCCGGGCGATCTGCTGGTGCTGAATGACCACCGCACCGCCCCCGCATGGCAGGGCGCCCACACCCGGGAGGAGGGCTATCTGCTCGGCCTGCTCGTGGGTGATGGGACCGTCCAGGCCGACCGGGACGTGCTCTCGGTGTGGGAGAGCGCCGCCGCGGCCAACGGCCCCGCGGAGGGGCTGCCGCGCGGCATCGCGGCCATCATGACGGAGGCGCTCGCCGCCGCCCGCACGCTGCCGCACCGGGCGGACTTCCAGGGCTGGTCGGCGGTGGCCGGCCGGGGCGAGCACCGCATGCGCCTGGCCGCCCTCAGCCACCTGCGCCAGGGCTTCGGCATGGGAACGGACAAGGCCATCACCCCGGCCATGGAGCGTACGTCCAGTGACTTCCACCGCGGCTTCCTGCGCGGGCTCTTCGATGCGGACGGCTCGGTCCAGGGCAGCCATACCAGGGGCGTGAGCGTGCACCTGGCGCAGTCGGACGCGACCCGGCTGGAGGCGGTGCAGCGCATGCTGCTGCGCCTGGGGATTGCCTCCACGCTGTACCGCGAGCGCCGTCCGGCCGGCTCCGCCGTGCTGCCGGGCGGGCGTGGCGGCATGGCGTCCTACCCCACGCGTGCACAGCACGAGCTGGTGGTGAGCCGTGAGAACCTCGTGCGCTTCGCCGATATGGTGGGCTTCGGGGACGCCGACAAGCAGGCCGCGCTCGAGAGCCGCATCGGCGGCTTCCGTCGCGCGGTCAACCGCGAGCGCTTCGTGGCCAGCGTGGAAGCCGTGGTGGAGGACGGCGTGGAGGACGTCTACGACGTGCAGGTGCCCGGCCTGAACGCCTTCGACGCCAACGGCATCATGGCGCACAACTGCGGCGAGCAGCCCCTCCTCCCCTACGACGTGTGCAACCTGGGGAGCGTCAACGTGGGCGCGTTCGCGCTCCTGGACGCGCCGACCGAGGCGCCGTGGCAGGAGAAGGTGGACTGGGACGGGCTCCGCCAGGCGGTGCATCTGGCCACGCACTTCCTGGACAACGTGATCGACGCCAACCAGTACCCGCTGCCGGAGATCCACGACCTGGCGCAGCGCATCCGGCGCGTGGGCCTGGGCATCATGGGCTACGCCGACCTGCTGGTGCGGGTGGGGCTGCCCTACAACAGCGCCGAGGGGGTGGCGGCGGGCCAGGAGATCATGGCCTTCCTGGACGAGGAGTCCAAGCGCGCCTCGGAGCGGCTGGCCGAGACCCGGGGCGTCTTCCCCGAGTGGGAGGAGAGCATCTGGGGGCCGGATGCCGTGTGCGCCCGCGATGACCACCTGAAGCGCATCCGCCCGGAGCGGCGCCTGCGCAACTGCAACGTCACCACGGTGGCGCCCACCGGCACCATCTCCATCTTCGCGGGCTGCTCCGGGGGCATCGAGCCGCTCTTCGCCGTGGCCTTCATGCGCAATCAGGCGGGCGTCCTCATGCCGGACGTCAACGGGGACTTCGTGCGCATGGCCGAGGAGCAGGGCTGGTACTCGGAGGAGCTCATGAAGCGGGTGGCCGAGGAGGGCCACATCCACTTCGACGAGGTGCCGGGGGAGGTGCAGCGCGTCTTCGTCACCGCGCACGACGTGACGCCCGAGTGGCACATCCGCACCCAGGCGGCCTTCCAGGAGACGGTGGATTCCGCCATCTCCAAGACGTGCAACTTCCCGCGTGAGGCGGACGAGGAGCAGGTGCGCGAGATCTACCTCATGGCGCACGAGCTGGGGTGCAAGGGCGTGACCGTCTACCGTGACGGGTGCCGGCCGCAGCAGGTGCTGTCCACGGGGAAGACGGCCAGGGAGGTGAGTGACGGCGCGCCCAAGGGGGCGGCGGATCTGGAGGCCAAGCTGGCCGACGCCCGCGAGGGCATGCACCGCATGGAGCAGGAGAAGGTGGAGCTCCGCCTGCGCCTGACCGAGGCCGAGGCCAGCCTGCAGCGGCGCCGCCACAAGCGGCAGCGGCCGGCCATGCTGCGCGGCACCACGCGGCGCGTGGCCAGCCCGCTCGGTGACCTGTACGTCACGGTGAACGAGGATGAGGGCGGCCACGAGTTCGAGGTCTTCGCCACACTGGGCAAGGCGGGCGGCGCCGCCATGGCCGATGCCGAGGCCATCGGCCGTCTCATCTCGCTGGGGCTCCGCAGCGGCATCCCGCTGGCCGACATCACCCAGCAGCTGCGCGGCATCTCCTGTGACCGCGCGGTGGGCATCGGGCCCAACAAGGTGCTTTCCCTGCCGGACGCCATTGCCCAGGCGCTCATGAAGCACGAACTGGAGAAGCAGGGCGTACAGCAGGAGCTGCCCATGGTGCAGTCCACCGCGCCCCGGGCGCAGGCGGCGCCGGTGCAGTCCGGCATGGAGTTGGGCTACGACCCTGGCGAGACGTTCATCGGCACGTGCCCGGAGTGCTCCTCCGGCTTGCAGTTCACGGAGGGCTGCGTGAAGTGCCTGGCGTGCGGCTACAGCGAGTGCGGCTGAGACGTCGGTCCTGAGGCACCGCCGGCCGCGGGCTGGCCGGCGGGGTTCCGGGTGATGCGGCCCGGATGAGGCGCGCCCTGCGGGGCGCGAAGCGGGGGAGGTGGCCGTGACGACGCGGTCACCTCCTTCGCGCGTATGGGCACGCGCGCCGGAGGGGCGCCGCGCCCCCGCTCAGTCCGGACAGCGGCGCATATCCCCGCCGGACCCACCACCCATCCAGGTGAGCCGCTCCGCCAGCCCCGGGCTCACCACCACGTGCCGCGGCAGGATGCGCGGGTCGGCCGTGGCGCCGGCGGGGTCCGGATCCGCCACCCACACGGCGCCCGCGCCGGCCACTTCCGCCAGCACGCGGCAGCCGGCCACGGGACCCAGCAGGAAGAGCACCGTGGAGAGGACGTCGGCCTCGAGGCCGGTGGCGGCCACGGCGGTGGTGCCCGCGGTGCCGCGGGCCGGCGTGCCCGTGCGCGGATCCAGAATGTGGGCGTAGCGCACGCCCTCGTGCACGAAGAAGCGCTCGTAGTCGCCGGAGGTGGCCACGGCGCCGCCCGTCACCTCCAGGACCGCCAGCAGCTCGCTGGTGCGGCGCGGGTCGCGCACACCCACGCGCCAGTGGTCGCGGGCGGGCGGCGCCCCGTAGGCGCGCACGTTGCCGCCCAGGTCCACCATGGCCGTGGGCACGCCGGCCTCCTCCAGCACGGCCGCGCAGCGGTCCACGGCCCAGCCCTTCGCGATGCCGCCCAGGTCCAGCCGCATACCGGCCGCCGGCAGGCGCACGGTGTGGTCGGCGGGGTCGAACGCCACCTGCTCCCACCCCACGAGTGCCCGCGCCGCATCCAGCACGGAGGGGGGCGGGAGGCGGCCCTGGCCCGTGTAGAAGCCCCACACGTCAACGAGAGGCCCCACGGTGGGATCGAAGGCGCCGTCGCTTCTGGCGGCCCACTCTAGCGCCGCCTGCAGCACGGCCGCCGTCTCCGGGTCCACCACGGTGAGGGTGTCCGTGCCGGCGCGGCGGTTCACGGCGGACAGGTCACTCGCGGGGAGCCAGAGGGACATGAGCGTGTCCACGCGGAAGACGGCGGCGCGGGCGGCAGCCATGCCGGCGCGGGCACGGGCGGTGTCCGCGTCCCACGCGGAGATCTCCAGCGTGGTGCCCATGACGGTCCAGCTCTGGCGGAGCGGTGGGGGCGTTGCGGGGGCCGCGTCTCCCGCACAGCCCGCGAGGGCGGCCAGGGGCAGCGCGGTAAGCAGGACCAGGATCCGGCGGCGCGCCGGCGGGCTCTGAGGGGACGTCGCCTGAAAACGCATGGCGCGCTCCGTGGCTGGATGCGGCGCCCGCGGGAGGCCGTGCGCCCGGGCCGCGCTAATGACCGGTGTCGTGCTCGGCGTCGGCCGCGGCCTCGCGCAGGGCGGCCGCCGCCGCCAGGTCCATGCGGGGAATCTGGACGCGCTGCGTGTAGCGGCCGGGCGCCACCTGCTCGTAGACGCGGTCGTAGGGCTCCATGTCCCATGCCAGTACGTAGTGCTGCGCGCCGTTCACGCCGCCCACGGCCACCAGCATGGCGTCCGGAATCCGCTCCTCCACGCGCACCAGCAGCCAGTCCCGTCCCGCCACCTCGGCCGCGTCCAGCTGCAGCTGTCCCTGCGGGTACGCGTACAGCGGGTAGGGCGTGGGCTTGTGCTCGGCCACCTGCAGGGGGAGGTTCATGCCCGGCAGACCCGAGTCCTTGCAACCGGCCAGCGCCAGTACGGCCACCGCCGTGGCCAGGGGGCGCAATCCCTTCATGGTGCTCTCCTGTTTGACGCGCGCATGTCGGGGCGACATTGTTCGGCCCGAACCGCGCGGCAAGTTCCCGGCCTGGCCCGGTTCGCGCAAGGTGCACCGCGCGCTGGCGCGCCCCGTTTTTCGAAGGAGTTTCCATGCGGATCGTGCTCGACCCCGTTCCCGTTGTCGTTGGTATCTACGCCTACGTGGGTGAGGTGCTGGCCGCCACCGCCAACCGTCGCGAGGACGCGGAGGCCGCCACGCTGGGACGCCGCCTGGCGCGCCAGCGCGGACAGACCGGTGACCGCGAGGTGCAGAAGATGGTGCGCGCGCTGCACACCGACGTGAAGACGGCGGACAAGCTGCTCAAGAAGACCGGTGACGTGTGGAAGATCTCCCAGGAGACCGACCTGGTGGAGCTGGTGGTGCAGGGGCGCGGGGAGGAACCCGCACCGCGTGCGTACGTGCTGCTGAAGCCGGACGAGATCCGCCCCGTACTGCTGGCCGTCCGAGCCGCCGCCGAGGGCGCTGGCGAGGCGGAGGAGACGCTGCACGCGCTGGACGCCGCCGCCAAGGACATGGCAGGCCGGCCGGCGGACTATCTGACGTTCGGCTTCGATCCCTGGGAGGGCTGAGCCTCTCCCGCGGCCGGCGGCGCTGACGCCGCCGGCGCCCCACCCACGCAGCACCCCGGCCTCCGTCATGGCCCGATCCGTCCGGCTCCTTCTGGCCGCCCTGCTCCTGGCAGGCGAAGCGGCCGCCCAGAACCCGGCCCGGGTGGACCCGCACCTGAACTGGGCCGCCTTCGTGGCGGGCCGCGCGTCCGCCGCCCCTGCCGAACCGGCGCTGAGCGCCCTCCGTGGCGGCGGGCAGGTGAGCCTGCTCGTGCGCCTCGGCCCCGACGGCACGGCGGCGCTGCGCGCGCTCGGCGCCCGGGTGGGGGCGGTGGCGGGTGACGTGGCGGCCGTCCGCATGCCGGCCGCCGCGCTCCCCGCCGCGGCCGCCGATCCCCGGCTGCGCTACCTGGAGGCCGCCGCGTGGCTGCCCTTCCCGCAACCGGACGCCCGCGTCTCCTCCGCCTTCGCTCGACCCGTGGCGCCCTTCGAGGACCATGCGGAAGGCGTGGCGGAGACCGGCGCCGCGCGCCTCCGCCAGCGCCTGGGCAATGCCTGGCACGCGCTCACCGGGGCAGGGGTGCTCGTGGGCATCCTGGACAGCGGACTGGACCTGGGGCACGCCGACTTCCGCCATCCCGACGGCTCCACCCGCGTGCTGTACGCCTGGGACCATGAGGGCGGCGGCCCGCCCATCCAGGCCGGCCCCCACACCTTCGACTACGGGGTGGAGTGCACGGCCGCCCGCATCGACGCCGGGCAGTGCCCGCTGCGCGACCGGCTGGGCCACGGTACGCACGTGGCCGGGATCGCCGTGGGCGACGGCTCGGCCACGGGGCGGGGCGTGCCGCGCTACCGCTTCCCGGGCATGGCCCCCCGCGCGGACCTCCTGGTGGTGCGGGGTGGGGACACGGGGGTGGACGCGGCAGCGCTGTTGGACGGGGTGGCCTGGATGATGGCGCGCGCCGACGAACTCGGCCGCCCCCTCGTGGTGAACCTGTCCATCGGCACGCAGAGCGGGCCCCACGACGGTACCACGCTGCTGGAACGCGCGCTGGATGCGCTGGCCGGCCCCGGGCGGCTCATCGTCACGGTGGCGGGCAACCAGGGCAACAACGCCAACGAGGACCCGCCCTTCGTGCGCCAGAGCCTGCACGCGGCCGGCGCGGCGCCCGCCGAGCACGCGGTGGTGGTGCCATCCTACCAGCCGGCGGACGGCAGCTTCAACGACGGCGCCGTGCTGGAACTCTGGTACGCGGGGGAGGACGCGGTGGAGGTGGAGGTCGTCTCGCCGGGCGGGCATACGCTCCGCGTGCCCATGGGGGACAGTGCGGCCGCGCTCACGCCCGACGGCGGCATCTTCGTGGACAACGCCTCCGGCGGCCGCCAGGAGATCAACGGCGACCGGGTGGCGCTGGTGGCGCTCTTCGACATGGATCCCGCCGCGCCGCCGGCCGCCGGCCGCTGGCGCCTGCGCGTGCTGCCCGCGGACGGCGCCTCCGCCGCGCCTCCCTACCACCTCTGGCTGGTGGGCAGCAGCCTGGGCAGCGCCACGGCGCTCACCACTCTGGAGGGTGGCACCACGAACACCCACCTGGTGGGCGCGCCGGGTGGGGCCGCGCGTCTGCTCACGGTGGGCGCCTATACCCATCGCCACACGTGGTGGAGTGGGGGCGGGGCGCCGGGCAGCTACCCCTTCCAGGAGGAACTGGGTGACCTGGCGCACTTCAGCAGCCCGGGGCCGCTGCGGGGCGGCGCGCTGAAGCCCGAACTCGCGGCGCCCGGCAAGGTGGTGGTGTCCGCGCTGGGGGCGGACGCCACACTCTGGGAGCGGCTGCCCTTCCTGTTGGAGGCCGACGGGGCGCATGCGGCGCTGCTGGGCACGAGCATGGCCGCGCCCTACGCCGCGGGGGCGGCCGCGCTCCTGCTGCAGCTGCGGCCGGAGCTGACCCCGGAGGAACTGCTGGCGCTGCTGGGCGGCACAGCGCGCGGCGACTCCTTCACGGAGCGGACCTACTCCGCGCTGCCCGGGGGGCGCCCGAACGTTCACTGGGGCCATGGCAAGCTGGACGTGCGCGCGGCGGTGCGCACGCTGGGCCACCCGGCGGGGGCCGTGGCGCTCGAGGGTGGCGCGGCCGAGGCCGCCAGCTTCGCGTCCCTGCCCGGCGCCCGCTCGGTGCTGCTGCGCCTCGGGGCCGCCGCCTCGGCCGTGGAGCCCGTGGAGCTGGCGGAGGTGCCCGTGCGCATGGCCAGCGGTGCGGCCGCGGGCCGCCTGCTGCTGGTGGTGGACGAGGACGGGGACGGCGCCGCGGGGCCGTCCGAGCTGGTCGCGGGCCACGCGCCGCTACCAGCCGCTGGCGGTGGCACGGTGCGCCTGCAGGGGCCGGTGGTGCCCGCGGGAATGGAGCTGGCTCTGCTGGTGGTGGTGGAGCTGGCGGAGAGCGCGCCCAACGGCACCCGCATCGAGGCCGCCCTGCGGGGCGGCATCCGCGCGGAGGGCGTGCTCTCCGGGGCGGTGCTCGCCGGCGGCGACCTGCACACCGCCACCGGCAGCGCGGTGGCCACGCTGCTCGAGGAGGGCGCGCGCTGGAGCCTGTCGGAGAATCCCGTGCGTGGAGAGCGCCTGGTGATCAACTTCGCCGAGCGACCGCGGCGGGCGGCCCTCTATACGGTGGGAGGGCGGCTGGTGCGCGCGCTGGAAGCCGCGGGGGAGGGCGCCGGCAGCGCCGTCTGGGATCTTCGGGACGGGTCGGGGCGGCCGGTGGCCACGGGCGTCTACCTGCTGATCCTGGACCTGCCGGGGGAGCGCGTGCTGCAGAAGATTTTCGTGGTGCGGGGCCGCTGAGGGCGCCAGCCGGCCGCCTCACCGAGTGGTGAGCGTCCCGCGCCCGCCCGGCTCCAGCAGGCGGGCGGGGCCGCCCGCGTCCCCCGCCCGCCTCACATGGCGGCGAGCAGACCGGCCCCGAGCGCCTCCACCTGCCAGCGGCGCACGCCCTCCACCGCGGCCAGCGCCTCCAGGGTGCGCGGCTCCTCGCGCGCCAGCAACTCGAGCTGGTGGCGGGGCATCAGGAAGCCACGCTCCAGCCCCAGCGCCTGGGCGCGCTCGTCACGCACCTTGCGCAGGCGGTCGGCCCGCGCGTCCACGTCGGGGTCGGCCGGCGGGCGGCGGGTGGGCCGCGGCCGCACAGGCAACTCCTCCTCCGGCAGTTCGCGGGCACCCGCCAGCGCCCGCGCCAGCGGCTCGCCCTCCTGGCCGCCGAGCCGATTCGGCACCCCCGGGGTGCGGGCCAGTTCCGGGGGCTTGCCAGGCATGCTGCGCGCCAGGTTCAGCATGGCGTCGTTGGAGAGCACCCGGAACGGTGCGGCGTCCCGCCGGCGGGCTTCCTCCTCCCGCCAGGCATAGGCGGCGCGCAGCACGGCCAGCTGCCGGGGTCCCAGGTCGCGCGTGCCCTTCACCTTCAGGAAGGCGTCCTGCTGGCCGTCGCCCTCCTCCCACGCCACCTGCTCGATGAGGCGGAACTCCTCCTCGGCCCAGCGCAGGCGGTCACGCTCGACCAGCGCTTCCTTGAGCACGTCCCGCAGCCGCGGCAGATGGCGCGTGTCCTCGGCGGCGTACTCCAGCATGTCGGCCGGCAGCGGCCGGCGCGCCCAGTCGGCGCGCTGGTACTTCTTGGCCACGCGCACCTCCAGGAAGCGCTCCAGCAGCGCCTGCAGGCCGAAGGCGGTCTCCCCCAGGAAACGCGCCGCCACCTTGGTGTCGAAGAGGTTGCCCACCCGCAGCTGGTAGTCCCGGTCCAGCAGCCGCAGGTCGTAATCCGCGTCGTGCAGGATGATCTCCACGCCGGGGTCCGCCAGGATGGCGCGCAGCGGCTCCAGGTCCTCCAGCGCCAGCGTGTCCACCACCCACGTCTGATCCACCGTGGACATCTGCAGCAGGCACACGTCGTCCCGGTAGCGGTGGTAGCCCGCCGCCTCCGTATCCACCGCCAGGAGCGTTACGCCGTCCAGTCCGCTGACCACGGCCTGCAGACGACTTTCTGTCTCGATGTATTCCATGACGCCATGGCCCGCGTGCAAGAGGCCTGCCGGACCGGTGTGTGGGCGTTTGCGCGCCGCTCCGCCGATCCCTAGGATGCTGCGCCGCACCCTGGTGGAGGCGGCTGCCAGGCCCGTGATGCGCCGGAAGGTATGTCGTGCTGAGTTCCCGAACCACCACCCCGCCCGAGCTGCTGGTCCAGGCCCGGCGGGTGCGCACCCTCGATCCGGACCGGCCGGCGGAGGCGTTCGCCGACGCCGTCCTCCTGCGCCACGGGCGAATCGCCGCCGTGGGCCGGCGTGACGCGCTGCGGGCCGCCGCGCCCGGCGCGCCGCTGCTGGACCTGGGCGGCAGTGTGCTCACCCCCGGCTTCACCGACGCGCACATCCATCTGACCGAGTGGGCCCTGGCGCGCCACGAGGTGACGCTGGACGAGGCCGATACACCGGCCGAAGCCGCGGCGCTGGCGGCCGCCGGCCGGCCGGGCGCGGGGGGCTGGATCCGCGGGCGGGGTTGGAATCCGCACCGCTGGGGCGGCGCCTATCCGGCGGCGGGCGTGCTGGACGCCGCCGTGGGCGATGGCCTCGTGGCGCTGCAGAGCCACGACATGCACGCCCTGTGGGTGAGCGGGGCCGCGTTGGCGCGCGCCGGCATCCACGCCGGCACGCCCGACCCGCCCGGCGGCCGCATCGTGCGCGGGGCCGACGGGGCGCCCACCGGGGTGCTCCTGGAGCACGCGGGCCAGCTCGTGACGGCGTGCATCCCCACGCCCGCCAGCGGCGCGCTGGCGGACGCCGTGGTGGAGGCCCAGGCGGCGCTGCACCGGCTGGGCATCACGGGGGTGCACTCCCTGCCGGGGCTGGCCGTGCCGGAGCCAGATCCGTTGCCGGTCCTCACCGCGCTCCGCGCGGAGGGGCGGTTGGCGCTCAGGGTGCTCCAGCACATCCGCCTGGAGCGCCTGGACGCGGCGCTGGCGCTGGGGCTCCGCAGCGGCTTCGGCGGGGGCGGCATTCGCATCGGCGCGGTGAAGTACTTCCTGGACGGCGCGCTCGGCTCCCGCACGGCCTGGATGCGCGCGCCCTACGAGGGTGCCACGGACGTGGGGGTGCGTATGTACGAGACGGCCGACCTCCGCGGCCACGTGGCGCGCGCCGCGGCCGGCGGGCTGGCCGCGGTAGTGCACGCCATCGGGGACGCCGCGGTGGCGCAGGCGCTGGACGTGCTCGGCGATCCCGCGCTCCGCGTGGCGGCGCTGCCGCACCGCATCGAGCACGTGCAGTGCTGCCCGCCCGAGCGTCTGGCGGACGCGGGCAGGCTGGGCGTGGTGTGCTCCGTGCAGCCGGCCCATCTGTGCACCGACTGGCGGGTAGTGGACGGCCACTGGGGAGCGGCGCGCGCCCGCGGGACGTATGCTTTCCGCTCACTGGCCGCGGGCGGGGCCGTGCTGGCGTTCGGCTCGGACGCGCCGGTGGAGCCGGTGGATCCGCGGCTGGCGCTGCACGCGGCGCTGACCCGCACGGACCGTACGGGTCAGCCGCAGGGCGGTTGGCAGCCGGGCGAGCGGCTGGACCGCCTGGCGGCGTTGCTGGCGTATACCGCGGGCCCCGCGTACGCCGCGGGCGCCGCCGGTGTGGAGGGGGTGATCCGCCCGGGCGCCCGCGCGGATCTGGCCGCGTGGAGCGCGGATCCACTGGACGGGGAGGTGGCGCCGCTGGAGCTGGCCTGCCGGGCGGTGCTGGTGGACGGAGCGGTCGCATGGCGGGACTGACGCCAACGCTCCGCATGCAATTGAAGTTCGAGGAAGGACAGGCACGTTGCGCACGAAGATCGTAGCCACCATCGGACCCGCCACGGCGGAGCGGGACAAGGTCCACGCGCTGGCGGAGCTGGGCGTGGACGTGGTGCGCATCAACTTTGCCCACGGGGACCCCGAAGCGTGGGCAAGGACCATTGCCTACACCCGGGAGGCGTCCGAGGCCGTAGGCAAGCCCATGGCGGTGCTGGCCGACCTGGCTGGACCCAAGATCCGGGTCGGGGACCTGCCCGCCCCTATCGAGCTGGCCAACCAGGCGCTGGTCACCTTCGCGCCGGAAGCGGCCGCGGCGGGGAAGGAGATCCCCACCACCTACGCCGAGCTGGCGGAGGACGTGCGCGCCGGCGACCGCCTCCTCCTGGATGACGGCCTGCTGGAGCTCAAGGTGGAGGAGGTGAACGGCACGCGGGTGCGCGCCCGGGTGCTGCGCGGCGGTCAGCTCATGGCCAACAAGGGACTCAACCTGCCCGGCGTGCGTGTGAGCGCGCCCGCTCTCACCGATAAGGACCTCCACGACCTGGACTTCGCGCTGCTGCACGATGTGGACTACGTCAGCCTCTCCTTCGTGCAGCGCCCCGAGGACATCGCGCGTCTGCGCGCCCGTCTGCCGGGGCACGTGCTCATCGTGGCCAAGATCGAGAAGGACACGGCGCTCGAGCACCTGGAGCCGATCCTGGCCGAGACGGACGCCGTCATGGTGGCGCGCGGGGACCTGGGCGTGGAGCTGCCCTTCGAGCAGGTGCCGCTGGCCCAGAAGCGCATCATCCAGCTGGCCAACCACTACGGCCGGCCGGTGATCACGGCCACGCAGATGCTCGAGTCCATGATGGAGAACGCCCGCCCCACGCGCGCCGAGGCCAGCGACGTGGCCAACGCGCTCTTCGACGGCACGGACGCCGTCATGCTCTCCGGGGAGACCGCCGCGGGCAAGTATCCGCTCCTGGCCGTGGACGCCATGGTGCGCATTGCCGCGGAGATCGAGCGCTCGGAGGCCTTCGAGCAGGGCCCGCGCTATGACATCCCGCTGCCCTACCTGCGCCTTGGCGCCACGCCCACCGAGCACGCCATCGCGGCGGCCACGGTGGAGGCGGTGCGGCTGCTCGGCGCGCCGGCCATCATCTCCTTCACGCGCAGCGGCAGCACCACGCGTCTGGTGTCCAGCTATCGCCCGAACGTGCCCATCCTGGGCGTGAGCGATCAGCTCCGCACGTGGCGTCAGCTGGCCCTGGTGTGGGGCGTCCACCCGGTTCGCTGTGCCGACGAGCCCACCTACGAGCACATGCTGGAGGCCGCGCGCGCCTATCTCCTGGAGCACCGCCTGGCGCGCCGCGGTCAGCGCGTGGTGGTGACCGCCGGCGTGCCCTTCCACGTGCGCGGTACCACCAACATGCTGCGCGTGGAAGAGCTGTGAGGGGCCGGTGAAGCTCCGCTTCCTGGGCACGGGTACCTCCTTCGGCATTCCCGTGGTGGGCTGCACGTGCGCCACCTGTACCTCCCCGGATCCCCGCGATCGGCGGACCCGTCATGCCGCTCTTCTGGAAAGCGACGATGGCGCCGCCGCGCTCCTCGTGGACACACCCCCCGAACTCCGCCTCCAGCTCCTGGCGGCCGGCTCGCCGGAGGTGAGCGGCATCTGGTTCACGCACGCCCACGCCGATCACACGGCGGGGCTGGACGACGTGCGCGCCTTCACGGCGCGCCGGCGTGCCCCGCTGACCGCCTGGGCGGACGCCGCATGCGCCGCGGCGCTGCGCCGTCGCTTCGACTACATCTTCGCGCCTGAGGGGCCGCCCACGCCGGGGACGAGCCGCCCGGACGTCCGCCTGGTGGAGTTCGGCGCGGGAGACGTGGTGGAGGCGGGCGGCTTCCGCCTGGAGCCGTTCGCCGTGCCGCACGGTGACCTGTTCACCTGGGGCTTCCGGGCGGGCGCACTGGGCTACGTGGCGGACGCCAAGGCGCTGCCCGATGACGTGGTGGACCGCCTGCGTGGCGTGCGGGTGCTGGTGCTTGCGGCGCTCTGGGAGGGCCGCCCCCATCCCACCCACTTCAACGTGGAGGAGGCGGTGGCCGCGGCCGCCCGCGTGGGGGCCGGGACCACCTATCTGACCCATCTCACCCATCGGGTGCGCCACGCCGCGCTGGAACGTTCGTTGCCGCCGGGCGTGGCGCCGGCCCATGACGGGCTCTTGGTGGACATAGAGGAGGACGGCATATGACGGAGCGGCTCGCGCTGGATTACGGCAACATGCTGGCACCCCGTCTGGGCGGGCGCGGCCTGCAGCCGGCCGCGCTGGAGGCGGCGGGCGCCCGCTTCCAGGAGGTGCACGCGGACGTGGAGCGGCGCCGCGCCGCCGGTGAGCTGGGCTTCTACGACCTGCCCGCTGAGCGGGAGGTGGTGGGCCGCATCCGCGCCTTCGCCGATGGGGTCGGCCAGGCGTTCGACACCGTGGTGGTGCTGGGGATCGGCGGCTCCGCGCTGGGCGCCATCGCCCTGCGCGAGGCGCTGCTCTCCCCCGGCTGGAACGAGCTGGACAGTGAGGCGCGCGACTACTTCCCCCGCCTCTTCGTGACCGACAACGTGGATCCCGCCACCTTCGGCCCGCTGCTGGAGCGGCTGGACGTGCGCCGCACGCTCTTCAACGTGGTGAGCAAGTCCGGCACGACGGCCGAGACCATGGCGCAGTACCTGGTGGTGCGCGAACGGCTGCGCCAGGCGCTCGAGGGTGACGGCTACCGGGGCCACCTCATCTTCACCACCGACCCGGAGCGCGGCGTGCTGCGCCGCATCGCCGACGCGGAGGGAATCGCCACACTGCCCGTGCCGCCGAGCGTGGGCGGTCGCTTCAGCGTGCTCTCGGCGGTGGGCCTGCTGCCCGCCGCGCTGGCGGGGGTGGACATCGAGGCGTTGCTGGCGGGCGCGGCCGCCATGGTGGAGCGCTGCGCCCCGGCGGAGCTGGCGGCCAATCCCGCGGGCATGTTCGCCGTGCTCCAGCACGCGGCGCACACGGAGGCCGGCGCGGGCATCCACGTCATGATGCCCTACGCCGACCGCCTGGGCCCCATGGCGGAGTGGTTCCGCCAGCTCTGGGCGGAGAGCCTGGGCAAGCGCCTGGACCGTGCGGGCGCGGAGGTCTTCCGCGGTCCCACCCCCGCGCGTTCCGTGGGCGCCACCGACCAGCATTCCCAGGTGCAGCTCTACATGGAGGGCCCCTTCGACAAGACGGTGACCTTCGTGGCGGTGCGGGAGGCGGGGGAGGATCTGGCCATTCCGGCGGCGCACCCGGACGAGGAGGCGTTGGCCTACCTGGGGGGGCGCACCATGGGCGAACTGCTGGAGGCCGAGCGCACGGCCACGGCGGCGGCGCTCACGGCCGCCGGGCGCATGAACATGACGCTGGAACTGCCACGCGTGGACGCCCGCTCCGTCGGCGAGCTCCTCATGCTGCTGCAGATCGCCACGGTGTACGCCGGTGGGCTCTACGACGTGGACCCGCTGGACCAGCCTGGCGTGGAGCTGGGCAAGCAGCTCACCTACGGCCTCATGGGCCGGGCGGGCTTCGAGCGCCCGCCCGCCGGGGAGGACGCGGCGCCACGGGTGATCGCGTGAGGGCGGGCCCGGCCAGCAGGGACATGGCGTGATCGTCTACCTCGACGGGGCGTGGTTGAACGCGGTGGACGCCGCCATTCCCATCGACGACCGCGGCTTCCTCTTCGGCGACGGCGTCTTCGAGACGGCCCTCCTGCGCGGCGGGCGCTTCTTCCGCCTGCCGCAGCACCTGGCGCGCCTCGAGGCGAGCGCCGGCATGCTCGACCTGGCGCTCCCCGCCCGTGAGGACCTCGTTGCCCTGTGCCACGAACTGGTGCGGCGCAACGCGGCCACCGAGGGGCACCTGCGCATCACCGTGACGCGCGGTTCGGGCGCCGGCGAGCGTGTCCTGGCCACGCTCAGTCCACCCGACCCCCGCTGGCTGGAGCGCGCCGGCGCCGGCTGGACGCTCATCACGGCCGCCATCCGCCGGCCGCCCGCTGAATCGGTGCCTCCCGAACTGAAGGGGCTGGGCCGGATGTACGCCCTGCTGGCCCGCCGGGAGGCCGTGGCGGCCGGCGTGGATGACGCCCTGCTGCTGGACACCTCGGGCGCCGTGGCGGAGGGGCCCACCTGGAACGTCTTCTGGCGCAAGGGTGAGCGGGTGCGCACGCCGTCCACGGCCGCCGGCGTGCTGGCCGGCGTTACGCGCGGCATCGTCCTGGAGCTGGCGGGGCGCGCCGGCTACACGGTGGAGGAGGGGGTGTGGACGCGCCCGGAGCTGGAGGACGCCGACGAACTCTTCGCCACCATGACCTCCGTGGGGATCGTGCCGATACGGGCACTGGACGGCCGGTCCCTGCCGTCCCGGGAGGCCGCCGGCCGGCTGCTGGCGCCGTACCGCGCCGCCCTGGAGGCCGAACTGGCCAGGGAGGACGCGTGAGTACCCATGAGCATCGTTCCGTGCCGGTGGAGGTGCGCGCCGCGCGGCTGGAAGTGGTCAGCCGGCTGGCGGATGATCTGGCACACGAGATCAAGAACCCGCTGAACGCCGTGGTCATCAACCTGGCGGTTCTCCGCACCCGCGTGCAGAAGGGGGACTGCCAGGGCAGCGTGGAGCGCGCCGACGTGGTGGAGCGCGAAGTCCTGCGCGCGCACGAGCTCATCGATCGCCTGCTGCGCCTGGTGCGCCCCGCGGCGGACGAGCCCATCGAGCAGCAGGCCGCGGCGGTCCTGGCCGACGTGCTCCCGCTGCTGGCCCTGCAGGCGCGGCTGGCCCGCGTGGAGTTGCGGGTGGAGGAGCCCGCCGACGGGGAGACGCTGCTGGCGCGCCCCGCCACGCTGCGCGCCGCGCTGCTGGCGCTGGGCGGGGACGCCATCACGGCCACGGCCGGGGCCGGGGAGGACGCGCCCCTCCTGCTGCGCTGTGCTGCGCACGGCGCGGAATTCGGTTTCTGGGTGCATGCGCCGGTCCAAGACGCCGCCGGGGATACCGCCGGGGTCCTGGCCGCCGCCGCCGGGGGCCGCCTGGAAGCGCGCGCCGGGGAAGCGGAGGCCACGCGCTCGCGTGTCCTGCTCGTGCCGCGCCTGCGCGCTTGACCACGCTTCGCGCCGGCCCCTAAGTTCAGGGCCGGGATCGAAGGCGCCCCGACCACCTCAAGTGCAAGTAGGGTAATTACTTGGCGAAATTGCTCATCGCCGATGACGAGCGCAACATCGCGGAAGGTCTGCAGATGCTCCTCCAGGAGGAGGGCTACGAGGTGGACACCGCCACCGACGGCAACGCCGCCTGGAAGCTCATCCAGGAGGAGGAGTACGGCCTCGTCCTGGCGGACCTGAAGATGCCCAAGATGGGTGGCCTGGCGGTCTTCAAGCGCATGCGCGAGGCTGGCCTGGACAGTGAGATCATCTTCATCACCGGCCAGGCCACGGTGGACTCCGCGGTGGAGGCCATGCGCAACGGCGCGTACGACTACCTCACCAAGCCGCTGGACGTGGACCGCCTCAAGGCGCTCATCCCGCGGGCGCTGGAGAAGTATGACGTCAAGACCGCCAACAAGCGCCTGAAGCAGCAGCTGGAGAGCCTCACCCGCTACGGGGACATGCTGGGCCAGTCGGAGGAGATGCTCGACATCTTCAAGATGATCGACGCCATCGCCCCGTCCAACGCCAGCGTGCTCATCGCGGGGGAGAGCGGCACGGGCAAGGAGCTGGTGGCGCACGCCATCCACGACAAGTCCGGCCGCCGCAAGGGCCCGTTCATTGCCCTGAACTGCGGGGCCTTCCCGCGTGAGATCCTGGAGAACGAGCTCTTCGGCCACGAGAAGGGCGCCTTCACCGGCGCCACGAACGAGAAGGCCGGCGCCTTCGAGCTGGCCGACGGCGGCACGCTCTTCCTGGACGAAGTGGCCGAGATGGAGCCCGACATCCAGGTCAAGTTCCTGCGCGCCCTGGAGCAGCGCTCCTTCCGCCGCCTGGGCGGCAAGAAGGAGATCAACGTGGACATCCGCGTGGTGGCGGCCACCAACAAGGATGTGGAGGAGGCGCTCAAGGAGGGCAAGATCCGCGACGATCTCTACCACCGCCTGGCCGTCATCCCCATGTACCTGCCGCCGCTGCGCGAGCGCAGCCTGGACATGCGCATCCTGGCGGAAGAGTTCCTGCAGCGCTTTGCCGGGGAGCAGAAGAAAAAGATCGACGGGTTCGAGGAGAGCGCGCTGGAATACATCGACACGTACCGCTGGCCGGGCAACGTGCGGGAGCTCAAGAACGCTGTGGAGCGCGCGGTCATCCTGAGCAGGGGCGGCGCCATCAACGCCCGCGACCTCCAGCCGCGCCACACCGCGCTGGATGAGGGGGAGGTGCATGTGAAGGTGGGCACCTCGCTGGAGGACATGGAGCGGAAGCTCACGCTGAAGACCTTTGCCTTCACGGACGGTGATCACGCCAAGGCAGCGCGCATCCTGGGCATCAAGGCAAAGGACCTCCGCGCCCGTCTGGCGGAGTACATGGAGCGGGACGCCTAGGCGTCCCGGCAGCCACAACAGGGAGGAGTCATGGCCGAGTACGAAGACGGTCCCACCATCATCATCGAGCGCCACGGCGGCGTTTCCGCGTTCCTGTGGGGAGGGCTCATCGGTGCGGGGCTGGCTCTCCTGCTGGCCCCCCGCTCGGGGGAGGAGACGCGCGAGGAGTTGCAGCGCGGCGCGCGGCGCCTGCGCGAGCAGGCCGAGGACGCCGTGCGCGGAGCACAGGTCGCTCTGAGTGAGACGGTGGACGAGGTGCGCGAGGAGGTGACCGGCCGTGTGGACCAGGCCCGCGACGCCTTCGAGGCGGGCCGGCAGGCGGCGCTCGACTCGCGCGCTCGGGTCGAGGCGAGCGTGCGGCAGTCGGGGGATCGCGTGCGTGCCGGTGTGGACGCGGCCCGCAACTATCCGCCCACGCCGGAGGCGCCCCCGGCAGGAGAAGACGGCGGGGCGTAGCGCCCCGGCATGGCCGCCGACCCGCCCCTTCGCTACCGCCGCACCGGCCGCCGGTGGGCCGTGCGGGATTTTGTCCGCCGGGTCTACAAGAAGGCCGAGCAGGACAACATCTTCTTCCTGGCCGGCGCCATCTCCTTCAACCTCCTGGTGGCGGTGCTGCCGCTCATCCTGGCCGCTCTGGGTATCGCGGGGCTGGTGCTGCAGGCGCAGCCGGGCATCGATCCCACCGAGCAGCTTATGCGCTACATCGCCAATGCCCTGCCGTCCGCGGGTGTGGAGCTGGAGCGTACTATCCATGACATCATCACCGGTATCCGCGACAGCAGCACTGGCCTGGCCACGCTGGGTACGGTGATCTTCTTCTGGGTGGCCACGCGCCTCATCGGCACGCTGCGCACGGTGCTGCGGGAGATCTTCGACCTGCAGCAGGACCGGGGCATCGTGGCCGGCAAGATCTTCGATCTGAAGATGGTGGTGGCCGCCACCGTCCTCTTCACCCTGAACCTGGGCATCACCTTCTACATCAACTGGGTGGCGAAGTACGGCATCGATTTCCTGCACGTCCCGGCGCGCCCCGCCAGCGGCATGATGACGCTGCTCTCGTACGCGCTGGCCTTCCTGCCGCTGTGGATCCTCTTCATCCTCATCTACCGCTACCTGCCGGCGCGCCGCATCCAGTGGAGCACCGCCCTCGTGGCGGCCACCTTCACGGGCGTCTGCTTCGAGCTCCTCAAATTCGGCTTCAGCTATTACGCGCAGCGTGCCAACTACAGCTCCGCCTATGGCACCGCCGCCACCGCCATCGTGCTCTTCCTGTGGATCTATTACGCCTCCATCATCTTCATCATCGGCGGTGAGGTGGGGCAGGTCACCGCGCTGCAGCGCATTCGCCGCAGGCAGAAGGAGCGGCTGGGGTGAGGAGCCCCCGAAGCGGACGGGCCTCGCGGCTTGTCACCGCTTCCATGCGTGCCGGGCGTTGGGTAGGTTGAAGGCATGGCCAATGACAGTGAAGACGGGCGCAAGGTGCTGGCGCGCAATCGCAAGGCCCTGCACGAGTACCACGTGCTCGACAGCTGGGAGGCGGGCATTGCGCTCACGGGGCCCGAGGTGAAGTCCATCAAGAACGGCAAGGTCAGCCTGCAGGAGGCGTTTGCGCGCGTGGACGGCGGCGAGGTGTGGCTGCACGGCATGCACGTCACCCCCTACGATCCGGCGGCGGGGTGGAACACGGATCCCGTGCGGCCGCGCAAGCTGCTGCTGCGCCGCCAGGAGATCCGCAAGCTCATCGGGGCTACCCAGGAGCAGGGCCAGACACTCGTGCCGCTGGACCTCCACCTGCGCCGCGGCTTCGTGAAGACCACGCTGGCGCTCGGCCGCGGCAAGAAGCAGTACGATCGGCGTGAGGACCTGAAGAAGCGCACGCACGAGCGCGAGATGCAGCGCGCGCTGAAGGAGCGCACCTGATGCGCCCGCTGCTCGTTGCCGTGGCGTGCGCGGCCCTCCTGCCCCTGGCCGCCGCGGCGCAGGGTACGCCGCTGCGTATCCAGGGGCCGGCCGGCAGCGTCAGCGTGGAGGCGTCGCCCACGGAGGCGCCGGCGTACGCCGCGCGGGCGGTGGAGGCGCTGGGGGGCAGCATCCTGCCCATGGCGGGCGGCGTGCGGCTCCTGCTCTTCGGAGACACGCTCGAATTCCAGGCGACGTCCCCGTTCTTTCGCACCGGCAGCGGCGTCCACCATCTGGCCTATCCAGCGCACCTGGTGGACGGCGCGCTCCACCTCCCCGAGCAGTTCTTCATTGCCTGGCTGCCCACCGCCTATCCGGAGCGCGTGGCGTACCGGGGCGGGGTCCTGCAGGTCCGGGGTGCGGGCGTTTCCGCCGGGTCCGCAGAGCCCGCGCGCGCGGGCGTTGATGCGCCACCGGACACGCCGCCGGCGGGTACGCCTGCCGCCGCGCCGTCCGGTCCCGGCCCGGTCGGCAGCCGGGACGCACGCGTGGTGATCCTGGATGCGGGCCACGGCGGGCGGGATCCAGGCAAGGTCGGCCCCGGTCGGCTGGCCGAGAAGCAGGTCACGCTGGCCATCGCGCAGCGCCTGGGCAGGATCCTCCGCGAGCGCGGCTTCGAGGTGCACTACACGCGCACGGTGGACACGCTCATCGCGCTGGTGGACCGTCCGCACCTGGCCAACGAGCTGAAGGGCTTTCGGCCGCGCGCCGTCTTCGTCTCCATCCACGCCAATGCCTGGCGCACGGCCCAGCCGCGCGGCTTCGAGACGTACTTCCTGGCCGAGGCCACCACGGAGGACGAGCGCCGGGTGGCGGAGATGGAGAACGCGGCCCTGGCCTACGAGGACGACGGCGCGGGCTCCAGCACGCGGGACGCCATCCTGAGCAGCCTGCGCAACGAGTACTGGGTGCGCGCCTCGGCCGAACTGGCCGCCACCGTGCAGCGGCGTCTGGCCGCCTTTCACCCCGGTCCGAACCGGGGCGTGAAGCGGGCGGAATTCGTGGTGCTGGTAGGGGCCGTCATGCCCGCCGTACTGGTGGAAACGGGCTTCATTTCCCATCCCGAGGAGGCGCGGCTGCTGGGCAGCGCGGCCTTCCAGGACAAGCTTGGCTGGGCGCTGGCGGACGCGTTGGAGGCGTTCTTTGAGGCCCAGGAGCCGCTGTGGGCGGGCGGATGAGCGCGCGTCGGCGCCTGGGTCCGCTGGCCGTCCTGGCGCTGGCCGTCCTGGCGCCGGCCGGATGCGGCTACTTCAACGCGCTCTACAACGCGGAGCGCCGCTTCGCGGAGGCGGAGCGCCTTGCCACCGAGGGGCGGAGCGCGCAGGCGCGCGCGGCCTACGAAGAGAGTCTGCTGAAGGCGTCCTCGAGCTATCGCGCGCACCCGGAGGGCCGCTGGTCGGATGACGCCCTCCTGCTCATCGGGCGGGCGCATTTCGCGCTCGGCCGCAACGCTGAGGCCAGCGCGGCGCTGGACGCCGCGGTGCGGCACACGGACAACGCGCGCATGCGGGCCACGGCGGAGGCCTACCTGGGGGCCACGGCCGTGCGCGCCGAGCGGCCGGCGGCGGCCCTGCCGCACCTGGACCGGGCGCTCGCCGAGCTGGCGGCGGGCAGCCCGGAGGCGGCCTTTGCCCACCTGTGGCGGGCCCGCGCCCGCTTCGCCACGGGGGACGCCGCGGCCGCGTGGGCGGAGCTGGACGCCGCGGCCATCCGGTCCGACCCGCTGGCCCACAAGGCGCTGCTGGAGGGCGCCACGCGGGCGCTGGCCCTGGGGGACTCCGCCCGGCTGCGGGCCGCGGTGGCCCGGCTCCTGGGGGACGCCGGCGCGCGCGCCACCCTGGATTCGCTGCGTACGCTGGCGGCCGTGGAAGCGCGCGCGCACGGCCCGGCCGCCGCGGCGCTGCTCCTGGCGCCCGTGGCCGCGGGTGCCTGGCCCGCGGCGGCGCGTGACTCGCTCCGCCTGGTACGCGCCGCGCACCTGGCGGCCGGCGGGGATACCGCCGCCGCGCTCGACGAGCTCGGTGCGCTGGCGGACGGCGCGGCGCCGGGCACGGCGCAGGCCGCCCGCCATACCTGGAGCCGGCTCCGGCTGCGGGGCGCCAGCGGTCTGGACGAGCTGGGCGAGGTGCGTGCCATCCTGCTGCCCGCCGTGGGCCATCCGCCGGCCGCCCGCCTGGTGGATCACATGCGCACGCTCGAGGAGCTGGTGGAGCGTGCGGGGCAGGGCCGTCCCCTGGCGCTCTTCGTGGCCGCCGAAATGGCGCGGGACAGCCTGGCCGCGCCGCAGCTGGCCGTGCGGCTCTTCACCGCATACGCGGAGCTGGCACCGGCCGGCGTGTGGGCGCCCAAGGCGCTGCTCGCCGGGGCGCTGCTCGCGCCCCCGGAGGAGGCGGCCGCCCTGCGGGCCCGCGCGGTGGCGGTGGCGGGCAATCCCTATGTGACGCCCGGTGACGCTGCGGGCTTCGAGGACGCCGAGCGCCGGCTGGACGGCCAGCTGGCGGGGTTGCTGGAGGAGGCGCGCAGCACCGCGCGGGGGCGGGACGCCGCCGTGAGCCAGCACGTGGCCGCGCTGGACAGCCTGCGCGTGGTCGCGCGCACCGATTCGCTGCGCATGGCGTGCGGCGCGCAGCTGGAGGAGGCGGCGGTGCTCGGCATTCGCGCGGACAGCGCGCGCGCCGCATGCGTGCGCGGCGACTCGGCACGCGTGCGCTTCGTGCTGGCCCTCCAGGACACCGCCGCGCTGTGCGACACCACGTGCGCCGCGGACGACCGGGTGCGCCGGCCGGGCAATGACACGTTTCCGCCGCTCCCGGACGCCCGGTGAGGGTGCAGTGAAGCTCCCGGCATCCTGCGGCGCGCTGGTGCGCTCCACGCTCCCCGGACACATCGCGGCGAGGTGGCGGTGAAGCTCGACCAGGAACTCTTCGGAACCACGTTCCAGAACCCGCTCCTGCTGGCCAGTGGCACGTGCGGCTATGGCCGTGAGCTGGACGGCGTGCTGGAGCTGGACGAACTGGGCGGCCTGGTCATCAAGGCCGTCACCGCCGAGCCCAGGGCCGGTAACGCCGCGCCGCGCGTGGCCGAGTTCGGCGCCGGTATGCTGAACTCCGTGGGCCTGGCCAACGACGGCGTGGAGCGGGTGCGTGCCGAGCGCCTGCCCTGGCTGGCCGGGCGCCTTCAGCGTGCCCGGGTCCTGGTGAACGTGGCTGGACGAACGGCGGAGGAATTCGGCACCATCGTGGCGCGCCTGGATGACGCCGACGGCTTCCTGGGCTATGAGCTGAACGTCTCGTGTCCCAACGTGAAGGAGGGCGGAGCGCTCTTCTCCGCCCGGGAGGATCTGCTGGCGGCGGCGGTGCGCGCCGCGCGCGCGGCCACGCGCCGCCCCCTGGCCGTGAAGCTGGCGCCCAACGTGCCCGACCTGGGCCGCATGGCGGAGGTGGCCGTGGCCGAAGGCGCCGACGCGCTCACCCTGGTGAACACCATGCCCGGCCTGCTCTTCGATCTGCCCACACGGCGGCCGGTGCTGGGCGCCGGTCAGGGAGGTGTGAGCGGGGGCGCGTTGCTGCCGATCGGTGTGGCCGCGGTGGTCCGTGTGCGCGCCCGGGTGGCGGTGCCAATCCTGGGGGTGGGCGGGATACGGAGCGGCGCGGACGCCCTGCAGTACGTGCTCGCGGGGGCCAGCCTGGTGCAGCTGGGCACGGCCACATTCGCGGACCCCCGCGCCGCGCCACGTGTACTTGCGGAGATGCAGCGAATCGGCCGCACGCTGGGCGTGACCCACGTCCGCGACCTGGTGGGTGCGGGCATCACGGCCTGAGCGCCGCGGCCCCGAAAGCAGAAGGACATGGCGGAGATCATCGTAGCGCTGGATGTGGATGACGCGGAGGCGGCCCTCGATCTCGTGGACCGCGTGGGGGAGCGTGTGCGGTGGTACAAGGTGGGCTCACCGCTCTTCACGCGCGGCGGGCACGCGCTCATTACCGCGCTCGCCGAGCGTGAGAAGCGTGTCTTCCTGGACCTCAAGTTCCACGACATACCCAATACCGTGGCCAGTGCCGTGCGCGCGGCGCGGGAGCTCGGCGTGGAGCTCCTCACGGTGCACGCGGCGGGCGGCAGCGCCATGCTCCGCGCGGCGGTGGAGGCAGCCGGGGCCGACGGACCGGCCGTGCTGGGCGTGACCATTCTCACGTCCTTCACCGTGCACGACATCGAGGAGACCTGGGCCAAGGAGCTGCGCTCCCTGCGTGACGAGGTGGGCCGCCTCGCGCAGCTGGCCGACGATGCCGGGCTGGCCGGGGTGGTGGCGTCCCCACTCGAGGCCGAGCTGCTCAAACGGCGCCACGGGGCGGGCTTTCTCGTGGTCACACCAGGCATCCGCATGCCGGACGCCGTGCCTGATGACCAGGCGCGCACGGCCACGCCGTCGGCAGCCGCCCGGGCGGGCGCCGACTATCTGGTCGTAGGGCGGCCGGTGATCCGGGCCGCCGATCCGGTAGCCGCGGTGGCGGCGCTCCAGGCGGACCTGGACGAGCTGGCGGAGGCGGTGGAATGAGCGCCAGGTTGGCGTGGGCAGGCATGCTGATCGTGCTCGCGGCGCTCCTGCCGGCCGACGCGGCGGCCCAGCAACTCAAGGGAGCCCTGGAACAGGTGGCCGCGGCGTGGGCCAGGAGTGACGCTACGGCCGTGGCCAACCACGCCGGGCCCGCGGGCGTGGCCCTGGACGTGGACGGTTCGCCCACCGGCCCCTTCCCGCCACGGCAGGCGGCGGCGGTGCTGCGGCGCGTCTTCGAGGATCGGGAGACGCTCAACGTGCAGGTCGGTCTGGCCAAGGAGGTGGGTGGTGAGCCCGCACGCGGCTTCGGCGAGCTGAACTGGGTGGTGCGCGCACGCGGCACCACCATCCCCGAGCGGGTGTCGATCTTCGTGGCGCTGGTGAAGGTCGAAGGCCGCTGGCACGTCTCCGAGATTCGCCTGATGCCGTGAGCATGCTGGCGCTGCAAGATTCCGCTACCGATTCGCTGCTACAGGTGCTGAGCCCGGCCGAGCTCCGCACCCTGCCGCAGCGCCTGTGGAGCTACCTGAGTTCCGAGGCGGTGGTATTCGGTGCGGTGCGGATCCTGGTTTTCATTGCCGTCGCGGTGGTGGTCTACCGCGTAATCAAGCTGGTGATCGGCCGCTGGGTCGGCCGGTCGGTGGATGAGGAGGACCCGGTGGTGAAGCGCCTGCGCGAGCAGCGGGCGCAGACGGTGGGCGGGCTGCTGGCCAACGTGGCGCTCATTGCCGTGGTCACCATCACCATCCTGACGGTGGCCGGGGAGTTCATGGACATCGGCCCCTTGCTGGCCAGCGTGGGCGTGCTCGGGCTGGCCGTCTCCTTCGGCGCCCAGTCGCTGGTCAAGGACGTCATCAGCGGTACCTTCATGCTCATGGAGGGGCAGTTCGGCGTGGGGGATGTGGTGCGCGTGAGTGACGTGTCGGGAGCGGTGGAGAAGATCACCCTGCGCACCACGATCCTGCGGGACGTGGAGGGCATCGTGCACATCGTCCCCAACGGGGAGATCACCCGGGTCAGCAACCTCACCAAGCAGTTCTCCCGCGCCGTCCTGGACATGGGCGTGGCCTACAAGGAGGACGTGGACCACGTCATGGAGGTCATGCGCGCCGTGGGTGAGGAACTGCTGCAGGACCCTGATTTCGGCCCCCTGCTGGTGGATCCCCCCGAGGTCCCCGGCGTGCAGGCGTTCGCCGACTCCGCGGTGGTCATCCGCATGGTGGCCAAGACGCTGCCCCTGAAACAATGGGACGTGGCCCGTGAGCTGCGCCGGCGGCTGAAGAAGCGCTTCGACGCTGAGGGCATCGAGATCCCGTTCCCCCACATGACCTTCTACTGGGGCGAGGGGCAGCGGCCCCCAGCCCCGGCCGAAACCTGAGCGCCATGGCCCTCAAGCTCCACGACACGCTGTCCCGCTCCCTGCGCGCTTTCACGCCCCGGGCCGGCCGGCCCGTGGGGGTGTACGCCTGCGGTCCCACGGTCTATCTGCCGCCCCACATCGGCAACTTCCGCACGTTCGTGTTCAACGACCTGTTGCATCGCTATCTGGAGTGGCAGGGGCACGAGGTCCGCTTTGTCATGAACCTGACGGACGTGGAGGACAAGATCATCGACGGCGCGCGCCAGCGCGGGGTGGACATCACCGCCGTCACCGCGCCCCAGACGGAGGCCTTCTTTGCCGACCTGCGCGCGCTGGGGGTCCGCCCGGCGGACGTCTATCCCCGCGCCACCGAGCACATGGACGCCATGGTGGGTCTCGTGGAGCGGCTCATTGAGAAGGACCACGCCTATGAACGCGACGGGTCCGTTTACTTCGACATCGCCTCCTTCCCCGCGTACGGGCGCCTGGCCCGCGTGGACCTGAGCCAGACGCGCGCCGGCGCCGGTCTGGCGGACCGCGCGCGCGGCATCGACGCCGACGAGTACGAGAAGGCCGACGCGCGGGACTTCGCGCTCTGGAAGGCCGCGCGGGACGCGGACCGGGAGGTGGGCGCCGCCTGGCCCACGCCCTGGGGGGAGGGCCGCCCCGGCTGGCACATCGAGTGCTCCGCCATGAGTATGGCCGAGCTGGGTGAGACGGTGGACATCCATACGGGCGGGGAGGACCTGATCTTTCCCCACCATGAGGACGAGATCGCCCAGTCGGAAGCGGCCACGGGGCAGCCGTTCGTGCGCTACTGGCTGCACGTGAAGCACCTCAAGGTCAACGGCGAGAAGATGTCCAAGTCCAAGGGCAACGTCTTCACCATCGCCGATCTGGTCGCGCGGGGGCACGCGCCCTCGGCCATCCGCTACCTGCTGCTCATGGCGCACTACCGGAGCGAGCTGAACTTCACCTTCGCGGGGCTGGAGGACGCGCGCGGAGCGCTGCGCCGCCTGTTGGACTTCTCCCGCCGGCTGGAAGCCGCGCCCGTGGCCGAGGGGGCGGCGGAGGTGGGCCTGGCCGCGGCGGCCGCGGTGGCGCTGGAGACCTTCGCGCGGGGCCTGGACGACGACCTCAACACGCCGGTGGCCCTGCGCGCGCTGTTCGACTTCGTGCGCGAGGCCAACGCCGCCCTGGACCGGGCGGACGAGGTCCCGCCCGCGGAGCACCGTGCCGCCCTGGACGCACTGACGAGCATGGATGACGTACTCGGCATCGTGGCCCTGGCCCGTGCCGAGGAGGAGGGCGTGGACCAGGAGTTCGCCGCCTGGGTGGAGGAGCGCCTCGATGCGCGGCGTGACGCCCGGGCGCGCCGGGACTTCGCCGCGGCCGACGCCATTCGCAGCGAACTCGGCGCGCGCGGCGTGGTGGTGGAGGATACGCTGCAGGGGGTGCGCTGGCACCGGGAACGCGGCACGGCCGACGTCGCTTCGAACCGTTGACCCTCGGGGCCGGCGGGGTTTTCTTATCTCCCGGGTGCTGACGTAGCTCAGCTGGTAGAGCAGCCGCCTTGTAAGCGGCAGGTCGTCGGTTCGAGTCCGACCGTCAGCTTGTACGCAGTGCCCGCCGCCGTTAGCTTTCTGCCTCCAGAGTGCGGGCGTAGCTCAGTTGGCTAGAGCATCAGCCTTCCAAGCTGAGGGTCGTGGGTTCGAGTCCCATCGCCCGCTCTTTTCCCACCGGCCCGGTCGTCGATTCCGGCGGCCGGGTCGCGTGCGGATGCCATGCGCGGCGGGGCCGCCATCCCACACCGTTGACACCCCTCGGACGCCGGGCTATACTACAGGTCTGTCCAGCGATCGCTGTGGGTGGCGCGATCGGCGGCCGGTGGGAGCATGAAACGGCAGCCTGCCGTGCGAATACCACCGAGTCGGGACAGGGTGAGGCGGGCTGATACCCCACCTGCGAAGCGCAGGGAGGGGGAGCGTTCTTTGTGGCTCCCCCGTCTGCCGCCTCACCCGGCGCGGGCCCCAGGGCCACTGCGCCCCTGATACTGCTCGCGTAGCTCAGTGGTAGAGCACTCCCTTGGTAAGGGAGAGGTCATGGGTTCAATCCCCATCGCGAGCTCCTGATACCGCAAACGCTGATACACCACCGAGGAAAGACATGGGCAAGGCCAAGTTCGAGCGTACCAAGCCGCATGTGAACGTGGGCACGATCGGTCACGTGGATCACGGCAAGACCACGTTGACGGCCGCGATCACGGAGATCCAGGCCGCCAAGGGTCTGGCGGACTTCGTGTCGTTCGACAACATCGACAAGGCGCCGGAGGAGCGTGAGCGTGGCATCACCATCGCCACGGCGCACGTGGAGTATCAGACGGACGCGCGCCACTACGCGCACGTGGACTGTCCGGGCCACGCCGACTACGTGAAGAACATGATCACGGGCGCGGCGCAGATGGACGGGGCCATCCTGGTGGTGAGCGCGGCGGACGGTCCGATGCCGCAGACGCGCGAGCACATCCTGCTGGCGCGCCAGGT
>JBBDRO010000104.1:15436-17035 GCA_040905425.1 Gemmatimonadota bacterium | reverse complement strand
CCGTCGCGCGCGCCCAGCCGGAGCTCCGCCGGCTCGGCGATCGTCCAGTGCGGCAACTCCGCGGGCACGCCGGTGTGCTCGAGGATCGTGATGCCCGCACTGTCCCGGGCCGTGGGGGCGCCGGCGGATGACGCGGCGTCGTCGCATCCGATCAGGGCGGTAGCGGTGGCAGTGAGCGTGATGAGAAGCCGGCCTCTGGAATGCGTCATGTGCTCCTGCCCTCCTCGCATAGTTCACGGCTTCACAACCGCATACGCCCGCACCGACTCCACCTCCAGCTCGTCCCGGTAGACGCCCCACACCCGGCCGTCACGCACTGCGTGCGGGTCGAAGCCCTCGGGCGTGCGGAGCCGCGCCACCAGCGCGCCGGCGTCGTCGATGATCAGCCATTGCCGGGCCGGCGTGCGGCGCAGGTCGGGGGAGATGCCCATCAGCCCGAGCTGTCCAGGGTAGTCACCCACCCAGATCCGGCCGTCCTGGCCGCTCACCACGCCCTGGTAGGCGGGGAAGCGCTCGGGCCTGGGGATGGAGCCGATCAGCTCGCGGAAGAGGGCCTGCTCGCCGGGCTCCCGCCAGGCCAGCTGCTCCTCGAACCACGCGTCGAACTCCGCCACGAGCGGACCGTCGGCCACGATGCGCTCGTGGTCGGGCCAGCGAACGATGCCCATGAGCGTGCCGTCCGGCGCGAAGTACCGCAGTTGCGGGGAGGCGGCCGTGCCCACCACCAGCCGCTCGCCCGCCAGCGCCGCGTCCGTGGTCGCGCCGAACGGGAAGGGCAGCACCCCCATCTCGGGCGAGCGGTAGATCTCCATGCCGGCGAACGGCCCGTACGTGGCGCGTGCCGTGCCGTCGGGATCGATGCGGTGGGAGGCGAGCGCCATGCGCTGCGCGCCCGCC
This sequence comes from Gemmatimonadota bacterium, assembly GCA_040905425.1. Classification (GTDB taxonomy): domain Bacteria; phylum Gemmatimonadota; class Gemmatimonadetes; order Longimicrobiales; family RSA9; genus JBBDRO01. The sequence continues at coordinate 16,138 of JBBDRO010000104.1, read as the reverse complement.
TCCGCCAGCCCGGGCCCCCAGACGCCGTTCACGTGGATCACCAGCGGCCCCCTGCCACCGCCGAGCAGGCGCGTGAAGCCGGCCGGCACCTCCGCGTTCGGAGCGGCCAGCGGCGAGAGCGGCACCAGGCCGCTCAGCTCCACCTCGCGCTGGAAGACGCCGTCCAGGGTGAAGACGGAGAGGCGGCGCCGATCCTGGTCCCACACCGCCACGGAATCGGTACCGAGCGGCACCACTGAGGCCACGTTGTCGAACTCGCCCGGCCCCTCACCCTGGCGCCCGAGGGTGGCCGCCAGCGAGCCGTCCGCCCGGAGGACGAGTGCCCGCGGCGGCGCGTCGGTGCCCACCAGGATCGGTCCGCCCTCGATCGGCCGCACCGCCGTGACGCGGTGGAGCGGCACCGCGGGGCTGGCCCCCCCGCCGATCTCCAGCACCGGCCGCTCGCCGAGCCGCCACGCCTGCGCCGCCGCGATGCTGCCCGGCAGGTTGGTGACGATCCGCACGCCCGCGCTGTCGGTGAGCGTAACGTACGCGGTGTCCGCGGCGCCCACGCAACCGCTCAACGCCGCGGTCGCGAGCAGCAACGCTGCCGGCCCGCACGCGTTCTTCATGGTGATCCTCCCGGTTCTCCTCAACTGATCGGCTTACCGTCCACCACGCGCACGATGAAGAGCCCTTCGCGCACGCTGGTGAACACCACGA
>JBBDRO010000104.1:0-15336 GCA_040905425.1 Gemmatimonadota bacterium | reverse complement strand
CCGTCCACCACGCGCACGATGAAGAGCCCTTCGCGCACGCTGGTGAACACCACGATGCCGCTCTCGAAGAACGGGTAGTTGCTCCACGCGCCGCTCTCGGTGGCGCTGTGTCCGGGCCCGTCCTGGTTGTAGGGAGCGCTGTCGAAGAACGCCGCCTCGCGCGGGTTGGTGCGATCGCTGATGTCCAGGACGCGCAGCCCGCTGCCGTAGTTGGACTGATAGACCCTGTCACCCACCACGTAGAGGTTGTGGTCCGACGCGCGCACGGGGCCGATGTACTCGTGCGCCACGATCGGGTCCTCCAGCTCCGTCAGGTCCCAGACGATGGTGCGCGTGCCGGCCACGTTGCCGGACAGTTCGTCCAGCTCGTCGTTCATGTAGAAGTAGCGCTGCTCCTCGTCGAACCAGCCCTGGTGCGCGTAGGCCACGTTGGGATAGCTGTTGCGGCCCACGGTGACGGGGTTGGCCTTGTCCGTGACGTCGGCAATGTTGATCTCGGTCTCGTTGGAGCCCACGCAGATCTCGCGGCCGCGGTAGGCGGCGTCGGGCCCCTGGTAGGTGACGCACTGCGCGTCGTGCGTGTAGCCGCGGCTGTTCGTGCCCGCGCGGTCGTTGTAGCAGCCGGCGAAGGTGGGGTTCTCGCGCTCGCGTGCATCCACCATGTGCAGCCCGCCGCCGCAGCTCTCTCCGCCGCTGTTGGCGCCCACCACGTAGAGGAAGCCGGAGGCCGTGTCGGCCACCACGTTGTGCGCGCTGTGGATCTCGCGGTAGGTGGCGTCCGGCTCGAACACCGTGGCCGGATCCGTCACGCCGCGCAGCCGCGTGAGATCGAAGATCTGCATGCCGTGCGCGCCCGCGCCGTCCGCCACCACGTAGGCGTGATTGCCGAGCACCTTGATGTCCCGCCAGACCGAGGGCGGCGAGCCCTGCGTGCGCGGCAGGTTGCCCACCAGGCGCGGCGCGGTGGGGTCCGTCACGTCCACGAAGGAGGCCCCGTCCCGGCGCGCCACCAGTGCGTAATCGCGGCCGGTCTCGGGATCGCTCCACCCCCAGACGTCGTTCACCCACACGCCGCGCGCGCCACCCAGCTCGCTGATCGGCATATGGGACACCACCTCGATGTTGGCGCACGGGAACTCCTCCAGCCGCCCCTCCTGGCAGCGCTGCCCCGACGCGAGCGTTTCCCCGATGGCGTAGATCCGCCCCTCGAGCTGCTGCGCGGCCCGCCACGCGCCGCCCTCCCGGGCCATCACCACGGCGCGCCCCTCGCCGAAATCGCGCGTGGGCATGCCCACCACCGCGCGCCCGTCCGCCGCCGCCATGGCGTAGCCGAAGCCGAACGGCCAGGCGGTACCGTCGGCCGAGTCGGCCTCCAGGCGCACGGCGCTCCGCCACCCGCCGTCTTCATCCGGCGCAAACCTGTATAAGCGACCGTTGGCTCGATTCACGCCCGGCGCGCCCACCCACAGCTCCTCCGCCACGCTGGCCACGGCGGCGCCGAAGCGCGTGCCGCGCGCGGCGTCGAAGGGCTGCAGCTGGCCGGTGGCCGTCCAGCCCCCATCGGCCTCGCGCGCCAGGGTGAAGAGGGTGGCCGCGCCAGGGGCGCCCACGTAGGCCCGCGCCCCGTCCAACAGCACGGCCGCGCCGATGCCGGCGCGCCCGCCGCCCTCCAGGCCGGGCAGGTTCACGGCGGCCGGCTGGCCCCACGCGCCGTCCACGCCGCGTTGCGCCGCGAAGACCCGGCCGGCACCGTCATCGGTGTCCGGCGCGCCCACGAGCAGCCAGTCGTCCTGCCGGGCCAGCGCCCGCCCGAAGCCGGCCGCGCCCGCGGGGGGCCGGAGCGTGGCGCGCAGTGACCAGGCGCCGTCGGCGCCCTGCCGGTAGTGGTAGACCACGCCCGTGCCGTCCACGGCGGGCGCGCCCACGAGCAGTTCCTCCTGGCCCACGAGCGCCAGCGCCGCCGCGTACTCGGTGTGATCGCCCGCGGCGGGCGGCTCGATGACGGCGCTCTGGCGCCAGGTGCCGTCCGCGCTGGCGCGCTCGAAGACGTAGGCCACGCCCGCGCCGTCCCGCTTGCGCGGCGCGCCCACCACCAGCGTGTTGCCCGCCACCGCCAGCGCGCGCCCGAAGTCATCCATGCGGGAGGAGTCCGCGGCCGTGAGCCGCTGGTGCTCCCGCCATCCGCCGGCGGCGTCCAGCCCGTAGGTGTAGACCACCCCGGGCCCGTACCAGTTGACCGGCTGCCCGATGAAGAGGTCGGCCTCGGTGAGCGCGATGGCGCGGCCGAAGTTGGGCTCCTGCGCGGTGGCGGCCGCGGCGCTCACCATCAGGGCGGCCGCGCAGGCGGCCAGGATGCGGGTCTGCTGCATGCTGTTTCCTCGAGAAGTGGAGGGTGGCGCGGATTGCATGGGCGCCAGGGGTCCAAGGTGTATCGGCCGGTCGCGCGGGGTCAAGCAAATCGGCCCCCGCGCGCCGCACCGTCGTGCCGCTCGGCGTCCGGCCGTCCGGACCCGTCCGGCCGCTCGCCCGCCCGGCACCGGGCGGCGCGCATCCTCCGCCGCGGCCTAGCGGCTGGCCGCGCAGGCGGTGTCGACCGCCGGCAGATCGCGCCGCCCCACCCAGCCGCTGTGCCCGCACACCACCGGCGGCAGATCTTCCAGGGAAATCCGCTCCAGCGCGCCCGCCTCCGCGCCGATGGCGTAGGTGGTGACGGCCAGGGAGTCCGGCAGGAAATCCAGCACGCTCACGGTCCGGGTGGGCGGCATGCGCGCGCCGAGCAGCTGCCGCGGCCCATTGCCTACCGCCCCCGCATGCAGGAGTTCCAGACCGCCGCGGCGCCCGGGGTAATACGCATGGTGGTGGCCGCTGATGTAGAGGGTGGCGCCCCACGCCTCGAGCTGCCGGCGCAGCCGGTCCCCGTCGGCCAGCACCTCGCCCGGTCGGTTGCGCCCCTCGGCCACGCCGTAGAGCGGCAGATGGCCGAGCACCACGCGGTGGCGCGCGCGCCGCGCCTCCGGGCTGGCGAGCGAGCGCCGCAGCCAGTCCAGGAGCTCCGCGTCGGTGGCGCTCTCCTGGCGCGTGGCGTCCCAGGCCACCAGGAAGACGTCACCCCGGGCCACCGTGTAGCGCAGCGGGTAGTGTTCGCGCTCCACGAAGGGCAGCGGCGCGGTCGGCGGCGGTGTGCCCCGCCAGTAGGCGGCGGCCAGGGCACGGTCGCGCGCATGCGCCGGGTAGGCGGACGCGTCGTGGTTGCCCATGGTGACCACGAGCGGAATGCCCGCCGCGCGCAGCGGCGCCGCCACCGCCGCGTCGAACGCATCCCACATGGCACGCACGGTCGAGTCAGACAGGCCGGCGGATTGCCCCGCCACCATGTCCCCGGCCACGAGCACCAGGTCGGGGCGCCAGCTGGTGGTGATGTGGCGCACGGCGTGGTGGACCTCCGCCGGATAGGCGGTGGCCCCGTAGGCGGCGTTCAGGTCACTGATGAGCACGGCGCGCAGCGGCGCCCCGGTGATCCTGGTGACGTCCGGCGACGGGTGCGGCACGCCGCAGCCCGCTGCCAGCGCCGCCAGCCCCGCGCCCAGCAGCGTGGCCACGCACGCGCGCGTCCTCACCCCTCCGCCGCCTCCCCCCAGCGCCGCAGGAAGGCCGTGATGAAGCGGTGCGCGGCCGCCGGCTCGGCGGCCAGCGGCGCCAGCGCCATGGCCACGCCCAGCGCAATGTGGTAGCCGTCGGAGCGGGCGGCCAGCGCCCGGCGGTAGGCGGGGTGGGCGTCGTTGACCCGCACGGTGGACTCCACCAGGCGCGCCAGTTCGGCGTCGGGGCCGCGGCTCTCGAAGGCAATCTCCAGCCCGTAGCGCCCGCGCTGCTTTCTGCCCTTGCGCTCGGGCAGGCCGCCGGCGTCCGCGCCGGCAGGCGCGGCGTCCGCTCCGCCGTCCGGAGCGGACCCCGGCCCCTCGGGGCCGGCGGATGTGGCGGAGTCCGCGGAGCCGGCATCGCCAGGCGGCGAGGGTGAAGCGGGACCGTCGCTTGAGTCCGGATCCGGGGAGGGCGTGGTCTCGAGCGCCGCGCCCGGCGCCCAGCCGTCCGCCGGCGTCCCGCCCCCGCCGAAGGCAATGCGCCGCTGCCCGCCCCGGCGCCGCTCCACCAGCGAACCGATGAGCGGAAAGTCTCCGGCCATGTCCACCAGCACCCGCTCCAGGTCCTTCTCCATGCGGCGCGTGCGCGGGCGGCGGGCGGGCTTCGGCTCGGGCGCGTCCCCCCACGCCGCCAGCTGCTGGCTCACGGCCTCCTGCAGGATCTTGCGATAGGCCAGGTAGGTGGCGCCGCGCGCGCCGGTGCGGATGAAGTCACCCTTGTTCAGGGTGAGCGCCTCGGCCAGGCCGGGCGCCTCGATGAGCCCGCTGATGCGGTCGGCCTCCGTGGGCGCCACGCCCAGCCAGTCCCAGCCGCGCTTGATGACCTTGCCCAGGGTGGCCACGGCCACGCCGCGCTCCTCCTCCGGCAGCGGCGCGTCGGCGCGCGCCAGCCAGCCCTGCGCGGAGGGCTTCCGCTTGCGCGGCAGGCGGGCCGCCACCTCGGCGCGATCGGTGATGCCCGCGTCGCCCAGGATGCGCAGGTGCGCCATGGAGGCCCGGGGCACGCGCTGGCCGTTCACCTCGAAGACCACCCCCTGGCCGTAGGCGCTCTCCAGGATGTCATCGAAGGCGGGATCGAAGAGGGGGGCAAAGCTGCGCAGCAGGGTGGTGGCCAGCCAGCCGGGGTCGAGCAGCGGGCCGAGCGCGTTGCTCAGGCGCAGCCGCACCGCGGTGCCGCTCTCGCCGCCGACCAGCCCCGGGGCGTCCACCCACGACCACGGTGCCTTCTGCTTCGAGGCCAGGCGCCACGAAGTTGCAAGCGACTTCTGCCCGCGACGTGATTCCGTGACCACGTCCTCACACGCCAGCAGCGCCAGCTTGATCCCCACGCCCGCGAAGCCGATCCCCCGTCCCCGGCGCTTGGAGGTAGCCGCCAGGTCGTGGAAGCGGCGCAGCTGGGCGCGCGACATGCCGGCGCCGTCGTCCACGATGGTGAGCGTGGCGGCGGCGGGATCGGCGCTGAAGGAGATGCGGTCGGCACCGGAGTCGAGGGCGTTGGCCACCGTCTCGCCCACGATGGTCTCCTCCAGCGCGCCGGGATAGGCGTCGCGGAGGTCCTCCAGGAGGTGCAGCAGGTCTACTCGCGTCTGGCCCATAGCGCGGAAGTTAGTGTACTGACCCATGAGTCGGCGAGCACCGAGAAGTTCGATGCGCCCGCAGCGCAAGGCGCGACGACGAAGGCGTAGCAGCGCTACGTCGAGGAGGAGCAACGCAGCGATGTGGGATGCAGCGGGCTTCGAATGCCGGCGAACTCGTGGGTCAGTACACTAGTGATGTGTCGCAGAAGTCCCGTGTCGCACCGAGGGGCCGGATGCGCCCGGCCAGCTAGGCGCGAGGAGGAGAGCATAGCCGTAGCTATGCCGACGACGAGCAACGACGCTGGCTGGGATGCAGCCGGATCCGAATGCAACGTGACTTCTGCGACACATCACTAGGGCATGGGCGCCGCGCGGGACAACGGGGGGCGGGCTGCCGCGCCGGGTGTGCGCGGCGACGCGCGCCACCCTCACCTCACGCGCGCCACCCTCACCTCACGCGCGCCACCCTCACCTCACGCGCGCAGCCCTCACCTCACGTGCGCCGCCCCCCTCACCTCACGCGCGCAGCGTGAACGGCGGGTACTCGTCGCGCAGCAGCAGCAGGTAGGCCTCCACGCGGATGCTCCAGGCCAGCACGCCGATGGCAAAGCCGTAGAGCCCTTCCGGGTAGCGCCCCGTCAGCAGGATCACCACCCAGGCAATGGCCGTGGTGACGCCCCACGCCAGGCTCAGGAACCACAGGATGAAGAGGTGGGGAATGGCCAGGAAGAGGCGGAAGAAGACGCTCACCCGGTCACGCTCGCCCTCCGGCATGGAGAGCACCAGTTCGGCGGGATACTCGCCGTCGCCGAACGGGGGGTACTCGTCACGCAGCAGGGTCATGTAGGCAATGGCCCGCACGCGCCAGCGCAGGTAGAAGGCGGCCAGCTTCCAGAGCCCGTCCGGGTGGCGGGTGGTGAAGACAATGAAGCACCAGGCAATCACCGCCACCAGGGCGGCCACGGCGCCGAGCAGGCCGGCCGAGCCGTAGCCGAACTCCAGGTGGGAGTCCGAGCCCCAGTCGGTGGCAAAGACCATGGCCACCGGCCCGCCCACCAGGAAGATGTGCGGCAGGGCCAGGAAGAAGCGGAAGGCCGCCGTGAGGCGGTTCCGCTCGTGGGTAGCGGCCTTGATGTCCACGGCCACGGGATAGGGCACCGCGTCCACTGTCTGGTCCTCGACCTCGTCCTCGATCTCGTCCTCGAACCCAGCCATCCTTCACCTCCGGTGTAGCCATCCGGCCATCAACCTCACGCACGCCCCTACGCGCGGCCCCACGCGTGTGTTTCACTAGGCGGCAGCCCGGGTGCGGCGCTCGGGGCCAGCCCGGGTGCGGCTGCGCGCGCGTTTCCAGCCGTCCGCACCTGACCCGAAAAACCCCCTCCGGTCAACGTTTTTTTTCTCCGAGCCTTGCGCTCAGCGCGATCAAGTACGATGCTTGCAGGCCTCATATGTGTGGGGCAGGTAAGTAGCTACTCGAACGGACGGGTTGACGAGATGGCACGAGTGACTGGCACGGTGGAACGCTTCATGGATGACAAGGGCTTCGGCTTCATCAAGCCCGACGAGGGTGACAAGGACGTTTTCGTCCACCACTCCGCGATCGAGGGTACGGGTTTCAAGTCCCTCTCGCCAGGCGAGCGGGTCGAGTTCGACCTCGTTCAGGATACGAAGGGCCCCCGCGCCGAGAACGTCACGCGGCTGGAAGCCTAACCAACCAGAATGTCGCCGTTCGAAGTGGCTCCCCGGCTCCCGCCGGGGAGCCCTTTGGCGTGCCCGGAGGTTGAGCTATCCGCATGAATGAACCTGCCCCGCCCGGCCAGCGGCGCCGCATCCGCCTGCCCCGCCTCATCCCCGCCACCGTGGTGGTGGTGCTGCTGCTCTTCCTGGCCACCTATCTGGTGCAGCGCCGGCACGCCGCGGCGGAGGAGGAGGCGACGGCGGATACTTCCGGGGTCCCGGCCGCGCAGCAGCCGCAGGCGGGTTCGGCTTAACGTCCGCGCCCCCGCGCACCTCTGTACCACAGTAGGCGGGATTCCTCGGGGAAGCGGCGATCATGGGTCGGTGGTGGGTGGGCGGTGTGGCTCTGCTGGTGGCGGCGGGCGGAGGTTGGCTCGTGCTGGGCGGGGACGGGCAGGCGGAGGGCACGGCGCCCGAAGTCTACACGGTCAGCCGCAGGGACATAAGCGCCACCGTCATGGCCATGGGTGTCGTTCGGCCCATGGTCGGCGCGGAGGTGAAGGTCGGGTCGCGCGTATCCGGAGTGGTGCGGCGCCTCCGCGCCAATATCGGCGACCATGTGCGGGCCGGTGATGTGATCGCGGAGATCGACGACGCCGAGTTCCGCGCCCGCCTGGTCCAGAACGAAGCCGCCCTGGACCGGGCGCGGGTGGAGGCCGAGCTGGCCAGCACCAACCTGGAGCATCTCGCGGCACTGGGCAGTCGGTCCTTTGTCTCCCGCCAGGAAGTGGACGCCGCCCGTGCCGCCCTCGAGGTGGCCAGGGCCCAGGAAAAGCTGGCCCGCGCCGTCCTGGAATCCACCCGCATACAGCTCTCTTACGCCCGCATCACCGCTCCCATCAGTGGGGTAGTTGCGTCCGTGGCCACGCAGGAAGGCGAGACGGTGGCCGCCAGCTTTGCCTCTCCCACCTTCGTCAACATCATCGATCTGGAGCGTCTCGAGCTCCAGGCCTACGTGGACGAGACTGACATCGGCCGCGTCCGGGAGGGCCAGGCGGTCCGCTTCTCCGTGGACAGTTACCCGGCCGAGGAATTTCCGGGCCAGGTGACGGCCATCTACCCCAAGGCCGTGATCCAGGACAACGTGGTCAATTACGTGGTGACCGTGCGGATTATCGACCGGAAGGGCCAGGAGCTCCGCCCGGAGATGACGGCGGCGGTGACGATCGTCCTCGAACCCAGAGCGGCTGTCCTGGCGGTGCCCGCGGTGGCGGTGGGCCGCGAGCGAGCCGAGCGTTTCGTCACGGTGCTGGTGGACGGCACAGCCACGCGCCGGAGCGTGCGGGTGGGTTGGACGCAGAGCGGCTGGACGGAGATCACGGCGGGCCTGGCCGAGGGCGAACGCATCCTGCTCCCCACCTCATAGGATGGACACCATGGAACGACCGCTGATCCAGGCCAGCAATGTGACCAGGATCTTCGAGAAGGATGGCGGCGTGCGCGTGGCCGCCCTCTCGGACGTGAGTCTGGAGATCCGGAAAGGCGAGTTCGTGGCGCTCGTGGGAGCCTCGGGGTCGGGCAAGTCCACCCTCATGAACATCCTGGGGTGCCTGGACCAGCCCACGTCGGGGCGCGTCTTGCTGGACGGGCGCGAGGTGAGCGGGCTGAGCCATGACGCGCTCGCCGATGTGCGGAGCCGCATGGTGGGCTTCGTCTTCCAGAGCTTCAACCTCCTGCCGCGCACCTCCGCGCTGGAGAACGTGGAGCTGCCGCTCCTCTACACCGACCGTACGGACCTGGCCGGCCCCGCCCGCGCTGCCCTTGCTACCGTGGGTCTGCCGGCCGACCGCTACGACCACCATCCAGGCGAGTTGTCGGGGGGGCAGCAGCAGCGCGTGGCCATTGCGCGCGCGCTCGTCAACGATCCCGAAATCCTCCTTGCCGACGAGCCCACGGGCAACCTGGATTCCACGTCCAGCCAGGAAATCATGGCCCTTTTTGCGGAACTGAACCGCCGCGGCCGCACCGTGTTGGTCGTGACCCACGACGCCGAGGTGGCCGGGTATGCCCGGCGCGTCATCACGGTGCGGGACGGCCGCCTTGCCGCGGACACCGCCGCGCCGGACACCGCCGCGCCGGACACCGCCGCGCCGGACACCGCCGTGGCAGCCGTAGCCGGCCAGGCCCGGCCATGAGGACGCGGCGCATGGTGGCCCAGGCGCTCCGGGCCCTCGATCGCAATCGCCTCCGCACGGCCCTGATGGCGGCGGGCATCGCCGTGGCCATCACCGTCCTCACGGTGGTGCTGTCCGCGGGCATGGGGGCGCGGGAGCGCATCATGGAGCGGGTGCGCGTCTTCGGCCTGGAGAACATGATGGTCTGGGCCGGCGGGCCGACGGATCAGACCCGGATGGGTGGCAGCGGGGCGGGCGATGCCGTGACCGCCACCCTGAAGCTCGATGACGGCAAGGCCATCCTTGCGGAGGTTGCCGGCGTGCGGGGTGTGGCGCCCTTCGCGCGGGCCGGCCAGACCGAGATCCGGTGGCGCGACCAGACCCTTGCGGCCCCCGTCTTCGGGGTGACCCCCGAGTGGGCGGAGCTGTGGGACTGGCACGTGGAGCGGGGCGCGTTCATCACGCATCAGGATGACCAGCTCATGGCGCGGACCGCGGCCATCGGGCCCACCGTGGCTCAGGCGCTCTTCGGTGACGAAGACCCCATGGGGGAGGTGATTCAGGTGGGGGGCGTGCCCTTCGAAATCACGGGGGTCATGCTCGCAAAGGGGGCCAGCGCGGGTGGCGGAGACATGGACAACCGGGTCTTCGTGCCCCTCAGCACCTATATGCGGCGGGTGGCCGGCGTGGACTACCTCTCGGGCGTCCGAGTGGGGGTGCGCACACTCGCGGACATGGAACCCGCCGCCGCCGATATCGCTGCCCTCCTGCGCGAGCGGCATGGACTCGCGCCGGGCACCCAGGATGACTTCCGGGTCACCACCCCCACCGAGGTCACGGGCATGGTGGAGGAGATGCAGGGGACCTTCAACCTCTTCCTGATCCTCGTGGCGGGCATTGCCCTGGTGGTCGGCGGCGTGGTGGTAGCCAACGTCATGTTGCTGTCCGTGGGCGAGCGCCGCGGCGAGATCGGCCTCCGCAAGGCGGTCGGGGCAAGAGGCCGGCACATCCGTGGCCAGTTCCTGGTGGAAGCGGTGGCGGTGACCGTGCTGGGCGGCGTGGGGGGCATCCTCCTTGGCGCCCTGGGCAATCGCGTCCTGGAATGGTTCACCGGCACGCCCGCCCTTCTCACATGGCACGTGCTGATGCTGGGGATCGGCTTCGCCGCGCTGGTGGGGCTCGTGGCCGGCTCGTACCCCGCCGGCAGGGCGGCCGCGATGACCCCCGTGGACGCTCTCCGCTCGTGAGTGCCGCGCCATGAAGGTGCTGCGCGGGCTGCGCATCTCGGCGCGCCAGCTCGCCGCCCATCGGATGCGCACGGCGCTCTCCCTCCTGGGCATCGTCATGGGTGTGTCCGCCGTCATATCCATGGTGGCGGTGGGTCACGGCGCCCGGCAGGATGTGATGCGCCGGATCGAGGCCATGGGCACGGATCTCATTATGGTGACGCCCGCTCAGATCCGCTCAAGTACCGGTCGGGCTCAGGTGAGAGGCACCGTCACGACGCTCGTCCCGCAGGACGGCGAGGCCATTGTCGAAGGGGTACCACAGATCCTGGCGAGCGCTCCCTGGTCCAGCCGGCGGATGCCTCTGACCGCCGACGGCAGGTCCGCCACGACCACTGTCCTCGGCGTCACGCCGGACGTCCTGCGGGTGCTCAATGTGAGCGTGGCCGCGGGGACCTTCTACACAGATCAGGACGAACTCACGGCGGGGCGCAGCGTGGTACTGGGCCCCGCCGTGGCGCGGGCGCTCTTCGGTGACGTGACGCCCGTCGGTCGGCGGGTCTCGATCGGCACCGTGCCCTTCGAGGTGATTGGCGTGCTGCGGCCGCGTGGGGTCGATGCCTCCGGTACCGACCAGGATGACGTAGTGATGATCCCCCTGCGCACAGCCCTGCGCCGGGTCATGAATCAGGCGTGGCTCGGTGGGATCTATCTGCGTGCCCGGGACGGCAACCAACTGGAGAGCGCCGTGGAGCAGGTGCGCTGGCTGCTGCGCGACGTACATGGGCTGGAGCGGACCGGCGCGGACGACGACTTCGAGCTCCGTACCCAGGTGGAGGTCATGGCGGCCCACCAGGAGATCGGGGACACCTTCACCACCCTCGTGGGCGGCATCGCGGCCGTCTCCCTCCTGGTGGGCGGCGTGGGCATTCTGGCGGTCATGCTCATGACAGTGCGGGAGCGTACCCGGGAGATCGGCCTGCGGCTGGCCGTGGGAGCGCGGCGGCGGGACGTGCGTACTCAGTTCCTGACCGAAGCCGCCATGCTCGGCATGGCCGGAGGACTGACGGGCGTAGCGCTGGGGCTCGGCGGCGCGGTCGGCATCGGCATGGCCACCGACTGGCCGATCCAGGTGGAGCCCTTCTCCGTGGCGCTCTCGTTCTCCTTCGCGTTGCTGGTGAGCGCTTTCTTCGGTGCCTACCCCGCGTTTCGTGCCTCCCTGCTCGACCCGATCGAGGCGCTGCGCGGCGAGTAGGCGCCCGTCGGGCCGGAGCCGCCGCTCGATTGCATCCCCTCGCCCCGCCAGCCAGATTTCCCCATCCGGACCGACCGGACCCGTTGCTCCTCGCGCGCAGAGGCCGAGCCATGATCCGCATCCGCACGCTGGCCGCTCTGGCCATTGCCCTGCCCGCCCTCCTGCACCACGCGCCACCGCTCGCGGCCCAGGCGCCCTCCGCCGCCGAGCTCGCGCGCTGGGAGGCCCAGGCCGCCGACGTCACCATCCAGCGGGACCGCTGGGGCATCGCGCACGTCTACGGGCGGACGGACGCGGACGCCGTCTTCGGCATGGTGTACGCGCAGGCGGAGGATGACTACCCGCGCGTGGCGGCCAACTACCGCCGCTCCCTGGGCCGCACCGCGGTCGTGGACGGCGAGCGCGCCCTCTGGTGGGACCTGCGCGCCCGCCTGTGGGCCGACCCGGACAGCCTGCAGGCCCAGTACGCCCGCAGCCCCGCCTGGCTCCGTGACCTCATGGACGCCTTCGCGGACGGGCTGAACTACTACCTGCACACGCACCCCCAGGTGGAGCCCGAGGGCATCCCGCGCTACGAGCCGTGGATGGCGCTCTCCTTCACCGAGGGCAGCATCGGTGGGGACATCGAGCGCGTCAACCTGCGCACGCTGGAGGCCTTTTACGGGGACGAGCCGCCCGCGGAGCCGGCCCCTGAGATGCCCGCGGAGGCGCCCGCGTCCGGTGTCCTGGAATTCGAGCCGGAGCCGCGCGGCTCCAACGGCATCTCCATCGCGCCGGAGAACACGCTGAACGGCAACGCCCTGCTGCTCATCAACCCGCACACCTCCTTCTACTTCCGCTCCGAGCTCCAGATGGTGAGCCAGGAGGGGCTGAACGCCTACGGCGCCGTGACCTGGGGACAGTTCTTCATCTACCAGGGCTTCAACGAGACGGCCGGCTGGATGCACACCTCGAGCGGCGTGGACAACATCGACTGGTTCCTGGAGACGCCCGTGCGGCGCGGCGAGCGCTGGTTCTACCGCTACGGTGCGGAGGAGCGGCCGGTGAGCGCGCGCGCCGTCACCATCCCGTATCGCACGGACACGGGCATGGCCGAACGCAGCTTCACGGTCTACCACACGCACCGCGGCCCCGTGGTGGGGCGGGAGGGCGAGCGCTGGCTCTCGGTGAGCCTCATGTGGCAGCCCGTCGAGGCGCTCATCCAGTCCTACGCGCGCACCAAAGCCGCCGACCTGGACGCGTACCTGGAGATCATGGAGCTGCACACCAACTCGTCCAACAACACGCTCTACGCCGACGCGGCCGGCAACATTGCCTACCTGCACTCCAACTACATCCCGCGCCGGGACCCGCGCTTCGACTGGAGCGAGCCGGTGGATGGAAGCGACCCGGCCACGGCGTACCGCGGCGTGCTAGCGCTGGAGGAGACCCCCAACGCCATCAATCCCTCCGTGGGCTGGGCGTTCAACACGAACAATTTCCCGTGGTCGGCCGCCGGCCCCGACAGCCCGCGGCGCGAGGACTATCCGGCCTACGTGGACACCTATCAGACCGAGAACGCGCGCGGCAAGCACGCGCTCATGCTGCTCCCCGGCAAGGATGACTTCACGCTGGAGGGGCTGATCGAGCTGGCCTACGACAGCTACCTGCCCGCCTTCGAAGAGACGCTGCCCGCGCTCATCGGTGCCTACGACGCGCTGCCCGCCTCGAGCCCCCGGCGCGCGGCGCTGGCCGCGCCCATCGGGGTGCTGCGCGCCTGGGACTACCGCTGGGGCGTGAGCTCCGTGGCCACCGCGCTGGCCATCTTCTGGGGCAGCGAGCGGAACTCGGCCGCGCAGCCGCTGGACGCCCTGGAGGCAGCCATCGACCGGCTGAGCGCCGAATTCGGCACCTGGGAGACGCCCTGGGGGGAGATCAACCGCTTCCAGCGCATCAGCCCGGAGATCGGCCCCAACTTCGACGACGACGCGCACAGCATCCCGGTGCCTTTCACCTCGGCGCGCTGGGGCTCGCTGGCCTCCTTCGGCGCGCGCCCCTACCCGAACACCAAGCGCTGGTACGGCACCAGCGGCAACAGCTTCGTGGCGGTGGTGGAGTTCGGGGACCGCGTGCGGGCCCGCGCCGTCTCCGCCGGCGGCGAGAGCGGCGACCCCGCCTCCCCGCACTTCAACGACCAGGCGGCGCACTACGCCATGGGCTTTCTGCGCGACGTGTTCTTCTACCGCGCGGACGTGGAGGCCAACCTGGAGCGGGCGTACCGGCCGGGCAGGTAGCGGCGCGCCCCTTGATCGCGCCGCCTGCCGGCGCCTAACTTGGGTCTTCACCATCCACCCGCCCCGCGCCGCACCGATCGGCGGCGGGGCACCTCCGGAGGCTCCATGCGCGCGTCCCTCCCTGCACGCGTCCGCCCGTACGTCCTGTTGGCGGCGGCCCTGCTGCTGCCCGCCGCCGCCGCCGCCCAGACGCTCCCCGTGGATTCCGCCCGGCTGGAGGCCTACGCCACGGCGTACCAGGCCATCGGCAAGCTGCGGGACGCCTACCAGGCGGAGGCCGCCGAGGCGCGCAACAAGAAGCCGGAGGCCGTGGAGGCGCTGCAGGAGCAACTGCGCCTGGACGTGGCCGCCGTGCTCGAGGCCAACGGCTTTTCGGAGGAGAGCTACGCGCGCCTCACCTTCCTGGTCAGCACGGACGCGGCGGCGCGCCGCGCGTTGAACGCCGTCCTGGGCATCGAGGAGGAGGAACCGGAGGAGGCGGCGGACGCGGCGGACGCGGCGGACACGGCGGATGACGGGGCGCCGGCCAACCCTCACATCGGCCACGTGCTGGACGCCTTCGCGGGGACGCCGGGCGGGCAGGGGCTGCTGGCGGCGGCGCTCGCCGAGGCAACCGTGGCCGCCGAGCACGCGGAGCTGGCCGCCGCCACGGATGACCTGGCGGCCATGCGGACCCATGCGGGCCACGTGGCCCACGCGCTCGAGCCGGCGGAGGACGGCCGCGGCCCCGGCGCCGGCTTCGGCGTGGCCAGGGCCGCCGCGGCGATCGCCACGCACACGGAGCTGGCGGCCCAGCACGAGAGCGCCTCCGAGCACGTCCGCACGCACGCCGTGCACGTGGTCACGGCCGCCAACGCCACGGCCGAGCGGGCCGCACGGGCGCTGGCGCTGGTGCGGCGTATCGAGGGCGCGGCCAGCGCGGCGGACGCGGCGCCGCTCGCCGATGAGCTGAGCCAGCTGACCGCTCAGCTCCTCAGCGGCGTGGACGCCGACGGCGACGGCCGCATCGGCTGGGGGCAGGGGGAAGGCGGTCTGCGGCAGGTCGAGCAGCACATGGAGCTGCTGGTGGGGGGCGCGGCGCGCTAGGCCGGCGGCGAACCGTCGGGGAAGGCTCGCGCACCGCGGCGCCCCCCGCCGGCCGGGCCACCCCGCGTGGTGCGCGCCCCGGCCTCAGCCGTGCCGGTCGTGCGTCTGTTCGTAGCGGAGCTGCTCGTGCATGCGGTCCTTGCCCTGGGCGGCGTCGCGCTTCCTGGCCGCCTTCATGGCCAGCCCCCGCGTGCCCGTGGACTGCACGGTGGGCAGGGAGAAATGGCGCTCCAGCTGCTGGCTCGCGCATTCGGGGCACGCCGGCTTGGCGTCCCCCCGCACCAGCGCCTCGAAACGGTGGCCGCAGTCCTGGCAGTCGTACTCGTAGATCGGCATCAGTCGGTCCGCCCCGCCGCGGCCCGCCCGATCTCCACCGCCTCGAAGCCGGCCTCGCCCCAGCCCATGATGAAGACGCTGAAGCCCT
>JBBDRO010000103.1:13123-78843 GCA_040905425.1 Gemmatimonadota bacterium | reverse complement strand
CCGACGGTAGGCCCCCTCCGGGCACCTCGGCGCGGCGGGCTCTTGGGTCACGGCGCTCGGCCGCGAGGCGTTGCGGAGGGTAGCCTAGGCCCCTATCTTCGGCTACGTTTGTCTCCAGCCGGGCCTTCACTACTATGCCCACGGCCCCGGCTTCGGGGGTTCCCCGGCCTCATGTTGGGAAGCGGCCAATCCAATCCTATAGCGGTATCTGCACCCGTGGCGCATCGCGCCAGCAACCGCATCACCGGGGGTAACATGCTCAACCGGGCCACGCCGCCATGCTCCTGGAGCCTCGTCCTCCAGGGTGTGTTCCCTGTTCTGTGCTTGGCTGTCACGCCTGCCGACGGACACGCGCAGGACCCCCATGACGAGGTTTTCGCCGAAACCGACTATCCATCGGCCAGCCAGTGTGCCGCGTGCCACCAGCAGATCTACAGCGAGTGGAGCTCCAGCAGCCACGCTTACGCGTCGATCTCCCCCATGTTCCACAAATTCGAGCAGCGGATCAACGACCTATCGGCCGGCACGATCGGCTACTTCTGCATGCGCTGCCACGCGTCCGTCGGGACCACGCTCGGGGAGTCCAGGGACATGCCCTTGACCGAGCGCGCTCAGGTGTCGCGCGAAGGCGTTACCTGCGTCTCGTGCCACAGGGTGGACCAGCAGTACGGACGCGTGAACGGTGAGCGACGCATCGAGCCGGGGCCGATCTACGACCCGGTGTACGGCTCCACCGGTGCGGATACCCTGGCGGCGGTGATCGCCTCCAGTGACCGATTCCGGGTGCAGACCTCGGCGGCGGAGACCGGCCCCGGCGTTCCCATCCATCGGGAGGCCATCCGCTTTGAGCAGCTGAGCGAGAGCGAGTTCTGCGTCTCCTGCCACCAGGTAGCAGTGCACCCCGGCATCAAGCTGGAGGTGGTCTGGGACCAGTACCGGGCCTCCCCTGCCGCCGACGCGGGGATCTCTTGCCAGGACTGCCACATGGGCCAGACGCCGGGGCAGCCGGACGGCTACGCGACTGCGCCGTCGGCGGTGCTTGCGGGGGTCCCCATCAACCCGACCCGGAAGCACACGAACCACACCTTCTACGGGCCCGGTTACGCCAGCGCGCATCCGGGTGTCTTTCCCCACAATCCGGCCGCGGAGCGCTGGACCATCGACGAGTGGCTGCGCTTCGATTTCCGTGCGGGATGGGGTACGGACGCGTTCGAGGACCGACTGGCCGGCGGGCAGGTGCAGGTGAACTTCCCCGAGATGTGGGCCGAGCCGGACGACCGCTACGAGGCCCGCGACATCGTCCAGCAGAACCTGGCCAAGCTGGAGGAAAAGCGGGAACTGCGCCGGCAGGTGATGGAGAACGGTTCGAAGCTGGACGGACCGTTCTTCAGCGGTGACCCCCGGCGCGGGGGGGCGCTGAAGTTCCATTACACGCTTACCAACACCAACTCGGGGCACAACCTTCCCTCCGGCTCCCTGGGCGCGCAGCCGGAACTGTGGCTGAATGTGGCGCTAATCGACCCTGACGGACAGCGGATCTGGGAGTCGGGTTACCTGGACAGCAACGGCGACATGGCGGACCTGCATTCCCTGGACGTGCTGGCGGGCCGTATCCCGCACGACGACCAGCTCTTCAATCTGCAGACGAAGTTCCTCACCCAGAACGTCAAGGGTACCGACCGCGAGATGTATCTGCCCATCAACCTGGACGTGGATCAGCTCCCGTTCATCCGCCCGGCGGGCCAACCGGTTTCGGTGCTGAACCATCCGCCGGGCGTGCGCATGGAGAGCCGCTCGCTGCCGCCGCTTTCCAGTCGTGACGCAACGTACACCGTTCCGGGCGACCTGCTCACCAGGCCCGGTACCTACCGGCTGGCGGTGCGCCTTCGCAGCCGCGCCGAGCCCATCTACTTCATGAAGTTCGTGGGCGCCACGGAGGAGATGGAGCGAGCCATGAACGAGTGGATGCTGGACATCCATCCGTACACCGTCGAGTTCGAGGTCCGCTGATGACAAGCCAACTCTCCTCCCAGGCACGGGCTGGGGCCGCGACCCGCACGTCGACGCGCAACGGCCGGTCGATTCCGCTGGGCGCAATGGCGGTGGCCAGCGTCCTGCTGGCCGGCGATGCCACCGCCCAGCAGACGGACCCGCGGGTGCGTGTGGTGCCGCATACGGCTGAAGCCTTCGGGCCCGATCCGGTCTACAGCGACACCATGTACGACTATCAGGCGCAGCTCGACATCTACGGAGCCAAGCACCTGAATCCCACCCAGCGGCCGCTGCTGGAACTCGGCAGCGACATGTACGGCGCAGGGCCGCTGCGGCGGGGCGGGACCCCGCTGGGCGGCACGAACCTGCTGATCCCGCAGCTCCTGTTATACGGTGACCTGCGGGCGGCCAGCGGCTTCAATAGCGTGGATGACGACGAGGGCGGGACGGTGGCGGCGCGTCTGAACCTGGACGTGGATCTGAAGCTCACGGCAACCGAGCGTATCCATGCCACATTCCGGCCGCTGGAGAACGACGGTGTCCTGACCCGCTTCGATTTCGCCGCGGACACGAGCACATTCGACCAGAACTTCTCGGCCATCCCGGTGGCGCTCTTCTTCGAGGGAGACCTGGGCGCCATCGTCGGCGGACTCGCTGGCCGGGCGGCACCCTTCGACCTGCCGGTGGCAGCGGGGCTCATGCCTCTGGTCTTCCACAACGGGACCTGGCTCGAAGACGCCTTCACCGGCGCCGCGTTCACGATTCCAGCCCGCAACTCGGCGGCGCTCGACTGGTCGAACTACGACATCAGCTTCTTCGTCGGCTTCGACAAGGTGTCCCATGGCGCCTCTCCGGCAATCGGGGAGACGGGTCAGCTGGCGGGCGTGAACGCGTTTATCGAGGCTTACGGTGGCTATGTGGAGGCGGGGTACGCCTACGTGGGTGACGACTCCGAGGCCGATCAGTCCTACCACTCCTATGCCGTCTCCTTTTCGAAGCGCTACGGCACGTTCATCTCCAATTCCTTGCGCTACGTCGGCGCCGTCAGCGCAGGCAGTGCGCTTGCCCCCGGCGGGCACCTGTTGCTGCTGGAGAACTCCCTCATCACCTCGCGACCCTCCACGGTGGTACCGTACCTGAACCTCTTCGCCGGGTTCGACCGGCCTGTCTCCGCGGCCCGGGATCCGGGAGCAGGCGGCGTCCTCCGCAACACCGGACTCAGCTTCGAACCGGATGCGGTCACGGCGCTCCCCGCGCTGACCGCGACCGCGCAGGACGCGGTAGGTGGAGCGCTCGGCCTGAACCTGCTCGGCTCCAGCTTCGACCGGCAACTCGTGGTGGAAGTGGCGGGCAGCTATCCGCTCGTGGAAAGCCCCGGACTGCCAGGCGAACAGGTAGCGTTCGGCGTGCGGGCGCAGCGTACGCTGACCAACGCCATTATCCTGCGGGCCGACGGCATGTACGGCCATCGCAAAGATCTGGGGACCATCAGCGGCGTCCGGCTCGAACTCCGGCACAAGTTCTAGTCGTGGTGCTTCCCCGGAGTCTGTAGTGCCCGCATGCCACCGTTGAAGTCGTTCCGCTACCGGCAATTGCGCCAGCCCCGCCGCCGGCTCGCCGCCGGGCTGGCGGGGCTCGGCACGCTTGGACTGGCCGGGGCGTACGCCCTGCTGGCCCAGGAGCCGGCCGACTTTTCCGACTCGCCCTTCCTCCGCATCGATCCCGACCGCGTAGTGGTGGAGAACGCCAAGGGCTACGAGCCGTGCGGCGTCTGCCATACTGACGAATGGGAGGTCTGGCAGGAGACGAAGCACGCGCAGGGGTACGAGACGCTGCACAAGGACGAGAACGCAAAGGCCATTCTGCAGCGCATGAACCTGCGGGTCACGAAGCGCCAGGAAGCGGTCTGCATGCGGTGCCACTACACGGTCGGGCCGGACCGGAAGGCGGTCGCCGGCGTTTCGTGCGAGTCGTGCCATGGCCCGGCCCAGGGATGGCTGAATGTCCACAATAAGCTGCCGTCCAGCGGCGACGAATCGGCCGCGGCCAGGGAACAGCGCATCGCCGCCGCCGCGGCGGAGGGCATGCTGCCGCCGTCGGCGGACATCTACGCCGTGGTGGCCAACTGTTTTGAATGCCACACCGTGCCGCAAGAAGAGCTTGTCAACCGCGGTGAACACCGGACGGGCACCACGGACTTCGACCTGGTGGCCAGGGTGGAGCAGGTCCGGCACAACTTCCTGCACGGCACCGAGGGTGTGAACCGGGAACTCACCCCCGAGCGAAATCGCATGATGTTCGTCACCGGTCGGATCCTGGCGTACGAATACGCGCTCCGTGGCCTGGCAGGCGCCACCGCGGAGGGGCGCTACGCGCGATCCATGGAACGCGCGGCGCAGGGTGCGTATCGGGCGCTGGAGGAGGTGGCGACCGTCGCTTCCGTGCCGGCTGTGGAGGAGGTGCTGAGAACCGGGAAGGACCTGCGCCTGGTGGCCAGCAACCGGGCGGAGCTGGAGACCGCGGCGGAGAGGATTCGTGGAATAGGGCAGCAGTTCGCGCGCTCCGCGGACGCGGCGGTCCTGGCGGTGCTGGATACGGTGATCGCGGGAGCGCCCGTTGTTGCGCCGGTGGCCGCGGCCACCGGCTCGGTGGGCAGCGGCACCACCGTGGAACCCAGCGCCGGGCCAGGGGGTGACGGGGGGACCGCGCCAGCAGCCCCGGGCGCCAGCCCCCCAGCGGTCACTCCGCCGCCCGACATGCCGGGAGAGATCCGGCGCCAGCCGGCGTGGCACAGCCCAGCGCAGAACGGCACCGTGGGCGTCGGCGAGTGCGCCTCCTGCCATGGCGAAGCGGAGGAGTGGTGGTACGGGGACCCCCATCAGCAGACTGGCCGCCGCCTCCTCGGCGACGATCCTCGAGCACGGAAGATCGCCACGTTGTACGGCATCGGCCCGGCCGCCATGGGGCGGGGGGATCAGATCTGCATGAGCTGCCACGGTACCGTGGATGAGCGGTCCATGCGAGTGGTGGAGCCGGGTGTCAGCTGCGAGAGCTGCCACGGCGCGGGCGCCGCCTTCCTGGAGCCGCACCAGGAGGGGGGCAATCCACAGGCGGGAATGCGTGCCCTCAAGAAGGCTGACGAGCGCGCACGGACGTGCGCGGGCTGTCACCACGTCAGTGATGAGCGGCTGCTCGCGGCCGGACACCCCTCGGGTAGCGGCTATGACATCGGCACCGCCAATCGGAGCATAGCCCACTGGCCAGGCAAGAAGCCGCAGTTGGAGCGGGGGAAACGCGGGGCCGCGTATCCGGAGGTGGCCGAGGGAGCGCTGAATGCGGCGTTCACGAGCGCCGTGGCCGACCGGCCCATACCTCAGGTGGAGGTGGTGGAGCCGCTGCCGCCGAGCCGTCCTCTCACCGCGGTGGGCAGCAGCCCGGGCGGGTCGACCGGAGGGAGCGCCGGTTTTGCGGCGCCGCCCCCTATGCCGGGGATGGCACCGGCACGCACCGTATCCGGCAGCCTGGATCTGGAGCCGATTGACGTTGCGCCGGGCTCCATGACACCCGAGGAAGTCCTGCTCCTGGTGAAGCAGCGCCTGGAGCGCATCTACGCGGCTATCGGCCGCGGCAATTGAGTCGGAACGCCCATGGAAGCATCAGGGACCCTGGTCATGATGAGTCGCCAGCACGGCGACCGCTGGTCCTCCTTCGGCGAGCACACAGGGATCCGTAGCATCTCCAGCCTGCCCACCCCCGCGCAGCTCAAAAAGATCGGCATCTTGCAGGAATTCGATGACGACCTCCTGAAGGAGTTGAGCCCCGACCTATCGCTGGCGGAGTGGAACGCGGGGGCGGTGATCTTCGAGCAGGGCAGCTACCTGGACCTGGCATTCCTGGTGGTGAGCGGCGAAGTGGAGGTCTTCCTGGCGCGCCCGGAGAGCGCGGTTCAGCCCATCTTCGGAAGCGGCGCAGGCGCGGTGGCGGGTGAAGCCCCCTACGAAGCCGATCGGGAGAGCCATAGCGGCGGAACGGTGATGCTGGCGTCCATGGACTTCGACGTGGCTGCGGACGAGTGCATGCGCTTGGGACCTGGCGAACTGTTTGGCGAGATCGGCGCCATGAACGGTTGGCCGCAATCCGCCACCGCCCGCACGGCGAGCGCCTGTACGCTACTGCAGATCCGCCTGCCCGCGCTCCGCAAGCTGCGCCGTAAATCACGCGCGCTCCGGATACGGCTGGACGAGCTCTACAAGGCCCGCATGCTGCGACAGCACCTGGCCGGCACCCCGCTGCTGCACGGCTGCACGCCGGAAACGCTTGAGCGGCTGGTGGCCGCGGCCGAACTGGTGTCGTGCGAGCCGGGGGAGGTGGCCGTCCGGGAGGGCGAGCCCACGGAGCACTTCGTCCTGGTACGCTCCGGTTGCCTGCGGCTCTCACAGGCGCTGGGCGCCGCCGAGGTAGCCGTATCGTACCTCAGCAAGGGTGATTCGCTCGGGGAGTCCGAACTCATGGTGGACGGCTCCGGCGTGTGGCAGGTGAGCGCCTCCTCAGTAGGCAACTCGGAGCTGGTCCGCATCGGCCGGGACGCCTTCCTGGACGCCCTGGCCGCGCAGCCGGAACTGGAGCAACGCCTGTGGGGCACTGCCATGGAGCGGATCAAGATCATGGGTGCCACCCGCTCTGACCTGGCCCGTTCGGATCTGCTCGACTTCACGCTCGCCAAGGGCATTGCGCAGGCGAACAGTGTGCTGGTCATTGACCTCGAGGCCTGCACCCGCTGCGACGATTGCGTGCGCGGGTGCGCCAGCACCCATGGCGGCCGCCCTCGGTTCGTGCGCGAAGGTGAGGTCTACGACGGCTTCATGGTGGCCCGCTCCTGCTATCACTGTCAGGATCCCACGTGCCTGGTGGGGTGCCCCACGGGCGCCATCCGCCGGCTGAACGTGGGTGCGGTGGTGGAAATCGATCCCGCCATCTGCATCGGTTGCGGCGCCTGCGAGCAGAACTGCCCGTATGATTCCATCGTCATGCACGACCTGGACACCTCGTGGGGCCCCGATGCGGTGCCCAGCTATTTGCGTGGGCAGCCCCGGGCGGTGGCCAGCAAGTGCGATCTTTGCTACCAGGCGCCGGAGGGACCGGCCTGCGTGGCCAGCTGCCCGCACAGCGCCGCGCACCGCGTTTCCGGCACCGAAGAGTTCGACCTACTGCGGCAGGCGAAGCGTGCAGCGGAGATGCCGGTATGACGGCTCTGGTTCAGCGCCTGCGCGGTGCCGGAGGCGTGGTGCGTTCCGGGCCTGTTCCCCTGCTCAGTACCCTGGGTGCCGTTGCTGCTACAGTGGCATTCATGGTAGGCATGGCCACCGGTGGTGTGGCACCCAGTTCCCCGCTCGGGCTCGGGCTCGGCGTGGCGGCGGCGCTGTCGCTCCTGGCAGTAATGCTCTACTCGGCCCGCCGCGCCATGCCCGCCGTGCGGCGCCTCGGCCCCACGCGGACGTACTTGCAGGTACACCTGTGGGGGGGCACCCTGTTTTTCCTGCTCTTCCTCTACCACACCGGTTTCGGGCTGCCCTCGGGCGGAATGGTGGCGGGGCTCTGGCTGCTGAGCCTCTGGGTGGTCCTGACGGGTGCGGTGGGCCTCTTTCTGCAGCGGGCAGTTCCGCAGGTGCTGAACACCACCTCCTCGTTCGAGGTCCACCTGGAGCGGATCCCCGGTCTGGTCGACGAGTTGCGCGCCCGCGCGGAGGCCAAGGTGGCGGAATCAGACCCACGCGTGCGAAGCTGGTTCCAGAAGCGCGTGGCGCCGGTGATGGCGGGGCCGCGGGTCACCTATCGTGAACTGTTCCGGAGCCCCGCCGCCCACCTGCGCGGCACACGGGAAGTCGAGCTGCTCAAGTGCACCCTGGAGGCGGAAGACGCGGCGGTGGTGGACGAGGTGCAGGGGCTGCGCGTCACCAAGCACGAGATGGACGTCCACTATACGCTGCAGCGCGTGCTGCGCGGCTGGCTCGTGCTCCACCTGCCCGCGGCTGTGGCGCTGCTGGCGTTGGTGGTGCTGCACGTGTTCTTCATTCTCTACTTCTAGCCTGGCAGGCACCGCGTGGGCTCGGAAGATCGTCGCTTCGAGAAGGGATTCTTCTCGCCACACCGACTCCCGGTGGCGGACCGGTACACGCGGCTCACGAGCCGCAGCCGTCTCTTTGCATGCGGAGGGCTGGCTGGCCTCGTCCTGGCCGTGCTCCTGCTCGCCAGCGCTTTCCTGGGCCGGGGGACGGCCATTGCCGGCGCGCCGCTCACGGACAGTCACGCTATCTTCGACGGGGACTGCGCCGCTTGCCACACGCCGCTTCAAGGCACGGCCGACGCCAAATGCCTGAGCTGTCATCAGCAGTCCGGCGGCGAGCTCGGGATCTACACGTTCGCGCGCCACTATATGTACCGCTCCGGGGAGGCGGACCGTTCGGCTGCCGATGTCCACGAGGTGGCTTGCGGCACCTGTCACCGTGAGCACCAGGGCAGAGAGGCCTCCCTGCAGGAAGTGGCCGATGCCCGGTGCGTATCCTGCCACGAGGTGAATTCCTTTGAAAAGGACCACCCGGAATTCGATTTTGCCGTGGAGGACAACGCGGGCGTGGCCAATCTGAAATTCGCCCACGTGCAGCACGTGCGAGAGGTGATGGCGGAAAGCGAACTGGTGGAGCCCGAGGCGGCGTGCCTGAGCTGCCACACGCCTGAGGCGGACGGGAAGGGCTTTCAGCCCCTGGCCTTCGACCGGCACTGTGATGCCTGCCATCTCTCTCGGAGCGACGCCACGGAGCCCGCCCGGGTGGCCTCCGGCAGCGGCCCTGGCGTTGCCACGTTGGGTGACATCCGCAGCGCCGGTGAGCCCGGGAGCCAGTGGGCATACTTCTGGAACGCCGGTGAGTTCACCGATCTGGGTGGTTCCGTGGTGAAGCGGCCGGTCTACCACGCCGACCCGTGGATCCTCCACAACCTCCGGAAGTTGCGCGGCGACCTCTACCCGGGCGCTGAGCTGGCTGACCTCCTGGACACCTCGGCGGAGGTGCCGCCCGATCAGGTCCGCGCGCTGCACCGGGAGGCAATCGCCACCCTGGCGAGGCAGATCGAGGGCCTGCGGGGCGATCCCTCGCCGGCGGTGCAGCGCGAGATCGCCGAACTGTCGGAGTTGCTGGCCGCCGTGGAGGCCCGCCTGGAGGATCCCTACGCGCCGCTGGACGCCACACGTTTCGGAGTGGGCCCCGCCGACGAGGCCGACGGGGTGGCTACCGGGACGATGGACGTAGCGGCATACGAGGCCGTCATCAGCGCCATCATCGAGCCGTGCGTCCAGTGCCACGTGGTGGAGCGCGCCACCATCAGGCGCGTGCAACAACCGGCCCACGGCGGTCTGGCGCGCGCGGAATTCGATCACCGGGCGCACGTTGTGCACGCCCGCTGCATGGACTGCCACGACGTAATTCCCACGCGCGAGCTGCTTTTGTCGGGGGAGGACGCAACGGCTGCTCAGGACCGGGCGGAGGTCGTGAATCTCCCCACCATCGAGAGCTGCCGCTCGTGTCACGGCAGCAGGACTGCGCCCGCCAGCTGCACGTCCTGTCATCAGTTCCATCCGGACAAGTCGCACTGGTCCACCCTGTCCCGCTGAGCCCCAGGTAGCCATGACTTCACTGACGCCCACAGCACGCCTGGTCTGCCGTACAGGAGCGCTGGCTGGATCGACCTTCGAACTGGCTGGGAACACCGCCCTCGGTGTGGATGGGGCGGGCAGGCCAGCGGTGGGACAGGACGCGGACCTGGCCGCCGTGCACGCACGCATCCGGCACGTGGAGGGGGGCTTCGTGATGGAGGAGGCCGCAGGTGGAAGCGCTCAGGTGGACGGGCAGCCGCTCCGCAGCAGCGCGGCGCTGGAGCGGATGCATGTCATCGAGGTGGCCGGACAGGAGTTCGTGTTCAGTCGCAGCATGGTACGCCGGCCGCCCGATTCTCCGCCACCGGACACCTCGCCGCCCGAGGCGTTAGCCGACGCGGAGCACACGGTGGTGGACATGATGGGCTTCGGGGCGCTGCCGGATCTCGGGCCGCCTGCGCCGGGTGTGGAAGATCCGGCGGAGGGCAATGGCTCAGCGGGCGGCGCTAACCGCCCGGAGGAGCCGGATGCGGCCGCGCAGCCATCCCCCGCTGCTCCGCTCGGGAATCAGCACACTGTCGTGGACATGGCCGGGTTTGGCGTGCTCCCCGACCTCGGCAAGACGCCTGCGCCGCCGGTGGATCACCGAGCGCCCAAGCCAGCGCCCCCCGGTGGTGAGGACGCCACCCGGGTCGCGCCTGCCGTGCCCGCCTACGAACTGGTGGTGTTGTTGCCCACGGGCGGACCTCTCCAGTTTCCGCTCGCACCGGGTGACAACGTCATCGGCCGGGGCTCTGACGCCGATATCCGCATCGAGGATCCCGACATGTGGCTGTCCCGCAAACACGCGATCGTACGCGTGGGCGCGCACGGCGTTCAGCTGGTGGACCTGGGTGCCCGCAACGGCACGTTTATAGGCGACCGCCGCATTGAAACTGCGGCCCTTACGCCGGGCGCCAGTTTTCTACTGGGTCCGCACCTCGAGTTCAGACTGCACCAGCAATGAGCAACATCAACGGCGGCACCGAGATACTGGACGTCCTGGTGATCGGCGGCGGACCCGCAGGCACCGCCGCGGCTTTCCGCGCCAGGGAATTGCGGCTCGAGGTTCTGGTCATCGATTTCGATGACATCCTGAAGCGAATCCGGGACTATCCGTCTGACAAGCTAATCCTCCCCAGTTTCGGCGGTGGGGACCGCATGCGGTTTCCGGCCGGTGGCAAGATGATAGCAGCGCTCCAGTTCGGACCCATTGACAAGGATGAGATGTGCAGTTCCTGGAAGGCGCTTTACGGTGCGTTCGGCGTACCCTTTCGGACCGGCGTGGAACTAACCGCCATGGAGCGTGCCGATGACCTGTGGAACGTGGTGGCGTGGGACCACAAGGCGAGCGAACAGGTGACCTTCCGAGCCCGGCACGTGGTGGTGGCGCTGGGACGGGGAGTCCCCCGGCGGTTCGACATCCCCGGCAACACCGACGGGATTGCCTATCGGCTCGATGAGGCGGATCGTTATGCCAAGGGCCCGGTGCTGGTGGTTGGCGGCGGCACGTCGGCCGCCGAGGCGGTCCTGGCCATCTCGAGGGCAAAGGTGGGCGCGGGTGACGAGTGCCCGGTCTACTGGGCGTACCGTGGCACCAAGATGCCGCGGGTCTCCAAGGCACTCGCCGAGCAGTTCTTCGAAGCTTACATCGGCAACGGCAACATCCGGCACTTCCCCGAGAGCGAGCCCGTAGCCGTTGTTACGACTCCCGACCGCACGGAGGTGTTGTCGCTACGGGTGGACCGGAAGACGCCCGCAGGTCGGCCGCCGGAAACGCTTCACCTGGAGTTCGCAAAGACACAGTGTATCGCTTGCATCGGCGAGGACATTCCCGAGGCCCTCCTCTCGACCATAGGCGTCGACATGGTGGCGGGTGGCACCAAGGGAAAGAAGACCATGGCGGTGACGCCACTGCTGGAGACGCAGCAGCCGAACGTCTACGTGATCGGAGACCTGCTGAGCCAGTCTTACCTGGAGACGGACGATTTCGCCGGGTCGCCCGACACCTTCCGCCAGGTCAAGCACCGGGGCAACATCAAGAGCGGTCTGCGCGACGGAGTGTTCGTGGCGGAGGTCATCAACCAGCGCCTCGAGGGCCGCGCCGAGGTGAATGTGGTGATTCGCGACGCGGAGCCCCTCGCCGGCGACACTACCTCGGACGGCCGGGTAAGCGGTGTCCTAGGCCTGCGGGGAGACGAGGAGGACGCCGCGGCGGAGGCGGACGTAACTCCGGAGCCGGGAGCCGCTGCCGCGGAGGGCGCATACCTGGTTCTGCTGACGCCCGCCGGCGTTGAAGCCGAGGAGTTTCGGCTGAACCCCCGTGGCATGACCACATTGGGGCGCACAGGTACGGACCTGGCCTTTCCACACGACACGCTGCTCTCGGAGGCCCACGCCTCCCTCACCCGGAGGGACAGCGGCTACTTCCTCCGGGACGACGGCAGCCGGGCAGGTACCTACCAGAAGGTGCTCCCCGATCGTGCCGTGAGCGTTCGCCATAGCGACCTGATCCGGGCCGGACAGCAGATCCTCGTGGTCTCCCGCCAGGTGCGCGGAGCGCCGCCCGAGCTCGTCCACTATGACGCGCGCGGGCGACAGGTGGCCGTGTATCTATTGAAGGACACCACCGTCTTCGGACGATCAGGCGGCAAGTCAGACCCCGACGTGCTCCTGGACAACGACGACCACACCCTCTCCCGATTCCATTTCTCCCTCTCGGTCGAGGACGGAGAAATTCAGCTTCACGACTTCGGAAGCCGAAACGGCACCTACCTGAAGATCGAGGGGGAGCGGCAGCTCGGGCACCGGGATGTCTTCCGCATCGGCGGTCAGCAGCTGGAGGTGCGGCTACGTGAGGACCTTCCCGAGAAGACCACTTCGATGCCAGCAGTGGCGCCGCCCGCATTGGAGCCGCCAGTAGCCCCCACTTCCTCACCGCCCCCTCCGCCGGCAGCCAAGCTCGAGCCACCGCCGGCCGCCGCGGTCCAGCAGCAGAGCCACGCGGCCGTGGCGGCGCCAGTGGCCAGCGGTCCACACGTCACCTTTCAGGGACAGGAACTGGCAGGGCCTCTGGCCGAGGACCAGACGTTGCTCGAATGGGCCGACGAGAATGAGGTGGACATCGACTACGAATGCTGGATCGGCATGTGCGGCTGCGATGCCATTCGCATTCTGGAGGGCGCCGAGCACCTGAGCGAGCCCGCCGAAAAGGAGCTCAAGACCCTCAAGAGGAAGGGGCTGGAGCCGGGCGCCTGCCGACTGGCGTGTATGGCCAGGGCGTCGGGTCCAGTGGTGGTGGAAGTCATCGACTAGCAACTCGTCACGTATCGGTCACCTTCAGCAGGACCGCCTGTTGTTTTCGAGCCCGGGGGCGGCACTGCCGCGCCCCCGGGCTCGATCCACGTCCAAGCCGAAGCGGTCCTTAGACTTAGAAGTACCTCCACGCCTTCCGGACGCCAGTTCCCGCTGCTATGTCCGTTACGCGAAAAAGTCTCCACGGTGGCCACCGGAATGGCCGCTATCGTTCCCCCTTCGGCGGGCCTGGCACGATGATCTCCACCGCGCCCACACCGGTTGCGCGTACGATACCGCTGCCATCCACCCTGACGACTGGCTGGTTCGCGGGTGCTACGAACAACCCGTTGTCACAGCCGACGAGCCCTGCCCCGGCAACAGGCGCCAGACACAGGCCGCGGAAACCGGGTGACCTGCGGTCGGGTGGCGCCGTTCCTCGCTATGCGCACTCAAAATATACCAAATCCGCCGGGTTGCTTCTCGCGACCTGTCCTAGGCTGATGGTTCCCGACCCACGGAGCCGGATCTCCTCCCGATGCACCCGGAGCTCTTCGTCGTCCCCGAAGCGCACAAAGGTGGCGTTGGTGCTGCGGTCCACCAGCGCGAAGTAGGCTCCCCTGCATTCCAACACGGCGTGGTTCCGGCTGGCCAATTCCGTGGGGACTGTCAATGAATTCCCGGCGTCCCGGCCTATGGAGAGGGGCTCCGAGTCCTGCGTGAAGATAATCTCCGTGTCCCTGTGGCGGAGACGCAGCTGGAGATCCGCAGGCTCGCCACCCACCCGCACCACCTGCTGGACCGTTGTGACCTCCGATGTGTCTTCCTGCCAGATGATGTCGACCACCTCCACGGGGAGCTGCTTGCCGCGGACGCGCACCTGGCCTAGGGCGCGGGCGCTCAGATGTACACCGGACGTGACGCCTTCCAGGGTGGCCGTGGTGGTGATGATCTGCTCGCGCTTGGCCAGGGCGGCCATGCGGGCCGCCGTGTTCACGGAGTCGCCATAGATATCCCCATCCTCGACGAGCGTGGCGCCGTGATGCAAACCTACCCGGATGCCGATGTCGTCCCGGGCGAAATCCGGCTCGCGCGCCACGCGCTGCTGCATGTCGCAGGCGGCCAGCAGACCCTGGGTGGGGCCGGGGAAGGTGCACATCACTTCGTCCCCGATGGTCTTAACCACGCGCCCGCTGTAGCCCTGCACCACTTCCGTCAGCGCCTCGAGGACGGCGGCGATGATGCGGCGGGCTTCGTGGTCACCGCGCTGCTCGAAGAGGCGGGTGCTGCCGCTGACGTCGGCAAAAAGGGTGGTGAGGTGCTGGGGCTCCTTCATGGCTGTCGATTATGGGCGGCTGGGGCGGGCGTTGCAACACCGTGTGCCGACCTGACCGCAGCCGATGCAGCGTATCTCCCGAGCAGGAGGCACTGCCCATCCGCCGCGTCATCCAGCAGCAGCTGAACCTTACCATGCGACGGGTCGAGGTGGCAATCCTGCTTACGCAAATGCTCTCGGCGGCCGAGAGCGGCGAGCGTCCCTGGGATGGACTGCGCTAGAACGGCAGCGAGCCGCCCTCCCACTTCCCGCCAGTCGTGCATCTCCAGCTTGCTGTGCACGGCCGGGACAAGCGCCATCCAGGTATCGACGCCCCTTCCCGCGACGAAGGTGAAGCGGCCTCCGCCGGGCAGGCAGCGTGGCTTGTACGAGTACTCGCGGCGATCCACTACTGTTCACCATGCCTGCCCTCGCGGCGGGGGTCTGCCGCGCCGGCATACGCCTCAGCGCGTCGAGCGACCCCGTATGTAGAGCCGCACGGACTGACCCCAGTCGCCGGTCGGCGTTGACACCATGAAATCGGTGCCACTCTCAGGCCGGGAACCGAGCGTCATTATAAAGCCGTAGTGTTCTCCCTTCGCCGCGCCCGGAACGCCCACGGAGATCTGGTCCCGCCACGGCGGGGCGCCATTGCCCCAGTAGCTCGCGCCGAGCGCCAGGCTAGGTGTGAGCCGGTACATCACACCTCCGCGCGGCGAGACACCGTCAAATTTCACGAGCGGCGACGGTCCATCCGCTTCGTCCGACTCACGGACGGCTTCGGCGACGAGCGCAACATCAGCCAGGATACGCTGCGACCTGTAGCTCGCCATGCCAGATAAGAAGGTGGCCATATGGATCCTGCCGAACGGGTCGCTGCCCCGCAGACCGGGCTCCGCCTCACCGGAGAACTGGCCCCCGAAGCGCGTGCTGTCGTCATAGCTCTCGGCACCGATCAACGGCCGAAGTGAAGGCTGGACCCCAGCGCCGATAGCGCCTTCCCAGCCATAGCCGTCCAGGTCGAGCGCGGAAAATGGTCTCCACTTGCCGCCAATGCGTAGCCCGTAGAAGCCGGACCCGCGGATGTAACTGCCCGGCCCGGGTGGGGCGCCGGGTAACGTATCCTCCGGCGGCCGTTCAAGGAGGCCATCGATGATCGAGATGTCAAAACCGAGCTCGAACACGTTCCTGATTCGGTAGCTGCGGCCAAAGGTCACGCGTACGCCGAGTGCCGTCGTATCGCCGACGTCTGCCGCACCGGGGATCTTGTAGCCAGCAAACGTCCACTCCGTACGGTTCTGGTGATTGCCACGGAACGGCACGGAGGCACGCGGAACACCGGGAATATCCGATGAAAACTGCGCCTCGGCCGGCACGGTCAAGGTGCCGGCAGCGACCACGGCAACAATCACAACTGCGCGATGCATCACTGGTCCTCCCTGCTGCTGATGAGAGGCGAGGCACCCCACGCGACATGGGTAATCTCGACGCCGTCGCCGATATGCAGGTTCTTCACAGGCTTACCTTCAATGTCGATCAGCGTGAGACTGCTGTTCTTGCGGCCCCACAGCGCACGCTGGTGATATGCGATCCAGCGGCCGTCCGGAGACACCGCGTAGAGGATCACATGGTCGCGGATCGCCGGCACCAGCTCCCCCCCCGCCTTGCCGTTCGAAATGTCCATCAGCGCCAGCGCCTCGCCGTCACGGCCGGTGCTGCGACGGGCGAAAATGAGGAACGGCGTACCGATGACGAACTGCGGCTTGTGCTCACTGAACTTGACCATGGCCGCGGGCACATTGCTGGTGAACTGAACCGCCTGTGTGCCGTCCGACAGCGCAACGACGATGTCCGTGTCATCGGCGGAGACCATGCGCTCGAACGCGATCCGCGGAGCTTCCCGCGACGTGGCCACGTCACGCTCCTGCGAATTGCTTTCTGTCAGACGCCGGACGTCGCCGCCGTCGGGCGCAATCGAGAGGATCTGGTAATTGCCCGGCGCGTTCGACACGTAGACGACCCGCGCCCCATCGTTCGACCACACCGGTGTATGCTCTTCGTACCGGGATGCGCGGAATCCCAGCACGCCTTCCATGTCAGGGGTCAGCCGCCGCACATTCTGGCCATCCGTGTCGGCAATGTGGATCCTGTTGTCGACGACGAAGGCAATGCGACTGCCGTCCGGTGACAGTGCCGGCTCCGAGGCTTTGAGGGTGTCCGGCAGTAGCGGGACGGCCTCGCCGCTGTGCATGGAGACGGAGAGGATTGTTTCACCCATCCGGCCCCTTACGCCGAGTAGCAGGTCACCCAGGATGAAAACAGTGACACTGTCCTCCGAGTCGCCCAGGAATGCGTTCAATGTGACCTTGCCGATGCCGCGCGTGTGCAGGATGTCGTCCCGCATCACAGCCTTTGTCGTGTCACTGCTGCGCCAGATCACGTTGGCTGCGTCGCCGAGCACCGATCCATCCGGCCGGGTGCGGGACGCGGTGAGGCGAAGTGAATCACCGACGGGTAGTGCCATAGGCGGGCCCTTTATCGCGACCTGCGGTGCAATGACTTCAACCCGCCATTCTTTGGTCACGCCGCCGATATCGGCCTGGATCGTGGTCGTGCCGACACGCTCGCCGGTGAACTGGCCGCCGCCGTCGGAGCGCAGGACGTTCGGGTCCGGTGCGGAGAGCTTCGGCGGAACGCCGCGCATCCATTTGTCGCCTTCCAGCAGCAGATCGGTACTAATCTTCAGCGGCTCACCGACCACGAGCTGGATCTCATCGGCAGCCGGCGAGAAACTGACCTGCTCCGGCCTGGGGAGAACTCTCACGGAAACTGTCACACTGCGATTGAGCCCCTGCGCACGGATCTGGGCTAGACCGCCGTTTTGACCCGTGATAACGCCTTCGTCGTCGACCGTCACGACCGAGGTATTGCTACTGCTAAACTCGACCAGTTCCGGCGGTAACCTGTCGGTGCGGTCGTTGGCCAGATGGATCGCGACGGTGTCTGTACCCCCTGCAACAGTGAGAATTGAGTCGGGCGGCACCCATGCGGACTCGTACGCGCTTGTCATGATGTTGCTGAGCGCATTCGCCTTCCGGATCTCATCGATTGGTATGTCCGGCACCTCGGCACCGGGCAGCACCAATGCGACGGGAAATCGATAGTCGTAGGCCGTCGAACTGATCTGCGGCACCTGCCGCTGCCTCGTCTCGCGCGTGACCTGCGATTTCGTGTAATCCATGGCCTCGCCGATGCTGACGATGTGATCGCCGTCCTCATCTGCGCTGCCCTTCAGACCCTCGAGCAGGTAGTGGGTGAACACGCCATGACCGCCACCCCACTGTTCGTCCTCGAGCGACTCCTGATTGCTGGCGCTCGCCGTGAACATGACCTGTACACCGGTGCTCGTGCTCATCTGCTCGAGGAAGACCTCGTTGATTCTGTTGACCGCGAGCGAGCGTGTCCCCTCTGCAGTAATGCCACCGCTGTGGCAAGCGTCCGTGATCAATATCTTGTGCTTAGCTGCGACGTTGCGGAGAGCTCGATTCATGTCCTCCATCGGGAATCCTGTGCCGCCGAGCTGCCTCGAGTTGGCGTCATATGGCAGCAAATACAGGTTCTCGAGACGATCCGGATCGGGCGCACCATGGCCCGCATAGTAGATGTAGACTACATCCTCTTCCGTGGCATTCTTCAGAAAATCGAATAATGCAACGCGCATGTTCTGATAGGTCGCGTCCTCATTCAGCAGAAGCTGGATGTTTTCCGGCGCGAAGCCACCCATACCGGCCAAATCAGACCGGAGAAAGTCGTAGACGGCTTTGGCATCGCGGTCGGCATACTTCAGTCCCTGAACGCCGGGGTCCCGGTATTCGCTGATGCCGATGACGACCGCCCACCTCTTGCCACGGAAATCACTCCCCGCGGCGTTCCAGGCCTCTTCCGGCGACTCAGCCCTCGGCGCCGGCGGCGCCGTCGGCGAGATCGAATACCGCGCCGTCGCCCTCTCTCCGGACGGCGTCAAGGCCGTGATTTCCGCGTGCGTCATCTTCTCCCGCACGAGCACGTAGCCGAGAAACCGGACCGTGCCATCGGGCTGCGGCGCAATGGAGGCGCGGTTGCCGTCGAGCAGCAGCTCGCTGATGCCGGATGGGTGCCGTGCGACGCCACTCACGCGAATGGAGGATCTCGGTTGGACCACAATACCGCGGCGGCCCGGGCCTTCCTCCTGCCAGTCAGTGGGCTCCTCGATCGTGATCTCGAGTCCTGACTGAGCCTGAGCCGCCAGCGGTGTTGCGACAGCGCCCAGCGCCAGCGCTCCCACGCACAGCAACGACAATGTGAGTTTTTTCATCGAACGGCCCCGTGTAGAAATGAATGAATCGTCGCGCCAAGCTCAGCGGTCAGTCATGCTGTACGTCACGAGTGCCGTTGCCCAACTGCTCCCGGCGCTCGCGGCGAGCTGCTCGTGTATGTGGGCAGCCGCAGCCGCGCTACCCGGCTGACTGCCCTCGGTAAACAGCGGGCTGGATGTCACGATCGCCCGCACGGCACCGCGGCCTACCGGCGGTGCGACCACCCAGCCCGGATGCGCGCCGCTCGGAACACGGATATCGCTCGCCGCCGGCAGCTCACCCAACCGCATATCGGGATTCGGATACAGCACGAAGACCTGTCCGGTGGGACCGATATCGACCAGGGTAAGATAGCCCGGCCGCTGCGTGCGGACCGTGAATTCGATGGCATCACCCACCCTGAACGTGCGGCGGCCGCCCACGAGGGCGATGGTAACGGCAAACGATTGCGCAGGGTTCTGCAGGCGCATCAACCCCATAACGCCGAGTTCGTGTCGAATCGTGCCGGCGAGCGACTCGGCCGCGCGCACCGGGTCCGCGCTGCTGACAGCTCCGCGCAGAGTGCCGTCGCTGCCCCTGACCTGGAGCATCGAGCCAGCGCCCTGATGGCTGATAACTAGGTCGGCAGAACTGCCCGTGGCGGTCAGATCGATGCGATCGTCACCACGAAGCGCGGCTGCCAGACCCTTCTGCAGACCACCGTCGAGGCTGGCGACGTCAACGAGGAGTGCAAACGCGGCAGATCTCTCGTTGGTGGGCTGCTCGGCCGGGTCCGGCGCGGCGGTATCACGGGTAGGCGCGGTTGGCTGGTTCGGTACGTTGTCGGGCTCTTCGGCGGACGCATCAGTGGCCGCGGCCGGTGCGCCCGCCGAACCGCCGAGGTCCGCAGAATCGCTGGGACCGGGCGCAGCGACGCCGTCGGCCGAGTCGGTGGCGTCGGTCACAGCCGCGTCCGGATTGGTGATCGCGGCGCGGCCGGAGAGCGATTGTGAAGCCATCGCCGCGGTCGCGATGATTATAAACGCCGCCGCGGCGGCCCCAGACCGCTTTCCTACTGCTGCGTTCCACCATGCCGCCTGCCGGGGCTGCCGCGGGCCGACTGCCGCCGGTGGGTTGAACGGTGCAGTAGGTGGGATATAGGCGGCAGCTCTGGCCGGCGCGAGCCGGGTGGCTTGCTGATCTGGATCCGCGCCCGCAGCCTGGCCGGTGACCATGGCAGCGGCCTCAGCGCCCGAGCCGACCGACCGCTTAACGTCACGCAAGGCGGCGACGATTTCTTTGCAGCTGCTGGGCCGATCTTCCGCCTTCTTGGCGAGGCAGCGGTCAATGCATTCGGTGAGGTCTGGTGGGTAGGTCTCACGTACGCCAGAGGGCCAGACTGCCTCCTCGTGTACGATCTTGAACAGCGTGCTCGCCAGCGAATCGCCCTCGAACGCCCTTCTGAGTGTGAGCAGCCGGAACGCGAGTGCGCCGAAGGAAAAGATGTCGACGCGGTGATCGATCTGTTCCCCGCGCAGCTGCTCGGGGGCCATGTAACCGGCAGTACCGACGCTGGACCCCGGCTGCGTCAGTGCGGTCGCGTCCTCGACAGCGCGCTTCGCGATCCCGAAATCGAGCACCCGTACCGAGCCGTCCGTCAGGATCCGCACGTTTTGCGGCTTGATGTCACGGTGAATGACGCCGTGCCGGTGGGCGAAGGCAATGCCGTCGGCGATACCGATTAGGTAGTTTAGCTTCGTGAGCAGACTGATTGCATCACGTCGGCGGATGATCGTCTCCAGATCCTCACCCGCCAGATATTCCTGTACGATGAACGGGTCGCCGTCATGCTCGCCGAGATCAAATATCGCGACAATGTTGGGGTGGCTCAGGCTGGCCGCTATCTGAGCTTCGCGCAGGAACCGCTGCTTGATGGATGGATCGTGTACCGTGAAGACCTTGATGGCCACCTCGCGCTGGAGCACCGTGTCGTAGGCACGGTACACGCGGCCGAAGCCGCCCTGACCCAGCGTTTCGCGGATCTCGAACTTGCCGAATCTGTCAGTCGCGTCAGCCATGAGCCGCGGTGCACCCGTCGCGGCCAGCGGTAGCTGGAGCAGCAGAGAGGAAAGCCATCATCGGATGTTCCTGACACCGGGAATAGTTGGAACGCTTTGGAGCGTATCGGTGGTGCTACGGACGAGCGTCGACCCTAGTATGGTACACCTCAGGTGTCAGCAGTGTCAATCATGTTCGGCGGCGGCTGTCAAGTACGGATAGAAATGTCCCCTACTCGGGTTGAGCCTGGGTGAGGCCAGTCGGGGCCGCACCGTACGCGCCTTTGCTTGGCGAGAGCGATCCTGCCTGCTTGCCGCCACGGGTGATCTGCCGCGGTTTGGGCGGCGGTTTACGTGGGCCCGCAGCTGGCGGCTTCGGCGGTGGCGCTGTTTTCGTTCGGGTGCGGCTGGTGTCCACGTGCATTCGTGCTCCCTCCCGTCGGGGCATGGATAGATTGCCCGCAGTCGGCCGTCGTCTGTTTCCCGCACCAGCACCCGGCTACATACCGCGACCCGGCCGCGTGCCTTGCGATCGAGTTGGAGGCCGCGCTTTTCGAATTGTACCACGAAATCGTTAGCGACCGTCCGCCTGTGCCCGAAGCAGAAGACGTCGTCCGGGTTGAGAGCAGGGTTGAGCGACAGGTGGTGGTCCGCCGCATTGGTTGCTGGCTTCGCGAACCGCGCGTTGTGGGCCAACAGGTAGACATCGCTGCCCGCAGCGATGATCTGGATGCACATCAGGCCGAACGGCGTGTGGGCTCCACGCCCAGCTGCTGCTCCGTGGAGGTCGCCACCCGAACTGCCAGCGCGGATGCCCCTGCCCTTCGGCAAACGGCACAGTGGCACTTAGGTCTGGCGCACATGGTATGCGTCAGCGGCCAGGCCCGCCGGAGAACGGCTGTGCCCGAGGGAGCGCAGTCGATGGAGGGAGTGGGAGCCGGGGCGGGTGCAGCGTCCGGTGCACAGAAGGCACGCGTGGATTCGGCGCCCACGCCGACGCCGGCCAGCTGGACATCGACCTCCGGGCCCTCGGGACCAGTGAAGGCTGCCCGTGCTGGAGCGTCTCGGGTCTACGGATGCGGCGGCTTGCCACGAACGTGCCATTCCGACTTCGCAGGTTCTGTAGAATCCAGCGATCTTGCAGCAACGCCACCGTGGCCTGGCGGGCGGGCGGATCGAGGCCCCGGGCGGGATGGAAGCGCAGCTCCAGTCCTTGACCCCAACCCATGGGCACAGGAGCGCTCTGATTGGTGACTTCCTGGCCGGCCAGGGCGTCCGAAAGCACCCGCAAGCGGATATCTACGGCCATCTCATCGGCCGACCGACTGCGGCCTCACAGGAGCGGCGAGGGAAATTCGAGCGTGTCCGGATCCGCCCCTGGAGTCTCTTGCATGCCCGCGTCCACCCGCGCCGCCACGACGGTGATATTGTCAGGACCCCCGCGCTCGTTGGCTAGCGCTACCAGCGCATCTGAAGCGGCGGTCACGTCCACCTCCCGCCCGAACGCCGCCGCCATCTCTCGGGCCGACACCACCCTGCTCAGCCCGTCGGAGCAGAGGAGGAGAACGTCGCCGTAGTGCATCTCGTGCGTGCTCACTACCACCTGCAGCGGCTCCGTCACGCCAACGGCCTGCAGGATGCGATTGCTGTGAATGCTGCGCTCCGCTTCCTCGGGCGTCATAGTGCCGGCGTCCACGAGCTGCTGGACCACGGACTGGTCGCGGGTAAGCTGGGTGGCCACACCGTCCCGCACCAGATACCCGCGGCTGTCACCTACCTGGGCGAAGTGCACCACACCGTCCAGGAGCCCGGCCAGGGTAGCGGTCGTGCCCATGCCCGTGCACGACGGATCCTGACGTGC
Organism: Gemmatimonadota bacterium; assembly: GCA_040905425.1. Taxonomy (GTDB): domain Bacteria; phylum Gemmatimonadota; class Gemmatimonadetes; order Longimicrobiales; family RSA9; genus JBBDRO01. The sequence continues at coordinate 56,303 of JBBDRO010000103.1, read as the reverse complement.
AGCCTTGGCAACACGAACCCCGGCGCCCTCCACCGCGGCGCGCAGATGGTCCGGAAACGTTTCCGATGCCGCGCCCTCTGCCACCCAATGGCGTAGGATTGCCTGATGGATGTGATTCACGGTCAGGCGGCTGGCCAGGGCGCCGGCAGCGGCGCCACCCATGCCGTCCGCTACCAACAGGATTGCGCCCCGGACACCCAGTGAAAAACTGCCCGCGCCGGCTGCGGCGCCGTCGGTGCCCAGCACGAAGCCGCCCGACGCGCTCAGATCGGCAATGAGCATGCTGTCCTGGTTGTCACCGCGGCGCTGCCCGGTGTCCGTGCGTCCGGAGGCGGTGACCTGCATCGGCCTCATGTCGGTTATCGGGTTGGTCATCAGCCGATGGATTCGCATAGGGGGCGAAGCGTCCCGTTGACCCTCGAGTCGTCCGCAGCCACTGCACGCCCGGCCCATGTGAGGCACGTGGATCGATCACTAACCAGGCACGAGACGTTCCCGGAGATGAACACAGTGAGCCCCCGATCCCGGGCGTTTAGTTCGGCCATGCCGTGGAACGTGGTGGTGGTATCCTGCATGGCCCGGAGCGTAGTGGGATCCGAGGGGGAATCGAATGCCAGCTTCTCACGGTAGCCGTCGAGCACCCGGCGCGCATCCCCCGGTGCGGTAAGGGGAGCCACCAGGGTAGCAGGCACCTCCATGGAAGGGCTACCCGCCACGTGCCAACCCACGAGTTCCCGCAACTCGGTAGCGAACACCGCAGCGGTGGGGGTGCGCTCGGCGGCCTTGCACTTCAACGCGCAATCCAGGATCTGCTGAAGACCGTCCGGGAAGGTGCGCTCAGGGGCCATCTCCGTGCGAGGGAGGAGCGGCGCGTCGGTGAGGCGACTTCCTGCGTGGTATCCTCCCGGAACGGGGGGCCGCCGGTGAGCATGCGATAGAGGACGACCGCCATGCAGTAAATGTCGCTACGGCCGTCCAATTCACCGCCCCAGAGCTGCTCCGGGCTCATATGCTCCGGCATGCCCCCCCGAAGCCCACGCGCGTGACCTCCGGGTCGATCCCGGCCCGGGATCCCTTGGAGAGGTCGAAATCCTCTACCTTGACTGCGTCCTCACCCGCGTGGCCGGGGACGATCATAATGTTGCCGGGACTCAGGTCCCGATGTACGATGTCCGCCTCCTGGGCGGCCTGGAGCGCTGCCGCCACCTGATCCGCGATGCGCAGAACCCGCTCCAGCGGGAGCGTGCCCGGGGACGCTGGGGGATTGGCAGGCTCCCGGTCCATAACTTCCTTCAGAGATTCCCCAGCCACGTCTTCCACGGCCAGGTATTGCAGGCCGCTGTCGGTCTCGCTGAAGTCGTAGCTGGTACTAACGTTAGGATGGCGAATGGCCCCTACGTTGCGAGCACCGCGGTGGATACACGCGTTGGCGTCCGGATCCCGGTCCTGGTCCGGATGGAGCCCTTTGATGGCGTCGCGTCGGGTGACCTTGAGAATGCGCCCTAGGTACATCGCGCCCACGCTCAACAGCTCCTCGATCTCGTAACGTTCGGCCAGCACGCTGCAGACCAGCGCGTCATGGTCCTGACTGCCACTGGTGGCAATTACGCGAGTTTCGTCGTCCTGCGGCATGCTGATGCTCGGCTGAGGTGGGAATGTGGCTGCGCGGCAGGGTCCCAGGGTCCGGGCTCAGACACATGGCTGATTGAATGTAATCGGATGTTCCGGACATCGCCACCGACGCAGGACGCCCGGGCTACCGATCAGCGCTACCGACCCCACCTGGACCGATCACGTAGCCGCGTGCCTACGTGGACATGCTGATGGATCCGCGGGTTGCGCCCGACGGTAGGCCCCCTCCGGGCACCTCGGCGCGGCGGGCTCTTGGGTCACGGCGGGCCGCCGCGTCCCGGCGCAGTCCCGGCAGGCGGCGTCGGAAGACGGCGGCAGCCGCCAGCGCCACCGCCCCCCCCACCATCACCGTGGCCGGCGCGCCGATGCGCTCCGCCATCCAGCCGGCGTAGAGGCTGCCCAGCGGCAGGGTGCCAATGAAGGCCATGGTGTAGAGGCTCATGATGCGGCCGCGCATGCCCTCTCCCACCGTGACCTGCAGGAAGGTGTTGGAGGCGGCGGACTGCACCATCAATCCGAAGCCCGCCACCGCCAGCATGGGCAGGGAGAGCCAGAGCATGCCCGAGGCGCCGAAGACGAGCAGCCCGCCCCCGAAGAGCGCGGCCGCCCAGGCGATCAGGCGCCCCAGGCCCTCCGTGGTGGAGCGCCCCGCCAGGAAGAGCGCCCCCGCCAGCGCCCCCACGCCCTGCGCCGCCATGAGGAAGCCCAGCGTGTCGGCCGCGCCGCCGAGCACGTCGATGGCAAAGATCGGCATGAGCACCACGAAGGGCACGGCAAAGAAGCTGGAGGTGGTGATCAGGAGCAGGACCGCCCGCACCGCGGGGAAATTCCACGCGAAGTCGAAGCCCTCCCGCACATTCCGCAGGACGCCCGGGGTACTCGCGGCCTGGTGGCGCGGCAGCGATCCCATCAGCAGCAGCGCGGCCAGCATGGACAGGTACGTGAGGCCGTTCAGCGCGAAGACCCAGCCCTCCCCGATCAGCGCGATGAGCACGCCGGCCACCGAGGGACCCACCAGGCGGGCCATGTTGAACACGGTGGAGTTCAGCGCAATGGCGTTGCCCAGATCCTCCGGACGATCGATCAGCTGGACGTAGAAAGACTGGCGGGCCGGGATGTCGAAGGCGTCGAAGACGCCCAGGATGGTGGCCAGCACCAGGACGTGCCAGACCTGCACCACGCCGCCGAGCACCAGCCCGGCCAGCAGTAGCGCCTGCACCATGCTCAGGCTCTGCGTGACGTACAGGATGCGGCGCCGGTCCCAGCGGTCGGCGGCCACCCCGGCGAAGGGTGCCAGCAGGAGGGTGGGGATGCGCCCGGCAAAACCCACCAGGCCGAGCACGAAGGCGGAGCCGCTCAGGCGGTAGACCAGCCAGGCCATGGCCATGCGCTGCATCCACGTGCCGATGAGCGAGATGCCCTGACCGGTGAAGTAGATGCGGAAGCCGCGCGAGCGCAGGGAGCGGGTGGTCCGTGCCAGGGCGCCGCCGAAGCGTTCTCGCATGGAGGTCCCACGCCCGTTACTGTCCGCCTGGATCACTCGCGCTTCCCGCCGGTCCCGGTCCGTTGTGTTACTGCCGCACCCGTGTACCCGCCGGGCGCCAGGGGTTCCAGATGACGCGGCGCGGCTCAGCAGGGGATGGGGTCCCGCCCGCGCGGCGCCCCCGCGAACACACCCGAAACCCCGCCGGCGGAAGCATCGTAGTGGGCACCATCGCGAGTCATTCCGCCATCCCTCGTCCTCCCGGAGAATCCATGCGCCTCACCCCGCAGCGCTCCCCGTGGCCGCTCCTGACGCTGCTCCTCCTGGCCGGCGCCGGGCACATCCCGGACGTCGCGGCCCAGGACACGCTGCGCATTGCGCCCGGCCGCGTCTGCCCGGCGTGCCGGGTCACCACCACCCACGTGGTGGCGCTCGGCGCGGACGCGGGCGTGCACGGCCCCATGCTGGAGTCCCGCGTCACCCGCGACTCGCGCGGCCGCTACTTCGTGGCGCCCACCTACACGCCCGGCACGATTGCCGTCTACGGCCCGGACGGCCGCTTCCAGCGGGCGTTCGGCACCGAGGGTGAGGGCCCGGGCGAGTTCCGCAACATCGGAGACGTCACGATCGGACCCGGCGACTCCCTCTGGGTGGTCAGCGGATCGGGCCGGGTGAGCGTGCTCACCCCCGAGCTGGAGATGGTGCGCAGCATGAGCGTGTCGGGCGTGGACGCCGTCCTCCCCGGCGCGGACGGCCGGGCGGTGGTGCGCATCGGCGGGGGCGCGCTCCGTCATCTGGGCCCGGGTACCGAGGTGGGGGAGGCGCTGGCGCTGCCCGAGCAGGACGCCATGGGCTCCCCCTTCGACAACGCGCTGGCGCGCCTACCCGACGGCACCCTCCTGGCACCCCAGGGGACCCGCTATCGGCTGGACGTGGTGCAGCCGGACGGGACGCCCGAGCGGGTCCTGGTGCGTGAGACCGGCTGGTTCCCCGCGGTGGCCACCAACGAGGACTTCCGCGAGCACGAGCAGTCGGGCGCCCCCATCGGCGTGATCATCGACGTGGGCGTGGAGCCGGCGGGGCGGGCTTGGGTGCTGACCTACCGCGTGGAGATGGCGCTCCTGCCCGAAATCGAGGAGGAACTGGCGCGCACCGGCGCCAACATGCCGTCGGTGGGGCTGCTGCGCCGCCTCTTCGCGCCCGTCATCGAGCTGTTCGACCTGGAAGCGGGCGGCGTGGTGGCCACCGGCGGCAGCACCGAGCGCTTCTACACCAGCTTCATGGACGGGGAGCACGTGGTGGGGCTGCGGGAGCTGGAGGACGGCAACGTGGTGCTCGACCTCTGGCGTCTGGGGGTCCGGGACGGATCCTGATAAGCGACGACGCCGCGCAGCACCCGGAGGGTGCGCGGCGTCGTCGCTTACGATCCTTAGCGTGGCCAGGCTAGCGGCCGGATCCGTCCAACGCCTCGATGGTGGCCGTGGACGCGGGCCGGGCCCGCAGCCGGATGCGCGTGTCCTCGGCCTTGCGCCACACGCGCAGCACGTTCTCCCCGGCCAGCTGACGCAGCTCTCCCTCACTCCAGCCGCGCCGCGCCAGCTCGGCGAAGAGCACCGGGTAGGTGGAGACGTCCTCCAGCCCCTCGGGCGTGCTGCTGATGCCGTCGTAGTCCGCGCCGATGCCCACGTGGTCCATGCCGGCCACGTCACGCACGTGCTCGATGTGCGCGATCACGTCGCCGATGGTGGCCGGCAGCTCCGTGGTGATGAAGGACGGCACGAAGGTGATCATGACCACGCCGTCCGTGGTGGGCAGGCGGCGCAGCACGTCGTCCGGGACGTTACGGTCGTGGTCGGTGACGCCGCGCGCGGAGGAATGGGAGAAGATGACCGGCGCCTCCGTGACGTCCAGCGCGTCGTGCATGGTCTCGGGGGAGACGTGGGAGAGGTCCACGAGCATGCCCAGGCGGTTCATCTCCCGCACCACCTCCTTGCCGAACTCCGTCAGTCCGCCATGCTCCGCCGGCTCGCAGCAGGAGTCCGCCCAGTCGATGTTGCTGGAGTGCGTGAGCGTCAGGTAGCGGGCGCCCAGGCGGTGGAAGGCGCGCAGGGCGCCCAGGGAATTCTCGATGGCGTGGCCGCCCTCCATGCCCATGACCGAGGCGATCCGGCCGCTCTCGAACGCGGCCACCGCGGCATCCGGCGTGAGCGCCTCCTGGAAGACGTCCGGGTAGCGCTCGAAGACGCGCTGGGCAATGTCGATCTGCTCGAGCTGCACCCTGGCGGCGCCCTCCTCCACGGCGCTGTAGGGGATGTAGACGGACCAGAACTGCGCGCCCACCATGCCTGCGCGCAGGCGCGCGATGTCCGTGTGTCCGGGCGTGGTGCCGCGCAGGTCGTAGGCCACCACGTCATGCGGCGCCTCGTCATAGCCGCGGATGGCCCACGGCAGGTCATTGTGCCCGTCGAAGAGCGGCGTGGTGGACAGCACCCGGCGCGCCAGCGCCATGTGCTCGTCCTCCCGCGCGGGGTCGGGCCGCGCGGCGGGTGTGGAAGCGCAGCCCACGGGCGCGAGCATGGCAGCCAGGGCGGCTAGGATTACGGCATGACGCATGGCATCGACTCTCGGATGGAGTGGGGGACCGGCCTCAGCGGTCCTGGAATCTAACCTCGGCCACTTCCTCGCCCGCGGCAAAGGAGAAGGTGAGCTGCCGCTGGTCCGGAAAATGGACCACCTTCACTACGTTGCGCTGGTCACGGAACAGCTCCAGGAGCAGGGTGTTGCGCAGGCGGAAGGCCGTGAGCGGCGCGGCCGCCGTGAAGTGAATGGTATACCACCAAACGGGCTCGCGGTCCAGTTCGTCCTCACCCCGCGCCAGGATGCGGGCAGGCAGCGCGCGGCCGTCCACCTCCACCACGAAGCGGGGTGCCAGGTAGGCCATGAACGCGGCGTCCACGGCGGGCTCCGGCGCCAGTTGGAGGACGTCCGCTCCCGCCGCGCGGCCCAGCGCCGCCTCCAGGTCATCCTTGAAGATGCGGATGCGCACGACCAGGGTGGCGCCCTCCACGGCCGCGTTGGCGTAAGTGACGTGGAGATCGTGGGGCGGGGTGCCGTGCGCTACGCTCCCGGACGCCGCCCCCGCCCCGACCTGCGGGGCGAGGGCCAGGAGCGTCATGGTCAGCAACAGGCTCGTGCTCATGTGATGGGTTTGGTCCACACGTTGTTGCTCCGGTCGATGTCGGCGTACGCCTCCTCCGGGTCCACCACCACCTCCACGACCACACCGTCGGTGAAGAAGCCGGCGGTGAAGCTGCGCTCGTTGTTGCGCCAGATGTCCACCGGATAGTCCAGACGGCGGGTGGTGCCGTCCTCGAAGGTAACCCGGATGTCCAGCGGCATGACCAGCCCGCCGGCATTCTCCACGGTGATGCGGTAGTACGTGGTCCCCCGCTCCGTGCTGCCCACCAGTTCCTCCGCGCGCTGAGCGGACACGTTGGTGAGGTGCTGGTCATTGGCGTGCGTGGTGTAGAACCAGCCGCGCCAGAACCACGCCATGTTCTCCCCGGCGCCCTCGTCCATGGAGCGGAAGAAGTCGGCGGGCTGGGGCTTTTTGAACATCCACGCCGTGGCGTAGCCGGAGAAGGCGTCATCGAACGGCGCCGGCTCCAGGATGTGTTCGCGCAGCATCTGCAAGCCCGTGGCGGGCTTGGCGTAGCCGTTGTTGCCGAAGTCCTTGTGGATGAAGTCGGACTCCGTCATGAGCGGCACCTGGTCCGGGTCACGCATGTAAGCGACGATGTTCGGCGCCGGGCCACGCGAGCTCTGATACGTGCAATCCTCCGTCTGCGTCCACACGCCGCCGCAGTAGGTGGCCGCGTAATCCTGCTCACCGTAGTACTGCAGGAAGGTGTTCAGCCCCTCGTCCATCCAGGTCCACTTGCGCTCGTCCGTGGCCACGATCATGGGGAACCAGTTGTGGCCCACCTCGTGGATGGTGACGCTGATGAGCGCCCGCTCCGTGCCTTCGCTATACGTGCCGTCCGGCTGCGGCCGCGCGCCGCAGAAGGCCATCATGGGGTACTCCATCCCGCCGGCCAGGCCGTTGGCGTTCACGGCCTTGGGATAGGGATACTCGAACGCCATGCGGCCGTAAGTCTTGAGCGTCTGGATGGTGGCGCGCGTGGAGACCTTGTCCCAGAGGGGCATGGCGTCCCGCGGGTAGAGGGAGTGCACCGCGATGGGCGTCTCCCCCGGCCGGTACCGGAAGCCGGCCGCGTCCCACACGTACGTCTTGGAGGAGACCCACGCGAAGTCGCGCACGTTCTCGGCGTTGAAGTGCCAGGTCAGCGTCCCGCTCCGGCGAGGCCGGCTGGCGGGCTCCATCACCTCGTCGGCCGCCACGATGAAGACCGGCTCCTCGCTCCTGAGGGCCCGCTCCAGCCGCTCCCGCTGCGTGGTGGTGAGCACCGCGTCCGGGTTCTGCAGCACGCCCGTGGCGTCCACGATGTGGTTCCACGGCACGGTGAGCGTGACGTCATAGTTGCCGAACTCCAGGTAGAACTCCCCGCGGCCCATGAACTGGTCCGTCTGCCAGCCGTTCACGTCATCATAGACGGAGAGCCGGGGGAACCACTGCGCCATCTCGTAGATAAAGCCGTCGCTCACCAGCTCCTTGCCGCCGCGGCCCTGGTCGGGGATGAGGTAGCTCCAGTCGATCTCCATGACCTGCACGCCCCCGGGCGCCAGCGGCTCCGCCAGGTTCAGCCGCATCACCGTGTTGTTGATGCGGTAGTCGGCGTCCACAAGCCCGCCCGCCCCGTCCACGAGCTGGACACGGCTCAGGTCGAAGCCGCCGTCGAAGGGTTCCAGGCCCACGTACCGCATGGCCTGCGGGCTGATGCGCTCCGGCAGGGCGCCCTGCACCTGGTAGGCGCGGCTGTGCTCGAGGGAGCGCGTGTTCTGATCGAGCTGGAACCAGAGGTAGCGGAGCGCGTCCGGCGAGTTGTTGTGATAGGTGATGCGCTCCGTGCCGCGGATGCTGTGATCCGTGGTGTCCAGGGCGGCCTGGATGACGTAGTCCACCTGCTGCTGCCAGTAGCGGGGCCCGGGCATGCCAGCCCCGTTCCGGTACTCGTTGGCCGCGGGCCAGTCCTCGAGCATGCGGAAGATGGAACGATTGGACTTCGACCCGTCATCGTGCAGCCATTGCTGCGCGGCGAGCGGGGTCGCGGGGCCGAGCAGCGCCGCCAGGAGCAGCGTGGCCAGTGCGTCGTGCGCTCGAAGCTTCATGGAGACTTATCCGTGGAGGTGGGTGAGTACGTCATGCGCCGATATGCCCCGCCAGGAGGAACAGGGCGGCCAGACAGGCACTGCCGGAAAGAAGTGTGATCCACCGGGTGCGGGGTACACGCGCCACCCGCACGGCCAGGTGCGTGGTCAGCAGGATGACGGCAAGGATGACCAGCTGGCCCGCCTCCAGCCCCAGGTTGAACGCCAGGAGCGGCACGGTGATGGCCTCTTCCTGGCCCAGGAGGGCGCGCAGGAAGCTGGAGAAGCCCAGCCCGTGGATCAGGCCGAAGCAGAGCGCCATGGCATACAGGACGCGGCGGGTCCTGCGCGGCAGCTGTAGCGGGTCGGGACGGGTGCGGGCCTCCGCCAGGTTGAAGGCGGCCGTGGCCAGGATGGTGGCCGCGATGAGCGGCTCCACCACTGCGGCGGACACACTCACCAGGCGGAGCGTGGCCAGTAGCAGCGTGAGCGAGTGGCCCACGGTGAAGGCGGTGACCAGCACCAGCAGCTGGCGCCAGTGCGCCAAGCCGTAGCCGGCGCTCAGGGCCACGATGAAGAGGATGTGGTCCCACGCCCGGAGGTCCGCGATGTGATCGAACCCCAGGCGCAGAAAAACGGCAAATTCGGAGCCCACGGGGCGCCCATCCTGCCTGAGACCGCGGGGCGTTGGGGACACCACCGCAGATGCCGCAAGCTAACGCACCGCCCGCGGGACAGCCAGCCGCGCCGGCGGCGGCGGTAGGCGCCCCGGGCCGCCAGCCACGAACGTGACGCGCCCCGCGAACCGGCGGTCCGCGGGGCGCGTGCTACGGGACGCGGCTTGAAATCAGCGCCGGTGCATCCACCACTCGTCCTTGAGGATGGACACCTGGCGCTCGGCCACGGGCTGGCCGGCCACCGACATGACCACCCGGTAGCTCCCGAGGGGCGCCGCCGACATGGCATAGCGAATCTGCTCCTCGTTGATGCGCCCACCGCGCTCCTCGATCCGCGCGCGCATCTCCTGCTGCTCGGCGGCGCTCCGCTCGAGGCGCTTGTCCATCTCCCAGCTCACGGCATGCATGCCGAACTCACCTGTGCCCTCCAGCTCGGCGATGGCCGTGTTGCCCTGGTAGACCGTGAAGCGGACGTCACCGGCGTTCTGACCCAGGTAGTAGTAGAACGGAATCTCCCCGGGCTCGCTCTCCCCCCGGAAGTTGGAGGAGGAGTAGTTGGTCCGGTCGGTGGCAATCCAGCGTACCTTCGACTCGGGCTGGAAGAAGTGGGCCCCGGAAGCCAGCACCTGCGGCGTCATTTCCACCAAGGGGGAGATGTCCGCAATGTAGAGGCCGCGTCCGTGCGTGGCCACGATCACGTCATTCTCGCGCGGGTGGATCTTGAGATCGTGGACCGGCTGCGTGGGCATGTTCTGCTTGAACGAGGCCCAGGTGCCACCCCCATCGATGCTCACGAACACCTCGAACTCCGTGCCCACGAAGAGCAGATCCGGGTTGGCGTGGTGCTCGCGGATGACGTTCACGGGCCCCACGGCCGGCAGGTTGGAGGCAATGGACGTCCAGCTCTGCCCGTAGTCCGTGGTCTTGTAGACGAACGGCCGGAAGTCATCATTCCGGTAGCCCGTGTAGGAGATGTACGCGGTCCCCGGCTCGTGATGGGACGCCTCCACCCGGCTCACCCAGTATTCGGGATTGTTCGGCACGCTGGCGTTGACCAGCGTCCAGCTGTCACCGCCGTCGCGGGTCACCTGCACGTTGCCGTCGTCCGTGCCCACCCAGATGATTCCCTCCACCAGCTCCGACTCGTCCACGGTGGTGATGGTGGCGTACTGGATGTTGCCATCGCCGCCGCTGCCCGTGGTGAGCGTGGCCGGATCCGCCTTGGTGAGGTCGGGGCTGATGACCTCCCAGCTCTCCCCCTTGTTGGGGCTGCGCACCAACTTGTTGGCGCCGTGGAAGATCACGTCACAGTCGTGCGGCGAGATCAGGATGGGGGCGTTCCAGTTCCAGCGCAGGCCGTCCTCACCGCTGTAGCGGATGCCCGCCCGCTCGCCCGTCCAGAGATCGGTGCGTGAGATGGGCCCGAACTGGCTCTCGTTGTACAGGTAGCGGTTGGTGCACGGCTCGATCTCGTTGTACATGCCGTCCCCGCCACCCACGCGCTCCCACTGCTCGTAGTAGATGGGGCCGCCGGCCGGGTTGGTGTGGTGGACCATATGGGAGCCGTTGTCCTGCAGGCCCCCCGCCACGCGGTAGGGATAGGACATGTCGTAGCCCACCGCATAGAACTGCGCCAGGCTCTGGAAGTCGGGGTGATACCAGTTCTCGCCGCCGTCGTAGGTGATCCCCATGCCGTGGTCGTGACCCAGGATGATATGCTCGGAGTCCTCGGGATCGATCCACAGGGCGTGGTCGTCACCGCCGTGGCCGAGCGCGCGCTGCTCCCACGTGCGGCCGCCGTCCGTGCTCTTCATGGTGCTCACGGAGAGGACGTAGACCACGTCGGGATCGCTCGGGTCCACGCGGATCTGCCCGTAGTAGTAAGCCGGGCTGCCGCCGATGGACTGGTCGTCCGGGCTCACCTTCTCCCACGACTCGCCGGAATCGTCGGAGCGGTAGATCTCACCGCCGATCATGCCGCGGCTGGACAGGTGGCCTTCCAACTCCGCCAGGCGCTCCGCGTCCGACATGTCCGGCTTGTTGGCGTTCTCGATGGTCAGGTAGACAATGTTCGGGTTGCTCTGTGAGACGTCCACGCCGATGCGGCCGAGCATGCCGCCCGGCAGCCCGTTCTCCAGCATGGTCCAGTTGCTGCCGCCATCCGTGCTCTTGTAGACACGGCTACCCGGGCCGCCCAGGTCGTAGGTAAAGGGCAGGCGCACCTTGTCGAAGGTGGCGGCGTAGAGGACGTTGGGGTTGGACGGGTCCATGGCCACGTCCACCACACCGATGGTCTTGCCGCGCACCACGGGCGCCAGCACCTGCTCCCAGCTCTGGCCGCCGTTCGTGCTGCGGTAGAGACCCCGCTCCGGATTCTCGGAATAGAGGTGCCCCAGCGCCGCCACGTAGACGATGTCCGGGTTGGTGGGGTGGACCACGATGCGGCCGACGTGGTGGGACTCGGGGAGCCCCACGTTGGTCCACGTCTCGCCGGCGTCGGTGGACTTGTAGACGCCGTCCCCCCAGTAGGTGCTGCGGGAGTTGTTGGCCTCCCCCGACCCCAGGTACATGATGTCCGGCTGCGACGGCGCGATGGCAATGTCGCCGATCGAGAAGACGTCCTGGTCGTCGAAGAGCACGTCGAAGCTGACGCCCCGGTTATCACTCTTCCACAGGTGACCGGAACCGGTTGCTATGTAAAAGGTGAAGGGTTCGTCCGGCCGCACCTCCACGTCCACGAAGCGCCCGCTCTGGCGCGTGGGGCCTATGCTCCGGTACTGGATCGGCTCGAGGTGCGCCTCGGTGAGCCGCTGTGCGGCCGCGTCCGGGGGGGTGGCCATGCCCAGCCCGGGGGCCAGGATCAGGGCCAGCAGGCCAAAGGTCATGCGCCGTGCGGTGCGCTCCGCCATGATATGCTCCATGTAGGTCGGTGGTGTGACAGGGAGGGTATTGCGTCCATCCGGCCGCGGCAAGCAAGGGACCTGGCCAGCGGGCATCCTGCGCGTCCCCCTTGTCCGGATGACGCCGGAGCGCTCCCTTTCGTTGGTGGCACCGCGAACGGAGGCACCGTCCGCCGGCGCCGCCCGCGCCTCCCCGCGAGCCTGTTGCCATGAGTCAGAAAATCGTCCGCTACGCCATCCGTCTGCCCGACGGCCTGGAGCGCGCCTTCGCCGTGGATGTGGGATCCACCGGAGTGGGGCTCCCACGCGAGAAGCCGGTGCCCCGCCCGGCCTGGACGGAACTCGAGCACAACAAGTGTCCGCACTGCCCCCTGACGGCGGACGAGCACCCGCACTGCCCGGCCGCGGTGGGCCTGGCCGAACTGGTGGACGCCATCGGTGACGTACACTCCTTCGAGCGGGTGGACGTGACGGTGGAATCGGACGAGCGGCGGGTAGAGTTCAAAGCTGTGGAGTTGCAGAATGTTCTGGGCTCCCTGCTCGGCCTGCTCATGCCCATGAGCGGCTGCCCACATACGGCCTTCTTCCGGCCCATGGCCCGCTTCCACCTGCCGCTCTCCACCATCCAGGAGACGGTCTTCCGCTCTGCGGGCAGCTTCCTGCTGGCCGAGTGGCTACGCCGCAGCGAGGGCGCCGAGGAGGTCACCTTCGACCTGCGGCGCCTCACCGAGATCTACCAGCGCATCCAGATCGTCAACCGCCACCTGCACGGCCGGCTCCAGGACGCCACCAGCACGGACTCGTCCCTGAACGCCGTGGCGCTGCTGGACGCGCTGGCGCAGATCCTCCCCATGGAGGTGGACGGCTCGCTGAAATCCATGCGGCCGCTCTTCGAGGCGTATCTGGATGAGGGGGCGGAGGAGGCGGAGGAGCCGCCGGCTTAGGGCGGGCCGGAGCTACATGCCGAAGATGCTCTGCGCCGTGCCCAGCGCTTCGGCCAGCCGGTCGATCTCGTCCGTGGTGTTGTAAAGGTAGAGCGAGGCCCGCGTGGTGGCCGGCACGCCCAGCCGCCGCATGAGGGGCTGGGTGCAGTGGTGGCCGGCCCGCACGGCAATCCCCTCGGCGTCGAGCACGGTGGCAATGTCGTGCGGGTGGACGCCGTCCAGCGCAAAGGAGAACACCGAGACGCGCCGTGCCGGATCCGTCTCCCCGAACATGCGCAGACCCTCCACGCGGCCGAGCCGCTCCAGCCCGTAGGCCACGAGTGCCTGCTCGTGCGCCTGGATGTTCTCCCAGCCCAGCTCCTCCAGGAACTCCACCGCGGCGGCCAGTCCCACGGCGCCGGCGCCGTTCGGGGTGCCGGCCTCGAACTTGTGCGGCACCCTGGCCCAGGTGGAGCCGTCCATGCCCACGTGGTCGATCATCTCGCCGCCGCCCTGGTAGGGCGGCATGGCCTCCAGCAGTTCCCGGCGCGCCCACAGCGCCCCGATGCCCATGGGCCCGCACATCTTGTGGCCGGAGAGCGCGTAGAAGTCACAGCCCAGCTCCTGCACGTCCACGGGCAGGTGGGGCGCACCCTGCGCGCCGTCCACCAGCGTGAGCGCCCCCACGGCCTTGGCCCGGGCCACCATGTCCCGTACGGGATTGATGGTGCCCATGGCGTTGGAGATGTGGCCGATGGCCAGCAGCTTCGTGCGCTCGGTAAGCGCCTCATCCAGCGCGTCCAGGCGGAGGCAGCCGTGCTCGTCCACATCCAGCCACTTCAGGCGCGCACCCACGCGCTCTGCCAGTAGCTGCCAGGGGACGATGTTGGAGTGGTGCTCGGTGAGGGTGAGGAGGATCTCGTCACCCGCCTTCACGTTGGTCACGCCCCAGGTGGCGGCCACCAGGTTGATGGCCTCCGTGCAGCCGCGCACCCAGACCACTTCGCGCGCATCAGGGGCATTCAGGAAGCGGGCTACGGTCTGGCGGGCCGCCTCGTAGCGCTCCGTGGCGCGCCGCGCCAGCTCGTGCAGGCCGCGGTGGACGTTGGCGTTGTCCCGGGTGTAGAAGTCCACCACCGCGTCGATGACGACCTGTGGCCGCTGCGCCGTGGCGGCGTTGTCCAGATACGCGAGCGGCTTCCCGTTGACCTCCTGGTGGAGGGCGGGAAACCGCTCCCGGACCGCGTGCGGATCGAGACCCGCGTGTGTGCTCGTGCTCACGTCCTCATCACCTTCCGGCGGCGGCTAATCCACCGCCACCAGGATGTCATCCCCGTCCACGCGCACCTCATAGGTGACGACGGGCTTGATGGCGGGGAGCTGCAACGCCTTGCCGGTGGTCACGTCAAATTTTGCGCCGTGCCAGGAGCACTCCACCTTGTTGCCCTCGAGCTCGCCCGTATCCAGCGGGAAGTCACGGTGCGAGCAGTTGTTCTTGAAGGCGTAGAGCTGTCCGTCGGCGTTGGCCAGGCAGATGGAGTGCCCGTCCACTTCCACGCCGTGGAGCTTGCCCGGCGGCACGTCCGCCACGGCGGCCACGCGCACGAAATTCTCGATGCCCTCGGTCACAACCGTACCTCAAGGCGTCGGCATCCGCTCCCCATCAGCCGATCTTCCGGGCAATGGCGTCACGCAACTCCTCGGTGACGCCCTCCATGGGCAGGCGGTCCAGCACCTCACCAAAGAAGCCGAAGACCACCAGCCGCTCCGCCTCGCGGCGCGCGATGCCGCGGCTCATGATGTAGAAGAGTTCATCCTCGTCGAGCTGTCCCACCGTGGCCGCGTGCGAGCAGCGCACGTCATCCGCCTCGATCTCCAGATTGGGCAGCGCCGTGGCCTGGCTCGATCTGGAGAGCAGCAGGTTGCGGTTGGTCTGGTAGGCGTCGGTGCGCTGCGCCTTGGGATAGACCTTGATGATGCCGCGGAAGACGGCGTGCGCCCGATCATCCAGCGCGCCCTTGTAGAGCAGGTCGCTGGTGGCGTGCGGCACCCTGTGGTTCTGGCGCGTGTTGTGGTCGAAATGCTGCTCGCCCCGGCCGAAGTAGAGGCCGAGCATGTCACTGCGAGAGCCGGGGCCCTCCATGGAAGCGGCCAGGTCCACGCGCGCCACGCGGCCGCCCAGGTTCACCACCAGCGTATCCAGGTTGGCGTCCCGCTCGGCGATGGTGCGGTGCGTGGCCATGTGGTGCACATGGTCGCCCCAGTGCTGCAGCGAGACGTACTGCACCTCGGAGGCCGGACCGGCCAGGATCTCCACGGCTCCGCAGGAGAAGACGGGGCTGGCCTTGTCGAAGTCCGGCGAGGCGAACTCCTCCACGAAGGCCGCGTGACTGCCCTGCTCGGCCACGATGAGGGTGCGCGGCAGGTACGCCTGTCCACCCGCGTCCACCCAGCGGATGACGCGGATGGGATGCTCCACCCGTACGCCCTTTGGCAGGTACAGGAAGACGCCGCCGCTCCACAGGGCGCCGTTCAGCGCGGCGAACTTGCCCTCCTCGGGCGTCGTGGCCCGGGTGCCGAGATGCTCTCGGACAAGGGCTTCGTGCTCCATAGCAGCCGTGGCCAGATCCGCCAGGATGACGCCCTTGGCGGCCAGCTCGGCCGACAGGGTGACCTCCCGCACACGGCCGTTGGTCACGAATACCGTGGCGTCAGCCGGCCGCCCATCCAGGATGTCGTGCGCCCCGCGGTCGTCGCCTTCCGGCGGCTCGGCGGGCAGCGCCACGTCCGCCCAGCGCAGCCGTTTGGGGTCGGTGTAGCGCCACTCCTCCAGCCGCGTGGTGGGCATGGGGGTGGCTTCGTAGGTGTCCCAGGCGGCCAGGCGCCGTTCGGTGAGCCACTGCGGCTCGGATCCGGCGCGGGCGCTTACCGCCTCACGATTGAATGCGGCCGAGACGCCCTCGACCGCCAGTACTGCCTCAGCCAACGGAACCCTCCATCTCCAGCTCGATGAGTCGGTTCAACTCCACGGCATACTCCAGCGGGAGCTGCTTGGCAATGGGCTCGATGAAGCCGCGCACGATCATGGCGGCCGCCTCCTCCTCACTGAGCCCGCGGCTCATGAGGTAGAAGAGCTGCTCGGCGCCGATCTTGGAGACGCTGGCTTCGTGGCCCACGCTGGCCGTCTGCTCCTCGATCTCGATGTAGGGGAAGGTGTCCGTGCGGGACGTCTCGTTCAGCAGGAGCGCGTCACACTCCACGTTGGACTTGGCGCCCTCCGCGCCGTCGTAGATCTTGCACAGTCCGCGGTAGGTGGAGCGGCCCGTGCCCTTCGAAATGGACTTCGACAGGATCTGGGAGGTGGTGTGCGGCGCCGCGTGCACCACCTTGCCGCCGGTGTCCTGGTGCTGCCCGTTGCCGGCGTAGGCAATGGAGAGAATCTCGCCGTGGGCGCCCTCGCCGACCAGGTAGCAGGACGGGTACTTCATGGTGAGCTTGGAGCCCAGATTGCCGTCCAGCCACTCCATGGTGGCGTGCTCGTGCACCATGGCCCGCTGCGTGACCAGGTTGTACATGTTGCTCGACCAGTTCTGGATGGTCACGTACCGGAACCGGGCATTGGGCTTGACCACGATTTCGATCACCCCCGAATGGAACGACTCGGTGGTGTAGACCGGCGCCGTGCAGCCCTCGATGTACTGGGCCTCGGCGCCCTCGTCCACGATGATGAGGGTGCGCTCGAACTGCCCCATCTTCTCCGCGTTCACACGGAAGTACGCCTGCAGCGGCGTGTTCACCTTGACGCCCTTCGGGATGTACACGAAGGAGCCGCCCGACCAGACGGCGCTGTTGAGCGCGGCGAACTTGTTGTCCCCGGGCGGCACGATGGTGGAGAAGTGCTCCCGGAAGAGCTCGGGATACTTGCGCAGACCGTCCTCGATGGACTCGAAGATGATCCCCTTGTCCTCCCACTCCTTCTTCAGCGAGTGGTAGACCATCTCCGATTCGTACTGGGCGCCCACCCCCGCCAGCACCTTCCGCTCCGCCTCGGGGATGCCCAGCTTCTCGAACGTGTCCTTGATCTCCTGGGGAACGTCGTCCCAGGACCGCTCCATATGATCCTGCGGACGCAGATAGTAGTAGATCTCGTCCAGCGTATCGTTCAACCGGGAGAGGTCACCGCCCCAGTTCGGCATGGGCTTGGAGTAGTAGATCTCCAGCGCCTTCAGGCGGAACTCGAGCATCCACTCGGGCTCCTCCTTGTGCATGGAGATCTGCCGGACGATGGCCTCCGAGAGGCCGGGCTCCGACTTGAAGACCGGCTTCCCCTCATCCGTGACGAAGCCGTACTTGTACTCCTCGAGGCCGAGTCCCTGGACTGTTTCGTTGGCTGGCATATGTCTCGTTCCTTCCTGCGGGGATTCGGCTCAGACCGGCGCGGGCTCGGTGCGCCAGGTCTCGTAGCCCTTCTCTTCCAGCTCCGCCGCCACTTCCGGGCCACCGGAGCGCACGATGCGCCCGGCCACCATCACGTGCACGTGATCCGGCTGGATGTAGTTCAGGATGCGCTGGTAGTGCGTGATGAGCAGCACCGCCATGTCAGGGCGCTCCGCCTTCAGCTTGTTGACGCCGTCACTGACGATCTTGAGGGCGTCGATGTCCAGCCCCGAGTCGGTCTCGTCCATGATGGCCAGCGCGGGCTCGAGCATGGCCATCTGCAGGATCTCATTGCGCTTCTTCTCACCACCGCTGAAGCCGTCATTCACGCTGCGCGCGGCAAAGCTGGGGTCCATCTCCAGGAGCTGCATGCGCTCCACGAGCGCCTCCTGGAAGTCGAAGATGTCCACCTCCTCGTCCGGACTGCGGGACTGGACGGCGGTACGCATGAAGTTGGCAATGGAGACGCCGGGAATGTCCACCGGATACTGGAAGGCCAGGAAGATCCCCTCCCGCGCGCGCTCGTCCACCTCCAGTTCCAGCAGGTTATCCCCACGATAGAGGATCTCCCCCTGGGTCACCTCGTAACCCGGGTGGCCGGAGAGCACCTTGGCCAGCGTACTCTTGCCCGACCCGTTGGGGCCCATCACGGCGTGCATCTCGCCGGCGGTCACCTCCAGATCCACACCCTTCAGGATCTCGGTGCCGTCCTCGGCTACCTCGGCATGCAGATTCAATATCTTCAGCAACGGCTCGCTCATCGTATCCTCACCGCGCGCCGGCCAGAGTCGGCGGACGAATCAAGAATGATTCTCAGTATCACCCCGAAGCTACCGGGAGACCCTTATACTGTCAACCGAAGCGGCACTGCGCGAGGGGCGTGCCGCGACCCCCGGCGAGCCGGTGGGTGTAGGAGCGGAAGAACGTGGACGGGCAGCGTCGCTTGAAGAAAGGAATGGCATGGCCGAGCGGACCATACTGGTGCTGGGCGGCGGAGGCGTGAAGGGCCTCACGCACGTGGGTGCGTGGCGCGCGCTGCGGGAGGCGGGCGTGGCCATCCACGAGATCCTGGGCACGAGCATCGGCGCCCTGGTGGGCGCCACCATCGCGGGCGGCAGTACCACGGAGGAGCTGGCCACGCGGGCGCGGGCGCTCGCGAAGGCGGACATCGTGGGGCTGAACCGCTGGGCGCTGCTGCTGAACGGTATCCGCCAACCCGCGATCTTCCGGGGCGAGCCGCTGCGCAACTACATCGCCGGCGTGCTGCCGGTCACGGAGTGGGATGAGCTGAGCATACCGTTCGCCACCAATGCGGTGCGGCTGGAGACGGGTGAGATGGAATGGTTCGGGGCCGGTGGGCGGACGGACGTGCCGCTCGTGGACGCGGTCAACGCCTCCTGTTCGCTGCCGGTCTTCTATCCGCCGGTGGAGCTGGACGGCGAGTATTACGTGGACGGCGGGGTGGCCGACGCGCTGCCGCTCACCAGGGCCAGGGAGCGCGGGGCCACGCGCGTGATTGCCGTGGACGCGGGGAGCGGTCCGGTCAAGGATGACCGGGATACGGTGGAGGCGGGCCTCATTGCCATCCACCACCGGGTGACCGACATCATGAACTACGCGCGCAAGCAGCTGCAGCTGGCGGCGTGGACGGGACCGGAGCTGATCCTGGTGCGGCCGCGCCTGCAGGGCACATCCACCTTCGACTTCGCGCGCACGGGCTTCTTCCTGGAGGAGGGCTACCGGTCCATGCGGGCGGCGCTGGGGGAGCACGGCCTGGCGGCGCCGCTCACGGAGGGGGCGGCGGACTGAGTCCAGCCTCCAGCATCACGAGCCGGGCGACCACAGTCAGCCAGACCAGCCCCAGGAAGGCGCCGCCCACCAGGTCACTCGGCCAGTGGGCGCCCATGCGCAGGCGCGCCACGGGCACCAGCACCATGATCACGGCGGCCCCCACCCCCACCACCAGCCGTTCCACCGTGCTGCGCGAGGCGCGCATCCAGAGCACGGCCAGCAGCCCCCACACCACCACGGTCTTGCCCGAGTGGCCGGAGGGAAAGGCGTGGAAGCCGGGGGCGGCCTCCCCGCCGAAGACCACCGTGGGACGGGGCCGCGCCCACAGTGACCAGCCAAGCCGGACGGCCAGGTCCATGCCCACGAAGGCCAGCACGAGCGCCAGGGCGGTGAGCGGCCGGCCGGCGCGCAGGGAGAGGATGGCGCCCACCAGCACGATGGCCGTGAGAAACAGATCCGTGCCGAGTGCCTGCAGCCATACCCCGCCGCTGAAGGAGACCCAGCCGGTGGCCAGGAAGGCGTCCAGGAGGGCGGGCTCGCCGGCCAGGGCGCCGGCCAGCTCCAGGCGGCGCGCCACGAACACCGCGGCCACCGTGGCGGCCACCAGCAGGACGGCCCCCACCACCACCGTGCGCAGCGCGCTCCGCTGTGTGCTCCGGGGCAGGGCGCGCCAGCCGGTCACGGCTTCCGACCACGCCCGCCGAAGCATCCGGCCGGCAGCCGTCCGGCCGGCCCCGCCGCTCACCCCGCTCAGGACCCGGCGGTGTCGGCCGCAGTATCCGGTCCGGGCGGTGACGGGCCGACCGGTTCGTCGAAGGCCAGGCGCCAACGCAGGAAGAGGCGGTGGAGCTGGTCCGCCACTTCGGGATCGGACCGGGACAGGGAGGTGATCATGGCATCCCGCGTGGCCAGGATTGCCCCCAGCTCCTCGGCCGCCCCGGCCGGGGCGTCGGGCAGGGCGTCCTGCAGGCCGGAATAGAAGCGGCTGGCGTGCTGGCGGGCCACCTCATGCGCCCCGGCCCGCGCGTCCAGCGCCGCCGCGGCCAGGGTAGCCTGCAGCCGCTGGAAGGTGGCCTCCCGGGTGGTGGTCTCGAGGTGATCCTCCACGGCCTCGGCGCGCGTGTACTGCCAGCCGAAGCCCACCAGGAAAGCCAGCACCACGCCGGCTGCAACGAGGAGTGCGTTACGATGTCTCGGATCCATCCATGCCTGCCTCCCGGGCTGTGACTTCGACAATGGCGTCGATGGCCTGCCGTACCCGGGATGCCGGCAAGCCGGAACCGTTGGTCAGGATGCTGAAGGTGAGCCGGCGGCCGTCCCGCGTGAGCAGGTAGCCGCTCAGCGCGTTCACGTTGGCGATCGTCCCCGTCTTGCCGAAGACGCGCCCCTCCAGCGCGGTGAGCCGCCGGTTCAGCGTACTCCCCGCAACGCCCGGACCGGCGAGCGCCGCGTCCCAGGCATCCCCCCAGCGCGCGTGCGCGTGGTCCAGCAACGTAACCGTGGTACGGGGGCTCAGCACGTTCTGGGCCGAAAGGCCGGAGGCGTCCCGCAGACTGAACGAGAGGGAGTCCACGCCCACCACCTGCGTGAGGTAGCGCTCCTCCACGGCCAGGCCCGTGCTCCAGCTCCCACCAGCAGGCGCCGCGGCCGGGTCGACGGCGCCGGTGGAGTCGGCCAGGGCACCGAGCGTCTTCAGGAGCTGCTCCGCCATCCAGTTCTGGCTGGGCTGCAGGATGGCCGTGACGATGTCCAGGAGCGGGGCGGAGCGCAGGCGCGCCAGCGTGTCCGCCGTCATGCCGCCGGGCACGGGACCGGCCGTGATGTCCACGTCATGCACGCGGCTGCGGCCCTCCATCACCACCCCCGCCCGCGCCAGCGCCGCCCGCAGCGCGCGCCCCGCGTATTCGGCGGGGCGGGTGACCGCCAGCGTCACGGTGTCGGCGCCGGCGTCGGCGGCAATGCTGCCGGTGAGGTGGATGGCCTCACGGCGGGCCGTGAAGTCCACGCTCCGGCGGCTGGGGGCGCCCGCCGTATCCGTGACGATCTCCCCCTCGAGGTCCAGCCACGACCCACCGAGCACGCGCGCCCGCCCGGGATAGCCGGGCGCCGGACCCGGTTCCACGATGAGCTGAAATGTCCCCTCCGCCACGGCGAAAGCCGCGGTCGGCGCGGCATAGTACCATGGCAGGTCCCCAACCTCCCACGCGCCAAGGACCTCCGGATCCACGAAGGCGTCCGTCTCCACCACCACGTCCCCGGTCACACGCGTGATGCCCGCGGCGCGCACGGCCCGGGCCATGGAATCCAGTGCGGCCAGCGGCTCCTCGTGGAAACGCGCCGAAAAGGTGGGATCACCGCTGCCGCGCACCCGCAGCTCCGCGGCCACGCTGTCCCCAGGCGAGCGCACCGCCACGAGGGGCGTGGTGTAGCGCCACTCGGGACCGAGCACGCCCAGCGCCACCGCCGTGACCACCAGCTTGGTGTTCGAGGCGGGAATGAACTTCCTGTCCGCGTCGCGCTCGTAGAGCACCCGGCCGGTGGCGTGCTCCCGCACCAGGATGCCCCAGTGCATGCCGTCCAGCGGCCGGCTGGAGATGATGGAGTCGATACTCGCGGCCAGGCGCTCGCCCGGCGCGGGAGCGCCCGGACCCGTGAGGGGCGCGCAGCCGGCGAGGAGGGCCGCGCTCAACGCGCCCAGGGATCGGGCGCGTCCGGCCGTGCGGGCCACGCACGGCCACACGGGCGCACTCACAGGTTCAACCAGTAATCGACCTTCAGCATGAACATACTCTCCGGTGCGCTGTCGAAGACGCCTCGCACGTCCCGCTCCAGACTGAACTCCCCGGTGTCCAGGCGACGCGAGCGGCTCTGCTGCCAGACCAGGAAGAGGTTCGAGCCGGGCCGCCACTCCCAGCGCAGCACGGCGTTGCCCCGCAGCGAACGCCGGTTGAAATCCCGATTGCTGAACGTGAAGCCCCGGGCGGGGCCGCTACCGTCGGGGTCGATGGCATAGCGATCCTGCTCCGCATCGTAGCTGAGCGTCCCCACGTCCGTGCCGAAGACCTCAAAGTCGTAGCTGCGCGGCGCGGCCAGCTGCATGGGCTCGCCGTAATCCGCGGTAGACACGAACGGCTGGGCGTACAGATCCAGCGAAAGCGCCGGCGTGAAGTTGACGTTCAGCCGCGTGTCCATGGAGACGGTGGTCTGCTGGATGGGCGCGAAGATATAGCGCCGGCCGTAGGTGGACGGCATGTGCTCGTCCGCCACCGAAGTGACGTACTGGGCCGAGGTCCGGCTGCGGCTCACGTCGGGACCCACGGTGACCGACCAGTTCTCCGCTGGCCGCGCGGTGAGCGTCACGGAGGCGGCGTTCCGCCAGCCGCCGGAGTCTCCCCAGGATCGGTTTAGATTGCCGCGCAAGCTGAGCGCCTTGCGGCTGTCCGAGTTCAGGTCCATGCGCACGTTGTAGCCCGCCGGGTCGAACGCCATGGGACCGCCACGGGTGAGACGATCGTCGAACGCCTCGAAGGAGCGCGTCAAGCTGACGTTGCCGCCCCAGTAGTTGGTGAACGAGCCCCGGAAGCTCAGCGTGGTGCGGCCGCTCGTCCGGTCACCACCGTAATTCCAGTCCATGGCGGTGCGGCTGCTGATCCAGTAGCTGCGGAAGATGCGGCCCGGTGTGTTCTCCACATAGGAGAAATTCACGTCCGTGCCCACGCGGTCCACGCCGGTCTGGAAGCCGAAGTCGTTGATCTCGAAGCCGGGGCTGGTGGCGCTCAGGTTCACGTCACCGCGCCAGTGCAGCCCCGCCGACTTGCGCAGCTCCACCCGGGCCGCGTAGCCGGTCAGCTTCGTACGCGCCGAATCCAGCGCCAGGTGGTCCGCGTCCGGCCGGTGGAAGTAGCGCGCCGAGGAGCGCTGGGTGAGCAGCATGGCCTGCTGGCTGCCGCGCACCTGGCTCATGGTGGCGTAGCCGCTCACCTGCCAGCTACGGCGCAGGAACTGATGCGAGAAGTCCGCGCCGCCGGTCAGCGCCGTGGCGCGTAGACGCCCGTCCAGCCCCGTCCCGTCCAGCCGCCGATTGACCAGCGTGAGGATGCCGCCCGTGGAACTCTCGCCCCGCCGCATCTGCTTCTCGGCGCGCGCGATGAAGTAGTTGGCCAGCGGCTCCACCACATTGGATCCGGGGGACTCGTCGGCGCCGATCCAGTCGGCCCGCTCCTTCGCGGTGAGCGCGTTCAGCACCCCCACGTTCCAGCCGTTGGTGGTCTTCCCCGACAGCTTGGCGGCGCCCAGGATCCTGGTACTGCCCGGCACGTCCCGGTAAAGCGTCCCGGACGGCGTGCTCCCCTGCGGCTGGCGGCCGATGCGCCGCGAATAGAAGAGCCGCATGCCGCGGAACTGGAAGACGTCATCCCCCTCCACGAAGAAGGGCCGCTTCTCGTCCAGCGAGGTCTCGTTGGCGCTCAGATTCACCACGGCCGGGTCCACCTCCACCTGGCCGAAGTCGGGATTGATGGTGGCGTCCAGGGTGAGGCTGGACGTGACGCGGTACTTGAGGTCGGCGCCCATGCTGGCCCCGCCGTCGGAGCCGTCGCGGAACGGATCACCCGGCGCCACGTCCAGCGCGTCGAACCGGCCCGTCAGGTAGGGTAGGATTTCGGTGCGCTTCCCAGGCCGGATCCCCTCCAGACCCACCAGATGGCCGTAGCGCGCCACCCCGCCCCGCTGGCTCTTGGGGGTGTGCGCCAGCACCACCGTCTCCTCGTCCGCGATGAGGCGGCGCGAGAACTGCACGCCCCAGGTCTGCACCTGCTCGTCCCGGAAGCGGAGCTGGCTGAAGGGAATACGGATCTCCGCCGTCCAGCCGTCCTCGTCGATCCTGGTGGCCACGTCCCAGACGGCATCCCACGACGTGTCCCCACGGCCCATCATGCCACGGCCCACGCCCTCGATCTCGTCCCGCTTCACGCCCGCCGGATTGACACTGAACTTGAAGGCCGTCTGGTGGTCGTGGTAGCTGTCCAGCATCACGTAGAACCAGTCCGAGTCACTCAGCATGGCGTCGCGCGCGCCCAGGCGGCGCCGCACGTCGCCGGACGTCTGATGCATACGCGCGCCCACGTACAGCGCGTCATCGTCATAGAGCACCCGGACTTCGGTGGGCTCCGAGGCGACACGGCCGTCATAGGGCTCCGTCTGCACGAAGCTGCCCGCCGGCTCGGCCTGGCTCCACAACGCCTCGTCCAGGCGGCCGTCCAGCACGATGGGCGCGGTGATGCGCCGCGCCGACACGGTGGGCAGATCCGCATCCAGGTACGTGCGCGGGTCCACGCCCGCCGGCAGATCATCCTGCGCGAGGGCCGGAGCGGGTGCGAGCACGCCGGCGGCGGCCACCGCGAGCAGGGCTGCGGAGCGGGCCGGTGCGCGTACGGAACGTGGGACCATGGTCAACCTGTACGGGACAGAAGCTCGGGGAAGCGTTCAAGTTTAACATGACGCGCGCCCACCCGGAAGCGCTGGCCCGTCGCCGGCAATGCGCTCGCGCGCTACGTTGCACCACCGTGGCACCGCCACCAGTATCCGCCGGGCTCACGGGGAGGAGTCATGCCAGCGCCACTGCCGTCCGCCATCGACCAGGCCCCACCGCGGGCTTCCACCGACATGCCACCCGAGGACGTGCGCCGCTTCGGCCGGGACGTGGTGGACCGCATTGCCGCCTACCTGGAGCACACGGAGGACTGGCGCGTCCTGCCCACCGTGGAGCCGGGCGGGATCCGCGCCGTGCTGCCCGCGTCGGCGCCGGAGGAGGGAGAGCCCTTCGAGGACATTCTGGCCGATTTCGACCGCCTGATCATGCCCGCCACCACCCACTGGAACCATCCCGGTTTCTTTGCCTGGTTCTCCATCACTGGCTCCGGACCCGGCATCCTGGGCGAGGCGCTGGCGGCGGCGCTGAACGTGAATGCCATGCTGTGGCGCTCCGGCCCCGCCGCCACGGAGCTGGAGGAGGTCACGCTGGACTGGCTGCGCCAGATGCTGGGACTGCCGGCGGGGCTGGACGGCACCATCAACGATACGGCGTCGAGCAGCACGCTCTACGCCCTGGCCGCGGCCCGCGAGGCGCTGGACCTGGGCATCCGGAAGCACGGCATGGCCGGACGTGCCGACCTGCCGCCGCTGGCCGTCTACTGCTCCACCGAGGCGCATTCGAGCGTGGACAAGGCGGCCCTCACGCTGGGTCTCGGCACGAGCGGGATCCGGCGCGTGGCCACCGACGCAGATCTCCGCATGGACCCCGCCGCCCTGGTCTCGGCCATTCACGAGGACCTGGCCCGCGGCGTCCGCCCCATGGCCGTGGTAGCCACCACCGGCACCACCTCCACCACGGCCGTGGACCCGGTGCCACAGATTGCCGACATCTGTGAGGCGGAGGGCATCTGGCTGCACGTGGACGCGGCCTATGGCGGCGCGGCCGCGGTGGTGCCCGAGCTGCGCTGGGTGCTGGACGGATGTGAGCGCGCCGACTCGCTGGTGGTCAACCCTCACAAATGGCTCTTCGTGCCGGTGGACTGCTCCGTGCTCTACACGCGGCGGCCGGAGATGCTGCGCGGCGCCTTCAGCCTGGTGCCGGAGTACCTGCGCACCCGCGAGGATACGCGCAACCTCATGGACTACGGCGTGGCGCTGGGGCGCCGCTTCCGGGCGCTGAAGCTCTGGTTCGTGCTCCGGTATTTCGGCACGGCGGGGATCGCGGAGCGGCTGCGCGGCCACGTTGCGCTGGCCCGCCTCTTCGCCACGAGGGTGGACGGACACCCCGCCTTCAAGCGCGTGGCACCCACGCTGCTGTCCGTGGTGGCGTTCCGTTGGGTCCCGCCGCACGCCACGCCCGAGGAGCAGGACCGGCTGAACGAGGCGCTGCTGGACCACGTCAACGCCTCCGGGGAAGTGTTCCTCTCCCACACCCGCGTGGGCGGCCGCTACGCCCTCCGGCTGGCCATCGGCAATCTCAAGACCACCGAACGGCACGTCCTGCGCGCCTGGTCACTGCTGGAGGAGGGGGCCGCCGCGCTCGCGCCCGCCGGATAGGCCTCCCCGGATGGGAGCCATTCCTCTTGTGGCGCGCCCGCGCCGTGGCGTATCTTTTACAATCTTCGCTTTTTCTCCCCGGCGAACGCACTCAGCTACGACCGCCACGGACGGCGGCAGCACGCCTATGGATCACATCGGTAGGGACAGCCCCGCGGACGGGGGCGGCGCCCGGGCCGGGCGCACCGCCCGCCTTCTGCCCCTGGCCGCGATCATCACGTACGTGATCGCCGCGGCCACGGGTGCGTGGGCATTTTCCGATGCGGCCGTCCTGCGCGCCGCCGCGCCCTTCGGCGCCGCCGGTCTGGCCGCCGCGGCCTGGCTGCGCCTGCCCCGTCAGGCAGGCCGCCCGTGGGCCATCGTGGTACTGGCGGCGTTGGCGGCCACCGCCGGTGGCATGCTGCCTCCCGCGCACACCATGGCGCTGCTCCTGTCGGGCACCGCGGCCGGCATGCTGGCGCTGGCGCTGGCGTGGGCGCTCCATGAGCGCGAGCGGGGCCGCATGCTGGAGATCGTGGCCGACAGCGCCCTGCTCGTGGGTGCCGCCACGGTGCTGGCCCTGCGCTGGACCCCTGACCCGGCCAATGACACATTCCTGGCGGAAGCCGCCTCGCTGGTGGCGCCCGTGGCCATGCTCTGCGCCCTGCTCTACTGCGCGGTGCTGGTGGTGGTCCAGCGGCGCGCGGTGGGGCTGCCTGTCGCGCTGGGGGTGGGCACCGGCGCCGTAGCCATCGGCGTGGGCACCGTGCTGGGCCCCGGCGGGCTGGCACTACTCCTCCAGGTGTCGGGCTGGGGTCTGGTGGCGGCCGCCGCGCTCTTCCTTGCCACCCGCGGCGCGTCCGCCGCCCTGGCGCCGCCCGGTAGCAGTGGCGGGGCGGCGCTGCGCCTGGTGGTGGCGCCCGCCGTGGCACTGGGCATGGGCGCGGTGGTGGTGGATGCCGGGCTGGGCGCGCCGCTGGGTCAGGCCACCGGCCTGGCCCTGGGGCTCCTGGGCGCCCTGCTGGCGCTGCGCGTGGCCCAGCTCCTCAGTGACACGCGCTCGCTGCCGCAGGAGCGCCATCTCCTGGCGCAGAACCAGGCGCTGGTGGAGGTGAGCGCGGCGCTGGCCGGCGCGGAGGACCTGGACGAGACGCTGCGCCGCGTCACCCACTGGTGCAACACGCTGCTGCGCGCGGACGCCGCGGTCATCGAACTCCTCTCCGATGACGGCCAGTCCCTGGAGCTGCGAGCGGGGGAGGGCATCCCCGAGCGCATCGTGGGCCGCCGCACGTCGGTGGAGGACAGCTTCACGGGCAACGTGGCGCACTCCGGCCAGGTGGCCACCACCACCGATCCAGCCGCCATGCGGGACGTCCTGGCGCGCAGCCGCAGTCGGCTGGGCGGCTCCCCCGTGGCCGCGGCGCCGCTGCGCTTCCACGACCAGGTGCTGGGCGTGCTGGCGTGCGTGGCGCCCCACCCCTTCGACGCGCCCGACCTGGAGCTCCTCGAAGCGCTGGCGGGTCAGGCGGCCGTAGCCATCGAGAACGCTCGCCTCCTGGCCCAGGCCCGCCAGCTGTCCGTGACGGATCCCCTCACCGGCCTGGCCAACCGGCGCCAGCTGGATCGCGACCTGGCGCGGGAGTTCGCCGCGGCCGGGCGGGGCCGCCGGCTGGTGGCCGTCATGCTGGATCTGGACGGCTTCAAGGCCTTCAACGATCGGCACGGCCACCTGGCGGGCGACGAGGCGCTGCGCCGCTTCGCCAGCGTCCTGGCGCACGAGACCCGGGCCATGAACCTGGTGGCGCGGTGGGGGGGAGACGAGTTCGTGGCGCTGGTGACCGACGTGGACCGGGAGGGGGCGCGCGTCTTCGTGGAGCGGGTGCGGGACCAGCTGCAACGCACCACCGAGGACAAGCGGCTGTCCGTGAGCGCCGGGATCGCGCTCTACGATCCGAGCATGACCGAGCCGAGCGACCTCATTCGCGCCGCCGACGCCGCCCTCTACGAGGCCAAGACCAGCGTACGCGCCAGCTGAGGGCGCTAGTGATGTGTCGCAGAAGTCCCGTGTCGCACCGAGGGGCCGGATGCGCCCGGCCAGCTAGGCGCGAGGAGGAGAGCATAGCCGTAGCTATGCCGACGACGAGCAACGACGCTGGCTGGGATGCAGCCGGTTCCGAATGCAACGTGACTTCTGCGACACATCGCTAGGCCGTGGCCCTCAGCACGTACACCCCACCGCCGTCCGCCCGCCTCCTGAAACCACGCACCCGGTAGCCCGCGGCGAACGCCCACTCGAAGCTCTCCCGCTGGCGGACGTGCCACGCCTGGGCGCGCGCGGCGTCGGCGGTCTTCAGCCGCTGGATGTCGGCCGGCGCCGCGATGCCCACCGTGGGCGCCGCCAACGGCACGGCGGGATCCAGCAGCGGAATCTCTTCCTCACCCCTTTCAAGCGACGGTTCCCGTGCCACCTCCCCCGCGGCCAGCGCCGCCACGCGCGGCGCGTCCAGCGCCCATTCCACCAGCAGCCGATCGGTGCCCACGCCGGCGTGCAGGGGGGAGTCGGAGCTGCCGTAGACGTCCCGCAGGTAGGTGCCGGCCGTGCAGCCCAGGCGGTCGAAGTTGAAGTGGGCATTGGCTGCCACCAGCGGATCGACGGTCCACTGCGCCCGGGTCACACCGGCCGCCAGGAGCTCGGCCCGCTGCCAGCGCTTCAGCGCCAGCCCGATGCCCGCGCCGCGCAGGTCGCCGCGCACGGCCAGCATGTCGGACCAGTGGAGGGGTGCGCCGTCCACCCACCCGGTGACGCCGAAGACGAAGCCCACGAGCGCGCCGACGGCGGCGAAGGCGCCGCCCGCGATGCCGCCGACGCGCGGCACGAACCAGAGCACCGACTCGGGGACCTTCTGTGAGAAACCGGCGCCCCAGGTGGCCTCCTGGAGCGCCACCGCGGCGCGCCGCTCTTCCTCGGAGGCCAGCCCGCGTATCTCCACCTGCGGCACCACGCCGCCTAGAGCGTGTCCAGGAGGCCGGCCATGAGCGCCACGCGGTAGGGCAGGTCGGCCAGCACGACGTGCTCGGAGTCGGCGTGGGCGCCGCCGCCCAGGGGGCCCAGCCCGTCGAGGACGGCAGCGCCGGCGGCCGCCGCAAGCGAGCCGTCCGAGCCGCCGCCCGAGCGGCCCTCGGTGAGCGCCACGCCCAGCTCCCGGGCCACCTCGCGGGCGTGGTCGTAGAGCGCCGCCACCGCGTCCGTGCGCACCAGCGGCGGACGGTCCTCCTGGAGCAGGGCCCGTACGCTCGTGCCGGGATCCCGGGGCTCGAGCGCCGCCATGGCGGCGGCCACGCGCCCGCCCTCACCCGGCTCCTGCAGGCGGACGTCCACCAGGGCCTGGGCACCAGCCGCCACCACGTTGGAGGCGCTGCCGCCTTTGATCGTACCCACGTTCAGCCGCGTGCCGCGCTCCCCGTCTGCCAGCGGGAGGACCGCCAGGATCTGGTGCGCCAGTTCGTGGATGGCGCTGGCCCCCTGCTGCGGCTCGTGGCCGGCGTGCGCCGCGCTCCCCGTGACGTCCAGCCGGTAGGTGGCCACGCCCTTGCGCGCCGTCTTCACGCCGCCGTCCTCCAGGCAGGGCTCCGGCACCAGCACCGCGGCGGCCCGGCGCGCCACGTCCGCGATGAGCGCCTCGGAACCGTGGGAGCCGATCTCCTCGTCGCAGGTGAGGGCCAGCAGCAGGGGGCGGCGCGGCGCGGACCCGGCGGCCAGGAGCGCGGCCAGCGCCTCGAGGGCCACGGCCACGCCGCCCTTCATGTCATAGACGCCGGGGCCGCGCACCGCCCCCTCGTCCACGCGGAACGGCATGCGCGCCAGCGTGCCCACGGGATGGACGGTGTCCAGATGCGCCAGAATCACCACCGGCTCCAGGGCGTCCTCCCGCCCCTCCACGCGGGCCAGCAGGTTCATCCCCAGCGCCGGTGCGGGCTGGCGTTCCACGCGCCCCCCGAGCGCCTCCAGGTCCGCGGCCAGGAGCTCCGCCAGCGCGCCGAGCCGTGCCTCATCGTTGCTGGGCGTCTCCACCTCCACGTAGCGGCGCAGGCGCGCCAGCACGCGCTCCGCCACCTCGGCGGGCGGGGCGTCCAGGCGCCGCTCCAGCGCCGTCGGGTCTCCGGTCCAGGTCGACGGCATGCGCTACTCCTCCAGTCGTCGATAGCTCTCGGCCAGCAGCTCCACGGGATGGAGCACCGGCATGGCGTGGCCGTGCAGCACCAGCCCCGCGCCGATCTGCATCATGCAGCCGGGATTGGGGGTGACCACCACGTCGGCGCCGGTGGCTACCACGGCGGCCACCTTGTCGCGCAGGATGCGCCCGCCCAGCTCGGGGTGCAACAGGCCGTAGGTGCCCGCGCCGCCGCAGCACTCCTCGGCGCGCGCGAGGGGGATATGCTCGAGTCCCGGGACGGCGGACAGCACGTCCAGCGGCGCCCGCGTGATGCCCTGGGCGTGGTGCAGATGGCAGGGCGCGTCGTAGGTGTAGCGGAGATGAAGCGGCGCACCCACACGGGGGCCCAGCTCCACGAGCAGCTCGAAGAGGTCCCGCACCCGGCCCGTCACGCGCTCGGCCCGGGCGGCCCAGGCCGGGTCATGGGCCAGTTGCTCGGCGTACTCCTTCATGACGGCCCCGCACCCCGCGGCGTTGACCACGATCCGCTCCACTCCGGCGGCCTCGAAGGCGGCCACGTTGGCGCGGGCCAGGGCGCGCGCGCCAGCCAGCTCCCCCGCGTGGGCATGGAGCGCCCCGCAGCAGCGCTGCGCCGGCACGCTCACGATCTCACAACCGTGCGCGCGCAGGACGGCCTCCGTGGCCCGATTCACACGCGCGTAGAGCCCCTCCTGCACGCACCCGGTGAGCAGCCCCACGCGGAGCCCCGTGGCGGCCCCCTGGGCCGCGTGCGTTTCCGGCGGCGCCAGCGCGCGTGCGTCGAAGTGGTCCGGTTCCGGGGCACGCTCCGGAGCGGCGGTGGCGTGCCGCAGGCGGCGCCAGGGCCGCGTGCCCGCCAGCATGGCCAGGGCAAAGCGGGCCGAGCCCAGGCGCGCCGGCAGCCAGCGCGCCAGCAGACCCGCCACGGGCCGTGCGAGCCGGCCGCCCAGCCCGGCCAGGCGGGCCAGCACGGGGGAGCCGAAGACGCGTAGCAGCAGCCGGGTGGAGCGGCGGATGCCCGTGGCCGCGGCCGACGCCGCGCGGGCCCGCTCCAGCAGCCAGCCGTACTGCACGCCGGAGGGGCACACGGGCTCGCAGGCGCGGCAGCCCAGGCAGCGGTCGATATGCGTGCCGAAGGCGGGGCTGGCGGCGTCCAGACGGTCCTCGGCCACGGCGCGCATGAGGTGAAGGCGTCCGCGTGGCGAATCCGCCTCGTGGCCCAGCCGCGTGTAGGTGGGGCAGGCGTCCAGGCAGAAGCCGCAGTGGACGCACGCCAGCAGGCCGTCCATTTCGGCGCTCAGGATGTCGGCCCCCCGCTTCCGCTCCGTCAAACCACCCACCTGCCTGCCGAGAGGATGCCGGCGGGATCGAAGGTCTGGCGGAGCTCGCGCATGAGCCGGCCGGCCGGGCCGGGATCCGGAAAGAGGTCCAGGCGCGCCGCCAGCGGCGCGGGCGCACGTGCCACGGTGAGGCTGCCGCCCTGCCCCGCCAGGCTGGCACGGACGTCCGCCAGCACGCCGGCCAGCCGTTCGGGGGCGTCCTCCGGCACCGCGCCCCACAGCCGCACCACTCCGGTTCCCGCGTGCCCGGCCAGCCCGGACGGCCCGCCGGCCCCGCTGCGCCCCGGAGCATGGCTGCCGTTGCCGCCTGCCATCCCGACGGCATCCGCGCAGCGCGCGGCCAACCGCAACGTGCGCTCGAGCGCCGCAGGCGGACCGGCCAGCC
The DNA here is from genome assembly GCA_040905425.1 of Gemmatimonadota bacterium. Taxonomy (GTDB): domain Bacteria; phylum Gemmatimonadota; class Gemmatimonadetes; order Longimicrobiales; family RSA9; genus JBBDRO01. Next base: position 24,206 of record JBBDRO010000103.1, on the reverse strand, counting down.
GCAGGAAGAGCGGTGCGGCCGCCCCGAGCAGCGCCACGTCCGCCCAGACGCGGTCCGCGCCGACCTGGCTCGGGGCGCCGCAGGGCCCGCTCGAGGCGCCGCCGGGAGCGGGCCGCGCGTCACAGGCCGCGGCCGCCGCCAGCGCCCGCTCGCGCAGCTCCGCCACCGCCGGTGCGTTGCCGTGCAGCCGGACCAGGAGGCGCCAGCCATCCGCCGCCTCCCCACCCACCCGCAGCCCGGGCCCCAGGACCTCCAGCGCCGCCACGGGGACGGCCTCCCGCACCGCCAGCGCCGCCCCGGCCGCCGCGCCGGCGCTGGCCGCGCGCAGGTCCAGCGTGCCATCCGCGGCGGGCAGCGGACGCAGGCGGAGGTGTACGCGGGTGATCACGCCGAGGGTCCCCTGGCTCCCCACCACCAGGCGCACCAGATCGTAGCCGGCCACGTTCTTGACCACGCGTCCGCCCAGTGCCAGGAGGCGGCCGTCGCCGGTGGCCACCTCGAGCCCCAGCGCCAGGTCACGGGGCGCGCCGTACGTGGCGCGGAGGGCCCCGGCGCTGCCCTGCGCGAAGACGGCGCCCACGCTGCTGGCGCCGCCCCCCGGCGCGTCCAGGGGCAGCCACTGCCTTGCGGCGGTCAGGCGCTCGGCCAGACCCCCGAGCGGCACGCCGGCGCCGGCGGTGGCCACCAGGTCGGCGGGCACGTAGTCCTCCACGGCCGCCAGCGCGCGTGTGGAGAGCAGCACGTCCACGCGGGCCGGCGGGCGTCCCCAGGCCGTGCGCCCGGCCGCTCCGGCCGGCTCCACGGCCCATCCCTCCGCGCTGCAGCGCGCCAGCACGGCGGCCACGCCGGCGGCGTCCGGCGGGGTGACCACCGCGGCCGGGAGGACACCGTGCACCGCGTCAGCGGCCGCGCCGGCGCGGACCGCCCCCGGGCCCGCGATCTCACCGAGTGCACCGAGCAGGCGGGCCGCGGGCTCAGTCATGCGGCGCTTCGGCCGGCGGTACGCCGGCATCGGGATGCGTGCCGGGCGGAGGCGTGACGGGCGCACGGGGCGTGGGGGCGGCGTCGTCGCTTAAGACATGCGTGCCCGGCCCCGCCCACTCGCGGCACACGCGCACCGGCAGGACCTTGAGCGGGTTGGCGCGGCCGGACGGATCAAAGACGCGCCGCACGGCGCACATGGCTTCTAGCACCGCGTCCGGGAAAAGCAGCTCCATGTATGCCAGCTTGTCGACGCCCACGCCGTGCTCGCCGGTGATGGTGCCGCCGGCGGCAATGCACGCCTTCATGATCTCACCGGAGGCACGCTCCACGCGCGCCACCTGGTCGGCGTCACGACGGTCGAAGACCAGGGTGGGATGGAGGTTGCCGTCCCCGGCATGGAAGGTGTTGCACACCAGGACGCTCTGGCGCGCGGCGGCGGCGTAGACGGCGGCCAGCACCTCGGGCAGGCGGCTGCGCGGCACCACGGCGTCCTGCACCAGGATGTCCGGCGCCAGCCGGCCCATGGCGCCGAACGCCTTCTTGCGGGCGTTCCACAGGCGGGTGCGCTCGGCGGCGTCCGCGGCACGGCGGATCTCCGTGGCCCCCTCCCGCTCCAGGATGGCCCTGGCGCGGCGCACCTCGTGCTCCAGCCCGGCCGTGGGCCCGTCCAGCTCCACCACCAGCGCGCCCGCCACGTCCGGCAGCCCGGCGGCATAGACGCTGGCCTCCACGGCACGGATGGCCTCGCGGTCCACCATCTCCAGCGCGGCCGGCACCATGCCCTCCGCGATGATGGCGGAGACGGCGCGCGACGCGTCATCCACGTCCTCGAAGAGCGCCAGCAGCGTCTCGATGCCCTCGGGCAGCGGGGTCAGGCGGAGCTGGATCTCGGTGGCAATGCCGAACTGCCCCTCGCTCCCCACGAAGAGGCCCACCAGGTCATAGCCGGCCGGCTCGCCGGCGCCGCCGCCCAGGCGGACCACCTCCCCATCGGCCAGCACCACGGTGAGGCCCAGGATGTGGTTGACCGTCACGCCGTAGGCCAGGCAGTGCGGCCCGCCGGCGTTCTCCGCCACGTTGCCGCCGATGGTGCACGCCGTCTGGGAGCTGGGGTCGGGCGCGTAGTGCAGGCCGTACGGCGCCGCCGCGGCCGAGAGCCGCACGTTCACCACGCCGGGCTGCACCCAGGCCCAGCGGTTGGGGGCGTCCAGCGCCAGGATCCCCGTCATGCGGGCCGTGGACACCACCACGGCGTCCTCCAGCGGCAGCGCGCCGCCCGAGAGCCCGGTGCCCGCCCCGCGCGGCACGAACGGCAGGCCGGCCCCCGCCAGCAGGCGGAGCACCGCCGCGGTCTGCTCCGTGTCCCGCGGAAAGACCACCGCGCGGGGGCAGGCGCGGCGCGCGGCCAGCGCGTCCGACTCGTAGACCAGCAGGGCGCCGGGGTCGGTGATCACGCCGTCAGCCCCCACCACCGCGGCCAGGCGCTCCGCCAGCTCGACGTCCAGGAAGGGAGGTGCGCCGGTGGAAGTCCGCGCTCCGGGTGTGGGGCCGCTCAGTCGGGCCATGCCACCTCCCCGCGCTCCACCAGGTACGCCAGGTAGGCCTCCACCGCGCCGCGGGCGGCGGCGCGCAACGCGTCGGGGAGGGGCTCCTCGTAGATGCGGCTGATGATGTGACCCACCGACGCGTCGCCGGCCGCCACGGCCGCCCGCACCTGCTCCAGCCGCTCGGCGCGATGCCGCGCGTAAGCGTCCAGCGCGGCGGGCGGATCTTCGAAGGAAGGGCCGTGGGAGGGATGGATGACGGCAGGCGCCAGCGCGCGGACCCGCTCCAGCGAGGCCAGGTAGTCGGCCAGGTGCCCCTCGGGGGGAGCCACCAGCGTGGTGTCCAACCCGCCCATCATGAGGTCGCCGCAGAAGACGGCACGGCCGGCGGGCCAGTGGAGCGCCATGTGCTCCAGGGTGTGGCCGGGGGTGGCCACGCCCACCAGGTCACCGGCGTCGGTGGCTATGCGCTCACCCGCGACCAGCGTGGCGCGGCCCGCCGAGCGAAGTGGCGCGTCCAGGCGGCGGGCCAGCTCCGCGGCGCCAGCCGCATGGTCGGGATGACGATGCGTGACCAGCACGGCCACCGCCCGGCCTCCTCCCACGGCGTTTTCCAGCGCCGCCAGGTGGCCGCCGTCCGCCGACCCCGGATCGATCACGGCCACCCGCTCCCGTCCCACCAGGAAGGTGCGGGTACCGTCCAGCGTCATGGGTGATGCGTTCGGCGCCAAGAGTTCACGCAGCATGGCCCGCCGCTCGCCCGCCGTGGCTCAGTCCCGGCGCTCGGCCACGAACACCTCGGCCAGCTTGGTGGCCACCAGCTCCACGTTCTCCTGCATCTTGGCGGAGAAGCCCTTCTTCTCACGGGAGTCGATGTCGATCTGGCCGAACAGGTCATCCCCGGCCCGGATCAGCACCACCAGCTCCGACTTGGTGCGCGGCGAGCACGCCAGGTAGTTCTCCACCTCACTCACGTCCGGCACGTTCTGGTTCTCACCGGTCTCCACGGCGGTGCCGCACACGCCCTGGCCCTTGTCAATGCGCGAGTGCTCCGTGGAGCTCCCCATGTAGTTGTGCAGCCAGAGGATGTTCTCATCCGGATTCCACATGTAGACCCCCACGAAATGGAAGTCCGTGTTCCAGGTCTTGATCTGCTTCACCGACTCGCGCAGGATGGCGTCGGAGAGATAGCCACCGTCGCGCATCTCCTGGATCTTCTTGACGAGCTTGTCCGCGTCCATGTACCGGTCACCTCATGTGGCAGGGTTGCAGAATTGCGGGACCGCGCCGCCGTTCACGGCGCGTCTCCCTCGAGCAGCACGGCTCGCACCGGCGAGCTGTCCGCCTCCACCAGCGGCAACGGCAGTGCCACCAGCGTGTAACGTCCCGGGCTCACGTGGTCGAGCACGGCGTTCTCCAGAATGGCCACCTGGCCAGCGCCCAGGGCGCGGTGCGCAAGCAGCTCCTTCGAGTCCGCCGGATCCACGCTCGGGGCGTCGGTGCCCACCAGCCTGACGCCGGCCGATGCCAGCCGTTCGGCCAGCGCCGGCGTGAGCGCCGCGAAGCGCTCCGGGAAGACCCGCGCGTCCACCGTCTCCCTACTGCGGAAGAGGATGCGCTCGGCCGCGCCCAGATCCACGTGGTCCACCAGATCCACGTCCAATGAATCACGGCCGCGGGCGTCCACTACCAGGGCGGGGCCCAGGTAGGCCTCCAGCGGCAGCGCCCCCACGGGCGGCGCGTCATCCTCGAAATGCAGCGGGCCGTCCACGTGCGTGCCCGCGTGCACCGTGGTGCAGAGCGTGGCCACGTTCACGCTGTGGCCCTCCGCGCGGCGCATGGACCAGCCGCCCTCCACCGCCCGGTCCCCCGGCCAGACGGCCGTGGCCGAGCCGAGCGGCTGGCTGATGTCCAGGATGCGCATCAGCGCGGTACCAGGTCCGTCTCCGCCGTGAGCAGCCGGCAGAACGCGGCCAGCAGGCGCGCGGCGGCGCTCAGGTCCTCCAGGTGCACCATCTCGTTGGGCGAGTGCATGTAGCGGTTGGGCACCGAGACGATGCCCGTGGGCACGCCGGCCCGCGACAGGTAGATGGCGTCCGCGTCCGTGGAGCTGTACCTGGGCGATGCGGCGATGGTATGAGGAATCCCCTCCGCCTCGGCCGCCTGGACCAACAGCTCGAAGATCACGGGATGAGCCGCCGAGCCGCGGCTCAGGACGGGCCCGCCGCCCAGTTCGTGCTTGCCCAGCTCTTTCTTCTCCATCTCCGGCGCGTCCGTGGCAAAGGTGACGTCCACCACCAGCGCCGCGTGCGGCTCCAGCTTGTAGGCGCTGGTGCGCGCCCCGCCCCCGGAGTAGCCGATCTCCTCCTGCGTGGTGGCCACGGCGGCCACCATGGCGTCGGCCGGTTGATCCTTCAGCAAGCGGAGCGCCTCCAGCACCACGAAGGCGCCAATGCGATTGTCGATGGAGCGGGACGCCAGCAGGTCATTGCCCAGCTCCAGCGCGCGCGCGTCGATGACGCCCGGATCGCCCACCCGGATGCCCCGCTTTTCCGCGTCCTCCCGGTCCTTCGCGCCGATGTCGATCCACAGGTCCGTGATCTTCGACGCCTTGTCCCGCTCATCCTCCTTGATGAGGTGGATGGGCTTCCTGCCCACCACACCGTACAGGTGCCCCGCGCGGGTGAGGAGGCGGATCCGCTGGCCCACGAACACCTGGGGATCCCATCCGCCGATGCCGCTGAACCACAGAAAGCCCTCGTCGTCCACATGGGTGACCATGACGCCGATCTCGTCGATATGGCCGGCCAGCATGATGCGGGGTGCGCCGCCCGGATTCACCACCGCGATGGAGTTGCCCGCCACGTCCGCCTCCACCTCATCGGCAAAGCCGGACGCTTCCTCGCGCCATAGCGCCGCCGGCGCCGCCTCGAACCCGCTGGGGCCGGGCGTATCCAGCAGTCGCTTGAGGAATTCCAGAGCTCGTTGCTCCAAGGGCTCTCCTTCGGGACAGTGGCGGGGCGCCTTTTCCAGGCGGTCCGCCGCAGTGGCTTCGTATGGCCGCGGTTCTCCGCGTGGCCGCGAGCTCCCGCGAGCTCCCGCGAGCTCCCGCAGCTTCTCGCGGATGCGGAGCCCTGGAGTATAACGGGGGAGACGTTGTGTGCCAACGACCATGGGCTCACGGGGCATTTCTCGGAGGAAGCCGGGTAGGAGCGCGTAGGAGCGGAACCGGAGCGGGCCGGTGTGCGGGTATGCGGGGCGCTCGGAGCTTTCGCACCGTCCGCCGCGTGGTTGAGCCAAAATACTTTATAGAATATTTTGGCGGCAGGCCGCGCCGGACTCCGGTTCCTTGCCGAGCGGTCCAGCACCTACCTTCCCCCGCTCCGTTCAACTGCGGGCCGAGCGCTTCATGATCGTGCTGCACGAGGAGCCGAAGGCGCTGGAATGCCCACGGCGGGGGCGCTTCCCCGGGCACGCCCAGCATCGCATCGTTGATCCAGGCCCGCACCTGGTCTAGCTTAACAGTATGCAGGAGACCTATTTCCGTCGGGGCCTCGGCCTCAAGAAAGAGATCCAGCCCGTGCTGGCGGCCGAGTACCACAGCCGGCTGGTGGACCAGATCCGCGATGCGGGCTTCACCGCCACGTTCGGGGACGTCACCGTGCGCCTGGCCAAGGACTTCGGGTTCTGTTACGGCGTGGACCGGGCCGTGGACTACGCCTACCAGACCACGCACAAATTTCCGGATCGGCGCATTTTTTTGGTAGGGGAGATCATCCACAACCCCCACGTCAACCAGCGCCTGCGGGACGCCGGCATCACTTTCCTCTACCCGGCGGAGGACGGTGAATTCGATTTTTCGGCGGTGGGACCGGAAGACGTGGTGATCATGCCCGCCTTCGGTGTGGCGCTGCAGGACTTCGCGCGCTTGCAGGAACTGGGCTGCATCCTCGTGGACACCACATGCGGGTCGGTGCTGAACGTCTGGAAGCGCGTGGAGCAGTACGCGGCGGACGGCTTCACCGCGCTCATCCACGGCAAGGTGTTCCACGAGGAGACGCGCGCCACGGCCTCGCAGGTGAACCGCCATCCGGACGGCAAATACATCGTGGTGCGGGACATGGAGGAAGCCCGCCTCGTGTGCCGCTACATCGAAGGGGATCCGGACGCCCTGGACCGGGATGCGTTCCTGGAGCACTTCCAGCGCAAGGTGCCCGCCGGCTTCGATCCGGACCGGGATCTGCGCAAGGTGGGCGTGGCCAACCAGACCACCATGCTGGCCACTGAATCGCTGGCCATTGCCGCCGAGGTGGGGAGCAGTCTGGAGCGGCGCTACGGGACCGATGAGCTTGACGAACACTTCCGCTCCTTCGACACGATCTGCTCCGCCACGCAGGAGCGCCAGGACGCCGTCCTGGAGATGATCCAGGACCCGCCGGACCTCATGGTGGTCATCGGGGGGTATAACTCATCGAACACGAACCATCTGGCCCACCTGTGCCGGGAATACTGCCCCACGTATCACATTGCCGATGCCACGTGCATCGACGTGGAGGGGCGGACCATCCGGCACAAATCGGAGTTGGCCGCCGACGCCCCTGAGGAGTCGGTGACGGGCTGGCTGCCGGAAGGAGCGTTCACGGTGGGCCTCACGGCGGGGGCCTCCACGCCCAACAACAAGATTGGCCAGACGATCGAGCGCATTCTGACCAGCCGCGGGCTGGCACCCGATCTGCAAGGAATACCTCTGATCGAACAATCTGACGGAACCCCGAGCAGCAGCGGAGCAGGACCATGAGCTGGAACCGGCACAGCAGCATGCGCAGAACGGCGCTGGCGATCGTCCCGGCCATCGCGCTGGGAGCGCTGGCACTCGGTGCCGCGCCGGCCACGGTCGGCCGCCCGGCCATCACGGCGCCCACGAACCCCGCGGCGCGGGCCATCTACGAGGAGGCGCTGGCCTACGAGGGCCCGAAGATCATGATTTCGACGAGGGATCTGCGGCTCTGGTACGTAGGTACGAGTGACACGCTCCTGCGGGCGCCCGTGGCCATCGGCATGCAGCAGAGCTTCAGCCACGCGGGCAGGAGCTGGTACTTTGCCACGCCCACCGGCCAGCGGCGCATCATCGGCAAGGCGCCCGACCCCGTCTGGACCGCGCCCGATTGGCACTATTACGAGCGTGCCGCCTCCCTGGGCTACGAGATCGTGCACATGGAGCGTGGCAAGATGTACCGGTTGGGGGACGGCACCTTTCTGGAGATCCGGGACGGCGACGTGGGCCGCATCAATCAGTTCGGCAATTTCTGGCCGTTCACGCCGGGCTACGAGATCGTCTTCGACCAGAAGGTCTACGTACCCCCGCTCGACACGCGCCAGCGGCGCATCCCCGACGCCCTGGGTCCCTACAAGCTGGACATGGGTGAGGGCTACCTGATCCACGGCACGCACCGCTACAACGGCGGTTCGGTGGGCCTGCGCGTGAGCCACGGCTGCGTGCGCATGAGGAACCCGGACGTGGAGCGCCTCTACCACATGGTGGACGTAGGCACCCCCGTCTTCATCTTCTAGCGGCCCTCGTGCCCCTGGACTTCGCGCGCGCCACCCAGCTCTTCCTGGGCACCGAGGAGGAGTTGGCGCGCGCGCTGGACGTTCCGGTGGGTGATCTCCGCTCCTTCCGGGCCAATCCGCAGCACGCCCCGGCCGACCTCCTGGCGCGCCTGGGGCGCGTGCTCACCGAACGCGGCCACGGCATGGCGCGCGTGGGTGAGATGCTGCTCGAGGATCACGACGGCGACTGAGGGACGCCGCCCACCCCACGCTCAGCGCACCGTAAACACCACCGGCACGCGCACCACCACGGGCACGGCCCGGTCCCGGTTCAGAGCCGGTGAGAGCCGCATCACCTCCACCAGCCGCAGGGCCGCCGCGTCCAGCGCCGGATAGGGCCCCTCCTCCGCCACGCGTGCCTGCTGCACCACGCCCTGCTCGTCCAGCCAGATCAGCACGTCCACCGTGGCGCCGATGCCGGCCTGCCGCAGGTTCGGCGGGTAGTACTGCCGCATGGCCGCCTCCACCTCGTCCCGGTTCAGGACGCGCGGCGCCGTCATGGAGGGCACGAACGCTTCGTAGCGCTGTTGCACGGTGGGATTGCTGGGCGGCGGGGGCGGGAGCGCGCTGGTGCCGGGCTCCCAGTCCGTGTTCGAGGTGATGGTGACATGGTCATCGATCACCGCGTCACTCACCACCGGGGCGGCGGGCCGCACGATGTCCTCCGGCGGCGGCGGCAGCGGGGCCGTGGGCGGCGCCATTAGTGAGGTCTCCGCGCCATCCTCCCCGGCCGCGGCGGCCGTCGTGGCGGGGACCAGGGAGAAGACGCCCACGTGGATGAGCACGGCCAGGACCAGCCCGCGCCAGAACCACGCCTCGCTGCTGCGCTTCAACCGTTCGTTGGCGGTGGGGAGGGTGCTACGCGCGTGTGGCATGGGACCTCCGGCGTGAAGGAAGGGTGCTGCCGGTGCCCCTTGCTCTACCGGCGGTGGAGGCCGGGAGTTCCGCCACCCGGGCAGCCTGGTTATCCTGCCAGTCTATCGATCGGCCACCCGGACGCCCTCACGGAGGCACATCATGCCAAGCGACCCGGCCCGGCGCCGGCTCCGCGCCGCACGCCAGCTGCGCGGCGGCGTCACGTGCGCGGCCCTGGCCCTCTTCCAGGCGTGCGGCCCCGCTGAGACGGACGCGCCAGCCAGCGGCGGCGCGCCGGGCGGCGGCAGCGCAGCGCCCGCGCCCGCGGCTACGTTCAATGACAGCCACCCCGGCGTGCAGGAGCTTCTGAACGCACCCGGCTTCCGCTGGGAGACGCTCGGGGGCGGCCGCATCCGGCTGCACTTCCAACGCGGCGGCTACGCGGCGCTGGTGGCGCCCGATTTCCAGGACGGCGCCGAGGCCATTCTGGACGAGGTGCTGGCGGTGCTGGGAGAGGAGGAGGCCAGCCGCGGCGTGCGCATCTTCGTGCTGGACTCGCGTGGAGAGATGGCAGCGCTGACGGGGCGCACCGATCCGGCCTGGTGGAGCCAGGAGCTGGGCGCCGTCGTGCTGGTCTTCAATGAGGCGGAGCGGCCGTTGCTGCGCCGCACCATGGCGCCGCTCGTGGCCACGGATTTCTGGGGCAACGCGGATCCATGGCTGGCCACCGGCCTCGGACTCTGGTTCGACGGCGAGTGCGTGGGTGTGGCGCGGCCGTTGGAGACGCTGCCGGCGGCGCTGGAGGCGGCGGGGGAGCGGGTGGACGCGCGCACGCTCGTGGAGGACTGGGAAGCGGCGGAGGCCGCCGATCCGTTCAGCGCCGAGGTGAGCGCGGGCGGCCTGGTGCATTTCCTCATGGAGCGCTACAGCCTGGAGGCCGTGCGCACGCTGTGGCAGCAGGGCAGCGGCGCGGTGCTCGGCGTGACCGGCGCCGACCTGGACGCGCTGGACGCCGCCTGGCGCGCAGCGCTGCAGGCGGCGCCCGCCCCCGACGTGGAGTTGGCCGTGCTCCGTGCCGAGGGGGGCTGCCGCTGAACCCGGTCTATTCGAAGGTCCGCTCGATGGACTCCAACGTCCGCAGGTAGGCCCAGATGGCGTCGATCTCCTCCGGCGCCGCGTCGCCGCCAATGACGTTCCACGGCATGAACGCCGGGTCGAGCTGCTTGCCCTCCGGCGTGCGGCCCGTTGCAAAGACGGTGCGGAAGTCCTCGAGCGTCCAGTTCCCCAGATTGCCCGCGGGGGTGAGGTTGGCGCCCGGCGGCATGGACGGATCCATGGGCGGCGCGCCAGCCAGGTCCATGCCGTGGCAACCCAGGCACAGCCGCGTGAGGTAGTAGCCCATCTGCTCCGGCTCCGTCGCGGAGGGCTTCTCCATGTGGCGCGCGTCCGGGTCGGCGGCCAGCAGCTCGGTCTGGAACGGCACCTTGCCCAGCGCGGTCAGCGTGCGGCCGATCGGCCCGAACTTCCGCTGCGGGAGCTCCCGCTCCACGGGCGGGACGGTGCGGATGTAGGTCAGGATGTCAGCCACGTCCTGGTCACTCAGGTAGTGGTAGTCCGCCGACGGCATGACGAAGAGCGCGCGGCCATCGGTGCCCACACCGTGGCGCACGGCCAGTTCGAACTCCTCATCCGTAAGCGCGCCGCCAGGGCGGCCGGCAGTGAGATTGTTGGCGGGCACCACGGCGAACGGCATGCCGTCGATCATCACCTGGCCGCCCAGGTCCTCCGTGTGGCATTCGCGGCAGCCGTACATGGCGGCCAGCCGCTCGCCCTCCATGGCGTTGCCGATCGAGGCGTCGAAGGGGTGGGGCTCCGCGGCGTGGCCGGTGCCCACGGCCGACGCGGACATGCCGTAGACGCCGCCCAGGGCCAGGAGCAGCAGAGCCGCGAGCCCACCGAATGCCAAGCCTGCACGACGCAACCATACCTTCATGTTGGCTTCCTCCGGGAGGGGAGAACGCACGCACACACGCCCGTGAGCGTGCCCTGAGTAGTATCGATTCGGGGATGGCCGCTGAATGCGTGCGGCC
>JBBDRO010000103.1:3105-13023 GCA_040905425.1 Gemmatimonadota bacterium | reverse complement strand
GGTGACGCGCGGCCCGGACGTCGCTTGCAACCGGCGCCGGAATTCCCCCACAACGCAGCGCCCTTTCCCCTACAGACGGGGGCCCGGGCCGCACCCAGTTTCAGCTTCTGGGTGCCCGTCCGGGAGGGGTGATGCGTGAGGTCGTGGAGCGGCTCTGGCCGGAGCTGGCGTGGATCGAGGACGCGGCGTTGCGCGCCACCGTGGCCCGCACGTGGGCCCTGGCGCTAGAACGCAGCCCGCTCTCGGCGGAGGATCTGGAGCATATTCCCTTCACGCTCCTGGTGGCCGACTGTCCGGCCACTTTCATGGAGCACAAGCGCTGCGTTGTGCATATTGCGCGGCGCGGCGCGGAGGCCATGCGCGAGCACCTGGGCCGCGCCCTCTCCATGGACATGGACGTGGTGATCGCAGGCGCCATCCTGGCGGACGTGGGCAAGCTCCTGGAATACGAGGTGGTGGACGGGCAGGCACGGCAGTCCGCGCGCGGGCGGCTGCTCCGCCACCCCTTCACCGGTGTGGCGCTGGCCATGGAGGCGGGCGTGCCCGACGCCGTATGCCACGTCATTGCCGCCCACGCCGCCGAGGGTGATCTGGTGCGGCGGAGCACCGAGGCCATCATCGTCCACCACGCCGATTTCATGGCCTACCTGCCCTTCAAGGCATGAACGGGAGGCACCGATGACCGGGACCATGGTAGCCGCGCCCGAGGAGCGGATCACGCTCACCCTGGCCCGCTGGGCGGCGGGGCTCCGCTACGAGGACGTGGACGCGGCGGCGCTCCATCAGGCCAAGCGCTTCCTGCTGGACTCGCTGGGCTGCGCGCTGGGCGGCTACCGCCAGGAGGACGTGCGCATGGCGCTGGACGTGCTGCGCGAGGTGGCCGGGCAGGGGCCCGCCACGCTCATCGGCAACGGCCACCACATGGACGTGGTCTCCGCGGCGCTGGCCAACGCGCTGATGATCCGTGTCATGGACTACAATGACATCTACTGGCAGCAGGACCCATCGCACCCCTCGGACATCATTCCGGCAGCGCTGGCCACCGCCGAACGCCAACGACTGGGCGGGCGCGACCTGCTGCTGGGCATCGTGCTTGGCCACGAGGTGGAGATGCGCCTGTGCGAGGCGGCCTTCCCGGGCATCCGCGAGCGTGGCTGGCACCACGCCACCTTGACCGCCTTCGCGGCGCCGGTGGTGGCGGGCCGCATGCTGGGCCTGGACGCCGAGCGCATCCAGCACGCCATGGGCATCGCGGGCTCCTGCCACGCCACGCTGGGCGCGGTGACGGCCGGCAAGCTCACCATGATGAAGAACGCCGTGGACCCCATGGCCACGCAGGCCGGGGTGCTGGCGGCGCTGCTCGCGGAGCGCGGCTACACCGGCCCGGAGCACGTGCTGGACGGCAAGGAGGGGCTGGTGCACGCCCTGGGCCCGTCGTGGCACCTGGAGGTGCTGACCGAGGGGCTGGGCGCGAGCTGGCGCATCGAGCGCTGCGGCATGAAGGCCTTCCCGACGGAGGCGTTGACCCATGCCCCGATCTCCGCGGTGCTCGCGCTGGTCCGTGAGCACAATCTGGCGCCGGGGGACGTGGCGCGCATCCACATCCGCTCGCTGGCGCGCGCGGCGGACATCCTGGCGGACCCCTCCAAGTACGACCCCCGCTCCAAGGAGACGGCCGATCACAGCCTGCCCTACGTGATCGCCGCGGCGCTGGTGGACCGGCAGGTGACGCCCCGCCAGTTCGAGCGGGAGCGCATCATGGACCCCGAGATCCGTGCGCAGCTGGCCAAGGTGGAGGTCACGGCCGACCCCGAGATTGAGGCGCTGTTCCCGGCGCTGCAACGGGTGAAGGTGGCCATCGAGACGGTGGACGGCCGGGTGCTGGAAACGTCGCTGGACTACCCCAGGGGTGACCCCCGCAATCCGCTCAGCGATGCCGAGGTGGAAGAAAAGTTCGACGCCCTGGCCGGTCCGGTGCTCCCCCCTGGACCCCGGGAGCGGCTCAAGCACGCCGTGTGGAACCTGGAGAAGCTGGACTCGGTGAGCGCGCTCATGCTGCTCACGCGCGCCGAAGTGCACTGAGCCCCCGCGCCTGCGGAGGAGACCGCGATGCGCCAGACGGTGGTGGAGAAGATCGCCCAGGCCCACAGGGTGGAGGGCCCGGCCCGGCCGCTCCGGGCGGGGGACATGGTCTCCCTCCGCCCGCGCCACGTGCTCACGCACGACAACACAGCGGCCGTCATGACCAAGTTCGCCGCGCTGGGCGCCGTGCGCATCCACGATCCCCGCCAAAGCGTCTTTGCCCTGGACCACGACATCCAGAACACCACCGCGCCCAACCTGGCCAGGTACGCGGCCATCGAGGCCTTCGCGCGCGCGCAGGGGGTGGATTTCCACCCGGCCGGGGAGGGGATCGGCCACCAGCTCGTGCTGGAGCGCGGCTATGCCGTGCCGGGCGCGCTCGTGGTGGCCTCCGACTCGCACGCCAACATGTACGGGGCGGTGGGCGCGCTGGGCACGCCGGTGGTGCGCACGGACGCGGCGGTACTGTGGGCCACCGGCACCTTCTGGTGGCAGATCCCACCCACCGTGCAGGTGGTCCTGGAGGGCGCGCTCCCCGAGGGCGTCACGGGCAAGGACGTGATCCTGGCGCTGTGCGGCCTCTACCGGCGGGACGAGGTGCTGAACGCGGCCGTGGAGTTCACGGGCCCCGGCGTGGCCTCCCTGGACATGAGTGCCCGCATGAGCGTGGCCAACATGACCACCGAGTGGGGCGCGCTGGCCGGCTGGTTCCCGGTGGACGGCCTCACGCTGGGCTGGCTGGCGGAGCGGCAGCGGCACCTCCGGGCCATGGGGGTCGAGCGCATCAAGGATGCCGACCTGGTGCGGTGGCGCGCCGAGCCCCCCGCGCCGGATCCCGACGCCCCCTATGCGGGACGCATCACGCTGGACCTCACGGGGTTGGTCCCGCAGGCGGCCGGCCCGGACGCCGTGCAGGCGGTCCGTCCCGTGGGCGAGTTGGCGGCGGACCGCGTCCCCGTACAGCGCGCCTACCTGCTCTCCTGCGCGAATGGCCGCCTGGAGGATCTGGAGGCCGCGGCCGCCGCGCTCGGCGGGCGGCGCGTGGCCCCCACCGTCCAGTTCTACGTGGCGGCCGCTAGCCGGGAGGTGCAGGCGGCGGCGCAGGCGAGCGGCGCCTGGGAGGCGCTGGAGCGCGCCGGGGCGCACACGCTGCCACCGGGCTGCGGCGCCTGCATCGGCCTGGGCCAGGGGCTCCTGGAGGCGGGGGAGGTGGGCATCTCCGCCACCAACCGCAATTTCAAGGGGCGCATGGGCCACCGGGACGCCCACGTCTACCTGGCCTCTCCCGCCGTGGTGGCGGCCTCGGCGGTGGCGGGGCGCATCGTGGACGGCGCCGCCGCTACGCCGCGCAGCCGTCTGGCGGATGGCCGGGCCGCGGATGAGCACGCCGCCGCTGCTGCCCTGCCCTACGCGTTCGAGCGCTGCGCGCCGCCCGCCAGCGAAAGCGTGGACGAGGAGGCCGAGCTCCTGGACGGCTTCCCCGGCACGCTCACCGGCCGGCTGGTCTTCCTGCCGAAGGATGACCTCAACACCGACGGCATCTACGGCAAGGACCACACGTACCGGGAGCTGTCCGCGGAGGAGATGGCCGCCGTGGTCATGGAGAACTACGACCCGCTCTTCGTGGAGCGCTCCCATCCGGGAGACATCCTGGTGGCCGGCCGCAACTTCGGCAGCGGCTCCAGCCGGGAGCAGGCCGCCACGGCGCTGCAGGCGCACGGCATCCGGCTGGTGGTGGCCGCCAGCTTCTCACAGACCTATCAGCGCAACGCCTTCAACAACGCTCTCATCTGCATTGCCTGTCCGGAGCTGGTGGCGCGGCTGTGGGAGGAGACGGCGGCGGAGGCGGCGGCCGGAGCGCCCACGATCGTACCGGGCGGTGAGCTGGAGGTGGACTTCGTACGCGGCAGCGCCCGCTGGGGCCATGAGGCCTTCCGCTTCACACCGCTGGGCGCGGTGCCGCAGTCGCTGGTGGCGGCGGGCGGCATCGAAGCGCAGGTACGCGCGCGCCTCGCGGGACACGCAACAGTTTGAACGGCCTCCGGCCAGGGTGGCCGGCGGCACTTTACAAGGGGGCGGGAATGGCACGCTACACGGTCGTGACGATGCCCGGGGACGGCATCGGACAGGTGGTTCTTCCCGAGGCGGTGCGCGTGCTCGACGCGGTGGGCTTCAGCGCCGACTACGTGCACGCGGACATCGGCTGGGAGGAGTGGCGCAAGCACGGCGACCCGCTGCCCGAGCGAACGGTGGAGCTGCTGGCCGAGCACCGCCTGGGCCTGTTCGGGGCCATCACCTCCAAGCCCAAGGAGGAGGCGCGCGCCGAACTCCGAGCGGCACTGCGCGCCATGGGGCACGTCTACTACAGCCCCATCGTGGCGCTCCGCCAGCGCTTCGACCTGGACGTCTGCATCCGCCCCTGCCGCTCTTTCGCGGGCAATCCGCTGAACTTCGTGCGCCGCGGCGCCGACGGCGCCATTGAAGAGCCGGCCGTGGACACGGTCATCTTCCGGCAGAACACGGAGGGCCTCTACGCCGGCATCGAGTGGACGAATCCGCCGGCGGAGGTGCGCATGGCGCTGGCCAGCCACCCCCGGTTCACCGCCTTCGCCGCCACGCCGGGGCCCGACCTGGCCATCTCCACGCGCGTCTTCACGCGGCGCGCCTGCCACCGCATCATGAGCGCCGCCTTCCGTTACGCGCGCGAGCATGGCTACGGCTCCGTGACCGTGTGCGAGAAGCCCAACGTGCTGCGCGAGACGTCCGGCATGATGGAGGAGGAGGCGCGCCGGGTGCACGCCGACTACCCGGAGATCCAGCACAGGAGCACCAACATCGACGCGCAGATGATGTGGCTCACCAAGAACCCGGAGGACTACGCCGTCATCGTGGCGGGCAACATGTTCGGGGACATTGTCTCCGACGCCTTCGCCGGGCTGGTGGGGGGGCTCGGCTTTGCCTGCTCGGGCAACATCGGTGCGGACGTGGCCGTCTTCGAGCCCACGCATGGCTCGGCGCCCCGGTACGCGGAGCTGGATCCGCCCATCGTGAATCCCCTTGCCATGATCCTGAGCGCGGCCATGCTGCTGGACCACGTGGGAGAGGACGGGAAGGCGCGGGCCGTCCGTGAGGCCGTGGCGGCGGTGATCCACAAGGGCCAGGTGCGCACCTACGACATGCTGCGCCTGCCGGGCGGCCCCGCGGCGCTGGACCGCGGCGCCGTGCCCACGCCCATGCTGACGGACGCCGTCCTGGCCGAGCTGCCGGCGCTCATGTCCGCCGAGCCGGTGCCGGCGGGTGCCGGAGGCGCCGCGTGATCCTCACCTCCGCACCCTCGGCAGCGGGCCAGGCGGGCCGGCGCGGCCCGGAGGTGCGCTCCGACGCCTGGGTACGCCTGGAAGTGCGCCCGGAGGGCGGCGTCCAGGTGGAGCTGCGCTCCCGGGTGGAGCGCTTCTACGGCGCGGCCATCCGCGCGCAGGCCGCGGCGCTGCTCGAGGCGGCCGGCGTGCCGCACGCGCACGTGGAGATCGAGGACGGCGGCGCGCTGCCCTGGGTCCTGGCCGCGCGCCTCGAGGCGGCGGTTTCCCGCGCGGGGTTCACTCCGGTAAGCGACGTCCGCCCGCCTGTCACACGCCCGAGCACGCCCCCTTCGCCCCGCGAGCACCGGCGCCGGAGCCGCCTCTACCTGCCCGGCAACGAACCGAAGTTCATGCAGAACGCGGGGCTGCACGGCCCGGACGCCGTGATCCTGGACCTGGAGGACTCGGTTCATCCGGGGGAGAAGGACGCCGCCCGGCTGCTGGTGCGCAGCGCGCTGCGTGCCGTGGACTTCGGCGCGGCCGAGCGCATGGTGCGCATCAACCAACTGCCCCTGGGCTTCGAGGACCTGGAGGCCGTGGTCCCCGAACTGCCCGACGTGATCCTCCTGCCCAAGACCGAGCGGCCGGGCCAGGTGCGCGCGGCCGCGGAGCGCATCCGCCACATCCTGGCGGCCACCGAGCTGGCGGACCGCACCATCTGGCTCATGCCCATCGTGGAATCGGCGCTGGGCTTGGAGCACGCCTACCGCATTGCCGGGGCTGATCCGAACGTGGTGGCGCTCACCATCGGTCTGGAGGACTACACGGCCGACCTGGGCGTGGTGAAGACACGTGAGGGCCACGAGTCGGCGTGGGCGCGCGCCCGGCTGGTGAACGCCGCCCGCGCCGCAGGCGTGCAGGCCATCGACTCCGTCTACGGGGACGTGGAGGACGAGGCCGGGCTCCGCGCCTGGGCCGAGGGCGCCCGCGCCCTGGGCTTCGTGGGCATGGGCTGCGTCCACCCGCGCCAGATCCGTGTGGTGCACCAGGCGCTGGCGCCCACGGAGGCCGAGCTGACGCAGGCGCGGCGCATCGTGGAGGCGTTCCACGCCGCCGAGACCCGCGGCCTCAGCGTGGTGAGCCTGGGAAGCAAGATGATCGATCCGCCGGTGGTGCTGCGGGCGCGCCGGCTGGTGGACGCCAGCCAGGCGGGCGGATGAGCAACGTCGCTTTCATGGAAGGGGCGCTGGCCCCCTGGATGACGGGGCCCGCCTGGGCGCGGCTGGCCACCAACGCGGCCGGCCGGCGTGTGCCCCTGCTGGTGAACGGGGAACCGCGCGAGCCCTTCGGCGGCGTGGCCGCGCGCGCGCCGCACGGCCGGCGGGACGCCCCGCCCATCCGCTCGGCGCGCGACTATCCCGCGCGCGGGGACAAGCGGCTGCCGGACCTGGTGAACGCGCTGGCCGAGGCGGGCCTGCGCGACGGCATGACGCTCTCCACGCACCACCACTTCCGGGACGGCGACCGCGTGGCGCTCATGGCGCTGCAGGCGGCGGAGACGCTGGGCGTGCGCGGACTGCGCTGGTTCCCGAGCGCCTCCTTTCCCGTGCACGCCCCCGTGATCGAGCTGATGGAGCGCGGCGTGGTGCACCACATCGAGGGGAGCATGAACGGGCCGCTGGGGGAGCACGCCTCGGCGGGGCGCATGGCGGGACTCGGCGTGCTGCGCTCCCACGGGGGCCGCTGGCAGGCCATCCAGGACGGTGACGTGCACGTGGACGTGGCCGTCATTGCCGCGCCCACGGCGGACGCCTTCGGCAACGCCAACGGCGTGCACGGCCCCTCGGCGTGCGGGTCGCTCAACTTCGCGCTGGCCGACGCGCTGCACGCGGACCGCGTTATCGTGGTGACCGACCATCTGGTGCCCTTCCCCTGCGTGCCGTGGCAGATCCAGGGCAACCACGTGGACTTCGTGGTGGAGGTGGGATGCGTGGGGGATCCGGAGCGCATCGTCTCGGGCACCACGCGCATCACCCGCAGCCCGGACCGGCTGCTCATCGCGGAGTACGTGGCGCGCTTCGTCCGGGACGCCGGCATCATGCGGGACGGCTTTTCGTTCCAGGCGGGCGCCGGCGGCATAGCGCTGGCCTTCGTGCAGTACCTGAAGGGCTTCATGAAGGAGGCGGACGTGCGGGCGCGCTTCGTCCGGGGCGGCTCCACCGGCTACCTGGTGGAGCTGCTCCGCGAGGGGCTCACGGACTACATCCTGGACGGGCAGACCTTCGACCTGGCGGGTGTGCGGTCCATGGCGGAGGACCCGCGCCACGTGGCCACCTCCCCGTTCACCTCCTACAACTACCACGGCAAGGGTAACATTGCCTCCATGGTGGACGCCGTGGTGCTGGGCGCCACCGAGGTGGACGTGGGCTTCAACGCCAACGTGGTCACGCACAGTGACGGCCGCCTGCTGCACGGCATCGGCGGCTGGCAGGACTGCCTCTTTGCCGGCTGCACCATCCTGGCCGTGCCCGCCTACCGCGACCGCATCCCCGTGCTGCTGGACCGCGTCACCACGCTGACGGGCCCCGGCGAGCTGGTGGACGTGGTGGTCACCGAGCGCGGCATTGCCGTGAACCCGCGGCGCACGGACCTGCTCCACGCCGTGCGGGACAGCAGTCTGCCCATCCGCCCCATCGAGGAGCTCAAGGCGGAGGTGGAGCGGTTGGTGGGCGGCCCGCCCGAGGCGCCCCGGGTGACGGAGCGGCCGGTGGCCATCGTCAACTGGGTGGACGGCACCGTGCTGGACACGGTCTGGCAGGTGGAGGATTAGAGCGAGGACACATCTTCACGCGGTGGCCGCCCATGCGCCGCCGCCATGCAGGGAGGTAGGGATGCTGACCATCCGGCTGGACCCCGGACGCCTGTCCACGGCCGAACTCACCAACCTGGGCAGAGCGCTACGGCAGCGCTGCGCCGCCTGCATCGAGGCCGACGTGCCGGGCCCCTGCCGCCACGAGGCGGACGTGCGCTGGGTGCTGGACCTGGTGGCGGACGCCGTGGAGCGCGAGGCGCACCAGCGGCAGCGGCGGCGCGCCGCCGAGAGCCTGGCGGTGGACCCGGCCAGCGGGGAGTGGGGCGCGGGGGCGTGAGGCGGGCATTCCGCTACGGGCATGTCCCGCGCGCGGGGGCCGGTATCTTGCACGGACCGATATCGACCTCCTCCCACAAGGACCCCAAAGGATGAGCGTGTCCAACGACTGCCCCCTGGCGGAGATTCTGGCTCAGCGCCTGCGCGACCAGCGCGAGCACCTCGTCGGCCGCTGGCTGGAGCGCATCGCGGACCGCGTGACGATTGATCCCGGTCAGATCTTTCCCACCCGGGACATCCTGGACCACGTGCCGCTCCTCATCGAGGGCATTGCCGACTACCTGGAGGACCCCGCGGACGAGATCACCGCCGACGCCTTCGTAGTGGCCAAGGCCATGGAGCTCGGGGAGATGCGGCACGCCCAGGGATTCGACGCCTACCAGATCCTCAAGGAGTACGAGATCCTGGGTGGTGTCCTGTATGACTTCCTCATCCGCACCGTGGATGACATCGACCAGCCGTGCACCCGGGGTGAGCTGCTCGTCTGCGGGCATCGGCTCTTCCGTTCCATCGTGGTGATCCAGCAATTCACCACCACGCGCTACCTGGATATCGCGGAGGAACGCGTGCAGGAGCGCGAGGAACGGCTGCGCGGCTTCAATCGTGCCGTGACGCACGAGATGAAAAACAGGATCGGCGCGGCGGCGGGCGCATCGGCCATGCTGCGGGACAGCGGCATGGGCAGCAGCCCGGACCAGATCGAGCGCCTGCTGGAGGTGGTCACGTCCAATGTGGACGCCATGAACGCCACGCTGGAGCAGCTTACGGAGCTCTCGCGCCTGGACCCGGAGAAGATCCAGTCCCGTAACATCCTGCTCCACGACGCGGCCGCGGAAGTGAAGCGGCAGCTCCGGGACTTCGCCGAGGGCCGGAACGTACGCGTGGAGCTGGCGGACGATTTGCCACCGGTGGAGGTACCCGCCGCCGCCACCGAACTGGCGCTGAGCAACTACCTCTCCAACGCCATCAAGTACCGGGACCCCGATGAGCCCGACTGTCACGCGCGGGTTGAGGCCCGTATGGACGGGGACAGCCACCTCGAGGTACGGGTCGTGGACAACGGCATGGGGGTGCCCGAGCCACTGCGGGACCAGCTCTTCGAGCGCTACTTCCGCTCGCACGGCGCCACGGTGACGGGCGAGGAGGGAACCGGGCTCGGCCTCTCGCTCGTGCGGGACAACATCCGGGCGCTCGGCGGCCGCGTGTGGGCCGAATTCCCGGGCAAGGGGTCGGTCTTTGGCTTCTCGATTCCGTGCGAACCGGATGCCAAGACGGAGCCCGATGCCGCGGCGGACCCGGATGCCGAGACGGAGCCCGATGCCGAGGCGGACCCCGATGCCGAGGCGGACCCCGATGCCGAGGCGGAGGCGAGGGCCGGCTGAACCTGCG
>JBBDRO010000103.1:0-3005 GCA_040905425.1 Gemmatimonadota bacterium | reverse complement strand
GTCGGCGTGCTACTAAACCTGCACTCGCAGGGTGCCGTTCTTACGCTTGGGGCTCTGGTCGCAATAATTGCGGTAGATGCCGCACGTGCGCACGGCGCCTGCGCGCGTGCGGGTTTGATCGCACTATTTGCGGTGAATCGCACACGCGCGGCCGGCGACCCCCGCGCGTGCGGGTCCTGCAACACCCCATCGCCTCGGCATAGCCCCGCCCGCAGTCACCGCACCCGACCCTGCGAATTCCCGCGGCATTATGCTGCGGCACATCCGCCACGCCACCCGCTATGCTGGCCCCATGCCAGCCCTCGGCCACACCTCCAGGCGTGTGTGCCGGGTCGATCGTCCAGGTGCTCCTGGAGAAGCGCCCTGGCGCGCCCGCCGCGCCGCGGCTACATCAGCTACTCTCCCGCGGCATCCACCTGACCCGGAGCGCCACCCATGATCCGGCATCTCCAGCGCGCCGCCCTCCTCCTGTTGACCGTGGCCGCGGCCGCGCCGGCGGGGGCGCAGGTCACCGACCAGCTCGACGCCTACTGGGCGGAGCTTGCCCGCACCGTGGCCGAAGGTGACTACCAGGCCTACGCCGCCGCCTACCACCCGGACGCCGTCCTCGTCTCCCTGGGCGGCGGCAGGAGCTATCCGATCGCCGAGGCGTTGGCGGGCTGGAAGCAGGGCTTCGACGACACGCGCGCCGGCACCCTGTGCGCCGGCGTGGAGTTCCGCTTCTCGCGGCGCCTGACCGGCCCCACTACCGCTCACGAGACGGGCATCTTCCGCTACGTCTCCCAGCGCCCGGGCCAGGATCCGGAGGTGGCCCTCATCCACTTCACCGCCCTGCTGGTGAAGCGGGACGGGGCATGGAAAATGGTCATGGAGTACCAGGGGGAGCCGGCCACCGTGGCGGAGTGGGACGCGCTGCGAGGCGCGGCCGACGATCCAGGGAGCGCCTCCAGCCGGCCATGAACCCCGCCCGCGAATTCCCGCGGCCGTATCCGGAGGCACATCCGCCACGCCACCCGCTATCTTGTCCTCATGCCAGCCCTGGACCGCACCACCATGCTGCGCGCCTTCTATGCGCGCGACGCCGCCTACGACGGCCGCTTCCTCACGGGCGTGGTGACCACCGGCATCTATTGCATTGCCTCGTGCGCGGCGCGGAAGCCGAACGAGGAGAACGTGCGCTTCTTCGCGACCGAGGCGGAGGCGCGGGCCGCGGGGCTAAGGGCCTGCCGCCGGTGCCGGCCGGACCGCTTCCTCAAGGGCGTGGATCCCGAGCTGGACGCCCTCGAGCGGCTTGTCCGAGAGGTGCGCACGGATCCCGGCCGCTTTGCCGACGCGCGGGCGCTGGCCAACCGCCTGGGGGTGGGCGCCACCAAGCTGAACGACCTCCTCCGCCACCACTACCACACCACGCCCGCCGCGCTGCTCACCGCCGCCCGCGTGGAGACGGCCCGCCGCACGCTCGCCAGTGGCAGCGGCCGACCGCTGGACGCCGCCTTCGCGGCCGGCTTCGAGAGCGCCAGCGCCTTCCACGAGCAGTTCCGCCGCCATCAGCACATGACCCCCGCGGCGTACGCCGCCCTCACGGAGGCGCGCGCCTTCACCCTCACGCTGCCGAAACGCTACGACCCCGTCTACGCGCTCCGTGTCATGGCGCGCGACCCGGAGCGGCAGGCCGAGGGCCACGACGGCCGCCACGCCTTCAAGGCGCTGCACCTGGCCCACGGGCCGGCCGTCCTGCACTTCGAGTTCACCGCCGCTGCGGTCCACGTACGGATCGAGGCGCCGCGCCCCCTCGGTCCCGAGGACGTGCGCGACGCGCACCGGGTGAGCCTCCGTGTGCTGGGGCTGGCGCACGACCCGGCCGCCTTCGAGCGCCGCGGCCGCACCGTGCCCGAGATCGCCCGCCTCACGGCCGCGCATCGCGGCCTCCGCCAGCCGCGCACCGCCCGCGTCTTCGAGGCGCTCGTCTGGTCCATCGTGGGCCAGCAGGTGAACCTGACCTTTGCCGCCGCGCTCCGCAGCACGCTCATCCGTCTTTCAGGCGACGACGCCGGCGCCGGCCTCCGCGCCCACCCCACGCCCGCGGCCGTGGCCGCGCTCGATTACGCCGACCTCACCGCGCACCGCTTTTCCCGCCGCAAGGCCGAGTACCTGATCGACGCCGCGCGGGCCGTGCTCTCCGGCGCGCTGCCGCTGGAGGCCATGCCGGAAGGCCCGGCCAGCACGGCCGAGCGCACGCTGCTGGACGTGCGCGGCATCGGCCCCTGGTCAGCGCACTACGTCATGATGCGCGGCTGCGGCTTCCCGGACTGCGTGCCGGTGGGCGACACCGGCCTCACGGAGGCGCTGCGCCTCTTCCACGGCATGGAGGCACGCCCGAACGCGCAACAGACCATCGAACTGATGGCACCGTTCCGCCCGTGGCGCTCGCTGGCCACGGCCCACCTGTGGAGGAGTCTGGGAGATGCTACGGGAGAAGGCTGAAGCTACCTCCGCCCGGCCCCACCTGCACGCCGCCGTGATCGACACGCCCGTGGGCGTGCTCGTGGCCGTCGTAAACGCCGCGGGCGCGGCCACGCATCTCCTTTTCGACGGGGATCGCAGCCGCGCGGAACTGGAGGCGGCGCTTGGAGCCGGGCCGGGGGACGTCGCCTGGAACACGGGCCGTTGTGCGCCGCTGCTCGAGCAACTCCGGGAGTATTTCGGCGGTGAGCGCCGCACGTTCGATCATCCGGTGGCGCCGGAGGGGAGCAGGTTCGAGCTGCGGGTGTGGGCTGCGCTGGCGGAGATCCCCTACGGGCGAACGCTGAGCTACGGGGCGCTGGCCCGGCGGCTGGGAGACGCCAACCTGTCGCGCGCCGTGGGGCGGGCCAACGGTGCCAACCCCCTACCCATCGTGGTACCGTGCCATCGGGTCATCGGCGCGAATGGCAAGCTGGTGGGCTACGGCGGGGAGATATGGCGGAAGGAGGCGTTGCTGCGGCTGGAGGGGGCGCTGCTGGTGT
>JBBDRO010000102.1:0-17424 GCA_040905425.1 Gemmatimonadota bacterium | reverse complement strand
TCGGCCGCCGCCATCCGCCCGGCCGCTCGGCTGTCCGGCTGTCCGGCTGTCCGGCCGCCGCGGCCGGCGTCCCGCGCTCGCGCCACGCTCCCGAAACGGTACCTTCCTTGCGCAACCCCGCGTCCGCCCCCCCGGGGGTCGGGGTGAATCGCTGAACCATCGCAAGGCAGGGGAGCCGTGCGTTCCGCCGAGGGAGGTCCATGAGCTGGTGGGAAGCCGTCGTGCTGGGCGTGGTGCAGGGGCTGACCGAGTTCTTCCCCGTGTCCAGTTCCGGCCACCTGGTCCTTTCCGAGAGTCTGCTGGGCCTATCGATCCCCGGCGTGGCCTTCGACGTGGCGCTGCACGTGGCCACGCTCGTGTCCGTGGTGGTGGTCTATCGCGCGCGCCTGTGGGGGCTCTTCCTGGGCTGCTTCGTGCACCGGGACGTGAATTCGTGGCGCTACGTAGGCCTGCTCGCGCTGGCCACGGTGCCGGCCGCGGTTGCCGGTCTGACCTTCGAGGATTGGTTCGAGGCGCGCTTCGAAGACCCGATCTACGCCGGCACCATGATCCTGGTGACCGGATGCTTCGTGTGGAGCACGCGCTGGGCGCGCGGTGAGCAGCGCTCCCGGGCGCTCGAATTCCTGCCCATCGTGGTGGCCGCGGTCGTGAGCTACCTGGCCGGCACCGTCGTGCCGTTCACGGCCGTCCTGGCGGCCGAGGCGCTGCTCATGAGCACGGCGCGCCGCACCGCGCCCGCCGCATGGGCCGAGACGCCCGGCTGGAGCGCCGCCGCCTTCATGGGCGTGGCGCAGGCCATGGCCATCATGCCGGGGATCAGCCGCTCCGGCAGCACGGTGGTGACCGGCCTCTGGCGGCGTATCGACCCCGTGGCCGCCGCGGAGTTCTCCTTTCTGATGAGCATCCCGGCCATTCTGGGCGCGGCCGTACTGAAGTTGCCGGAGCTGACGGCGGGGGGCGGTCTGGTCGGCGCGCTGCCGTTGCTGCTAGGCTCGGTGGCGGCCCTGCTGGCCGGCATACTGGCCATCCGCTTCTTCGTGGCCCTGCTCAAGCGGCAGGAATTCTGGTACTTTGCGGTATATTGCTGGGTGGCCGGCGCGGGGTTCCTGCTGATGGCGTGAGCCGCCCTACTACGAAAGGAGTCTGATCGTGGACCACAAGGAAGACAATAAACTGACCCGCTCGCGTACGGACCGGGTGCTGGCCGGCGTGCTGGGCGGCCTGGCCCGCCATCTGGGATGGTCACCGCGGAAGGTACGCATCGGGTACGTGATCGTGTCCATCCTGTCCACCGGGTTCCCGGGCATCCTGGTGTATCTGGCGCTGTGGTACCTGATGCCGGAAGAGCCAGGCAGGGAGCGGGAATTCACGGTGGAAGATCCCGGCCTCTAGCAATGTACAGTAAGATGTACAATTGTCCTCCGAGCGCAGTGGGTCCACTCATCGGTGGCGAAGGCCGGCGCAACAGATAAACAGCTGTGTCCGTAGTCAGGCGCTCCCCGTGTGCCCAGGAAACGTCTGGGCGTCATCGCCACCAGTGAGTTTGGCCCGGGGATAGACAATTCGGATATAGGTTATGTGGTCCACAATGACTATCCCGGCTCATCCGAGGCTGACTATCAGGAAGCGGGCCGCGCGGGTCGGGATGGCCAGCTCGCACTGTGCAGCATCCTCTATCGCAAAGCGGAGCGGACCGTCGATATTGGTCCCATGACGTCCACGACCCGGATGCCTGCCCGCGCCAGGCCGCTGCAGCCGTGCCCCAACTGCGGGGATCCGGCGCCGGGCCTCTACTGCCCCACATGCGGGCAGCGCAAAGTGGACGTGCGCGTATCCGTCTGGAGCATGCTCCGGGAGGCGCTCGACGATCAACTCTCCCTGAATTCCGCGCTGCCGCGCACGCTCGCTGCCCTCTTCCTCCAGCCGGGCAAACTCACCGAGGAGTACGTGCGCGGGCGGATCGTGCGCTACGTGCCGCCGTTCCGACTCTATCTCATGGCCAGCATCGTGTGCTTCGTGACCCTGGCCCTGGTGGACGAGACCGGTGTGTTCGAGATGGGGTCGAGGGACGACTCCGAGCGGGGTGCACCCGTCAGCGTCCGGATCGATGAGCATGAGACTGCGCCCGGGGAGGAGACGGCGCCCGGGGAGGAGACGCCGGCTGGAGAGGAGGCAGCGCCCGGACAGGAGACGGCGTCCGGAGAGGATGCCGCGCCCGAAGATGATACATGGCTCTACATGGTGGTCAACAAAGATGACAACGCCATCGTGGCGTGGGGCAAGCGCCGCCTGTTGCGTCTGAACGAGATGGAGCGCGAGGAGGCGGCCCGGGCCATCGGTGAGGGCGTCCGGAACCGCCTCCCCACGGGCGTGTTCCTGCTCGTGCCGGCCTTCGCGCTGCTCCTCGGCTTCGCTTATCTGGACCGGCGCCAGTATTACGTGGAGCACTTCGTCTTCGCGCTCCACGTGCACGCGGCGGGCTTTCAGCTGCTCACCCTGAGCGCTCTGGCGGAGGCGCTGTTCCACGCCGAGTGGATCGGCGGCCTCACCGTGCTGCTGATCCTGCTCTATCTCTTCGTGGCGCTCCGCCGGGTCTATCAGGGTTCGCGCGCGGGGACCGCCGTGCGCATGCTTTTCCTGCTGGTGAGCTACGGTACCGCGCTGGTGGCGGTGATGGTGGGCGTGGTGCTCTTCACGGTGCTCCTGCTCTGAGGCACACGAGGCCCGCCCGCGCCCCGGCCGGCGAACGCGTACGCCGCCGGCCGGAACGCGCGCCTTTTACATGCCCCCGAGCATCTCGTCCCGGCGGGCCTTGAACTCGGTGCCCGGCTTCCACTCGGGGAAGGCCGGCGTCTGGGAGACGCGGTAGCCGACCTCGAAGAGCAGCCGCAGGTCCTCCACCGCGCCGCTCAGGTCCCAGTCATCCTTGATCTCGTCACTGGGCTTGTGATAGTCGTTGGCCGTGTACTCGTCCCGCTTCTGTTGCCCGTACCCTGCAGGCTTGCCTACGAAGCGGATGCCCGCGTCCGTGTAGAGTGCGGGCACGCCCTGCTTGGCGAACTCGAAGTGGTCGGAGCGGTAGAAGAAGCCCTTCTCCGGCTCGGCATCGGGCTCCACGGTGCGGCCCTGGCCCGCCACGGCCTCCGCCAGCACGTCATCGAGCGTGGAGTTGCCCATCCCCACCACCACGATGTCCTCGGTGCGGCCCCACTGATTGACGCCGTCCATGTTGATGTTGGCTACGGTCTTCTCCAGCGGGTAGAGCGGATTGGCGGCGTAGTACTTGGCGCCGAGCAGCCCCTTCTCCTCCGCCGTCACCGCCAGGAAGAGCACCGACCGGTCCGGCGGCGTCTCCAGGCGGGTGAACGCCTCGGCGATCTCCAGCATGCCCGCCGTACCGGAGGCGTTGTCCAGAGCGCCGTTGTAGATCTGGTCCCCGGCCAGCTCCGGGTTCATGCCCAGATGGTCCCAGTGCGCCGTGTACACCACGTACTCGTCGGGTGCGGCGCCTCCTGCCACCCTGGCCACGACGTTCTTGGACAGCACGCGCCGCGTCTCATTGCTGATCTGGAAGTCGGCCGTGGCGCCCAGCGGCACGGGCTCGAAGTCCGGCGAGAGGGCGGCCTGCTTCAGCTGGTCGAAGTCGTGGCCCGCGGCGCTCAGGATACGGCGGGCCGACGACTCCGGCAGCCAGCCCTGCACCGCCACCAGGTCTTCGTTGCCGTCCGCGGGCTCGATGTCGAAGCTCTCCTGCCCCGCACCGCCGCTCAGCACCTCGAACGGATAGCCGGCGGGGCCCGTCTCGTGGATGACCAGCGCCGCGGCCGCGCCCACCTCCGAGGCGATCTCGTACTTGTAGGTCCAGCGCCCGTAGTAGGTCATGGCGTGGCCGTTGAACATGGTGGTGTCCAGGGCGGCCGGATCGTTCGGGTCGGGGATGGCCGGATCGTTGACGAGCATGACGAGCGTCTTGCCCGTCATGTCCATGCCCTTGTAGTCGTCCCAGTCGTACTCCGGAGCACGCACGCCATAGCCCACGAAGACCATCTCGGAGCCCTCCACGCTCACCTCCGGCGCCATGCGCCGGGTGTCGGCCAGGTAGTCGCTCGGGAAGCTCAGCTCGAGTGTCTGGCCGCCCACCTCCACCGAGGCGCTCCGCTGTTGTGTGAAGCCCACGAGCGGTACCTCCTGGACCCAGCTGCCGTCCGGGTTGCCGGGCGCGAGTCCCAGTTGCTGGAAGACCGAGGTGAGGTAAGCCGCGGTCCGTTCCTCACCCACCGTCCCCGGGCCTCTTCCTTCCATGGTATCATCCGCCAGCACGGCAATGTGCGTCATCAGCTCATCGGCGCTGATGCTCTCCACCGCCGGTGCCATGGCTTCGGGCGAGATGTCCCCGCCGCTCCGGCCCGTGTCATCACCGGCGCACGCGCCTACCAGCAGCGCGGCGGCCGCCATCTTCAACCGCTTCATGGGCGTCCTCTATGTTCCGGTTCGCGTAGCGTCTGGGAGGGGGCAGGGAAGGTAGGGGGCGGGCCCCCGCGCGATCAAGGGATCAGGCGGCCGCCGCCACCCTGGCGGCCGCCGTGGCCTCATCGTCTTCGGCCCGGGCGCCCGCGGCCGGGCCCGCCTCGTCCGCGCCGCGTCCCACCCGGTGCAGCAACAACCGCAGGCCCACCGCCACCACGAAGAGCGTACCACCCTCGTGGGCCACCACACCCAGCGGCAGCGGCACCTTGCCGGCCAGCGCCAGCACGCCCACCACCACGATGATGCCCAGCGCGAAGCTCAGGTTGAAGCGGATGGTGGCGGCGGCGGAGCGCGCCAGATCCCAGGCGCCGGCGATGCGGCGCAGGTCATCCTTCATGAGCACCACGTCCGCGCTCTCCAGGGAGACGTCCGAGCCGGTGCCCATGGCCATGCCCACGTCCGCGCCCGCCATGGCCGGGGCGTCGTTCACGCCGTCACCGACCATGAGCACGCGGCCCTCGCGGCGCAGCGCCTCGATGGCGGTGAGCTTTTCCTCGGGCAGCAAGGGCGCCATGACCTCGTCGATGCCCAGGTCGGCGGCGATGTGGCGGGCCACCTCGGCGCGGTCACCGGAGAGCATGACCACGCGCAGCCCGCGGGCGCGCAGCAGACGGACCGCCTCCGCCGCCTCGGGCCGCTCCGTGTCGGCCACGGCCAGCGCCGCCAGCACCTGGCGCTCGCGGCCGAGCAGGAGGGTGGTGATGCCCCCGCGCTCCCAGGCGGTGAGCACGGCCTCATGCTCGGCGGTTACCAGGGCGTCCGCCTCCTCCGCCATGCGGCGCGTGCCGGCCCAGACCGTGGCCCCGTCCAGCTGGCCGCGCACGCCTTTGCCGCGGATGCCCTGCACGTCGGCCACCTCGGGCGCCGGCCCGGACCACGCGCTGGCCACAGCCCGGGCAATGGGGTGCTCGCTGTGCCGCTCGAGCCCCGCGGCCAGGGCGCGCGCCTCCGCCTCCGGCATGTCAAAGGCGCGCACCTCGACCAGGCGCATCTGCCCGCGCGTCAGGGTGCCCGTCTTGTCCAGCGCCACGATGCGGGTGGCCGCCAGCGCCTCCAGCGCCGCGCCGCTCTTGAAGAGCGTGCCCGCCCGCGCCCCCGCCGCCATGGCGGAGAGCACCGCCGCGGGCGTGCTGATGACCACCGCGCACGGGGAGGCCACCACCAGGAAGGTCATGGCCCGGTACCAGGCGTCCCCCGGCGTGAACTGGAATAGGAAGTAGAGCACCGCAAAGACCAGCGGCGCCGAGGCCAGCACCACCATGGAGTAGGGCCCCTCCAGCCGGGCGGCGAACTGCTCCGTGGGTGACTTCTCCGCCTGGGCCTTCTCCACGAGCCGGACCAGCTGGGCCAGCGTGCTCTCCGAGGCGGGCCGCTCCACGCGCGCCCGCACCACGCCCTGGCCGTTCAGGGTGCCGCTGAAGACCGCGGCGCCGGGCTCCTTCTCCACGGGGGTGGACTCGCCGGTGAGGGCGCTCTCGTCCACGCTCGTGTAGCCGCTCAGGATGGCGCCGTCGGCGGGGAAGCGCTCGCCCGGCCGCACCAGCACCACGTCCCCCGGGCGGATCTCCTCCAGCGGCCGGAAGGCATGGGAGCCGTCCGCCGCTTCCACGGTGGCGCCCTCCGGGCTGAGTTCCATGAGGGCGTGGATGGCGTCCCGGGTGCGGGTGAAGGCCCAGTCCTGGAGGGCGTTGGAGAGGGAGAAGAGGAAGAGCAGGATGGCGCCGTCGCCCGCCTCACCCACGCTCGCGGCGCCCAGCGCGGCCACCACCATGAGCAGGTCCACGTCCAGCTTGCGGTCCGCCACGAGCTCAACCAGCGCCGTACGCGCCGCGGGCACCCCGCCCGCCAGGAAGGCGGTGCCGAAGCAGAGCCACATGCCCGGCGTGCTGCCGCGGGCCTCGGCCACGAAGCCGGCCACGGTGCCGGCCAGCGTGAGCGCGGTGAGCAGGAAGTCCAGCCGCAGGGTGCGGGCGCGGGCGTCGTTATCAGACATAACGATAATTATTATTGATAGCGCGCATCCCGGCAAGCCTCCCCTCGTCCCGATCCCCTCCCTGCCACCCAAGATAGCGCTCGGGCGGGGCCAGGGCACCTCCCGCCGCTCAGACCTCCTCGGCCACCTCCAGCACCCGCAGCCGGGCAATGGCACCCGCCGTGGCCAGGGTGAGCATGCCCACCGCCAGCCACACCACCGTGCCGCTCTCCAGGCCGGCCTGCAGCGGGCCGCCCACGGGCGCGCCCGCGGCCGCTTCCGCGATGGCCATGGCGTACTCGCGGACGCTCAGCGACCGCATGCCGCTGAAGGCGCGCGAGAGCGCTCCCTCCCACGCGATCACGTAGAGCAGCCCGATGAGCAGCGCCCGCCGCGTAAGCAGCGAGAGCACCAGGAAGATGGCCGCGTACAGGACGCTGCCTACCAACACAGCCGCCGCGAACCCCCGCAGGAGCCAGTTGTCCGGCGTGCCGAAGATGATGACCGCGGCCACCACCACGCCCGGCAGTACGGTCACCACCGTGGCCAGCGCCGCCGTGGCCAGCTTGGCGGCCACCAGGCGCCAGCGCGCCACGGGTTTGGCCAGGATGTAGCGCAGGGTGCCGTCATCCAGTTCGGTACCGAAGGCAGCCGTGCCGTGCACCAGCCCGGCCAGCGGCAGCAGCGCCGTGAGCACCAGCATGGCCATGAGACCCACGAAAAAGTTGGCCTGCTGCACCGGATTGCTCTCCCCGCCCTGGGTGACGAACAGCCAGGCCACCAGCACCGGCAGCAGGGAGGCCACCAGCGCCAGGATCCACCGCCGCTGGCCCAGCAGGAGACGCCAGGTCACCCGCGCCACGGTCCACTCCACGCTGCCGCTCATCGCTCCACCAGGTAGCTGAAGACACTCTCCAGGGATTCATCGGCCGGGATCAGTTCACGGAGTCCCACGCCGGCGCGCCGGGCAATGCGCGGCAGCGCCACCGTGAAGCTGCCGCGGTCCGCGGCGCGCACCACCAGCCGGCCATCGGTCAGTTCCACGGCCGCCACGCTCTCATCGGCCATGAGGGCGGCGGCCAGCGCCCGGTTCTCCGTGGAGCGGAGCGTGAAGGTGTGCGGGCGGTCCGTCATGAGGCGGCGGATCTCCCGGAAATCCCCCGACGCCGCCAGGCGCCCCGAGACCACCACCAGCACCTGCTCCGCCAGGTGGTGCAGCTCCTCCAGGATGTGCGTGCTGAAGACGATCACGCGGCCCCGCTCGGCGTCGGCCCGCAGCAGATCGATCATGTGCAGGCGCTGCTTGGGGTCCATGCCGTTGAAGGGCTCGTCCAGCAGCAGGATGGCGGGATCGTGCGCCAGCGCGCCGGCCACCTTGATGCGCTGGCGCATGCCCTTGGAGTAGGTGCCGATGCGCCGGTCGGCGGCGCGCGTGAGCTCCACGGCGGCCACGGCCCGCTCGGTGGCCTCGTCGGGATCGGGCAGCCGCTGCAGGACGGCGTTCATGCGCACGAACTCGCGCCCGGTGAGGAAGGGGTAGACGTCCTCGCGCTCCGGCACGATGCCGATGCGGCGGTACACCTCCGGGTTCTTCCAGGAGGGCTGGCCGTCCACCTCCACCGTACCGGAAGAGGGCTTCAGGAAGCCCGCCATGAGGTGCAGCAGGGTGGTCTTGCCGGCGCCGTTCGGCCCCAGCAGGCCGGTCACGCCCGGGGTGAGCTCGAAGGTGATGTCATTGACCGCCACCACGTTGCCGTACCACTTGGAGGCGTGGCGCAGCGTGACGCTGGCATTGTGCCGTTCCTGGGTGTCGGAGCGGGCAAAGGGGACGCCGGCGTCCGCCGCCGCGCGGGCCTCGGTAACGGTGCTCATGCGTCGATCCTCCGGTAGCGCACCCACAGGATGCCCATGGCCAGGGCCATGTACGTCAGGCACGCGCCCGCGTAGGCCCAGCCGGGCAGGTCCAGGCGGGCCAGCGGGCTGTTCGGGCCGGGCTCCGCCTCGAAGATCCAGTTGCTCACGCCGCCCACCGCAATGAAGGGATTCAGCAGCGTCAGCCAGCGGTCCCAGGCGCCCTCGATGGCCTCGCGCAGGATGCCGGCCATGGCCGAGGAGAGGATGAAGAAACCCACGATGCCCGCCGTGGCCAGCGCGCGCCGCGGGGTCAGGGAGGCAATGGCCACGCTGAGGGAGGCCAGCACCAGGGACACCAGCGCCGAGACGCCGAAGATGGGCGCCAGCTGCGGCGCTTCGTAGCGCAGGGCTTCCCAGGCGTTCAGCGAGCCCAGCACGCGGCCGGTGAAGAGCACCAGCTGGGCGCCCAGCGCCAGGGCGAACACGCCCACGGCCAGCGCGAAGAGCTTGGCAAGCACGTAGTCATCGCGGCGCAGCGCCCGCGCCAGGTAGAGCACCAGCGAGCGGCTGCGCTGGTCGGCGCTCACCAGCTCCGGCGCCTGCGCGGCGCAGAAGAGCACGTAGATCACGGAGAGCTGTACGAAGTAGTCGGCGTAGCCCACGAGCTGCACGGCCTCGCCCGCGTACGCCGTCACCGCCGCCTGGATCACGGCGGGCAGGATGGCAATGATGGTGAGGACGATCGGCACCAGCCGCGCGCGCGGTCCCCGTCCCACCCCGAACACCACGCCGATCCCGTGCAGCAAGAGGGAGCGGATGGCGTACGGGCGGCCGAGCCGCGGCCCGTCGTAGTGCTGGTAGCCGATATCGTAGATGGTGCCCGCGGCACCCTGCGCGGCGGTGGCCATCAGCCCTCCTCTCGTGCGGCGGTGGCCGCGGTGGTCGGTTCCGGAGCGCGGAAGAGCTCGTCCAGCCGCTGGCGCGTCCGCTGGACGCGCACGAGCGGCAGGCCCAGCTCGGCCACCATGTCCCGCACCAGGTCATAGGGGCGCTCGTCCGGCATGCCGATGTGCAGGCCGCCGCGCGCGTCCATGCGGACCTCGAGCCCCGCGGACGTGAGCCGCGCCGCCAGCGCCTCGGCGCCCTCGTCCACCTCCACCGCCAGCACCGCGGTCTCGGCCGTGAAGGAGCCGATGGCGGCCGAGTGCACCAGCTTGCCGTTGTCGATGGACACCAGGTAGCCGCACACGCGCTCGATCTCACCCAGCAGATGCGAGGAGACCACCACGCTGATGCCGAACTCCTCCCCCGTGCGCTTGATCAGGTCCAGCATCTCGTCCCGCCCGTTGGGGTCCAGCCCGTTGGTGGGCTCGTCGAGCAGGAGGAGAGCCGGGTCGTGCACCAGCGACTGCGCCAGCTTGACGCGCTGCTTCATGCCCGTGGAGTAGCCGTCCATGAGGCGGTAGCGTTCCTCGTAGAGCCCCACGTGGCGGAGCATCTCCGCGGCCCGCTCGCGCGCCGAGTTCTGCGGCAGCCCCGAGATGCGCGCCATGTGCGTGATGAAGTCCGCCGCGCTCTGATCGGACGGCAGGCAGTCGTGCTCCGGCAGATAGCCGATGCGCTGGCGCACGGCAATGGGGTCCGAGGTGGGATCGAGCCCCAGCACGCTCACGCTCCCGGCAGTGGGCTGCAGCAGCCCCAGCAGGATCTTGATGAAGGTGCTCTTGCCGGCGCCGTTGGCGCCCACCAGGCCGATCAGCCCCGGCTCGAGCGCCAGCGTGAAGTCATCCAGCGCCAGCACGCCACCCGGGTAGCGTTTGGTGAGATTGTCGGCACGCAGCAGCGGCACCGGGCCTCCATGGTGGCGAGTGGGGAGCGCCCCGTCCCGAAGCAGCCGGACGCGGCGGCGGGGGCGGGCGAGCCGGCCCCCGTGCGACAATACGACTCCACAGGGGGGCACGACAAGCGTACTGTGCTCTGGTCAGGGACTACGGCGCGGGGGCGAGTCCGGTTTCAGCGCCTCGGCGGGCTGCAATGCACATCGACGCCCGCTGCACCTGGCGCTTGTGCAGTTCGACCCGCCCTGCGGGTCAAAACGGACAACCGCGATTGCCTGCTGAGCGCCATTGCGCATTCTGGCGCCCCAGGCGGGCCATCATGCACAACGGCCGCCCTGCAGGCCGCCATTGCGCAGATTTACACCCGGCCACGCCAAGGGGCGTCGGGAGCCGTCGGGGTGGGCGCCGGGAAGGTGAACGGGAAGGTGAACGGGAAGGTGAACGGGAAGGTGAACGGGAAGGTGAACGGGGACGTCGCTTACTACGCTACCCGCTCGATGGCGCGGATGAGTTGGGCCTTGGTCATGGAGCTGCGGCCGGGAATGTCCATCGCCTGCGCGCGCTCGTAGAGCTCCTCTTTGGTGAGACTCTTCAGCGAGCCGCCGCCGCCCGTGGTCTCCCCCGCCTGCGCCATGCTCCGCTTCAGCACCGCCATGAGGTCGATGACGTCCGTGTCACGCTCGCCGTCCCCCGCCGGCGCGTCCACCACGTCCTCCCCCTTCTTCTGCTTGCGGCGGACCAGCTTCAGCAGCCGTTCGGCGTAGTCATCGCGTAGCTCCTTCTCGTCGATGTCCGCCTTAGCGCGAGCGCGTATGGCCTTCTCGAAGCGCTTCACGTCGGCGGGCTTGGCGCTGGGCAGGGCGTCCAGGCCGGCGGCCTCGGGCGCGCGCAGCTCGTCGGCAAAGCGGAGCGTCTCAGCGCGCAGGATGCCCTCCTCGGCCAGGATGGCCACCAGGTACTCCCTGGTGCGCATGACGAAGGTGGCAATGCCCGCCATGCCGGTCTTCTCCATGGCCTCGGCCAGCAGTCGGTAGGCCTTGTTCGAACCGGAGTCGGGCACCAGGAAGTAGGCGCGCTCGAAGTGCATGGGGTCGATGTCAGCCACGGGGACGAAGCGGCGCAGGTCGATCTCGCGCGTCTTCTCCGGCTCCAGCGCCTCCAGCTCGTCGTCGTCGAGCACGACGAACTCCCCCTTCTGGATCTCGTAGCCGCGCACGACCTCGTCGTAGAGGACGCGCTTGCCGGTCTCGGGGTCGTAGTACTGGCGCTCCAGCGGCGTGCCGTCGGGCGCGAGCATGCGCAGGGACACGCCGCCGGCGCGGTTGGCGGGGAAGAGCGCCACGGGCACGTTCACCAGGCCGAAGGTGATGGTGCCGGACCAGAAGGCGCCGGGCATTACGCCGCCTTGCCCTTTCTGGCTGCCGCCACGCTCTTCTTCAGCGCCTCCTCCAGCGACTTCTCCTCCCGCCGCGCCTTCGGCTTCCTGAACGTCACCGTCTTGCCCGCCGCCTTGGCCTCCACCAGCTCCATGACCCGCTCGCGGTACTCGTCCTGCCAGGCGGCGGGCTCCCACGCGTCCTCCAGCGCGCTGATAAGCTGGTGCGCCATCTTCAGCTCGCGCGCGTCCAGCTTGCGGCCCTCGGGGCGGGGCAGCTCCGCGGCGGCCACCACCTCATCGGCGCTGCGCAGCGTGATCAGCAGCAGGTGCCCGTCCTCCGCCCGCAGCGCGCCGCGGTACTCCTTCTTGCGCATGGTCCAGCGCGCCACGCCCTCGCGCCCCTGCCGCTCCAGCGCGCGCGCCAGCGCCGTGTACGCCCCCTCGGCGCCGTCGGGTCCCAGGTAGTAGGGGCGGTCGTACCACTGATGATTGAGCTTCTCGGGGGGGACGAAGCGCGTGATGTGGATGTCCCGGGCGGCCTCGGACTCGAGCGCCGCCAGCTCCTCTTCGTCCAGCAGCACGATACGCCCGTCCTCGGTCTGGTACCCGCGCCGCACCTCGTCGTAGGGCACCTCCGCGCCGGTCTCCGGGTGCACCATGCGCTGCTTCACGGGGTGCTTCGTGCGCTCGTTCAACAACCGGAAATGGACGGACCGATCCTCCACGGCCGCGTACAGCTTGACCGGCACCTCCTCGTCCTCGAAGCGGATCACACCCTTCCAGATGGCTCGTGCCATGCTTCCTCTAAAGCGACGTCCCCGCCTCCATCTTCGTCCGCTCCTCCACCTGCCCGTCCTCCTGGCACCCCGGGCAGAAGCGCTCGTGGGTCTCCCACACCGTCACCGCGCACTGGGAGCACAGCGGGCCGTCACACGCCGTGCACCGCACCTCCATCTCGTACACGTAGCGGTGGAAGCAGACGGGGCAGCTCTCGGAGCCGCGGGACAGCCACCACTTCTCGGTGCGGATGCGCTCGCTCATGGCAGTTCGCGCAGCTTGATGTTGCGGAAGGCCACCCAGCTACCGTGCTCCTGGAGGCCGATGTGGCCGCGCGGCGCCAGGCCGTAGTCGGGCCACGCGGCGAACTTGCTCTCCGCCACCCGGCGCTGCCAGTCCTCACTGCCGATCTCGTAGTCCGCCATCAGCTGGCCGTTCAGCCAGTGGCGCACGCGCGGGCCCTCCACCAGCAGGCGGATGGTGTTCCACTGGCCGACCGGACGGACCACCCCCCTGGGTGCAGGATGCAGGCCGTAGTTGGCGCCCGCGGAGGTGAGCTGGCTGCGACCGTCGGGGTGGCCGCCATCGTCCAGTACCTGGATCTCGGGCGCGTAGTGGTAGATGGGCCCCTCACCCTCGATGACACGGAAGAACACGCCGCTGTTGCCGCCCTCCACCGTCTTCCACTCCAGGGTCAGCTCGAAGTCCTCGAACTGCTCCGTGGTGATGATGTCCCGCGCGCGGCTGGCGCGCGTGAACGCGCCGTCCACGGCCTCCCAGCCGGCGGGCATGGTGTCCTGCTTGTAGCCGCGCCACCCCGCGGTGGTGGTGCCGTCGAAGAGCAGGCGCCAGCCCTCCTGTACTTCCGCCGCCGAGAGCGTGTTGGGCGCCGCCACGTCAGCGGTGGCGGCGCTGGCCCCCGCCGTGTCCGGGGTGGCGGCGGCGCGGGGCTCGCTCGCGCACGCGAGCGCCGCGGCGCCCGCCAGGGGGATCAGCCAGGATGACCGCAGCATGGATGGGCGTGCTCCTTCCGGGCGTCAATTCAAAGGGTCCAGCCGGCGCGGTACTCCCGCGTCAGGTACTGGTTCGCGTCCGGCATGTTCGTGAACTCCATGCGCTCGGCGTCATAGAGCACCTTCTGCCCCGCACCCCCACGCAGCGCGGCGATGCCGAGGAGCATGGTCTCGGTGAGCGGCGCCGCGTAGTCGAACGGGGACGTCGCCTCATCCTCCCCCTTGCAGGCGCGGGCAAAGTTCTCCTGATGGCCGCCCTCGATGCGCCGGTACGTTTCAGGCACGGCGTCCGCCTCGGCCTGCAGGTGGTCGGGGAAGAGGCGCGGGTTGTTGCCGTACGTCTCGTGCATCAGCAGGCCCCTGCGTCCCACGTAAAGCACGCCGCCCTCGGCGTTCAGCCGCACGTCATCGGGCAGCATGGCCGGCCGCGGCGGCATGAGGCCGCCGTCATACCAGTGCAGCCGCACGGGAGGCAGCAGACCACGTGCCGGGAACTCGTAGTGGACGGCCGTGGCCAGCGGGTAGGAAGCGGGGTTGCGCCGGCTACCGCCCCACGGCGTGGAGGTGGCTTCGATGCTGGTGGGGTAGGTCAGACCGAGCGCCCAGTAGGGGTGGTCCAGCAGGTGCGCGCCCATGTCCCCGAGCGCGCCCACGCCGAACGGCACCCAGCCACGCCAGTTGAACGGGTGGTAGATGGGATGGTAGGGCACGTCCGCGGCGATGGGTCCCTGGTAGAGCTCCCAATCCATGCCGTCGGGCGGCGCGTAGGAGCCGCCGAGCCCGGCCGCCACCCGGCGGTTCAGGGCGCCGCGGCCCCAGCCGGCGTCCGCGTCCACGGCCTCCATCTCCGCACCCGCCGGCCACGGCACGCCCTGCGGCCAGATGGGCCGGTTGGTCCAGATGTACACCTCGTCCACCGTGCCGATCACGCCCGCCTCGAGCCACTCGTTGACCCGCCGGCCGTCGTCCCCTGAGTGGCCCTGATTGCCCATCTGCGTGACCACGCCCGTCTCGGCCGCCACGCGGCGCAGCACGCGCGCCTCGTGCACCGAGTAGGTGAGCGGCTTCTGCACGTAGACGTGCTTGCCCAGCTCCATGGCGGCCTTGGCGATGTGCGCGTGCAGGTGGTCCGGCGTGGCCACGATGACGGCATCGATATCGGGCTGCCGCTCGAGCATCACGCGGAAGTCCGTGAAGCGCGCCGCCCGGTCGAAGGCGTCATTCAGCAGCACGCCGGTCTCGCGCGGCTCGCCTTCCCGGTTGGTGCGCTTGTTCCGGACGGTGCGCTCCGCGAAGCCGAAGTCCACGTCACAGACCGCCACCAGGTTCTCCGTGCGGATGAGCGCTTCGATGTTCTCCGTGCCCTGCTGGCCCATGCCCACCACGGCCATGTTCAGCGTGTCACTGGGCGCCTGGTAGCCGGCGCCCAGCACGTGGCGCGGCACCACCAGCGGGGCCAGGGAGGCGCCGAGCGCGGCCTTGCTGGTACCCGCCACGAAGCTGCGGCGGCTCATTCCCTTGTTGGACATGCGTGCCTGCTCCCGGGTGGTGGGTGAACCGGGCGCCTTAGCCGGCGCTCGGGTGCTGCGGTGGCTGCCACGCGCCGCGGGCCACGGCCGGAACGAAGTCGTCCAGCCCGGGCGGTGGGAAGGCCAGCGTGCGGCCCTCCTCGGCGCTCTGGTAGGCCGTCATGAGGAGCTGGACCACCTCCACGCCGTCCTCGAAGGTCAGCATGGGCGCTCGGCCCTCCAGGAAGGCGCGCACGAAATGGCGGTTCTCGGCCTCGTAGCCGTAGGCGACCCACTCCTGGGCCACGACCGGCATCTGGCCCACCTCGGCGTTCTGCTTCTCGATCAGGTCTTCCCCCGCCTCGGCGGCCACCTCCCGACTGAAGAAGAGCTCGAGGCCGGTGTCCAGCGTGTTCCACTTCATGGAGTACTCCGGCCCCAGGAGCTCGGCGGAGAGGCGCAGCCCCGCGCCCACGAAGCTCCAGGAGGTGGTGGCCTCCCCCACCACGATGTGGCCATCCGCGGAGCCGAACTCGATCACCACGCTGGCAAAGTCCTCCGCCGGCGCGTGCCCGTAGTCCACCTCCGCGCCCATGGTCCGGGCCAGGCGCTCCACGTACTCCGGACGGGTCCACTTCAGGCTGGCTATGTGGCCGGTGATCTTGAGCGGCGTGAGGGAGGCGCGCGGTTCACCGGGCCGGGTCAACAGGTGGCGCACGACCTCCACGGAATGGCACATCATGTCATTCAGCACGCCGCCGCCCTGCAGGCTGCCCTGCCAGAACCACGGCATGTGCGGCCCGCCGTGCTCCTCGGCGGCGCGCGCCAGGTAGGGCCGGCCGGTGGCGGCCGCGCCGCGGCCCCATGACAGCGCACGGCCGGTCTCCACCTGCGGCGCGAAGAGCTGATTCTCCAGGTAGCCATGCTGGAGCCCCGCGTCATTGACCAGCCGCAGCACCTGGCGCGCCTCGGCCACGTTCCTGGCGAGCGGCTTCTCACACGCAATGGCGCTGAGCTCACCCTTGCCGCTCGCGAGCGTGTCCACGATTTCCTGCACGTTCTGGATGCGCGCGTGGTTGGGGCCGCACAGCCAGATGGCGTCGATGCGCGGATCCGCCACCATGTCCGTGATCGAGTCGAAGGCCTCCGCCGGGCCCACGCCCAGCTCGCGCGCGAGCGCGGCCGCCTCCTCTGCATTCGCGCGGGTGGGGCTCCACACGCCGAAGACATCGGCGTCCCGCACGCCCACCAGGGAGCGCAGGTGGAACCGGGTGATGAAGCCGCTGCCGATGAAGCCGATGCCGAGGCGCTCCCGGCTCATCGGCGCGTCTCCATGAGGTCGTAGCTGACGCCCAACTTGCGCAGGGCAGGTTCGGGGCAGCCGGTCCACTCGGGTACGTAGGCGTTGCCCATGTACTGGAGATCGTCGTAGCCGATGCGGCTGGAGAAGAAGCCCGCCGCCGTCATGTCCCGGAAGCTGTTGAAGAAGCCCACACCCTCCCGCACCGATTCCGGGGCGCGGTCCGGCCAGGAGATGTCATCCAGGATGGCGCGCCGCTGGGCATCGGTGGCGCTCAGGAAGTCGGCATCGAAGCGCGCGCGGCTCTCGGCGTCCAGCCACGCCAGGCCCTCGCGCATGGTGTTCTGCCGCCCCCGCGATCCTTCGTTCAGCATGAAGTCCATGAACTCGGGCACCTGCGCGTCCGTGGCGCTGCCGGAGTGCTCGTCGGCGGGGATGATGAGGTCCACCAGGACGTGCACCGTGCGCCACTCGTGGTCGTTGAAGAACTGCGGCTGGTACTGCGTCCTGAGCGCGTCGATCTGCATGGCCGAGCGCTTCACCTCGTCGGGCGTCCACTCCAGGACGCCGAGCAGCGGCGCCGCGGCCATCATCTTGAGCGCGTCGCGTCGATTCACCGGTGTCATAGCGCCCCCGCGTTGCGTTGCTGGGTGATGTAGTCACTCAGGCGCCAGGAGAGCGCCAGGATGGTCCAGGTGGGGTTCTTGTCCGGCTGGGAGACGAAGGGCCCGCCGTCGGCCACGAAGAGGTTCTCGACGTCGTGCGTCTGCCCCCAGCCGTTGGTCACCGAGGTAGCGGGATCGCTGCCCATGCGCGTGCCCCCCAGCTCGTGGATGATGCTGCCGCCCGTGGCAATGCCGTAGCCGCGTTCCCGGGACGGCATGCTGCCCCGCACCTCCCCGCCCATCCGCGTGAGCAGCTCGCGGAAGGTCTCCTGCATGTGCCTGACCTGGTTGACCTCGTGGTCCGTCCACTCCCAGTGGAAGCGCAGCACGGGGATCCCGAACCGGTCCGTCACCTCCGGATCGATCTCGCAGTAAGAGTTGTCATTGGGGATCATCTCTCCCCGGCCCGAGAAGCCGATGGAGGTGCC
Organism: Gemmatimonadota bacterium; assembly: GCA_040905425.1. Classification (GTDB taxonomy): domain Bacteria; phylum Gemmatimonadota; class Gemmatimonadetes; order Longimicrobiales; family RSA9; genus JBBDRO01. The sequence goes on along the minus strand of JBBDRO010000102.1, from coordinate 164 downwards.
GTAGTACTTCCGATACTGCGCCTTCAGCTCCGCGCCGTAGCCGCCGCCGCCCGGGTAGCGCTGGATGCCGCCCATGAAGCCGCTACCCGGCTCGCCCAGCCCCCCCCACACCTCGATGTGGTAGCCGCGCGGGAAGTCCAGCCGGCTGTTGTCCAGCCACCAGG
>JBBDRO010000101.1:67912-79120 GCA_040905425.1 Gemmatimonadota bacterium | reverse complement strand
GCCACGCTGCTTGACCCCGTGGCCGGGCGCCGGTTAACGTTCGGGATTGGAGCGGCGCGGCGGCCGGAGGTGCCGCCGCGCCGGTCTGCATGGATCCGTTCAACCGGGAGTCGTACCACGTGCGTCCGCTTCGCGCTCTCGTGCTCATTGGTCTGCTGCCGGCGGTGCTGGCCGCCTGCGGTGACGACCCGCTGGCGCCCCAGGACTGGGTGGCCGAGCCCGACTCCATCACGCTCTTCTCCGCCAGCAGGGCGGAGCTGGTGGCGCTCCCTTCCGCCTTCGACGTGGTAAACGGCATCCGCCTGGCCATCGAGGACCCGGGCGCCACGGGGCAGTGGGACGTGCTGCTGGCCGAGGAGAGCGGGGGGCTGGTGCTGGTGCCGGCCGTGGCCTTCGAGGGCATCAGTTCGCGCGCCCGGGTGGCATTCATGGAGGACCAGGAGTTCGATGCGTTGGTACGTGCCCCCGGAGACACGGCGGCGTACTCGGCGGGGCCGGTACCGGTGCGCCTGGGTGGCGTGTACGTGCTGCGCAGCCGCCGGACATCCTGTCAGTTCTTCGGCAGCGGTTCGCACTACGCTAAGATCGAGGTCGTGGAGGTGGACGCGGCCGCCGGGAACGTCAGCTTCCGGAGCATCCGCAATCCCAACTGCGGGGACCGGGACCTCGTGCCGCCCGACGATCGCTGAGCTGGCGCGGACGAGCGTGTCGGCCTCCTCGCAAGGGAAACCAATCGATCGAACATGCTGGATCTGAAGCTCATCCGGGACGAGCCGGAACGGGTCCGCCGCCTGCTGGCGGTGCGCGGGCCCGCGGGTGCCGTGGAGCTCGTGGACCAGGTGCTGGCGGCGGACGTCGAGCGCCGCGAGTTGGTGAGCCGGGTGGATGGCCTCCGGGCCCGCCGCAACGAGGTCTCGCCGCAGGTGGGCCACCTCAAGAAGGAGGGGCGGCACGTGGAGGCGGAGCCGCTCATCGCCGCCATGCGCGAGCTGGGCGAGCAGTTGGCGGCGGCGGAGTCCCGGCTCGGGGAGGTGGACGAAAGCCTGCGTGACCACCTGCTGCGCATCCCCAACCTGCCCGAGGAGGTCGTGCCGCCGGGCGGCGAGGAGAGCAACGTCCAGGTGCGTCAGTGGGGGGAGGCCCGAAGCTTCGATTTCGAACCGCTACCGCACTGGGAGCTGGGCGAGCGGCTGGGACTGCTGGATCTGCCGCGCGGCACCAAGGTGGCGGGCAGCGGCTTCCCCGCGCTCGTGGGGCGGGGCGCCCGGCTGGAGCGCGCGCTCATCAGCCTCATGCTGGACCTGCACACCGGTGAGCACGGCTATACCGAAGTGGCGCCCCCCTACATGATCAATGAGGCCGCGGCCACCGGCACGGGGCACCTGCCCAAGTTCGGCGAGGACATGTACCAGGTGCCGCTCGACGGCCTCTGGCTCGTGCCCACCGCCGAGGTCCCGCTCACCAACTTCCACGCCGACGAACTGATGGCGGCGGAGGCGTTGCCGCGGCGCTACGTGGCCTGCACGCCCTGCTTCCGCCGCGAGGCCGGCGCCCACGGCAAGGACACCCGCGGACTGCTGCGCGTGCACCAGTTCAACAAGGTGGAGCTGGTGCGCTTCGAGAAGCCGGCCGACAGCCACGCCGCGCTGGAGGAGCTCACCGGCCACGCGGAGGCCGTGCTGCGCCGGTTGGGGCTCCACTACCGTGTCGTGCTCCTGGCGGGCGGCGATCTGGGCTTCGCCAACGCCCAGACCTTCGACCTGGAGGTGTGGGCGCCCGGGGTGGGGCGCTGGCTGGAGGTGTCCAGCTGCTCGCTCTACACCGACTACCAGGCGCGTAGGGCCGGCGTGCGCTTCCGTCCGGAGCCCAACGCCAAGCCCGAGTTCGTGCATACGCTGAATGGCTCCGCGCTGGCGCTGCCACGCACGCTGGCGGCGGTGCTCGAGACGGGGCAGCAGGCGGACGGCAGCATCATCCTCCCGGAGGGTCTGGCCGAGTACATGGGGACCCACCGGATCGCGGTCTGAGCCGCGCCGCGGGAGAGAACGCCATGCTCCGACGCTACTGGCCGGCCGCACTGGCGGCGGTGGCCGTCGTGGTCTTCGGCTCCTACCTGGCCTACACCCAGTTCCTCTCCCGGCGCATCGAGCGGGACGTGGACGTCATGATGGCGGTCTACTCCCACGTCCAACAGCAGATCAACAGCCTGGCGGGGCTGGACAGCGTGCCGGCCGAGCTGTTGCCCACGAGTCCCGAGGCCCAGGGCTACCTGACGGCGCTGGCCGCCATGCAGGCCCGTCTCCAGGAAGTGGGCGTTCCCATCGTGATGTTCGATGCCGCGGGGCGCGTCTATGCCTGGCGGAACGTGCCGGGTCTGGAGGTTACGAGCGATCCCGCTGACCGGGCCGCCGCGGACGCGTACGCGGAGGAGCTGCGCGAGAAGCTGCCGGCGAATCGGCTGGTCACACCGGTGGGCAGCATCGTCTGGGGCAAGCACCCGCTGCTGCGCTGGCTGGACTGGGTGCCGTGGCTGCAGGTGACCGGCGGGATGCTGCTGGTCCTCGTGGCGGTGGCCGTCATCCGCTCGGACCTGCGCGCGGAGCGCGAGCGGCTCTGGTCCGCCATGGCGCGCGAGCTGGCGCATCAGATGGGCACGCCGCTCTCCTCGCTGGCTGGCTGGATCGAGATCCTGCGGCTGCCCGAGCACGAGGCGGAGGGCATGCCGTCCCGGCAACACATTGCCGACGTGGTGGCGGCCGACGTGGAGCGGCTGGAGCGGGTCTCCCGGCGCTTCGAGCTCATCGGCAAGCCGCCCGACCTGGAGGAGGTGCGGCTGGACGAGGTGGTGCGTGAGTTGGAGGGCTACATGCGGCCGCGCCTGCCTACGCTCGGCCCCGGCATCCGCCTGCGCGTCCGCGTGCCGGCCGATCTGCCGCCCATCCGGGGCAACCGGGTCCTGCTGGCCTGGGGGTTGGAGAACGTGGTCAAGAACGCCGTGGACGCCCTGGCGGGGCGGGGCGGACGGATCCTGATCATGGCCGACTCGGCCGGCGGGCGGGTGCGGTTGGCCGTTGGAGATGACGGCCCCGGCATCGATCCGGCCGTGCGGGAGCGCATCTTCGAGCCTGGGGTGACGAGCAAGTCGAGCGGGTGGGGGGTGGGGCTGGCCCTGGCGCGCCGCATCGTGGAGGATGTTCATGACGGGCGCATCAGCGTCCGGGCGCGTCGCTCCGGCGGCACGGTCTTCACGGTGAGCCTGCCTGTGGCCGAGAGTTGAGGGAAGGGATGGACGTGCAGGACCCCATGGACACGCTGAACCTGGAGCAGCGCGCGGCCGCGACCCACTTCGAGGGCCCCATCCTGGTGCTCGCCGGCGCGGGCTCGGGGAAGACCCGCGTGCTCACCACGCGCGTCTGGCACCTCATCCACGAGTACGGCGTGGACCCGGCCGCCATCCTGGCCGTGACCTTCACGAACAAGGCTGCCGGGGAGATGCGCACGCGCATCCAGCACCTGCTCGGGCGCGAACCGGCGGGGATGTGGACGGGCACCTTCCATGCGGTGGGCGCGCGCCTGCTCAGGCGCCATGCCAGCCAGCTGGGCTGGGACAGCAACTTCTCCATCTTCGACGCCGACCAGAGCCTGCGCCAGATGAAGCGCACGCTCGAGGCCGCCGGCCATTCCCCCAAGCGCTGGCATCCCCGGGCCGTGGCCTCCGCCATCTCCGGTGCCAAGAACGCGCTGGTGAGCCCCGAGGAATACGCACGCCTGGCGGCGGACGTGTTCAGCCGTGTAGTGGCCGAGGTGTACCCGCGCTACCAGGCCGCCCTGCGCGAGCAGAACGCCTTCGATTTCGACGATCTGCTGGTCAAGCCGGTGGAGCTGTTCGAGAGTGATCCGCTCCTGCTGGGCCGCTACCGGCAGCGCTTTGCCTTCATCCTGGTGGACGAGTACCAGGACACCAATCACGCGCAGTATCGCTTCGTGCAGCTGCTGGCCGAGGGCCACGGCAACCTCATGGTGGTGGGGGACGACGACCAGTCCATCTACGGCTGGCGCGGCGCCGACGTGGCCAACATCCTGGACTTCGAAAAGGACTTCCCCGACACGCGCACCGTGCGCCTGGAGCGGAACTACCGGTCCACGGCCAACATTCTGCACGCGGCCAATCGCGTGATCGCGGAGAATGCCCGCCGCAAGGGCAAGACGCTCCACACCACGGCGCCGGAGGGGCCGCCGCTGACGCTCGTGGAGTGCGTGGACGAGCGGGACGAGGCGGACTGGATCGGCGCCACCATCGAGAACGCCCTCACCACCGACCCCGAGCGCACGGCCCGCGACTTCACCATTCTGTACCGCACGAATGCGCAGTCGCGCGCCCTGGAGGAGGCCTTCCGGCGGCGCGATCTGCCCTACCAGATCGTGGGCGGCACCCGCTTCTACGAGCGGCGCGAGATCATGGACGTGCTGGCCTACCTGCGCCTCATCTCCAACCCGCGCGACGCCGGCGCCTTCGAGCGCATCGTGAACGTGCCGCGCCGCGGCATCGGCAACGTCAGCCAGGGGCATCTCTTCACCTGGGCGGCGGAGCGGGGGCTGGCGCCGCTCGAAGCGGCGGCGCGCGCCGCTGAGGTGGACGCGCTGCGGGGCGCGGCGGGCGCGGCCTTCGAGGCCTTCGCGGGGGTCATCGGCAAGTATGCCGGACTGGCCGAGCACCTGGGGGCGGGTGAGCTGCTCGCGCGCCTGCTCGAGGAGATCGGACTGATCAACGCGCTCGTCGACGAGGGTCCGGAGGGGGAGGAGCGTGCCGACAACGTGCGTGAGCTGGTGGCGGGCGCCCACGAGTTCGATGCGCTGGAGGACCCGGACGAGGAGCCGGAGGACGCCGCGGTGGGGCGCACCGCACTGGACCGCTACCTCCAGAAGGTGGCGCTGGTCACGGACGTGGACCGCCACGATCCCGCGGCCTACGCCGTGACGCTCATGACGGTCCACAACGCCAAGGGGCTGGAGTTTCCCGGCGTCTTCGTGGCGGGTCTGGAGGACGGCCTCTTCCCGCTGGCGCGCACCGTCACGGAGCCGGATGAGTTCGAGGAGGAGCGCCGCCTCTTCTACGTGGCGCTGACCCGTGCGCAGCAGAAGGTGTGGATGACGTGGGCACGCACGCGCCGCAGGGCGGGGGAGGTGAAGTCCTGCAGCCTGTCGGGCTTCGTGGCGGCGGTCCCCCGCGAGGTGCTGGAGGAGAAGGTCACGCCCGCGCTCACCAGAGCCCGCAGCATGGGGTCCGTGCGCCCCCGCGCGCGGCGTACCGGTGTGGGGTCCCTGGGCTGGCAGGAGGAGCGTGAGCGCAGGGAGGCCGCCCAGGATCGCGAACCGGTCATCGACTACGACTACGCCCAGGAGGCGCCCCGCTTCGTGAAGGGCGAGCGCGTCCGGCACGCGCAGTTCGGCCGCGGCGTCATTCGCGGTCTGACCGGCTTCGGGCAGGACACCAAGGCGGTGGTGGAGTTTGAACGCGTCGGGCGCAAGAAGGTGGTGCTGCGCTACGCCAACCTGCAGAAGGAGCTCTAGCGCACCGCGCCCGCGGGTGGCGTCAGGCGCTTCTCCCAGTAGCCCAGGGAACGTGCGGGCAGCGGGAAGAAATCCTCGGCCAGCTCCGCCAGCACATCGGGCTGGCCCAGCTTTCCCTCGCGCAGCGCCAGGCGGCGCACCTTCTTGGCGATGCGCAGGTTGAACTCGCCCACCGGATCGAGCGCGGCCGGCAGGGAGTCACGGCCGCGCAGCAGATAGTCCACCACGTAGTCGAACGACCGGGACAGGTACGCCTCGATGGTGGGCCGCGGCAGCTCCCAGCGTGAACTCTGCAGCACCCGCCCGAAGACGGACTGCCAGCGGTCGTTGTCCTGGATGCGGATCATGCCGCGGAAGATGCGCCGGTTGGTCTCGAAGGAAAACAGGGTGCCGGAGAGCACCTGGTCGAAGAGGTGGTCCGCCTCCGAGTGGTCGTACTCCATGACCACTTCCCGCGCCACGGCGCTGTACGGTTCGCCCAGCTGCGTATCCAGGCGGTGCTCCCAGTAGGAGTGCCCCAGGGCCTGCGTGCTGCTAGTGAGCATGAGCTGGCGGGGCACGAAGAAGTTGTGCGCTATGGTGTCCGCCGCCAGGTGCGCCAGGTAGCCGTAGCCCACGGCGCGCAGCCGATCATTCTCCGCCACGTCGAGGATCTCCTCCCCCACGTGCCAGAAGTGGCAGTGCCGCCCCGCCGGGACGTACTTCTTGGCCAGCGAGATGTCGGCCGCCATGGAGCCGTAGAGGAAGCTCTGCGGATGCGCGCGCAGCAGGGCGCCCAGGGAGGGCGGCAGCAGCCACAGCGCGTCCAGCAGGTGCTTGCCAATGTAGACGTGCGTAGCCGGGCCGAACGCCCAGGCGGGGTCCGGTGAGAGCGCCAGCAGGACGAGGGCGCCCGCCAGGAGCGCCCCCGCCCGCCCTGCACCGCGGAGCAGCGCGCTTCCGCTCAGCGGCCGAGCCCCTCCCGCACGGCGCGCTGCGCACCGCGCACGCCGTCCCGGGCCGAGCGCGCGATCTCGTCGCGGGCGGCGTCCACGATGGCGGCCGCCTCCTCGTGGAAGGCGCCCAGCAGCTCGCGGCCGGCGCCGCCCATATCCCGCACCGCCGCACCGGCGCTCTGGCCGGCCCGCCCGGCGCGCTTGCCCAAATTGCGGCCCCGCTTCTTCAGCCGCGCGGTGCGGCTCTGGTCTCCACGCAGCAGCAGGATGGCGCCTATACCCAGCGCGGCGCCGACCGCGAAGGCGGCCAGGAAGTCATTCGCGTCACGGTCGGCCAGAAAATCGGTCAACGGTCGGTCCGGCATGATGTGCTCCTGTTCGGGTTCGTCCCGTGGGTCCGTGCAGGGGGCGGGCCATCACGCACGCGGCCGCTCCCCGGCGCTCCCTCAGTCGAAGAGGTCGATGCCCACCGTACGGCCGCCCAGCTTGGGCACGAGGCCGGCCCGGCGGCGGTGCAGCCGCCCCTCCTCGAACGCTTCCCGTAGCGCGCTGGCCGCCCCTGCCGGCAGCCCGTGCAGCGCATCATCGGCTCCGGCGCGCCCGTCGATCCAGGCCATGAGGGCCCCGTCCAGCGCGTCCACGCCACCGCACCGCTCCACCAGCGCCGCCACGGCCGGCGGCGCCTGCCAGCCGCTTGCCAGGGCCGCCACGCGCGAGCCCCACAGGTCCCCCAGCGGGAGGAGCGCGGCGGTCGGCGGGGCGCCCGCGAGCAGCAGCCAGGTCTTGTCGGCCGGGTGGGCGTCCAGCACGGACCCGCCGGCCGCGGCTTCCGGCCCCGCCGGCACCGCGTCCAGCCCTGCCCCCACGAGCCAGTCCAGCAGCAGCGCACCCGCCGGCGTGTCCGGTGCCTGCACGTGCACCACGGTGGCGCCGGCGTCGGCCAGCGCCTGGCGGACCACCGCGGCCACCACGGCGGCCACGCGCCGCTCCGCGCCCGCGGGCACCGGCGTGCTCACGGCAGGGCCTCCAGCGCGCGCCGCACGAGCGCGGGATCGTCATCCCGGAAGTGGCTCCATGGGCGGCGCGCCGCGCGCAGTGCGGCCGGGTCAAGCTCCACCTCCAGCGCGGCCTGCTCCAGCTCGGGGGCGCGCGCCAGGAGGGCGCCGTCGGGAGCCACCACCAGGGAGCCCCCCGCGAAGGTCACGCCGCCCTCCACGCCGCAGCGGTTGGCCAGCGCCACGTAGACACCGTAGGCATGGGCGGCCGCCCGTGCCAGGTGCTCCCACGGCTCGGCCGATGCAAAGAGGCCGCCGGCCGCACTGCCCTCCCAGGCACCGCGCCCCGGCGCGGCGGACAGTACCAGCAGCAGGTGGATGTCCTGCGCCGCGAGGGCGTAGGCCAGGCCCGGGTGCCAGAGGTCCTCGCACACCAGCACGCCCGCGCGCCAGCCGCCGGTCAGCGTCCACGGCGTCACCGTGCGGCCGCGGGCAAAGAAGCGGCCCTCGTCGAAGGTGCCGTAGGTGGGCAGGTAGATCTTGCGCTGCACGGCGCCGACCGCGCCGTCAGCGAGCGCGGCCGCCACGTTGTAGGGCAGGCCGTCCACGCCCCGTTCGATGGCGCCGAGCACGAGCGTGCCCGGCGCCGCGCTGGCGGCCGCCCACGAAGGGGGCGCCGCCGCGCCGGTGCGGAGAGGCACGGCAAGGGTGGCGGCGTCGTCGCTTACGCCGTAACCGGTCACGGAGAGCTCGGGCGTGAGGGTGAGCTCGGCACCCGTCGCGGTAGCCATGGCGGCCAGGCGATCCAGATTGCCGGTCACATCACGCGGGCGGGCGTCCGTCTGGAGCACCGCCAGGCGCAGGGCCCGCTCAGGCATCTCGCGCGCCGTGCCCGACGGCCGCGTGGTCTCGGATTCGCATACTGCCGGAGGGGCCGGGGGGATCGGGTTCCGGGCGGAACGTAGAGGGCGCTTTCCGGCGGTGTCAAGCGGACTGCCCGCGGTTTGACGCTCCATTCCGCCGGCCGGTATGTTCCGTGCGGAGGCGGCGCGGCATCTGACCGCGCCGTTCGTGTCCGCTGGAGAACGCTATGCCGAAATTCATCGTGGAGGGAGGGTATTCCCTGGCCGGAGAAATCCGTCCGTCGGGGAACAAGAATGCCGCCCTTCCCATGCTCGCAGCCGCGCTCCTCACCGAAGAGGAAGTGGTCCTGGAAAATGTGCCCGACATCAAGGATGTCCGCACGCTCATGCTGCTCCTCGAACATCTGGGCGCGGAGGTAGCCTGGACGGATACGGGGCGGGTGAGCGTGCGTGCCCGGGAAGTGGGCGCCACGCAGCTCGATCCGGCCCAGGCGGCGCGCATTCGTGCCTCGATCCTGCTGGCGGGTCCCATGCTGGCGCGGGTGGGGCACATGGTGCTGCCGCCGCCCGGCGGGGACGTCATCGGTCGCCGGCGCGTGGATACGCACTTCCTGGCGCTGCAGCGGCTGGGCGCGGAGGTGGAGACGGGCAAGGGCTACAAGCTGAGCACCAAGGGTCTCACGGGCGCCGACATCTTCCTGGACGAGCCCAGCGTGACCGCCACGGAGAACGCCGTCATGGCCGCGGTCATGGCCAAGGGGCGCACGCGCATCCGCAACGCCGCCGCCGAGCCGCACGTGCAGAACCTCTGCCACATGCTCGTGGGCATGGGCGCCCACATCAGCGGCATCGGCACCAACGTGCTGGAATTCGAAGGGGTGGAGCGGCTCGGTGGCGGGACGTTCCGGGTGGGGAGTGACCACATCGAGGTGGGCTCCTTCATTGGTCTGGCCGCCGTGACCGATGGCGACATCACCATTCTGGATGCCGCCGTGGAGCACCTGGATTCCACGCTGCTCGGCTTCGAGCGCATGGGCGTACAGTGCACCATCCGGGGCGAGGATCTGCTCGTTCCATCGGGTCAGGACCTCATGGTCAAGAAGGACGTGGGCGGTCACATCCCCAAGATCGACGACGGTCCCTGGCCGGCGTTCCCGGCGGACCTCACGTCCATTGCCCTGGTCACCGCCACGCAGTGCAGGGGCACCATTCTCATCTTCGAAAAGATGTTCGAGTCGCGTATGTTCTTCGCGGACAAGATCATCGGCATGGGCGCCAACATCGTGCTGTGCGATCCGCACCGGGCGGTGGTGGTGGGACCCTCGCGCCTGCACGCCACCGTGGCGGAGAGTCCGGACATCCGGGCCGGCATGGCGCTCCTCATCGCGGCGCTCGGCGCCGAGGGTGAGAGCCACATCTACAACATCGAACAGATCGAGCGCGGTTACATGAATATCGACGATCGGCTGTGCTCGCTGGGCGCGCGCATCACGCGTGAGGATTCCCGGCACGACTGAAGCCCCGACACCCGACGGAGGAGGACAGCATGGCGGACGACAGTGGACGGCGCGGTTCGCGGGGACCCTTCAGCGAGGGCGTACGCGCCGTGGCTGGCGTGCTGGACGCCCTGCGCGAGGCCGTGGAGGGCACCTTCGACGACCTGCGCGACAGCGGTGACCTGTCGGCCGACCGCGCGCGTGAGGCCGCCCGCACCACCATGGACGCGGCCCAGGAGGCGGTGGAGGAGTTGCGCGGCAGGGTGGACTTCGTCACCCGCAAGGAGCTGGAGGCGCTGCGCGCCGAGGTGAGTGCCCTGCGGGAACGGGTGGACCGGATGCAGCCGCCCGAGGGCGGCCCCACGACGGGCGGGTCCACGACGGGCGGGTCCACGACGGGCGGGTCCGACTTCCCCGAGGACGGTGGCTGAACCCCTCCCATCGCAGGGCGTCCAGACGGTAGCCGAGACGGCGGAGGCGGGCGCCCCGCCGCTCTGGCGTCATGCCGAGCTGGCCGCCGAGCTCCCGTGGCTCGTGCAGGGCACCACCGGCCGGGGCAGAGACGCCGACATGGGCCTCTTCGGCGCCCTTCCCGTGGGGCGGGCCATGGAGCGCTGGCACGGCCTCCGGGAGCGGTTCGGCATGCCCCGCATGGTGCACGCCCGGCAGGTGCACGGCACCCGTGTCCTCCGCCATGAGGACCACACCCCGGGCCTACTCATTCAGGACGCCGCCGACGGTCACCATACCGCCGCTCCGGGCATCCTCCTCACCGTCTCCACCGCCGACTGCGTACCGGTTTTCCTGGTGGACGAGGACGCCCGCGCCGTGGCGCTGCTTCATGCCGGCTGGCGCGGGGTTGCGGGCGGCATGCTGGAAGCGGGCGCGCGCGCGCTGGCGGCCCTGGGCGGTGGGCCTGAGGGCTGGCGCGTTCACTTCGGCCCGGCCATCTGCGGCCCCTGCTACGAGGTGGGGCCGGAGGTGCACGCGGCCCTGGGCCTGCCGGAGCCGGCCGCTCCCACCCCGGTGGATCTGCGCGCCTACCTGGCCCGCAAGGCCGTGGCGCTGGGTGTGCCGCCCGCCCGGGTGAGCATCTCCACGCACTGCACGCGCTGTGATGGCCAACACTTCTATTCCCATCGCGGGGGCAACCCGGAACGGCAGATCTCTGTGCTGGGGATCCGCCCGGGCGCCGCGGGTACGTAAGTGAAGGGGGTCGAGCATCCCGCCGGCGGGACGGAGTGGCGGGGGGGGCGGATCGCCTCGGGCGCCTCCTGCGCGTTCTTCACCTTCCGCGCGTACTGGCGCGGCGCGTCCGGGATCGAGTCGGCGCCGTAGAGCTCGACCG
>JBBDRO010000101.1:65326-67902 GCA_040905425.1 Gemmatimonadota bacterium | reverse complement strand
GGGGGGCGAGAATCCCGGCGGGGGGAGGGAGTGGCCGCAGCCGGGCCTGTGCGCCGGCTGCGACCACGCCCGCGTCGTGGCCACCCGCACGGGCTCCCGCTTCTGGTTGTGCGGCCTGTCCCGGGACGACGAGCGTTTTCCCCGCTACCCCCGCCTCCCCGTCCTGCGCTGTGCCGGCTTCACTGCGGGGACGCCCTCCGATGCCGCCGCCGATGCGGGTTCCTGAGGGCGTGAAGTGCCCTATGTCGTATCCTGACAGGCACTTGGGGGTTGTGCAGGTTGCCATGTGACGCATCTTCGTCTATATTCGATTGTTCGGTGGAGCAGCGGCTCCGCCCGGCGGAAGTGGGGCTCAAACCCCACTTTTTTATTGAGGTAGCAGCCGATGACGGACATGCATCCAGAGCTGAACGAGCGGTTGGCTGAGCGCGTGGCTGCGCTCGGCTTTGAGCTCGTTGAACTGGAGCGTGCGGGCTCCCGGACGCGGCCGATCCTCCGCCTGCGCGTGGATCGTCCGGACGCCGGTGAGGGCAACGGCGTCACCGTGGGCGAGTGCGCGCGGCTCAGCCGGGCGCTGGAGGCTGAGCTGGACGAGGACCCGAACGTGGCGGAGCGCTACGTGCTGGAGGTGTCCTCGCCAGGGGTGGAACGGCCGCTCGTGCGCGCGGCGGACTTCAGCCGCTTCGCTGGGCGCGAGGTGGCGGTGAAGGGGTCGCGAGCGCTCGCGGGCCGCGGCAAGCGTCTCGAAGGGGAACTGGTGGGGCTGGTGGAGGAGGACGGGCAGGAGCAGATCCGCCTCGTCCTGCAGGATGGCGAAACGATCAACATACCGCGTGCGGAAGTGGCGCGGGTCCATCTCATTTTCCGCTGGGAATAGCCACCCCGGCGACGGAGAACGAAGCCATGGAAGCCAATGTGCTCGCGGCCTTTCGCGAGATGGCCGCCAACAAGAACCTGTCCCGTGACGACCTGCATGATCTCATCAAGGATGGGATCATGGCGGCTCTCGCGCGTCGGTACGGGCCCAACGTCGAAGCCGAGGTGGGCATCGACGAGGCGGAGGGCGCCATCAACATCACCGTCCTGAAGGAGGTGGTGGAGGAGGTGGAGGATCCCTCCCGTGAGGTGAGCCTGGAAGAGGCCCGCTGGGACGATCCCGACTTCGAGGTCGGGGACGTGCTCGAGATCCCGGTGGATTTCAAGCAGTTCGGCCGCAACGCGGTCATGGCCGCCAAGCAGCGCATCATCCAGCGCGTACGTGAGAACGAGCGGGACAAGATCCGCAACGAGTACGCGGACCGGGTGGGGGAGCTGCTGTCGGGTGAGGTGCAGCAGGTGGAGCGCGGCAAGATCGTGGTGATGCTGAACAAGAACCGCGATGCCGACGCCATCATCCCCTGGAAGGACCAGAACCCGCGCGAGCGCTTCCGGCAGGGGGAACCGATCCGTGCCGTGCTGAAGCTGGTGGACGAGACGCCCAAGGGGCCGCGCCTCATCCTGTCGCGCGCCGATCCGCTCTTCGTGGCCGCACTCTTCAAGCTGGAGGTGCCCGAGATCTATCAGGGCATCGTGGAAGTGAAGGGCATCTCCCGTGAGGTGGGCGGCCGCACCAAGCTGGCCGTCTCGTCGCGTGACGATTCCATCGATCCGGTGGGGGCCTGCGTGGGCCTCAAGGGTTCCCGCGTGCAGGCGGTGGTGAGCGAGCTGGGTGGCGAGCGCATCGACATCGTGCCCTGGCATCCCGATCCGGAAGTGTTCGCACGCCGCGCGCTGGCTCCGGCCAAGGTGGCCAAGGTCATCGGGGATTCACCGCGCCGCGTGATCACGGCCATCGTGGACGAGGACCAGTTGTCGCTGGCCATCGGTCGCAACGGCCAGAACGTGCGTCTGGCCAGCCAGCTCATCGGCTGGCAGATCGACCTCTACGGCAGTCGCGAGTGGCTGGAGCGGGGAGCCGACGCCGCGCTCTTCGGCGGCGCCGAGCAGGAGTACGAGGTCGCGGACTTCCCGCTGCGTGAGTTGGACCTGCCGCTGGGCACTCTGGCGGCGCTGGAAACCGCGGGGTATACTACTTTTCTCGACATCATCGACCTTGAGCGCGAGGACCTTCTCCGCGTTGAGAGTGTTACTCCCGAACAGGCGGACGAGGTACTTCGCCTGATCGAGTCGTTGACGGAGGAAGCCGGCGGCGAAGAGGCCGCATCGGATGCCGATGCCGCCGACAGCGCCGAGATGGACGAGGCGCGCGAGTTGGCGGCCGACATCCTCGGGATTCCGATGGGTGGCGGAGAGGCCACCGAGGCAGCCGGGAAGGAAGCGGGCGGGGGGCCTGTTCCCGCGGCGCAGGCCGTGCCTACAGCTGGCCCGACGGACGCAGCCGGTGCCGTCGAGGAAGTCACCGAGGCGGAGGAGGCTCCGAAGGCGGAGGAGGCTTCGAAGGCGGAGGAAGCTCCGAAGGCGGAGGAGGCCGAGGAAGCCGAGGAGGCTACGGAGGCAGCAAAGGCCCCCACGGCCAAGAAGGCCGCCAAGACAAAGAAGGCCGCCACGGCCAAGAAGGCTGGCACGGCCAAGAAGGC
>JBBDRO010000101.1:29004-65226 GCA_040905425.1 Gemmatimonadota bacterium | reverse complement strand
CCGCCAAGACAAAGAAGGCCGCCACGGCCAAGAAGGCTGGCACGGCCAAGAAGGCCGCCACGGCCAAGAAGGCGGCCAAGACAAAGAAGGCCGCCACGGCCAAGAAGGCCGCTACGGCCAAGAAGGCTGGCACGGCCAAGAAGGCTGGCACGGCCAAGAAGGCCGCTACAGCTGGCAAGACCGTGAAGGCCAGCAAGGTCGCGCCGGACGCGGAGGCTGAAGCAGCCGACGCAGCCGCTTCGAAGGCGGTGGATCAGCCGGCCCAGGCGGAGCCGGAGGATGGCAGCGTCTGAGCCGGCCCTCCGGTATCTGGGGCTCGCCGCCCGGGCCGGGGCGGTGGTGCCGGGGACGGAGCGTGTGCGGGAGGCCGTCCGGGCCGACGCCGCGGCGCTGGTGCTCCTCGCCGCTGACGCCTCGGACAACAGCAGGGACAAGCTGATGCCACTCCTGGCGGCGCGGGGCACGCCCTACGCCGTGGCCTTCAGCCGGGCAGAGCTCGGCGGGGCCGTGGGGCGCTCGCCACTCGGCGCCGTGGCCGTTACGGAGCCGGGGCTGGCAGGGCGCATCGCGGCAGCGTTGCCGCGAGTAGAACAGAGACACTAGCAGGGAACGTCGTACACGACTTATGCGCGTATTCGAAGCAGCCAGAGAATTCAAGATTGATCCGGAGAAGCTGATCCAGCTGCTCCGGACCATGGGCGTGAGAGCGCGCAGTGAAGCCGCCACCGTGGATGACGCCGTGGTGGCCAAGCTGCGCGCGCGTTTCGAGCGCGAGCGTCGTGCGGGCCACGAGGACGTGGCCGAGATCATCGAAACAGTGACCGAGACGGCGGCCCCGGCGGGTAAGCGCCGCCGCCGTCGCAAGTCCGAGGTAGAGCCGGCCGCTCCCGAAGAGGCAGCGCCGGAGGAAGCCGAGGAGGGCCAGGCCCGGGACGTGGCCGCCGAGGCCGCTGATGCCATTGCCGCCGAGGCCGCGGAAAGCGCCATGGCCGAGGCCGCGGAGGAGGCCGCTGCCGCAGACGAGGCGCCCGCCGAGGTTACCGCCACCACAGCGGAAGCCGCCCCCGACCAGGCCGAGGAGGCGGAGGAGCTAGCCGCGGAGGCTCCCGAGGAGGAAGCGGAGGAGGAAGCGGAGGAGGAAGCGGAGGAGGAAGCGGAGGAGGTGGCCGATGAGGCCATCCGCGCCGCCGCCGAAGCCGAGACCCAGGCTGAGCCTGAGGCCGAGGTCCCCGCCGAGTCGGCCGAGCTCGAGGCGGCCGCGTCCGAGCCGGTTGCCGAGGCCGCCGAGGAGCCCGAGGCGGTGGAGGACGCCCTGCTGGCCGCGGAGGCCGACACCCGCGCCATCTCGGAGGAGCAGAAGCCGCGCCTGCGCCGCGCCGCCGAGGTGCTCGGCAAGGCGCCGCCGCGCCGTCCCGCCCCCGCCGCGAGCGCCGGTCCCACGGGGAACGTGCGCATCCAGGCCGAGGGCTACACGCCGGACGGGCGCAAGAAGGGCAAGGACAAGAAGAAGAAGAAGCAGCGCCGGGTGGACCAGACGGCGGTGCAGGACAATATCCAGCGCGTCATGGCGGAGCTCAAGGGTGGCGGCGGCAAGAAGCGCCGCGGCCGCCGCCAGGAGGCGCCCAGCCGGGTGGAGGCGCAGGCCGAACGCGAGCGCAAGCGGGAGGAGGAGGCCACCACCGTCCGGGTCAACGAGTTCCTCACCGTGGCCGAGCTGGCCGAGCTGGTGGACGTCACCGCCACGCAGATCGTGAGTAGCGCGTTCAAGAACCTGGGCCTCATGGTGACCATCAACCAGCGCCTCGACTTCGACCAGATCGAGCTGCTCCTGGACGAGTTCGGCTACAAGGCCGTGCGCGAGGAGGAGTACGGCGGGGAGATGGCCGAGGAGTCCGTGGTGGAGGACGCGCCGGAGGACCTGCAGCCGCGCTCCCCGGTGGTCACCGTCATGGGCCATGTGGACCACGGCAAGACGTCACTGCTGGACCACATCCGCAAGGCCAACGTCATTGCCGGCGAGTCGGGCGGTATCACGCAGCACATCGGCGCCTACCACGTGGAGCTGGCCGACGGACGCGCCATCAGCTTCCTGGACACGCCGGGCCACGCGGCGTTCACCGCCATGCGTGCGCGCGGCGCGGACATCACCGACCTGGTGATCCTGGTCGTTGCCGCCGATGACTCCGTCATGCCGCAGACCATCGAGGCCATCAGCCACGCCCGGAACGCCGGCGTGCCGCTCATCGTGGCCATCAACAAGGTGGACCTGCCGGGCGCCGACCCCACGAAGATCAAGCAGGATCTCCTGCAGCACGAAGTGGTGGTGGAGGAGTACGGCGGGCAGGTGCTGTCGGCCGAGGTGAGCGCCAAGCAGGGCACAGGGATTGACGACCTGCTGGAGAAGGTGCTGCTGCAGGCCGAGCTGCTCGACCTGAAGGCCAACCCGGACCGCGAGGCCCACGCCACCGTCGTGGAAGCCCAGCTGGATCCGGGCAAGGGCGCCGTGACCACCGTGCTGGTGACCAACGGCACGCTGCGCGTGGGAGACAGCTTCGTGTGCGGCCACTTCGACGGTAAGGTGCGCGCGCTGCTGGACGAGCGCGGCAAAGCGGTGAAGGAGGCGGGCCCCGGCATCCCGGTACAGATCCTGGGCGTGTCGGGCATCCCGCAGGCGGGTGACGCCCTGGTGGCCATGGAGGCCGACCGGGCCAGCGAGATTGCGCAGACGCGGCAGCGCCTGGAGCGGGAGAAGAAGCTCCGCATCAAGGGCCGCGGCGTGAAGCTCACGGACATCAGCCGCATGCTGGCCGAGGGTAAGACGGCCTACCTGAACCTCATCATCAAGGGTGACGTGGACGGCTCGGTGCAGGCGCTCTCGGACGCGCTGGCCCAGCTCTCCACGGACGAGGTGAAGGTGGAGGTCATCCACCGCGGCGTGGGTGCCATCAACGAGTCCGACGTCCTGCTGGCCGCCACCTCGGGAGCCATCATCATCGGCTTCCACGTGCGGCCCACGGCCGATGCTCGCCACACGGCGGCGCACGAGGGCGTGGACATCAAGCAGTATGACATCATCTACGAGGCGGTCGAGGAGGTTCGCTCCGCGCTCGAGGGGATGCTGGCGCCTGAGGAGCGCGAGGTGCTCATGGGCGTGGCCGAGGTGCGGCAGCTCTTCAAGGTGCCGCGCGCCGGCACCGTGGCCGGCTGCTACGTCACCGAAGGCGTGCTGGATCGCAAGGCCAAGTTCCGCCTGGTGCGGGACGGCATGCAGGTCTACGCGGGCGCGCTGGGCAGTCTGAAGCGCTTCAAGGATGACGTGCGCGAGGTCCGGGAGGGCTTCGAGTGCGGCCTCAGCATCGAGGGCTTCAATGACCTCAAGGTGGGCGATCACGTGGAGTGCTTCCGCATCGACGAGATTGCCCGCACGCTGGCCGCCTCCGCCGGCGAGAGCGAAGGCTGATCGGGGCCGCACGCCCCGCCCCGAGCACACGGCGGACGGCCGCCCCATGATCATAGGCGTGGTGAGCTGGGAGCTGGAGATCTACGGCGCCCAGCATCTCAAGGAGAAGCGCAGCGTGGTGCGCAGCCTCAAGGATCGGCTGCGTAAGCGCCACAATCTCTCCGTAGCCGAGACGGCGCATCAGGATCTGTGGCAGCGCGCCGAGCTCACCGTCTGCGTGGTGGCGTCCGCCCGTACGGTGGCGGAGCAGACGCTGGAGGCGGCGGACCGGCTGGTGGCAGCGGAAGGCCGCGCGCGCATCATCAGGACCGACCGCTCGTATCTGTGAGAACACCGGCGACGGCCCCCACGGGTCATCGCCGTTCGCTTTATCTGCCGCCGCCAGGAGAGCCGCATGGGACGACGTCTGGATCGCTTGAACGAGCAGCTGCGCCGCGAGCTGGCCGACCTGCTGCTGACGGAGGTCAAGGACCCGCGCGTGGGCTCCGTGACCGTCACCGGCGTGCGCGTGAGCCCCGACCTGGCGGTGGCGCGCGTACTCGTGAGTACGCCGGGTCAGGAGGGGCGCGAGGAATCCATGGAAGGGCTGCGCGCGGCGGCGGCCTTCCTGCGCACGTCCATTGCCAACCGGCTCTCCATTCGCCACGCGCCGGAACTACGCTTTGAGGTGGACGCCTCCCAGGACCACGCCCGGCACATCGAGTCCCTGCTGCGGGAAGTGCGGCCGGAGGGTGGTTGGGAAAGCGACGAGGACGCCGCCGAGCCCGATGGCTCCGCCGCCGACGCGGACGCCTCCGGTTCCGCGTCCGACGCCCTGCCCGACGACGGGGATGAGCGGGCCTGAGCCCGCGCCGCGCGTCCTGCGCGTGGACAAGCCCGTGGGGCCCACCTCGCACGATGTGGTGGGCGCCGTGCGCCGCGCACTCGGTACCCGGCGCGTGGGGCATACCGGCACGCTGGATCCCTTTGCCTCCGGCCTGCTGCTGCTGTGCGTGGGCAGCGCCACGCGCATCGCGGAGCACCTGACCGGTCTGCCCAAGCGCTACGAGGCCACGGTGCTCTTCGGCACCGCCACCGACACGGATGACCACACCGGCCAGCCGGTGGCCAGCGACGAGGCGTGGCGCGGGCTGGACGCGGACGCGGTGGCGGCGGCGCTCGAGGGCTTCCGCGGCAAGATCCAGCAGGCGCCCCCGGCCTATTCGGCCAAGAAGATCCAGGGCGAGCGGGCCTACCGCCTGGCGCGCCGCGGCCAGGCGGTGGCGCCCGCGCCGGTGAGCGTCACGGTACACGCCTTTGAACTGGTCGAGCTGGCTCTGCCCAGCGTTCGTTTCGTGGTGGAGTGTTCGAGCGGCACCTACATCCGTGCGCTCGCGCGCGATCTGGGCGCCGCGCTCGGCACCTCCGCCCACCTGACCGGGCTGCGCCGCACCCGGGTGGGCAGCCACGGCGTGGCGGGCGCCGTGACGCTGGCGGAGCTGGGGGACGAGGCGGCGCTCGCCGCAGCTTCGCTGGCCCCACTGGAGGCCCTCGCGCACCTGCCCACGCTGCGGGTGGATGATGCCGCGGCCGCGGAGCTGGCGCACGGCCGCGCGGTGCCCGCTCCGGCGGACGCACCGGAGGGGGTGCGCGCGGCCGTGGCCTGGCAGGGGCGCCTGCACGCCCTGGCCGACGTGAGCCAGGGCACGCTCCTGCCGCGCAAGGTGTTCGCGTGAGCGGGGCTGGTATCCCCGGCCCGGGCTCGGTGGTCACTGTGGGTACCTTTGACGGTGTGCACCGCGGCCACTGGCAGGTGCTCCAGCAGGTGGTGGCGGAGGCTCGCGCGCGAGGCTTGCCGGCGGTCCTGGTGACCTTCCATCCGCATCCCCTGCGCATCGTGCGTCCGGAGGCGGCGCCGCCACTGCTCACCACGCCGGCGGAGAAGATCGAGATCCTGGCCGAGTCGGGACTGGACTACGTGGACCTGCTGCCCTTCACCCGGGCGCTGGCCGACTATCCGCCCCGGCGCTTCGTGCAGGAGATCCTGCTAGGCAAGCTGCGCTGTCGTGAGCTCATCATCGGCTACGACCACGGCTTCGGTAAGGATCGCAGCGGCGATCCGGAGACCCTGCGCGAGATCGGGCGGGAGCTGGGCTTCGGCGTGCGGGTGGTGGAGCCTGTGAGCGCCGGCCAGGAACCGGTCTCCTCGACCCGCATCCGCCGCGCCGTCCAGGCCGGTGACATGGCCGCCGCGGCGGCTGCGCTCGGGCGCCCCTACGCGGTGCGGGGCACGGTGGTGCGGGGTGACGGCCGCGGCGCCAGACTGGGCTTTCCCACGGCCAACCTGCAGGTCTCCCACCCGGACAAGCTGCTGCCGCTGGAAGGGATCTATGCGGTGCGCGCCGTGCTCCGGGAGGGCACCTTCGACGGCGTGCTCCACCTGGGGCCGCGCCCCACGTTCACGGGGTCCACGCCCACGGTGGAACTGCACGTCTTCGACTGGCACGGGGATCTCTACGGTCAGCAAGTGCGCGTGGATTTCCACGCCCGCGTGCGGGAGGTACGCCATTTCTCCTCGGTGGCCGAACTGGTGCGCGCCATGGAGGATGACTGCCGCGCCGCGCGCGAGCTGCTGTCCGGAGCTGCCAGCAATAGCTGAGGGTGCTTCCACTACGCCAGGACGTGCGAAGCCGGCGTGGCCGCCGTGGCGGATGAGGCGGCGCGGGCGGATGGCCGCGGTTCCGCGAACGGGGACCAACGCGAGGGGGGGAAGGGTGCAGGAGTGCGTGGCACTCGGAGCTTTCGCACAGTCCGCCGCATGGTTGAGCCAAAATATTCTATAGAATATATTGGCGGCAGGCCGGGCCGGACCTTGGTTCTGTGCCGAGCGTTCCAGCACCTACCTTCCGGCGCTCCATCTCCCCACGCGCCGCATAGGCACGCCGCCGCGGCGGGTACTTGATGCGCGCCACGGCCGTTTCAGCATGGGCATGCCGGCGCAGGCACACCCGCCAGCGGAATGCCTGGAATGCCGCCGACGTATTGCCAGAAAGCCAGAATCCCGCTAGACTAAAGGGCTTGGCGCCATGAGGACGCCCGCTTCCCGACCAGCGCAGACTCTCGGAGAGGCCAGAATGCCGATCAACAAAGAAGTCATAATCGAGAAGTTCCGGAGCCATGAGACCGATCGGGGCAGCCCCCCGATCCAGATTGCGCTCCTGACCGCCCGCATCAACGATCTCACCGATCATTTCCGGGCTCACAAACAGGATCATCACAGCCGCCGCGGCCTGCTCAAGATGGTGGGCAAGCGGCGCCGGCTGCTGGATTACCTGAAGAGCCGGGACATCGAACGTTATCGCGCGATCATCGAGGAGCTCGGACTCCGGCACTGATCGCAGGCAGGGCCGCCGGAGACTCCGGCGGAAGGGGCGTGGGCAAACGGCCACGCCCCTTCGTGTTGAAGGGGCTGGGGTAGCCCCGGCACGAAGGCAACGAGCCACAAAGCGGCAAGAGAAAAGAGAGACCACGACGCATGCAGAGAATCGAAACGACGTTCGCAGGACGGCCCCTGATCCTGGAGACGGGCCGCATGGCACGGCAGGCGCACGGCGCCTGCCTGGTGCAGTACGGGGAGACGGTGGCACTGTGCACAGCCACGGCGCAGGACAGGCCCACGCATCTGCCCTTCTTCCCCCTCACCGTGGAGTACCGCGACCGTTCCTACGCCGCGGGCAAGATTCCCGGAGGGTTCTTCAAGCGCGAGGGCCGACCGGGCGAGAGTGAAGTCCTGGCCGCCCGCCAGATCGACCGGCCCATCCGCCCGCTCTTCCCGGACTCGTTCCAGAACGAGACCCAGGTCATGGTCCACGTGCTGTCCGCGGACCAGGAGAACAACGCCGACGTGCTGGGGCTGCTCGGCGCCTCCGCGGCGCTGTGCATGTCCAAGATCCCCTTCGATGAGCCGGTGGCCGCCGTACGCCTGGGCCGCATCCAGGGGCAGTGGGTGTTGAACCCCACCTTCCAACAGCTCGAGTTCAGTGACGTGGAGATCGTGGTGGCCGGCACCCAGAAGGCCATCCAGATGGTGGAGGGCAGCGCGGTGGAGGTTCCGGAGGAGGAGATCGCCGAGGGTCTGCTGGCCGCGCATGAGGGCATCAAGGAACTGATCGGCATCCAGCGCGAGCTGATAGCCCCGGTGCAGCAGGCCACCATGGAGTGGGAGTCTACCGAGCCCTCGCCCGAACTGGCCGAGAAGCTGGGTGAGATGGTGGACGCTCGCATCACCGACGCCATGGGCATTGCCGACAAGGCCGAGCGCACCGAGTTGCTCTCGGCCATCCGCAGTGAGGCGCGCGAGGCGCTGGCCGAGGACTTCCCGGACCAGGACGGCATGGTCAAGGAGCTCCTCTACCAGACCGAGAAGGGCGCCATGCGCCGCCAGATCATCGAGCAGGGCGTCCGCACCGACGGCCGCAAGCCGGACCAGGTCCGTGAGCTCCGCTCCGAGGTGGGCCTCCTGCCGCGTACGCACGGCTCGGCCCTCTTCACCCGTGGGCAGACGCAGGCGCTCGGCGTGGTCACGCTGGGCACCGAGCGGGACGAGCAGCGCATCGATTCCATCGACAGCGCCACCGAGGTCAAGAAGTCCTTCATGCTCCACTACAACTTCCCGCCCTTCTGCACCGGAGAGGCCAAGCCGCTGCGCGGCACGTCGCGCCGGGAACAGGGGCACGGCGCGCTGGCGGAGCGGGCCATTCTGCCGATGCTGCCCGCGGTGGAGGATTTCCCCTACACCATCCGCGTGGTGTCCGAGGTGCTGGAGTCCAACGGCTCCTCCTCGATGGCGTCCGTGTGCGCCGCGTCCCTCTCCCTGATGGACGCCGGCGTGCCGCTGCGCGCACCGGTGGCCGGTGTGGCCATGGGGCTCATCAAGGAAGGTGACAAGGTAGTGGTCCTGACGGACATCCTGGGCGTGGAGGACGCGCTGGGTGACATGGACTTCAAGGTGGCCGGCACCCGCCAGGGCGTGACCTCCATCCAGATGGACATCAAGGTCCAGGGGCTCACGGTGGAGATCATGCGGGACGCCCTGCAGCGGGCCAACAAGGCACGCCTGCACATCCTGGATCACATGGACCAGACGCTCCCCGCGCACCGCGAGGAGATGTCTCCGTGGGCGCCGCAGATCATCACCATCCACATCAACCCCGAGAAGATCGGGGAGGTGATCGGGCCCAAGGGCAAGACCATTCGGGCCATCCAGGATGAGACCGGCGCGCAGATCACGATCGACGATTCGGGCATGATCAAGATTGCCAGCGTGGCGGGGCTCGGCGGCCAGAAGGCCAAGGAGCGCATCGAGGCCATGACCAAGGAGCCCGAGGTGGGCCTCATCTACGAGGGGCCGGTCAAGAACACCACCTCCTTCGGTGCCTTCATCGAGATCATCCCGGGCACGGAGGGCCTGTGCCACATCTCCGAGCTGCAGGAGCAGCGCACGGAGAACACGGAGGACGTGGTCAAGAAGGGGGACATCGTGCGGGTGAAGCTCCTCTCGATCGACGAGAAGGGCCGCCTGCGGCTGTCCCGCAAGGCCGCGCTGGCGGAGGAGGGCACGCCCGCCGCCGCCGGGAGCGCTGCCGCTCCCGCCGAGTCGGCGGACTGAGCGCCGGCCGGAAGCGGGACACGCCGGTGCTCGAGCGGTACGCCCGCGAGGAGCTGGGCGGTGGGCTGGTCGTGACGACCGAGCAGGTGCCCACCGCCCGTTCCGTATCCATCGGCGTCTGGGTGCGCGCGGGCTCCGTCACGGAGCCGCCGCAGCGCATGGGGGTCAGCCACCTCATCGAACACATGGTATTCAAGGGAACGCCCACACGCTCCGCCCGGGACATTGCCCTGGCGCTGGAGCGCGTGGGCGGCTCGCTGGATGCCTATACCACTCGCGAGCACACCAGCTTTCAGGCGCGCGTGTTGTCCGAGGACGCGGCGCTGGCGCTGGACGTGCTGGGGGACATCGTGCTGAACCCGCTCTTCCGGGAGCCGGATCTGGAGCTGGAGCGGGAGGTGGTGCTGGAGGAGATCGCCACCGTGGAGGATACGCCGGACGACCTGGTGTTCGATCTGCACGCGGCGCGCCTCTGGGGGGAGCACCCGTACGGCTACAGCATCCTGGGCACCCGGGACACGGTGGCCACGCTGGACGCGGCCGCCCTTGCGGAGGCCCATGCGGCCCGCTACCGGCGGCCGAACCTCGTGGTGGCGGCCGTGGGCGCGGTCGAGCACCACGCCTTTACCGAGCGCGTGCGGCGCCTGTTCGAGGCCTCGCCGAACGGTGCCCGGCCGCCCGCGCCTCCACCGGTCGGCGCGCTCGCGCCCGGCCATGAGTATGTGGCGCGCGACTCGGCCCAGAGCCATCTGGTGCTGGGCACGCACACCTTCGGGCACGGCGATCCGCGGCGCTATGCGCTCGTACTCCTGTCCAACGCCTTCGGCGGCGGCATGAGCTCGCGCCTCTTCCAGAAGGTAAGGGAGGAGCTCGGATTGGCCTACGCGGTCTTCTCGTTTCAGTCCTTCTACGCAGGGGCGGGCCTCACCGGGGTCTACGTGGGCACCCGTCCGGACTGGACGCGGCGCGCTCGGGATACGATTCTCCACGAGTTCGCGCGGCTGGCGGCGGAGGGGCTTAGCGCCGAGGAGCTGGCGGACATCAAGGGGCAGGTCAAGGGGCAGATCGTGCTGGCGCTGGAGTCCAGCGGCTCACGCCTGCACCGCCTGGCGGGGACAGAGCTGTACGGGGAACCGTTCCGCACCGCCGAGGAGGTGATGGCCTGCGTGGATGCGGTCACCCGCGCAGATGTCGCGGAGCTGGCGGCCGAATACTTCGCGCCCGAGCGGCAGGTGGGCCTGTGCCTCGGTCCGGAGGAATGACCATAAGAGAGGGCGGGGAGCCATGATCATAGGCGTACCGAAGGAAATCAAGAACAACGAGAACCGCGTGGCCCTGGTGCCGGGTGGGGCGGAGGCGCTCGTACGCGCCGGCCACACGGTGCTCATCGAGCGCTCGGCGGGGGAGGGCAGCGGCTTCGAGGATGAGGATTACATGCACGGCGGCGCCGAGATCGTGGCTGCAGTGGATGACGTGTGGGCCCGCGCCGACATGATCATGAAGGTCAAAGAGCCGATCAAGCCCGAGTGGCCGCGCATGCGCCGGGATCAGGTGATCTTCACGTACTTCCACTTCGCGGCGGACGAGGAGCTCACGCGGGCGGTGATGGATTCCGGGGCGGTGGCCATTGCCTACGAGACGGTGCAGCTGCCCACGGGCGAACTGCCCCTGCTCACGCCCATGAGTGAGGTGGCCGGCCGCATGGCGGTGCAGGAGGGCGCCAAGTACCTGGAGAAGTTCTTCGGCGGGCGCGGTATCCTGGTGGGCGGGGTGCCGGGTGTGGAGCCCGCCACCGTGGTGGTGCTGGGTGGCGGCATCGTGGGCTCCAACGCGGCACGCATGGCCGCCGGTCTGGGCGCCCACGTGTACATCCTGGACGTGTCGCTGAACCGGCTCCGCTATCTGGCGGACGTCATGCCGGCCAACGTGACCACGCTGCACTCCAACCCCTACAACGTTCGCGCCATGCTGGAGAAGGCGGACATCCTGGTGGGCGCGGTCCTCCTGCCCGGGGCCAAAGCCCCGAGCCTGGTGCGGCGCGAGGACCTGAAGTACATGAAGCCGGGGTCGGTCATCGTGGACGTGGCCGTGGATCAGGGGGGCTGCGTGGAGACCATCAAGGCCACCACCCATGAGGACCCGATCTACGTGGTGGACGGCGTCATCCATTACGCCGTGGCCAACATGCCGGGGGCCGTCTCGCGGACATCCACGCTGGCTCTGACGAACGCTACCTTCCCGTATGCCGTGGCGCTGGCGGCCAAGGGCTGGAAGGACGCCTGCCGGCAGGATCGCGCCCTGGCGCTCGGCGTCAACGCGGTGGACGGGAAGATCACCTACCCGGGCGTGGCGGAGGCCTTCGACCTGCCCTACACCCCGGTGGAAGAGGTGCTCTAGTTGGCCTCACCCACCCCTGCGGAAGCGGTGGCGTAGGTGGCGGACGCGGACGCCGTACGCGTGCCCGTCCGCCGCCTGCCGCACCATCCGGCGGACTGGGCGCTGCCCACCTATGCCACGGCGGGCGCCGCGGGCGTGGACCTGCGCAACGCCGGCGAGGCGTTCGTCCTCCAGCCGCTCGAGCGGCGGCTGGTGCCGAGCGGTCTGGCGGTGGCGCTGCCGCCCGGCTACGAGGCGCAGGTACGGCCCCGCTCGGGGCTGGCCGCCAGGCGGGGCGTGGGCATCGTCAACGCGCCCGGCACCATCGACAGTGACTACCGCGGCGAGATCCGCGTCCCCCTGATCAATTTCGACGCCGGTCCCCAGGAGATTGCCCACGGCGAACGGATCGCGCAGCTCGTGCTGGCGCCCGTGGCGCGCCTGGCCTGGGAGGAACGACCGGAGCTGCCGGAGAGCGGTCGTGGCGCCGGCGGCTTCGGGAGCACCGGCCGATGAAAGCGGCACCTTTCCCCTCGCCGGCGTGCTTGCGACCCCGCCGGGGCGCGGCTACCTTGCCACTTTCCCGAAAACGCGCGGTATCCGGGCGCGCAACCGGCTATCTGATGCAGTCAGGGAACGCGGCCTCCCCGGGCCCACCCCCGCCCACAGGCATATGAGCTTTCGCGGTTTTTTTAGCACTGGCAGCCTCCTGCCGGTCAATGACATCGCCGTCGATCTGGGCACGGCCAACACCCTCGTCTACGTGAAGGGTGAAGGCATTGTCCTGAACGAGCCGTCCGTGGTGGCGGTGGAGCGCGGCTCCCATCGCATCAAGGGCATCGGGCTGGAGGCCAAGCGCATGCTGGGCCGGACGCCCGAGGGCATCATGGCGATGCGGCCGCTCAAGGACGGCGTCATTGCCGACGTGGACATCACCGAGATCATGCTCCGCCACTTCCTGCGGCAGGTGACCAACAAGCGCATCTTCCGCATGAAGCCGCGCGTGGTGGTGGGTGTACCATCCGGGATCACCGAGTTGGAGCGGCGCGCCGTGCGCTCGAGCGCGGCCGCGGCGGGTGCAAAGGAAGTCTTCATGGTGGCCGAGCCCATGGCCGCCGCCATCGGCGTGGGCCTTCCCGTGGACACGCCCACCGGCAACATGGTCATCGACATCGGCGGCGGCACCACGGAGATCGCGGTGATCGCGCTGAACGGCATCGTGTCTGACACCTCCATCCGCGTGGGTGGGGACGAGATCGACAACGCCATCGTCTCCTTCCTGCGCAAGAACTACAACCTGCTCATCGGCGAGCCCACGGCCGAGGCCATCAAGATCCAGATCGGTTCCGCCTTCAACAGCGGGGACGAGCGGGAGATGGAAGTGAAGGGGCGCGACCTGGTGAGCGGCATTCCGAAGACGGTGAAGGTGCATTCCCAGGAGATCCGCGAGTGCATCCAGGAACCGGTCCAGCAGATCGTGGACGCCGTGCGTCGGGCGCTCGAGATCACCCCGCCTGAGCTGGCCTCCGACATCGTAGACCGCGGCATCGTCATGACCGGTGGCGGCGCACTCATCCGCGGTCTGGATGACCTGCTGGCGCACGAGACCAACCTGCCCATCCACGTGGACGAGGAGCCGCTCACCTGTGTGGTGCGAGGTGCCGGCCGCATCCTCGACGAGTTCGAACGCTACCGCGGCGTCCTCAACGCCTGAGCCGCTCACCGCGCCCACGGCACGTGAGGTGCAGAGGCGCGTGCGGCCCCCGGCGGCGTCGACCGCGGGCGAACTTCTGAGGGACACCAGGTGCTCGACTTCGATGTAACGCGCAGGGAACGACGACGCGATGCGGCGCTCGCGGGCGGCGTGCTGGCGCTCGCGTTTTTTCTGTGGCTCATGCCACCGGAGTGGCAGAGTGTGGTACGCGCCAATCTGCGCGCCACCGCGCTGCGGCCATTCCTGGCCACGCAGGAGGCCATCGGGGCCCGCCGGGCGCTGGGCGTGGACGTGGTGCAGCTCCGCGCCCAGCGGGACTCGCTCGGTGCCGTGGCGGCGGCCCAGGCCACACTGGCCGAGGAGAACGCGCGCCTCCGCGCCACGCTCGGCCTGCGCTCCCGCCTGGCGGAGGAGTACATCCCCGCGGACGTCATCCAGGTGGGCCTGGACCCCGCCGAGAGCACCTTCCTGGTGAGTGTGGGTGCCGCGGAGGGGGTACAGGAGGGGAGCATCGTGCTCACGCCGGAAGGGCTGCTCGGCGTGGTGTGGGAGGTGGACGAGCACCGCGCCCAGGCCATCGACTGGACCCATCCCGATTTCCGCGCCAGCGCCATGACGGCGGACGGCGCAGCCTACGGCCTGGTAGAGGTGCGCCGCGGACGCTTCCGCGAGGAGGACGTGCTGGCGCTCACCGGCGCGCCCTTCCACAGCGATATCGGTCCCGGCCGCCGGGTGGTGACCTCCGGGCGCGGGGACGTCTTCCCGCGCGGCATCCTGCTGGGCACCGTGCTGGGCATCGACGAGGCGGACACGGGCTGGCGCAAGAGCTACCTGCTGCTGCCCGCCGTGCGCCCCGAGGCCGTGCGCACCGTGCTGGTGCGGGTGGGCGCGAACCAGGGTGACCTGGCCGACGTGTGGAACGTGTCGGCTCCGCCCGACACGGCCAGCAATCCCGACACGGCCAGCATTCGCGGCCCGGCGGGGGGCGGCTGATGGCGGCACGACGCGGCAAGTTCTGGCTTTTCGTGGCCATCCTGGTGGTACTGCACTTTACCCTCCACCTGACACTGGGGTTGGGCCGCTCGGCGCCCGACCTGCTCACGGTGGCCGCGCTGCTGGGCGCCCGTCGGCTGCCGGGCGCCGGGGCGGCGCTGCTGGGCCTGGTGCTCGGCCTGCTCAATGACGTCCTCTCGCTCACCGCGTTCGGCGCCAGCGCGGTGGCCCTCACGGTGGTCTGCTACCTGGGCTCCCGCACGCGCGACCTGTTCGAGGGGGAGAGCCTGCTCTTCGGCGCGCTCTACCTGTTCCTGGGCAAGTGGCTCCACGACGCGCTCTACTTCCTGCTGGGGCTCTCCCGGGGAGGCACGGAGGACGCCGTGAACGTGCTGCTCACCAGCGCGCCGATCGCCGCGGCCTACGCGGCGGGTGCGGGGCTGGTGGCGCTCATCCTCTTCCGCTCGGCCGGAGGCGAGCGCTGATGCGGGCGGGCGCCCGGCGCCGGGCGGCCTGAGCCGCCATGGGCATCTACCAGCGGGTTCGCAAGCTCTTCGGCGATCCGGGGCTCTTCTTTGCGGTGCTCGGGCTCACCCTGTTCGGCGTGGTGATGATTTACTCGGCCGGGCAGGTGGAGCGGCAGGGCGCGCTGGAGGCCAACCTGTGGCGCACGCAGCTCGTCTGGCTGGTGCTTTCCCTGATCGTCTTTGCCATTGTGCTGCGCATTCCGGTCCGCTGGCTGGAGTGGGTGGCGCCGGTGGCTTATTTCGGTGGCCTGGCCACGCTCCTGGTGACGCTCACGATCGGCACCGGGGCTGGTACCGCCGCCGGCACCAAGAGCTGGCTGGCCGTGGGGCCGATCCGCGTCCAGCCCGCCCAGTTCGTGAACGTGGCCACCATCCTCATGCTGGCCAAGGTGATGGGCGGCTGGCGCGAGACGCCCCCGACCGTCTGGGCGTTGTGGAAGCCGGTCGTGATCGCGGCCGTGCCCACGCTACTCGTCCTGGCGCAGCCGGATCTGGGTACGGCCATGGTCTTCGGCGGCGTGTTGCTGGCCACCCTCTTCTGGGCAGGCGCGCCGCTGGGCGCCATCTTCCTGCTACTCTCGCCCGTTGTGGCGCTCTTCCTGGCCTTCATGGGCTGGATCTACTCGGTCTACATGATCCTGCTCATCGTCTTTCTCTATCTCTATCGCGTGCGCATGTCGGAGGCGGTGGCCGTGCTCGTGGCCAATCTGGCGTCGGGGACCATCGCGGTGGGCCTGTGGAATTCACTCGAGCAGTACCAGCGCAACCGCATTCTGGCCTTCATGAACCCCGAGATGGATCCACTCGGCGCGGGCTACCATTCCATCCAGAGCCAGATTGCCATCGGCAGCGGCGGTCTCCGCGGCAAGGGCTTCCTGGAGGGGACGCAGAAGCGGCTGTCCTTCCTCCCGGAACAGTGGACCGACTTCATCTACGCCGTCATCGGTGAGGAACTGGGCTTCGTGGGCGCCGTGGGCGTGCTGCTGGTCTATTTCTTCATCCTGTGGCGGCTGGCCTCCATTGCCGAACGGCTGGGCGACCCGTTTGCGGGAATCGTGGTGTTCGGTATCTTCGGAGCGTGGTTCACTCACATTCTGGTGAACGTGGGCATGACGGTGGGCGTGATGCCCATCACCGGCATCCCGCTCCCGTTCCTGAGCTACGGCGGCTCCTTCCTCCTGGCCACGTTCATAGGCCTGGGAGTGGCGCAGCGTGTGGCCATCGAGGGCGGCCGGGTTTAAGGCGACGTCCCCGCGCGGCACCCCGCGCGTTTCATCATCCAGGCGCCGCGCTCCTCCGGGCGCGGCGCCGAGGTACGAGATGAGCTGGTTCCGTAAACCCAAACAGAAGCTCACGTCGGCGGATCGCCGGGATCTGCCCGCCGACGTCTTCGACAAGTGCCCCGACTGCGGCGAGATCCTCTATCGCGCCCGCCTGGAGCAGAACCTCAGTGTGTGTCCGGTCTGCGCCCATCACCTGCGGGTCAGCGCGGAGGACTACCTGCGCATCCTCCTGGACGAGGGCGCCTACGAGGAGCGCTTCTCCGAGGTGCGCAGCGCCGACCCGCTGGAGTTCGTGGACCTGAAGCCGTATCCGGACCGCCTGGCCGCCGCCGAGCGCAAGGTCGGCCATGGGGACGCCGTGCGCACGGTGGAGGGCACGCTGGCGGGCATGCCCGTCTGCCTGGCCGTCATGGACTTTGCCTTCATTGGCGGCAGCATGGGCTCCGTGGTGGGGGAGAAGATCGCGCGCCTGGTGCACGTGGCGCTGGAGCGGCGGGTGCCGCTCCTCATCCTGAGCGCCTCCGGCGGCGCGCGCATGATGGAGGGCATCCTCTCCCTCATGCAGATGGCCAAGACCTCCGCCGCCCTCGCGCAGCTTCACGAGGCGGGCATCCCCTTCGTCTCCATCCTCACGGATCCCACCACGGGCGGCGTGACGGCCTCCTACGCCATGCTGGGTGACGTCATCCTGGCCGAGCCCGGCGCGCTGGTGGGCTTTGCCGGCCCGCGCGTCATCGAGCAGACCATCAAGCAGGAGCTGCCCGAAGGGTTCCAGCGCTCCGAGTTCCTGCTCGAGCACGGTATGGTGGACCGCATCGTGGACCGGCGCCGGCTGAAGGACACCGTGGCGCGGCTGCTGCGCCACATGCAGGGGCTGGAAGCGCCGCCGCCGGCGGAGGGTCAGGCGGACGAGCCCGCGGACGATGACGGCGCGGGGAATGCAGGCGCGGGGCATGTGGGCGCCCCCGGGGTGTAGCGCACCCCGCGCACGGCCGCCACGCCCGTGAGCGGCACCCTCACCTACCCGGACCTCGTAGCCGAGCTCTTCCCGCGGCTCACCGGCGGCATCCGCTGGGGCCTGGACCGCACCGAGCAACTACTCGAGTCGGTAGGCAATCCGCACCTCTCCTACGCCACCATCCACGTGGGCGGGACCAACGGCAAAGGCTCGGTAGCGGCCCTGCTGGAAGGTGCGCTGCGCGCCGCCGGCCACCGCACCGGGCTCTACACCTCGCCGCACCTGTGCACCCTACGTGAGCGCGTCCAGGTGGGCGGCGTGCCGCTCTCCGAGGGGTCGCTGGTGGCCGCGGCCGAGCGGCTCTGGCCGCTCGTGGAGCGCCTCCAGCCCTCCTTCTTCGAGACCACGACGGCCATGGGACTGCTGGCGCTGGCCGAGGCCGGCGTGGCGGTGGCGGTGGTGGAGGTGGGCCTCGGCGGCCGGCTGGACGCCACCAACGTGGTGCGGCCCGACCTGGTGGTGCTGACCAACGTGACCCTGGACCACGTGCAGCTCCTGGGAGACAGCCTCGCGGCGGTGGCGCAGGAGAAGGCCGGCATCATCAAGGCCGGCGTGCCGGCCGTCACGGCGGAGACGGCCGCGGCCCCGCTCGGCGTCTTCCGCCGCCGCGCCGCCGAGGTGGGAGCGCCGCTCCACGAGCTGGACCTGGGGCGGGTGCACACGCGCCACCTGGGTTCCCGACTGAGCGAGCTGGCGTTGGAGACGGAGGCCTGGGGCACCCTGGAGCTGGCCGTGCCACTGCCCGGCGCGCACCAGGTGCTGAACGCCGCGCTGGCCGGCCTGGCGCTGGAACATCTGCCCACCTCGATGCGGCCGTCCAGCGCGGCGCTGGTGGAGGGATTCGCGGGCGTGCGCTGGCCGGGCCGGCTGCAGGCGGAGGAGGTGGCCGGCGTGCCGTGGCTCTTCGACGTGGCGCACAACGTGGCCGGCGCAGAGGCGCTGGGCGCGGCGCTCGAGGCGCTGAGGCCCGCGCGTCCCATCGTGGCGCTCATTGGCGTGCTGGGGGACAAGGACTGGCGTGGCATGCTGGCGCCGCTTTACGCCGCCGTGGACGCCGCCGTCCTCACGCTGCCGCCGAGCGCCCCCGCCGAGCGGCGCTGGGAGCCGCAGGTCGTGCTGGAGGCCTTCCCCGCGGCGCACGCGGAAGCGGTGGCGGATTTCACCACCGCGCTGGAGCGCGCACAGGAGCTGGCGCGGTCAGGTGTGCCGGGCGCGCCGGCGGGCCGTCGGCCGGGCACCGTGCTGGTGACCGGCTCCTTCCACACGGTTGGGGATGCCCTGCTGGCGCTGGGCCGCGCGCCGTGGGGCGGGGACCTGGCGGTGCGGGCGCCCGCTTTCGCGCGTTGACGGGAGGGGCAGGTCCGCTAGATTCGCGGCCATGCCGAACCATAGCGCCCTGCCGGGCTTCCGCGATTTCTATCCCGAGGACTTCACCGTCCGCGCGCACATCGTGCACGCCTGGCGGGACGTGGCACGCCGCTACGGCTTCGAGGAGTACGACGGTCCACCGCTGGAGCCGCTCGATCTCTACACCGAGAAGAGCGGCCAGGAGATCGTTGGGCAGCTCTACGCCTTCGAGGACAAGGGCGGCCGGCAGGTGGCGCTCCGCCCCGAGATGACGCCCACGCTGGCGCGCATGGCGGGCGCGCGCGCCGGTTCGCTGCGCAAGCCGGTGCGCTGGTTCACCGTGCCCCAGCTCTTCCGCTACGAGCGCACGCAGCGGGGACGCCTGCGGGAGCATTTCCAGTGGAACGTGGACATCCTGGGTGAGGGGGCCATCGAGGCGGACGCCGAGGTGCTGGCCGTGGCGCTGGACGCGCTCCGCCAGCTCGGCCTAGGCGCCGAGCACGTGGTGGCGCGCTTCAATGACCGGCGGCTGCTCGAGGCGGTGCTGCGCCACGGCGGCGTGCCCGACGAGGCGCTGGCCGCCACCTACGCCGTGATCGACAAGCTGGGCCGCGAGAGCGCGGAGCGGACGCGCGAGCGGCTGGAGACGGAGGCGGGGCTCACGCCGGCGGCGGTGGCCACCGTCCTGGAGCTGCCCGCCATGACGGAGCTGGCTGACGTGGCGGAGCGGTGGGGCGGCGTGCCCGCGGTGGCCGCCGAGGTGGAGCGCCTGGAGACGTACGGCGCCGTGCTGGCCGAGCTGGGGTTCGGCGCCTGGGTCCGCTTCGATCCCTCCATCGTACGCGGGCTGGCCTACTACACGGGCACCGTGTTCGAGATCTTCGATCGGCAGGGTGAGTTGCGCGCCATCTGCGGTGGCGGGCGCTACGACCGCTTGCTGGGCGCGCTGGGCGGCTCTGACCTGCCGGCCGTGGGCTTCGGCATGGGGGACGTGGTGCTGCGCGAACTGCTGGCCGAGCACGGGCTGCTGCCGGACACAGCGCCGCGCGTGGACTACTACGTGGTATGCGTGTCGGAGGCCGAACGGCCACTCGGCCGCCGCGTGGCGCAGGCGTTGCGCGCCGCCGGGTGGTCGGTGGGCTACGACCTGCGCGGCGCCGGCATGGGCCGGCAGTTCAAGAACGCCGACGCGCGCGGCGCGGCCCGCGTGGTGGTGCTGGGCCCCGACGAGGTGGCCGCGGGCGTGGCCGTGGTGCGTGACATGAGCGCCGGAGAAGAGCAGCGGGTGCCGCTCGCCGAGCTGCTCCTGGAGGCCGGCTGATGGCCCGCGTGCCTGGATCCTCGGAGGAGGAGCGGCGGGCCCGGCGCGCGCTCCTGCGCCGGGCCAACCTCTATCTGGCGGGGCTGATCCTCTTCACGGTGGCGCTGGGGCTGGGCGGCACAGCGCTCATTGCCTGGCTCATCACCCGGCGCGCGGGCGGCTTTCTCACGCTCTGGCTCGTCCTGGCCGCGCTGGTGCTGGTGCCGCCCGCGCTGGTGACCGTGTGGCGCACCAGGGGCGCGGGCGGAGCCCGCGGCCACGAGGACTGAGGAGCGCGCGTGGGGGCACGCTACGCCCCCGGGGAGGCGACGGGGGACGTCGCTTTGAAACGATGCCAGGAATGCGGGAGACATGGCGGACAACAAGAGACTGACCACGCGGGCGGACGATTTCTCGGCCTGGTACAACGAGGTGGTGCAGCGCGCCGAGCTGGCGGACCACTCCCCGGTGCGCGGCAGCATGGTGATCCGGCCCTACGGCTACGCGCTGTGGGAGAACATGCAGCGGGCACTGGATGACATGTTCAAGGCCACCGGGCACCAGAACGCCTACTTCCCGCTCTTCATCCCGCTGAGCTTCTTCAGCCGGGAGGCGCGCCACGTGGAGGGCTTTGCCAAGGAGATGGCCATTGTCACCCACTCCCGGCTGATCTCCGACGGCGAGGGCGGCCTGGTTCCGGATCCGGCGTCCAAACTGGAGGAGCCGCTCGTGGTGCGCCCCACGTCGGAGACCATCATCTACGACGCCTTCTCCAAGTGGGTGCGGAGCCACCGCGATCTGCCCATCCTGATCAATCAGTGGGCCAACGTGGTGCGCTGGGAGATGCGCACGCGGCTCTTCCTGCGCACGCTGGAGTTCCTCTGGCAGGAGGGCCACACGGCGCACGCCACGCGCGCCGAGGCCGAGGAGGAAGCGCTCCGCATGCTCGGCGTCTACCGGGACTTCATGGAGAACTGGATGGGCATGCCCGTGCTCATCGGCCGCAAGACCGAGGCGGAGAAGTTCCCCGGCGCCGACCACACCTACACCTGTGAAGCGCTCATGCAGGACGGCAAGGCGCTGCAGGCCGGCACATCCCACATGCTGGGGCAGAACTTTGCCAGGCAGTTCGATCTCAAATTCCAGGCGGAGAGCGGCGGCGTGGAGTACGCCTGGAACACCTCCTGGGGCGCCACCACCCGGCTGGTGGGAGCGCTGGTCATGACCCACGGGGATGACGCCGGCATGGTCATGCCGCCGCGGCTGGCCCCCTACCACGTGGTGGTCGTGCCCATCTACCGCTCCGACGACGAGCGGGCGCTGGTGATGGAGAAGGCGGAGCGCATGGCCAGCGAGCTGCGCCAGGAACGGCTGCGGGTGCATGTGGACGCGCGTGACCACCTGAAGCCCGGACCCAAGTTCTACGAGTGGGAGCACAAGGGTGTGCCGCTGCGCATCGAGATCGGCCCGCGGGACGTGGCCGCGCAGAAGGTCATGCTGGTCACGCGCGTGGAGATGGAGGGTACGCCGCGCAAGGAGAGCATCCACGAGGCGGTGGCGCTCATGACCATCCAGGGCCGCCTGGACGCCCTGCAGCGCTGGCTGAAAGAGGCCTCCCTGGCCCGGCGCGAGGCGGGCAGCCACCGCGGCATTACGGACTACGCGCGCTTCCAGGAGATCATGGAGGGGGAAGGCGGCTTCGTGTATGCCGGCTGGTGCGGGTCCGCCGAGTGCGAGGCCAGGGCCAAGGCGGACACCAAGGCCACCATCCGCCTCATCCCGTTCGAGGAGTTCCGCTCCCCCGAGCCGCCCACCGCCTGCCTGGTGTGCGGTGAGCGCGCAGAGGAGGAGGCCGTCTGGGCCCGGGCCTACTGACGTGAACGGCCATTTCGAGCACCGCCACGGGCGGCTGCACTGCGAGGAGCTGCCGGTGGAGGCGCTGGTGGCCGAGCACGGCACACCGCTCTATGTCTACAGCCGGGCCACCATCGAGGAGCGCTACCGGGTCTTCGCGGCAGCCTTCGCGCCGGCGGATCCGCTGGTAGCGTTTTCCGTGAAGTCCAATGGCAACCTCTCCATCCTGCGGGTGCTCGCGGAGCTCGGCGCCGGCGCCGACATCGTGAGCGGCGGCGAGCTGGCCCGCGTGCGGGCGGCAGGGATTGCGCCGGAGCGCACGGTCTTCAGCGGGGTGGGCAAGACGGTGACGGAGCTGGCGGCGGGGCTGGAGGCCGGCATCTACGGCTTCAACGTGGAGAGCGCGGGTGAGCTGCGCGCCCTCTCGGAACTGGCCGTCACCATGGGCGTGCGTGCGCCGGTGGCGCTGCGGGTGAATCCGGACATCCATTCACCCACGCCTCACGCATACACCCGCACGGGGCACTCGCAGACCAAATTCGGCATCCCCTTCGCCGACGCGCACGCGCTCTACCGCCGGGCCGCCGCGCTGCCCGGTGTGGAGGTGCGGGGCGTGGACGTGCACATCGGCAGCCAGATCCTGGAGACCGGCCCCTACGTGGCCGCGCTCGAGCGCGTCCTGGAGCTCGTGGCCGCACTGCGCGCCGACGGCATCAGCCCGGAGTACCTGGACCTGGGTGGTGGCTTCGGCATTGCCTACCAGGACGAGGCGGGCGTGGACGCCGCCGGGTTCGCCGCGGCGCTGCTGCCGCTCGTGGAGCGCTCGGGCATGCGTCTGGTGCTGGAGCCCGGGCGCTTCATCGTGGGGCCCGCGGGGGTGCTGCTGGCACGCATCGTCTACGTCAAGGAGATGGGCGGCAAGACCTTCGTCATCACGGACGCCGGCATGAATGACCTGCTGCGTCCCAGCCACTACGCCAGCTATCACGCGGTGGTGCCGGCCCTGCAGCACCCCGAGCGCGAGCCCGCCACCGTGGACGTGGTGGGCCCCATCTGCGAGAGCGGGGACTTCCTGGCGCTGGACCGGGCGCTGGAGCGGCCCGAGCCCGGCGAGCTCCTGGCCATCGGCGCCACGGGCGCGTACGGCTTCAGCATGGCCTCCTCCTACAATGCGCGGCCGCGCCCGGCGGAGGTGCTGGTGGAGGGCGGGCAGGCGCGACTCATCCGCCGCCGCGAGACGCACGAGGACCTCATGCGTGGCGAGCTCGAGCTGCTGGACGCGCCCCGCGCGGCAGCCATCATCTGACCCGGAACGGCAGGCGTGGAAAACCAGATCCTGATCCTCGACTACGGCTCGCAGTTCACGCAGCTCATTGCCCGGCGCATCCGGGAGGAGCGCGTCTACTGTGAGATCCATCCGCCCACCGTGCCGCTGGAGTGGATCCGGGAGTGGGCGCCGCGCGGCATCATCCTCTCGGGGGGGCCGGCGTCGGTCTACGGCGCCGAGGTGCCCACCGCCCCGCGTGAGCTCTACGACCTGGGCATTCCGGTGCTCGGCATCTGCTACGGCATGCAGCTCATGGCGCACGCCCACGGCGGGCAGGTGGTGCCGGGCAAACGCGAGTACGGCCGCGCGGAGATCCGCATCGACATGGACGACGATCTCTTCACCGGTTTCCGCCATGGTGAGCAGGTCACCGTGTGGGCCAGCCACGGGGACCATGTCAACGAGCCGCCGCCCGGGTTCCGGGCGCTGGCCGCTACCGCCGATCTGCCGGTGGCCGCCTTCCGCGCGGTGGACCGGCCGCTGTTCGGCGTGCAGTTCCATCCCGAGGTGGCCCACACGCCGCGCGGTGACGAGATCATCTCCAACTTCCTCTTCCGCATTGCCGGCTGCGAGCCCACCTGGACGACCGGGCACTTCATCGACGAGGCGGTAGCGCGCATCCACGAGCAGGTGGGCGGCGAGCGCGTCATCTGCGGCCTGTCGGGAGGCGTGGACTCCTCGGTGGCGGCAGCGCTCATGCTGAAGGCGGTGGGGGACCAGCTCACCTGCATCTTCGTGGACAACGGTGTGCTGCGGAAGGCGGAGCGGGAAGGCGTGGAGCGCGCCTTCCGGCGGCACCTGCACGCGCACCTGGTGGTGGTGGACGCCGCCGACCGCTTCCTGGACCGCCTGGCGGGCGTCACCGACCCGGAGGAGAAGCGCAAGGGCATCGGTGAGGTGTTCATCCGCGTCTTCGAGGAGGCGGCCGCCGCGCACGCCGACAACGCCCGCTTCCTGGTGCAGGGCACGCTCTACCCGGACGTCATCGAGTCCGAGTCGGTGCGCGGCCCGTCGGCCGTCATCAAGTCCCACCACAACGTGGGCGGCCTCCCCGAGGACATGGCGCTGGAGCTGGTGGAGCCGCTCCGCGAACTCTTCAAGGACGAGGTGCGCCAGGTGGGCCGCGAGCTGGGCCTGCCGGAGGAGCTGGTGGGGCGCCATCCCTTCC
This sequence comes from Gemmatimonadota bacterium, assembly GCA_040905425.1. Lineage (GTDB taxonomy): Bacteria > Gemmatimonadota > Gemmatimonadetes > Longimicrobiales > RSA9 > JBBDRO01. Next base: position 41,212 of record JBBDRO010000101.1, on the reverse strand, counting down.
CCGGGCCGGGGCTGGCCATTCGCGTACTGGGTGAAGTCACGCGCGAGCGGCTGGACGTGCTGCGCGAAGCGGACGCCATCTATCTGGAGGAGATCCGGGCCGCGGGCCTCTACGATGACATCTGGCAGGCCTTTGCCGTGCTCCTGCCGGTGAGCAGCGTAGGCGTCATGGGAGACGCGCGCACCTACGAGAACGTGCTGGCGCTCCGGGCGGTCACCAGCCGGGATGGCATGACCGCGGACTGGTTCCCTTTCCCGCCGGACGTGTTGGGCCGCATGTCCTCGCGCATCATCAACGAGGTGACCGGCGTGAACCGGGTGGTCTACGACGTGAGCTCGAAGCCGCCCGCCACCATCGAGTGGGAGTAGGCGGGGCGTACCCCCGCGGCCTCAGCGGATGTGTCTGGCGGCAGTCGCGGGAGCGGCCGCTCGCGGTCGCCCGGCGGACCGGCGCGGTCCCCGCCGGGGCCGGGGGGCAGTCGGGGCAGTTCGCGCTCACCCGGCGGACCGGCGCGGTCCCCGCCGGGGCCGGGCGGCTCCGCGTCCGGCTCGAGGTCCCCTTCCTCCGGCGGCACCAGCCCCTCCTTCAGCTCCAGATCACTCGCCCGGTCGGCGCGCTCCCCAAGGGTCTCCCGGACGGCGCTCCACACCCGCGCCATGTGCGCCGGATCGTCGGCCCACGCGTCCACGTAGGCGCGCAGCTCCGCCTCGGTGACCCCCAGCTCCGCCAGCACCTCCGCCCGCCCGAGGTCGTACTCCTCGGGCGTTTTCGCCGTGACGGCGGCGATGCGCAGCGCCGCCACGGCGTCCACGAAGGTGTCCGTATCCACGGGGGCGGTGGGTCCGCGGCCACACGCCGTGACCAGCAGCGTCAGGACCAGCAGCGTCAGGACCAGCAGCGCGGCACCCGCCGCGGGGCGGGGGAGGGAAGCAAGGCTCACGTTGGACCGTCCCTGGATGAGGTGCGTGGCGGCGCGCGTTGCCCGCACGACCGCGCCGGGGCTATTTTGCCCGCCCCGAATCTACTCGTACCGTGAAGAAGGACCTATGATCCGACGCTGGCTCACGGCCTACACGGCCCTCCCGCTGCTGCTGTGCGCCGTGGCGCCCACGGCGGCGCAGCAGAATCCCGTGCCGTCCCCGGCCGACGTGCTCGGCTACGACCTCGGCGAGCGCTTCACCGACGTGGCGGGCATCACCCGCTATCTGGAGGCTCTCACCGCCGCCGCGCCCGACCGGACCCGCCTGGAGCGCTACGGCCAGACCCCCGAGGGGCGCCCGCTGGTGCAGCTCGTCCTGGCCCGCGCGGACCACATGGCGCGGCTGGACCAGGTGCTGGCCATGAACCGCGAACTCTCGGAGCCCGCCACGTCGGCGGCGCGCGCGCGCCAGATCGCCGCGGAGAACCCGGCCGTACTCTACCTCAGCTACGGGGTGCACGGCAACGAGAGCTCCTCCAGTGAGGCGGCGCTCTACACCATCTGGGACCTGCTGCGCGATGCGCCCGACGTGGCCCACGTGCTGGACTCGGCGGTGGTGGTCATCGACCCGGTGGTGAACCCCGACGGCCGCGACCGCTACGTGCACGGCTACAAGCGGGCCCGGGGCGCCGAGCCGAACCCGGACCCCAACGCGCGTGAGCACCGCGAGCCGTGGCCCGGCGGGCGCACGAACCACTACATGTTCGACCTGAACCGGGACTGGGCGTGGGGCTCGCAGCCGGAGACCAAGGCGCGCCTGGCCACCTGGGACCGCTTCTGGCCGCAGGTGCACGTGGACTTCCACGAGATGGGTTCCAGCTCCACGTACTTCTTCTTTCCCGCCGCGGAGCCCATCAACCCCCTGTATCCCGAGCACATCCTGGAGTGGGGCAGGATCTTCGGCGCGGCCAACGCCGCCGCCTTCGATCGGCACGGCTGGGACTACTACACGGCGGAGGGCTTCGACCTCTTCTACCCGGGCTACGGGGATAGCTGGCCGAGCCTGCTCGGCGCCATCGGCATGACCTACGAGCAGGCGGGCGGCGGTAGCGCCGGGCTGGCCATTGCCCGTGCGCAGGGAGACACGCTCACGCTGACCGACCGGGCGGAGCACCACCGCACGGCCGGCAACGCCACGCTGGAAGCGTCCGCCATCCGGAAGAGTGCCCTGCTCGAGGGCTTCGCCGAGTTCCACCGCACCTCGGGTGAGGGCATGCCGGACGTGCTCGTCGTGCCGGGCGCCGATCCCGCCCGGGTGCGTGCGTTGCTGGCGCATCTGCGCCAGCAGGGCATCCGCTACGAGCGGGCCGCGCGCGCCTTCCGCACCGATGCCACCTCCTACGCCGGGTGGGCGGCCCGCCGGGACTTCCCGGAGGGCACCATCCGCGTGCCGGCGGAGCAGCCGCGCGGCCGCCTGGCCATGACGCTGCTGCAGCCGGACATCCTCTTCGAGGGCACCAGTTCCTACGACATCACCGCGTGGTCGCTGCCCTTTGCCTACGGCGTGGAGACGCACAGCGCGGACGGTGTGCCCGACGCCTCCTGGCAGGCCGTCGGTGCCACGGGCGTGGCCGCCGGGGAGGTGGTGGACGCCGTCCCTCCCGCCGCGCCGCCCGCCGCACTGGGCTGGCTCTTTCCGCCCTCCTTCGAGAACTGGGGGCGCGTGGTGCGCTTCCTGACCGCGGGCGGGCATGGCCGGGTGCTGGACGAGTCCTTCACCATGGCGGGGCGCGCCTGGCCCGCGGGCACCTTCTACATCCCCGCGCGCCAGCCGGAGGCGCGGGAGCGGCTGAGCGCGGCCGGCCTGGGCGGCATTGCCGTGCCCATTGCCAGCGGCCGGGCGGAGGAGGGCAATGACCTGGGCACCAACAACGCCTACCGCATCACGCTGCCTGAGGTGGCGCTGCTGGTGGGCGAGGGTGTGAGCAGCGGCTCCGCGGGCGCCCACTGGTTCTTCCTGGAGCAGACGCTGGGGCTGCCCTTCGACCAGGTGGAGCCGGGCTCCGTGAACGCGCGCTTGCTGCAGGACTACGACGTGGTGGTGGCGCCCGAGGGCAGCCGCCTCTCCGACGGCGCCACCGAGGCCCTCACCGACTGGGTGCGGGGCGGCGGCACGCTGGTGGCCGTGGGCAGCGGTGCCCGCGGGCTGGGCGCCAGCGTGGCCGGCCTGGAGACCCGCTCCGACGACGAGGACGAGGACGAAGAGCTCTCCGACGAGGAGCGTCTGGAGGAGGCGCTGCGGACCCGCGAGGAGCGGCGCTTGGACAACTGGGAGGAGCGCATCCCGGGTACCATCCTGCCGGTGCGCCTGGACGTGGCTCACCCGCTCACCTTCGGCGCCGGGGTGGACGGCGATCCGGGCCGCCTCTACGTCCTGCACAGCGGTGGCGGCGTCTTCGAGCCCGGCACCGGCTTCGAGACCGTGGGTGCGTTCGGCGCGGCGCTGGAGCGCGTGAGCGGCGTCATCAGCCCGGAGAACCTGGAGCACCTGTCCCGCTCCACCTGGCTGGCGGCCAGCGGCGTGGGCGGCGGCAACGTCTTCCTCTTTGCCGACGACCCCATCTTCCGCCACTTCTGGTACGCGGCCTGGCAGCCCTACGTGAACGCCATCCTGCTGGGTCCGGGGATGTAAGCCGCGTCCTGCTTCGCGTTATCGGCGCTTCGCGCCCCTCGCCGCCCCCCCCCCCGCCGCGCGGGGGGGGGGCGGCGTTGCGTCGCGGCCGGGCCCGCGAGGCCGTCCGGTGCCGGCGGAGCGGGTGCATCCGCGTCGAGGCCGGCGCATGCTGGCGCAACGGGCTCGTCCGCCCAGACGGGCCTGGCTGCCGTTTCGGCAGGCCCGGAGGGCATGGCGCTTGCCCCGCTCCCGGCACGTCACCCGAGCAGGAGGAGTCGTGAATCAGGATCGTCTGACCATCAAAGCCGCGGAGGCCATCCAGGCCGCCGCCGCCGACGCCGGCCGGCGCGGCAATCCCGCGCTGGAGGACGTGCATCTGCTGGCCGCGCTGCTCACCCAGGACGAATCCGTGGTGGGTCCCATCCTGAGCAAAGTGGGCGTGGCGCTGCCGCGGCTGCGCCAGGAGCTGACCGGCGCAGTGGACCGGCTGCCCAAGCAGAGCGGCGGCTCCGCGCCCGCCATGAGCCGCGAGCTCAGCCGCATCCTGGACGCCGCCGAGGCCGAGGCGCGCCGCCTGAAGGACGAGTACGTCTCCACCGAGCACATGCTCATCGCGCTGGCGGCCGAGAAGGGCTCCAGCACCCGCGAGTTGCTGGCGGGGCACGGCGTGACGCCGGAGGCGCTCGGCAGCGCGCTCGATGCGGTGCGTGGCTCACACCGCGTGACGGACCAGTCTCCCGAGCAGAAGTACCGGGCGCTGGAGCGCTTCACGCGTGACCTCACGGACGCGGCGCGCCAGGGCAAGCTGGACCCCGTCATCGGGCGGGACGAGGAGGTGCGCCGCGTGGTGCAGGTGCTCAGCCGGCGCACCAAGAACAATCCGGTGCTCATCGGCGAGCCGGGTGTGGGCAAGACGGCCATCGTGGAGGGACTGGCGCAGCGCATCGTGAGCGGGGACATCCCCGACACGCTCAAGGACAAGCACCTCATCGTGCTGGACATCGGCACGCTCATAGCCGGCGCCAAGTTCCGCGGCGAGTTCGAGGAGCGCCTGAAGGCGGTGCTGAAGGAGATCACCGAGGCCGAGGGGCGCTACATTGTCTTCGTGGACGAGCTGCACACGGTGGTGGGCGCCGGGGCGGCCGAGGGCGCCGTGGACGCGGGCAACATGCTGAAGCCGCCGCTGGCGCGCGGTGAGCTGCGCATGGTGGGCGCCACCACCCTGGACGAGTACCGTAAGCACGTGGAGAAGGATCCGGCGCTCGAGCGCCGCTTCCAGCCCGTCTTCGTGGGTGAGCCGTCGGTCGAAGACACCGTGGCCATCCTGCGCGGCCTGAAGGAGCGCTACGAGGTGCACCACGGCGTGAAGATCACGGACGCCGCGCTGCTGGCCGCGGCGCGCCTCTCCGACCGCTACATCGGGGACCGCTTCCTGCCCGACAAGGCCATCGACCTGATCGACGAGGCGGCCTCCCGGCTGCGCATCGAGATCGACTCGCTGCCGCAGGAGATCGACGAGGTGGAGCGGCGCATCGTCCAGCTGGACATCGAGCGCACCGCCCTGGAGGGGGACGAGGACCCCTCGGCCCGCGAGCGCTTGCAGCGCATCGAGGCGGAGCTGGCCGACCTGCGCGAGCGCACCGCCGGGATGAAGGCCCGCTGGCAGGCGGAAAAGGACCAGATCCAGCTTATCCGCACGCTGAAGGGCCGCATCGACGAGCTGAAGGTGGAGGCCGAACGCGCCACCCGCACCGCCGACCTGTCCCGCGCGGCCGAGATCCAGTACGGGGAGATCCCCAAGCGTGAGAAGGAGCTGGAGGCGGCCGAGGCGCGGCTGGTGGAGCTCCAGTCCGAGGGCCAGTTCCTGCGCGAGCAGGTGGGCGCGGAGGACGTGGCGGACGTGGTGTCCCGGTGGACGGGCATCCCCGTGGCGCGCATGCTGGACAGCGAGCGCCAGCGGCTCCGCTTCCTGGAGGACGTGCTGGCGGCGCGTGTCATCGGGCAGCGGCCGGCCGTGCAGGCCGTGGCCGACGCCGTGCGGCGCAGCCGCGCCGGCCTGCAGGACCCCGATCGGCCCATCGGCAGCTTCATCTTCCTGGGCCCCACCGGGGTGGGGAAGACCGAGACGGCGCGTGCGCTGGCGGAGTTCCTCTTCGACGATGAGGGCGCCATGGTGCGCATCGACATGTCCGAGTACATGGAGCGCCATGCCGTGGCCCGCCTCATCGGCGCGCCCCCCGGCTACGTGGGCTACGAGGAGGGCGGTCAGCTCACCGAGCGGGTGCGGCGCCGGCCCTATGCGGTGGTGCTCTTCGACGAGGTGGAGAAGGCGCATCCCGAGGTCTTCAACCTCTTCCTGCAGATCCTGGATGACGGGCGGCTGACGGATTCCCAGGGCCGGGTGGTGGACTTCCGCAATACCGTCATCATCATGACGTCCAACATCGGCAGCCAGTTCATCCTGGAGCGCGGGCAGGAGGATGACTGGGCGGATGTGGAGCGCACGGTGCTGGGTGAGCTGCGCCATCACTTCCGCCCCGAATTCCTGAACCGCGTGGATGACGTCATTGTCTTCCGCCCGCTGGATCGGGCGGACCTGCGCGCCATCGTGGAGCTCCAGCTCCAGCGCGTGCGCGCGCTACTGGCGGAGCGCAGCATCGGCCTGGAGATCACCGAGGCGGCCGCGGACCTGGTGGCGGAGGAGGGCTACGACCCCGCCTTCGGCGCCCGGCCCCTCAAGCGTGCCATCCAGCGCCTGGTGCAGAATCCGCTGGCCATGCGCATCCTGGACGAGGACTTCGCCGCGGGGGACGTGGTGTTGGTGGATCGGGCGGAGGAGGGCGGGCTGAGCTTTCGGAACGCGGCGGGGTAGCAGGATACAGACACGCGGAGTGGCGTGCGCGGCGGCGCGGCTTGACTTGCGGGGGAGTGCTCCCGAGCTTGCGGGCTGGACGTGCGGCTGCGGCCGCGGCCGCACGAATCACCGGCAGGAGCGGTGCATGAACACACGAGCGATGGGGCGAGCGGCGCTGGGCATCCTGGTCGTCGGCACGGCGGCATGTGTGACGCGGACGGAAGCGCGCACCACGGGGATGGACAGCGTGGCGGCCAGCATGGTGGTGGAGCAGTTCCTGACCGCGGCCAACGCCAACGATCTGGACGGCATGGCCCGCGCCTTCGGGACAACCGACGGGCCGTGGTCCACCACGGTGCCGATCGGTGAGCGGGACGAGCGCATGTTCGCGCTCGCGTCCGTGCTGCGCTTTGACGACTACGAGCTGGCGGGCACCGGGCTCGTGCCGGGACGGCGCGACGTGGCCACGCTCATCAATGTGCGTATGCGCTTCGGCAGGCGGGACGTGGTGGTCCCCTTCACCATGGTGGAGACAGAGCGCTGGGGCTGGCTGGTGGAGAAGATCGACGTGGAGAAGATCACGAATCCTCCACCAGCTCGATGAGCACGCCGCCCGCACTTCTGGGGTGCACGAACGCCATACGCCGGCCGTGGGCGCCGGGGCGTGGCTCGTGGTCGATGAGTTCGGCACCGCCCGCGGCCAGCTGAGCCAGCGCCGCCGCCACGTCGGGCACCCGGTAGGCCACGTGATGCAGGCCGGGTCCGCGCCGGGCCAGGAAACGGGCCACCGGGGAGTCCGGCGCGGTGGGCTCCAGGAGTTCCAGGCGGCCCGCGCCCGTGCCCACGAAGGCCACGCGCACCTGCTGTGCGGGGACTTCTTCGGGCGGGGAACCGCGGGCGCCTGAAATCTGTTCGAAAGCCGGGAGCGCCTCCTCGATGGAGGCCACGGCCACGGCAATGTGGTCGACCGGGTATTCCACAACGTCCTCCGGGACGGAATTTGCAGCTACTCGGGTCCGCGCAGCGGCGTCCGAGAGAATTATCATAACGATGCCAGGCCGCCCGCACAGGGTGGTGGAGGCAGCTTCAAGGAGATAGCGGGATGGCCGACAACGGCGGACCGATCAGCGTAACGGACGGCAACTTCGCCACGGAGATCGAAGGAGCCGACGGGCTCTCCATGGTGGATTTCTGGGCGGCATGGTGCGGTCCGTGCCGCATGGTGGCGCCCGTGGTGGAGCAACTCGCGCAGGAGTATGAAGGCCGGCTCAAGGTGGCTAAGCTGGACGTGGACGCCAACCAGCAGACCGCCGCCAAGTTCAACATCCGCTCCATCCCGAGCATCCTCCTGTTCAAGGATGGTAAGCACGTGGACACCGTGGTGGGCGCGGTGCCCAAGAACCTCCTGGAGCGCAAGATCCAGGAGCACCTGTAGACCGACCGACCGGCTGAGCCGGGCGGGGGGTGGCGCGCCGCTCCCCGCCCCGGCATCCGCCGCCCACGGGCGGACCCCCCCTACCATCGGTCCATGGCCCGGCTCTATATTGTAAGCACACCCATCGGCAACCTGGCGGACATGTCGCATCGCGCCCTGGAGGTACTGGGGAGCGTGACCCGCGTCTACGCCGAGGATACTCGGCGTACAGCCATCCTCTTTCGCCGCTACGATTTACGCACGCCCCTGGCTTCCGCCCACGAGCACAATGAGGCGGGGCGAGCGGAGGAGATCGTGGCGCAGCTCGAGGCGGGCTCCGACGTGGCACTGGTCTCTGACGCCGGCACGCCGCTGCTGTCCGATCCCGGCGCACGCATCGTGCAATGCGTGCTCGAGGCGGGGCACGAGGTGGTGCCGGTGCCGGGTGCTTCGGCGCTGCTCGCGGCGCTGGTGGGCGCCGGGCTGCCGGCCGAGCCGTTCACCTGGCTGGGCTTCCCGCCACGCCAGGCGGGCGCGCGGCGCGAACTGGCGGCGCGCGTGGCGGCGCTGGACCACACGGCGGTCCTCTACGAGGCGCCCGGTCGGCTGGGCCGCCTGCTGGAGGAGCTGGCAGAGGCGTGCGGCGCGGAGCGTCCTGCGGCCGTGGCCAGGGAGCTCACCAAGCTCCACGAGACGTTCCAGCGTGGAACGTTGGGGGAGCTGGCCGCCTACTACAGTGGGCCGCCACCGCGCGGCGAGATCGTGGTGGTGGTGGGACCGCCGGCGGCCGTAGCGCCGGATCCGGCGGCGCGACGGGCGGAGGCGGAGGCGCTGGCCCGGGAGCTTCTGGATGCCGGGAGCCGGCCCAGCGACGTGGCGCGGGAGCTTGCACGACGCCTGGAACTGCGGCGCAACGCCGCCTACGAGATTGTCCTTGCCGTCACGGGCAGGGAGGGAGGATGAGAAGCAGAATGAAGGTGCTCACCCTCGGATGCCTGCTGGCGGGCACGGCCGCGGCCGGGCTGGCCGCCGCTGCCCCGCCCATCGCGCCCGCTCCATCCACCATAGCTCAGCTCCAGTACGACGGTGGCGGGGACTGGTACGCCAATCCGTCAGGGTTGCCGAACCTGCTGGCCGCCATCGCCGCGCGTACCGGCATGCCGGTGGCCCGCGAGCCGGCCCGGGTGCGCCTCACCGATCCCGATCTCTGGTCCCACCCGCTCCTCTACCTCACGGGCCACGGCAACATCCGTCTGAGCCAGGAGGAGGTGGCGCTGCTGCGCCGCTACCTGCTGTCCGGCGGCTTCCTCCACGCGGATGACAACTACGGCCTGGACGAGAGCTTCCGCCGGGAGCTGCGGCGCGTCTTCCCTGATCAGGAGCTGGTGGAGATCCCGGCCGACCATCCGGTCTTCCACGCCTTCTACGACCTGCCCGACGGCCTCCCCAAGGTCCATCTACACGAGGGGCGGGCACCGCAGGCCCTGGGGATCTTCCGCGAGGGCCGCCTGGTGGTCTTCTACAGCTTCGAGTCCGACCTGGGCAACGGCTGGGAGGACCCGGACACCTATGAGGATCCGCCCGAGACCCGTGAGGCGGCCCTGCGCATGGGCGTGAATCTTTTCGTGTTCGCCCTGAGCCAGGTGGCACCATGAGCCCGCTCGGCACGGACCTCCTTGCGCACGTGCAAGCCGCCGTCCGCCGGCTGCGTCGGGATGGCGCGGCGGGGGCTGTGGCGCTGGCGTTGGCCGTGCTGCCCCTCCTGCTGGTGGTGGGCTGGCTGGTGGCGGACGTGCGTCTGTGGAGCAGCCCTGGGCCAGTCCCGCTCCTGCTCTGGGGCGCCGCGGCGGCCGGCGCCGCGGCCCTCGTGTTCGTGGCCCGGCGCAGGGACGCGGAGCGCTTCACCGAGGCGCGCGTGGCCCGCGAGGCGGAGCGCCGCTTCACCCTGCCCGAGGGTGCGGTGCACGGCATCCTGGAGCTGCAACGCACGCTGCCGCGCGGTACGTCCGCCGCGCTCTATCGGCACGCCGCCGGCGCGGTGGCGGCCCGGCTGGAGGGCGGGGGGGAGCTTACGGGGGAACTCGGCCGGCGCGCCCTGCGTCGGCGCCGCATCGGTTTCGGCGCGTTGGGCACGCTGGCGCTCATGGTGGTGGGGCTGGCCCTGGCCTCTCCACAGCGCGCCCGCGCCGGCTGGAGCCCGCTGCTTCACCCGGTGAGCCACATGGTCCCGCTGCCGCTGCCGGAGCTGGTCGTGGCGCCCGGCAACGCCGAGGTGCCGCGCGGGGAGCCGCTTGAGGTGCGCGTGGCGGCCGCGGGGCGCAGCGCCGTTACGCTGCACTGGCGTGCCGAGGGTGACGTGCCCGGCAGCGTGGTGCTCGCGGTGCGCGGCGATGCGGCGGTCGGTACCCTGCCGCCGGTGGACGCGGCAACGGTGTACCGCGTGGCAGCGCCGGACGGTGCTCGCTCGGCGGAGTTCGAAGCCGTGCCGATCGACCCGCTGCTCGTGGCGGACCTCGAGATCCGGGTGGTCTATCCGGCGTACCTGGAGCGTGAGGCGGATCACTGGGGGGCCGACGTACCGGCCCTGGAGATCCCCGCGGGTACGCGGCTGGAACTGAGCGGGCGGGCCACGCGCCCGCTGGCAGCCGTGGAGCTGGTGTCGGCGGCCGATGGGCCCACCGTGCGCGTCCCGGTGGACGGCGCTTCGTTCGCCGGTGGCTGGACGCCGCGCCAGGACGGTGTGTGGTTGTGGTCGCTGCGCGACAGCGCGGCCACGCCCGCCGTGCCGCCGGCGCCGCTAGAGATCCGCGTGGTGGAGGACGCCCCACCGGAGGTACGCATCACCTTCCCGGGCGGGGACACCATCATCGATCCATCGCTCACGCAGGCGCTGGCGGCGGAGGCGCGGGATGACCACGCCGTGGCCGCCGCCACGCTGCTGAGCTGGCGGGTGCGGGCCGGCGGCGGTGCCGAAGCCGTGGTGGAGGAGCCCATGCCGGTGCCGTTCGGCGGCGAGCGTCTGGCCCTGCGGACGGTGCTGAACGCCCGCGGCCGGGACCTGCTGCCCGGCGATACCCTCAAGGTACAGGTGCGCGTCACGGATGACTCCCCGGGGGGTCAGATCGGTGCGTCCGCCGTCCTCTCCCTGCACGTGCCGAGCGCCGCCGAGCAGCGCGAACGCGCCAGGGGTGACGCCGCCGCGGCGCTCGAGGAGGCCGCGCAGCTGGCGCGCGCGGCCGGTGAGGTGGGTGAGGCCACACGGGGTGTGGAGCGGCGCACCACGGCTGGCAACGCCCGCCGTGGCACGGCGGGCGGAGGCGGCTCCGCCGGCAATTCCGGCCAAGGGGGGATGGACTTCGCGCAGGCCGAGGAGGCGCGGCAGATCCTGGATCAGCAGGAGGCCCTCATGGGGCGCGCCGCGGAGCTTGCCGAGCGCGTGGACGCTGTGCAGCGGGCCATGCAGGCGGCGGGGCTGCAGGACCCCGCGCTGCGCGAGCGGCTGGATGAGCTGCGTCGCCTCTATGACGAGGCGCTCACGCCCGAGATGCGGCGGCAGCTCGAGGCGCTCAGCCGCGGCCTCGAGAATCTGGATCCCGAGGCCGTGGAGGAAGCGCTGCGCGAGCTGGCGGCCGAGCAGGAGCAGTTCCGGCGGCAGATGGAGCGCAGCGTGGAAATGCTCGAGAAGGCCGCGGCCGAGCAGGAGATGAACGCGCTGGCCCAGGAGACGCGGGAGCTGGCCGCGCAGCAGCAGGCGCTGGCGGAGGCCATGGGGCAGCAGGGTGCCGACAGCACACGCGCCGCGCGCCAGCAGGAGTTGCGGGAGCGCGGCAGCCGGCTCGAGGAGGCACTCCGCAAGCTGCAGGAGACGCTTGGCGAACAGAGCCAGGAGGGGGCCGGCGAACAGGTCGGCCAGGCCGCCGACGAGGTCGGGGCGGCCGTCCAGGCGCAGGAGCGGGCCGCCGCGGATGCGGCAGCCGGCGAGGGGCAGAGCGCGGCCGAGGAGGGCGCGCGGGCGGCCGAGCAGCTCGAGGAGACCGCCGAGCGTCTGGACGGCGCCCGCAGGCGCATGGCCGAGCAGTGGCAGGAGGAGGCCGAGGAGTCGGTCCGGCAGGCCACCAACGACGCGCTCTCGCTGGCGGAGAAGCAGAACGAGGTGCTGGAGCGCATGCGTCAGGGGGACCAGGGTGAGCAGGGCCAGCAGGGTGGGCAGCAGGTGCAGCCGCCGACGCCCCCGCAGACGGGCCAGCAACAGGGCCAGGGGCAGCAGGGCGGCCAGCAGCAGGGCGGTCAGCAGCAGGGTGGTCAGCAGCAGGGCGGTCAGCAGCAGGGCGGCCAGCAGCAGGGCGG
>JBBDRO010000101.1:9332-28904 GCA_040905425.1 Gemmatimonadota bacterium | reverse complement strand
CGTGGGGGCCGGCCGGGGCGGCGCGAGTCCGCTGGTGGGTCGCCGGCCTCCAATGCGCCCGTGCAGGGCCGCGGCCGCGCTGCTCACCGGTCTCCTGCTGGCCGGCTCGTGGCCCGCGGCGGCAGCGGCGCAGGAAGCGCCCGACTCGCAGGTTCCTTTCGTGGAGCTGGATTCCCTGCGCCACGCCGCGCTGCTGGAGGCCTCCGGTGACCTGGCGGGCGCCGCCGCGGTGCTCGAGCGGGTGCTGAGCGCACGGCCCGCGTCCATGAGTGCACTGCTCAGCTTCGAGCGCCTGGCGGTGCAGCTGGGCCGGCCTGAGGCGGTGCTGCCCGCGGCGGACCGCATGCTGGAGCTGGATCCCGGATCGCCTCTGGCGTACCAGACGCGGGTGCGCGTGCTGGCCGGGCTCGACCGCATGGACGAGGTGCGCGCCACGGCCGAGGTCTGGATCGAGCAGGCGCCCCGGTTGGAGACGCCGTACCGGGAGGTCGCCGCCATCCTGCGCGAGCGCGCGGCCTACACGGAGGCGCTGGACATCCTGCACCAGGGCCGCCGACGGGTGGGCGGCAGCGCGCTGGCGCTGGAGTTGGGTGACGTCTACGCGGCGGCCGGTGATTTCAACCGCGCCGCGCTGGAGTGGGATCGGGCCGTGGGCCCGGACGGTAGCGGCTTCCTGCTGGTGCAGAAGCGCCTGCGGGAGCGGCCGGCCAACGCGGTCGCAGTCGTCCGCCCGCTGCTGGGACTGCTCGCCGCGGAGCCGTCCAGCGCGCCACGGCGGCGCGCCGCGCTACACCTGGCGCTGGACGCGGGACTCCACGAGCGCGCGCAGGCGCTGGCCCGGACCGCCTTCGAACGCTTGCCCACGGAGGAGCATGACGCCTTCCTCCTGGAGACCGCGCGCCGGGCCGACGGCGGCGGCCTCTATGGCGTAGCGTACTGGGCGTACGGGCATCTCCTGGAGCAGGGCGGCGACGCGCAGCGCATGCTGGCGCTCCGTACGCGCCACGCCGAGCTGGCGCTGGAGCTGGGGGACACCACGGCGGCGGCGCTGAACTACGGAGCGCTGGAGGAGGAGCTGGCGCCCGGCTCGCCCGAGCGCCGGCATGCGCGTGCGGTGCGCATCCAACTGCTGGCGCGGGACGGCCGCCCGGCCGAGGCCGGCCAGGCGCTGGCCGATTTCCGGAGCGATCATCCCGACGCGCCCGAGCTGGACGCGGTGGCGGCGGCGGTGGCGGAGGCGTGGCTGGGCGCGGGTGACGCGGCCGCCGCCGAGGCCGCCGTCCGGCGCGTGGATGGCGCCCGCAGCGGACTCGTGCGCGGGCGCCTGCTGCTGCGGCGGGGGGATACGGAACGCGCCCGCGCCGAACTCGTGAGCTCCGCGCCCTCGTTGCGGGGCGCGGAAGCCACGCGCACGATCGCCCTGGCCATGCTCCTCTCGCGCCTCTCCCCGGCGGGTGGCGAGGTGGTGGCGGAGGCGTCCGCGCGCATGCAGGCCGGCGAACCGGAAACCGCGCTGGCGCGCATCGGCAGCGCCGCCCGCAACCTGCCCGCCCGGGAAGCCGCCGCCGTGCTGGCGTTCGGGGCCGAGCTGGCCGACGGGGCGGGGCTCCCGCTGGAGGCCGAGGCGCTGCGCCGGCGCCTCATCACGGAGCACCCCCACGCGCATGAGACGCCGGCCGCCCTGGTGGCGCTGGCCCGCGCGCTGGCCGCCCGACCCGGCGGGACCCCGGAGGCCCGGGTTCTGCTGGAGCAACTCATACTGGAGCATCCCCGGAGTGCCCTGGTACCGCAGGCACGCCGGGATCTGGACGGCCTCAAGAACTCCGTCGCGGCCGGACGGCGCGGCGGGGCGGGGCAGCGGGAAGGAAGCACCCTATGAAGCTGCCGCGTTTCGTCATCCTGATGGCCCTCCTCCTGGCGCTCATCGCGCCCGGGACGGTGAGCGCCCAGAAGCTTCTCGTGCCCATGGACGGCAGGCAGACCAACCACCTCAAGGCGTACGGCCTGACCTACTGGGTCCTGGAGCAGGACCAGACGGCGGAGTGGCTGCTCAACTACCGCGGGGGATCCTTCCTGCTGCCCGATCTGCCGGAGATCCGGCGGGAAGCGGCGCTGCGGGGCGTGGGCGCGGAGCCAATCGAGGCCGGCACGGAGGCCGGCATCCTCCAGGCCATGGAGGAGGGCAACATGGAGCGCATCATCCTGGAGAAGGCGCCGGATATTGCCGTTTACACGCCGGACAACGCCAACCCCTGGGATGACGCCGTTACGCTGGCGCTGGAGTACGCCGAGATCCCCTACGAGAAGATCTGGGATGGGGAGGTGATGCAGGGGCAACTGGGCGAGTACGACTGGCTCCACCTGCACCACGAGGATTTCACCGGTCAGTACTCCAAGTTCTACATCACCTACGGAGCCTCCACCTGGCTGCAGGAAGCGGTGCGGGAGAATGAGGCCATGGCCACGCGTTTCGGCCTGCCGCACGTGCCCGCTCTGAAGAAGGCGGTGGCGGAGGAGATCCGCCGCTACGTGGGTGAGGGCGGGTTCCTCTTTGCCATGTGCACCGCCACGGAGACCATCGAACTGGCGCTGGCTGGCGCCGACGTGGACATTGCCGCGCCTTTCAGTGACGGCACGCCCGTGGATCCGGACGCCACGAGCCGCATGCAGTGGGAGCGGAGCATGGCCTTCCGCGACGCGGAGATCCAGACCAATCCCTCGGTCAATGCCTTCAGCGACATCGACGGCCACCAGGTGAACACGCCCTGGAGGCAGCCGCTCGGCGCGTTCACCCTCTTCGACTTCAGCCCGCGCTTCGACCCGGTCCCGTCCATGCTGGTGCAGAACCACGAGAGCGTGATCGCGGATTTTTACGGCCTCACCACCAGCTTCCGTCGGGACCGGCTGAAGTCCAACGTGGTGGTCCTGGCGGAGGAGGAGGGAACCGGGTGGACCAAGTACGTGCACGGCAACTTCGGCGAAGGCACGTGGACGTTCCTGGGCGGCCACGATCCGGAGGATCCGCAGCACCAGATCGGCGACGCGCACACGGATCTGGACCTGCACCCGCACTCCCCGGGCTACCGGCTCATCCTGAACAACGTGCTCTTCCCCGCGGCGCGGAAGAAGACGCTGAAGACGAACTGAGGCGGCTGGCCATGGCCCGGGCGTCACACCGCATCGTACGCGGTCCCACGGGGTCCCCGCTGCGGCCCGGGCAGCGTCCGTGATCGGCACCCTGGCGCTCACGTCGGAGGCCGCGGCCGCCATGCGTGCCGAGGTGGCCCGCGCACAGGGCAACGAGGTCTGCTTCGCCACCCGCATAGACGAGCGTGGCCACGTCTGTGAGGCGCGCGTGGTGGCACGGGGCAATGCCCGCGCGGTGCTGGCGGCCGCCCGTGCCCTGGCGCCCGGCACCCTGCTCGTCCACAACCACCCCTCGGGTGACCTCTCTCCCTCCGACGCCGATCTGGACGTGGCCGCCCGCCTGTACGCGGAGGGCTTCGGGCTGGCCATTATCGACAATGAGGCCCGCGAGCTCTACGTGGTGGTGGAGCCGGCGCCCGAGAGCCGTATCGAGCCCATCGACGGGGCGGCGGTGGAGGCGGCGCTAGCGCCCGGCGGGCCCGTGGCGGCGGCGCACGCCGGCTACGAGGATCGCCCCATGCAGCGCGACTTCGCGCGCGCCGTCACGGACGCCTACAACGAGGGCGGCGTACTGGTTGCCGAGGCCGGGACCGGCACCGGCAAGTCCGTGGCGTATCTCATCCCAGCGGTGCGCTGGGCGCTGCGCAACCGGGAGCGCACGGTGGTGTCCACCAACACCATCAACCTGCAGGAACAGCTCGTGGGCAAGGACCTGCCCTTCCTGCGCTCCGCGCTGGGCGAGTCCTTCCGCTGGGCGCTGGTCAAGGGGCGCGGCAACTACATTTCCATCCGCCGCGCGCGCCTGGCGGCGGCCGCGCAGGGTACGCTCTTCGAGGGCGCGCAGGAGCGGGAGATGGCGGCCGTCCAGGCATGGGTGGAGACCACCCGTGACGGCTCCCTGCAGGACCTGCCGGTGCAGCCATCGAACGACGTGTGGGACGAGGTGCGCAGTGACCCGGACGTCTGCCTGCGCGCCCGCTGTCCGCACTTCGAGGACTGCTTCTACCAGCGAGCCCGGCGCGAGGCGTCCTCGGCCGACGTGCTCGTGGTCAACCACCACCTGCTCTTCAGCGATCTGGCGGTGCGGCGCGCCACTGGCAACTACACGGCGGCCGCCGTTTTGCCGCCCTACCGGCGCGTGGTGCTGGACGAAGCGCACAACCTGGAGGATGCCGCCACCTCCCACCTCGGCGCGCGCGTCTCGCGCCGCGGCCTGTTCCGGCTGCTGGCCCGCCTGGAGCGGCGGGGCAAGGGCATGCTGCCGGCCCTGGAAGGCGCGCTCCGTGCGGAACGGAGTGACCTGCTCACGGCGGAAGCGCTGCGCCAGGTGCGGGAGGATTTGCGTCCCGCCGTGGAGCGCGCCCGCCAGCAGGCGGCGGATCTGTTTGACCGCCTGGAGCGCATGACCACCGCGGCACATGACGGCGTGGTGCGCTTGGCCGAGGGTTTTGCGGCCGAGCCGGCGTGGGTCGAGGGCCCGGCCGACGCGCTGGACTCGCTCGTCCTGTTGCTGGATGAACTGGTGCGCGGCCTCCGGGCTGTACGCGTCGGACTCCAGGAGGACCGCGACGCGGCCGCGCGCCACGAGGAGCGGCTGCTGGAGGTCAATGGCATCGAGGGGCGGCTCCGGGACGCCGCGGACGGCCTGCGCCTGACCTTCTCCACCGCGGACGAGGCGGTGCCGCTCGTGCGTTGGCTGGAGCGGCGGGGCGGGGCGGGGGAGCCGAACGTGGCCGCCAATGCCGCACCCGTGGACATCGGGCCGCTGCTCCGGGACGCGCTCTTCGAACAGGTGGACGCGGCCGTGCTCACGTCGGCCACGCTGGCCACCCGGAGCGGCTTCGACTTCCTGCGCCAGCGGTTGGGCCTCGGCGGGGGACTGCGCGTCACGGAGCGCAGCTACCCCTCCCCCTTCGACTTCGCCACCCAGGCGGTGGTCGGCATTCCCACGGACCTGCCCGAAGCGCGCGGCCCGGCCTTCGACCAGGCCGTGGCCCGCGCTACCGAGGAACTGGCGCGCCTGACCGATGGCGGAATCTTCGTGCTCTTCACCTCCTGGCGCTCCCTGAAGGCGGTGGCCGCCGGGCTGCGCGCGCGCGGCGTCGAGCGGCGCTGGCCGCTCTTCGTGCAGGGGGAGGGGCCCCGCGCCCGGTTGCTGGCCAGCTTCACCACCTCGGGACGCGGCATCCTCCTGGGCGTGGCGTCCTTCTGGGAGGGCGTGGACGTGCCCGGTGAGCCGCTGCGCGGGCTGGTCATTGCCAAGCTGCCCTTCAAGGTGCCGAGCGAGCCGCTCACGGCGGCGCGCATCGAGGCGCTCGAGCTGGACGGGCGGAGCGGCTTCGCCGATTTCATGCTGCCGCATGCCGCGCTCCGTCTGAAGCAGGGCTTCGGCCGCCTCATCCGCTCGCGCGCCGACCGGGGCGCCGTCCTCCTGCTCGACGGCCGGGTGCAGGCGCGCGGGTACGGGCGCTACCTGCTGGAGTCGCTGCCGCCGGCGCCCGTGGTGGCAGGGCCATGGGAGCAGGTGCACGCCGAACTGCGGCGCTTTTATGCCGGGGGGGAGCGGGCCGCGCTGGTGGCGGACGCCGGAGGCGCCCCATCCTCCCTGTGACGAGCGGCGTAGCGGCACGGCGCGCCCGCGCATAGACTGTCCGCATGAATGCACCAATGACCGGCTCCCTGCCGGCCCCCTCGAAGATCGTCTGTGTGGGCCGCAATTACGCCGCCCACGCCCGCGAGCTGGGCAACGACGTGCCCGACCGGCCGCTGCTCTTCCTCAAGGCCCCATCCGCACTGCTGGCACCGGGGCAGCCCATCCTGCTGCCGCCCGATTCGGCGCGCGTGGAGCACGAGGGGGAGATTGCCCTGGTCATCGGCCGCCGCGCGCGGCACGTGGCGGAGGAGGAGGCCATGGCCGTGGTGGCCGGCTTCGCCCCGCTCAATGACGTTACGGCGCGCGACCTCCAGCGTCTGGACGTGCAGTTCACGCGCGCCAAGAGCTACGACACCTTCTGCCCGCTGGGGCCGATGGTGTCGGCCACCGAGGTGGACTGGCGGACCCTGGAGGTGGAATGCGCGGTCAACGGGGAGCTGCGTCAGCATGGCCGGAGCGCCGACATGGTGTTCCCCTTCCCGGCGCTGCTGGCCTACATCACCCGCGTCATGACCCTCGAGCCCGGCGACCTGGTGGCCACCGGCACCCCGGAGGGGGTGGGCCCGCTGCTCGAGGGGGACCGCGTGGAGGTGCGCGTGCCGGGCGTGGGCGCCGTGGAGAACCCCGTGAGGAACGAAGCATGATCGAGACGGCCGCACGATTCCGCAGCTTTCCGCCCTATCCGCTGGCCGACGTGCCCCGCTTGAAGCGGGAGCTCCGGGCCGCGGGTGTGGACGTCATCGACCTGGGCGCCGGCGACGCGGATCTCTCGCCCCCGCCCCCGGTGCTGGAGGCCGTGGCCGCGGCTCTGCGGGACCCGGACATGGGCCGCTATGCCTTCCAGCTCGGCCTGCCGGCCTTCCGGGAGGCGGTGGCGGATTGGATGATGAAGCGCTTCGGCGTGAACGTGGACGCCTACCGCGAGGTCCTGCCGCTCATCGGCTCCAAGGAAGGCATTGCCCACCTGGCGCTGGCGTACGTTTCCGCCGGCGACGCCACCATCGTCCCGGACCCCGGCTACCAGCCGTATGCCGGGGGTACGCTGCTGGCGGGGGGAGAGCCCTACCGCGTGCCGCTGCGCGCGGAGAATGACTTCCTGGTGCCGCTGGACGAGCTGCCCAGGGACGTGGTGGCCCGGGCCCGCATCCTCTACCTCAACTATCCGAACAACCCCACCGCCGCGGTGGCGCCCCGCGGCTACCTGGAGGATGCGGTCCGCTTCTGCGCCCGGCATGATATCCTGCTGGCCTATGACAACGCGTACAGTGAGATTGCTTTCGACGGCTACCACCCGCCCAGCATCCTGGAGATCGACGGCGCCTGGGAGGTGGCCGTGGAGTTCCACTCCTTCTCCAAGACCTACAACATGACCGGCTGGCGGATCGGCTTCGCGGTGGGCAATCCGGCCGCCGTGCAGGCGCTGGAGAAGGTCAAGTCTTTCGTGGACACCGGCGCCTTCCTGGCCGTCCAGGAGGGTGCCCGCGCCGCCCTGGGGGCGTGGGACACGTGGGTGCCGGGCAACGTGGAGGTCTTCCGGGGCCGTCGTGACGCGCTGGTGTCCGCGCTCGCGGTGGCGGGGATGGAGGCCACCGCACCGCGGGCCACCATGTACCTGTGGACGCGCGCGCCCGGTGCCGACGATGCGGCCTTCGCCCGCCGCGCGCTCACCGAGGCCGGCGTGGTGCTCATGCCCGGGAGTGCGCTGGGGAGTGGCGGCGCCGGCTGGCTGCGCTACGCCCTGACGCAGCCCGCCGATCGGCTGCGGGAGGCGGCGGATCGCCTCTCCGCCCTGGGCTGAGGCCGTTCCCGCGCCGTCCTAGCACCGGGCTGGTCGGACAACCCTGAATGCGGCTGGGGCGTCCCATGCTCAGGGAGTTGCGGAACCGACCCGACGCGCGGGGTTACCAACCACTACATGAACACGCCTCGATCCGCCGCCCGGGCCGCCACCACGCCTGGCCGGTCCACGGGCGGCCGGCGCTCCTCGCGCGGGCCGCTCCTGGTCGGCCTGTGCGTGTCCGTGGCGTTGCACGTGCTGGCCTTCCTGGTGCTGCGCTTCGATGCACCGGCTATGGGAACTCCCGCCACGGCGCCGGCACCCGAGAGCGCATGGTCCACCCAAGCGTCCCGGGTCGTCAATCTGCGCATCCTGGCAAGCGACATTCCGCCAACCATCCATCCTGAGCGTCCGACCCCCCGCCTGGACCTCACGCTGCCGGCGTTCGCGCCGCCGACGCGGGTGGAGCCCGGCGCGGCACCCGCCCCGGCCCCGGCCCCCACCCGTGTGCGCAGCGCGGGGGAGCGGCTCGCCGCGAGTGCGGAGGCAGCGCGCCTCTCAGCCCCTCCGCTGCGCATGGTGGATCCCCACGCACCGCTCCGCACCATGGAGGACGAGGTTGCCGAACTGGCCTACAAGCTGGGCATCTACAATGATTCGCTGGTGGCGGACTGGGAGCGCAAGGCAGCCGCTACCGACTGGACCATTCGTGACGCGGACGGCGGCCGCTGGGGTGTTTCGCCGGGCAAACTCCACCTGGGCAGTCTGACGCTGCCGCTGCCCATCGGATTCGCGTCCTCGATGGACATTGCCGGGCGGAGCAGCGCCTTCCGGGAGATCGAGGCGCATGCCGCCGCCGCGGCCGCGCGTGGCACGCTGCAGGACCGCGGCAAGGCGGTGCGGGCGCGGGTGGACGCCGCGCGCCGCAAAAACGGTGGCGGTTGAACCGAGCCGTACGCAGCAAGGGGCGGCACCTGGCAGGTGCCGCCCCCTTCCGCTAGCCGGACCCCACGCTCAGTGGTCGCTGCCGGGCACCTGGTCCGGTGGCCCAGGACGGCCCACCAGGAAGCCCTGGATGTAGTCGCACCCCGCCTCCCGGAGCCAGTCGTACTGCTCCTCCCGCTCCACACCCTCCGCCACCACCTGCGCGCCGATGCGATGGGCCAGGTCAATGATCAGACCCACCAGTTCCTCGTCCCTGGTGCCGGTACCCACCTCCGCCACGAAGCTCCGATCCAGCTTCAGCAGGTCCACGGGGAAATGCTTGAGGTAGGCCAGGGATGAGTGGCCGATCCCGAAGTCGTCCACCGCCACCAGCGCGCCGGCCTCGCGCAGGCGCCGCAGCACCTGGGCCGTCACTTCCGGATCCCGCATGGCGGTGCTTTCGGTGATCTCCAGCACCACGCGCTCGCGCGCCAGGCCGTGGTTGCGCAGCGTACGGCCCACGTAATCGGCCAGGTCCGGATCGTGGAGGGAGCGCGCCGACAGGTTCACGGACACCCAGCCGTCCCAACCACCCCGGGCCCAGCTGGCCGCCTGGCGCGCCGCCGTGGCAATGGCCCAGCGATCCAGTGAGACAATGCGACCTGTGCGCTCGGCCAGCGGGATGAAATCCGCCGGGCTCATCATGCCCCGCTCCAGGTGGGGCCAGCGGGCCAGCGCCTCCATACCCACCACGTTGCCGCGCGTGAGCGCCTCGGCACCCACCACCTTGCCCGAGCCCGCGGCCAGGATGGGCTGGTAGTGGAGGACGAACTGATCGTGCTCCCACGCCCAGCGCAGGTCGTCCTCCAGGTTGAGACGATCATGGCTGAGCGCCGACTGCTCGCGGCGGAAGAACTCAAAGCCCGAGTCGGCGGCCCGCGCCCGTTCGAGCGCCACGGACGCATCCTCCAGCAACTCATCGAAGGTGGTGGCGTCCTGCGGGTAGAGCGCCACGCCGGCGTGAACCTTCAGGTCCAGGGCGTCGCCGCCGAGCTGGTAGGGACGCGACAGCGTCTCGCGCAGCCGCCGCACCACCCGGGCCGCGGCGTCCTCGTCACTCACCTCGCTGAGCAGCACCACGAATTCGTCGCTGCCGGCGCGCGCGAGCGTGTCACTCTCTCGCAGGCTCTCCTCCAGTCGGCGTCCCACGGCGCGCAGCAGTTCGTCCCCTACGGCCCGGCCACGTGCCTCGTTGACCTGGCGGAGTCGATCGATGTCCACGTGCAGCAGGGCGGCCAGGTGGCCGCGCCGGCGGGCGAGCGCCAGGATCTGGCGCGCCCGCTCCCGGAGCAGGCGCATATTCGGCAGGCCCGTGACCGGATCGAAGAAGGCTTTCTCGGCTACCTCGGTCTCCAGGCGCCGGCGGTCGGAGACGTCCCGCGCCACCGACACGAAACGGTGCACCGTGCCGTCCTCGCCCCGTACGGGCGTGATGATGATCTCCTCGTCATAGAGGGTACCGTCGGCCCGCCGGTTGGTGAGTTCACCACGGAAGACGCGGCCGGCGCTAATGGTCTCCCACATGCGCGTGAAGTAGGCCGGCCGGTGCCGCCCGGAGCGGAGCACGTCCGGTGTCTGGCCGAGCAACGCATCCGCGGCGTGGCCGGTGCGCCGCTCGCACTCACGGTTCACGTACACGATCGTGCCATGGGCGTCGGTGACCATGATACTGTCCGCGGCACGCTCCACGATTTCGTCCAGGAGCGTCAGACGGTCGGCGTCGCTCACCTGGTCGGTGGCGTCCCTCACCTCGACCAGCGTGCCGCAGACGTCCGGATCGTCGTGCAGGTTCTTGAACCACACCTCCCACGCGCCGTCCGCACCGTCCTGGCGCCGGCACGCGACCACGTAGCGGCGGGCCTGGCCGGGCAGGGCCCGCTGCACCGCCGCCAGGAGGCCGGCTTCGTCCTCGGGGCGGGGAATACACAGCAGTTCGGACAGGGAATGGCCCATCTCGATGGCGCGCTCGGCCGGCGGACCGAGCCACTCGTGGGCGTTCGGGCTCAGGGACACCACCCGGCCGTCGTCGTCAAGGAGCGCGAATACGGCCGGACTGTGGTCACTGATGGCGTGCAC
The DNA here is from genome assembly GCA_040905425.1 of Gemmatimonadota bacterium. GTDB lineage: Bacteria > Gemmatimonadota > Gemmatimonadetes > Longimicrobiales > RSA9 > JBBDRO01. The sequence continues at coordinate 18,267 of JBBDRO010000101.1, read as the reverse complement.
GTGTATGGAGGCGCGACCGGGCGTAACGTCATCGCGCTTTCTGGACCACAGGCGTGGTCGGGCCAGCAGCAGCAGGAACAGCACGGATATAGCGGCGGGCACATTCGTGTCCCCTCCGGCTGGGCCGGCAGCCAGTAACAACTCCATCATCGGCGACCTCCGGCGCATCGGCGCCAGGTGGAGAGTCGTCTATCGGTGGGGAGAGGAAGGCCAAGTTATGCCCTGTAATATCGGGCTGCAAGGATCATGACCCTGCGGGTCCATGATTTGCACGCTCAGAGGATAACACAAACGAATGATTTTGAAAGGACTGCCATGTCAGCCTGGACTGCTGCTCGATGGATGTTCGCCGCGGCCGCCACGGGGGCCGCAGCCGTGGCCAGCGTGGTCGTGGTGAGCGGCCGCACGAAGCGCCCACCGCACCCGACCGAGCCGGATGCGGCCCGGACCCCTGCCGCGGACACGGATGCGCTCGAGGAGCGCGTGGTGGAGGCGCTGCGCGCGGACCAGGTGGCGGGAGGCGCCCCCGTGGCCGTGGCGGCTCTGGCCGAGGACATGGTGGAACTGAGCGGTACCGTGCCCCGGCGCGAGGAAGCGGAGCGGGCCGTGCGGGTGGCCCAGGCAATGTCGGGCGTACGCACGGTGGTGAACCGGCTGGACGTGGAAGCGGAGCTGCGGCACGCCGAGGAGACACGTGCCCGCAAGGAGGCGGGTGACCCCGCGCTGAACGAGCGCGGGGTGTACGGTCTCGGGGTGGGCATGGGTCGACGGCGCCAGAGTCCGGACACGGACCCGGATCGCCCCGATGATCGCAACGAGCGCATCAGTGAGGAGCTGGGCGCGGCCCGCGTGGCGGAGGAGGAACTGGGCGCGACCCGCGTGGCGGAGGAGCAACTGGGCGCGACCCGCATGGGGGAGGAGGAGTTGGAGGAGAACCCGTCCGGGGAGTCACGGGCGGAGTGAGCCGCGGTTGACGGCCGGAAACGCGTGCCGCTAAGCTTCGTGGTTTGGGATACCCGCAACCGACGGAGCGCATGGCCGAGCCACTACCGGCGCAGTACGATCCCGCCGCCACCGAGACTGACCTCTACCATGCATGGGAAGAGCGTGGCTACTTCCGCGCCAGCGCGGGCGCGGTCCGGCCGGGCGAGCGGGATCCGTATGTGATCGTCATCCCACCGCCCAATGTGACGGCGGTGCTCCACATGGGGCACGGCCTGAACAATACTCTGCAGGACGTGCTCACGCGCTGGCGCCGGATGCAGGGGCGCGAAGCGCTCTATCTACCGGGCACCGACCACGCGGGTATTGCCACGCAGAACGTGGTCGAGCGCCAGCTGGCGCAGGAGGGCACGACCCGGCAGGAGATGGGACGCCAGGCCTTCGTGGAGCGCGTGTGGTCCTTCGTGGACGCCACCGGCTCCACGATCCTGGAGCAGCTCCGCGCCATCGGCTGTTCGTGTGACTGGAGCCGCACACGCTTCACGCTCGAGGAGGATCTCTCCCGGGCCGTCCGCGAGGTGTTCGTCCGGCTCTATGAAAAGGGCCTGGTCTACCGCGGCAACTACATCATCAACTGGTGCCCCCGCTGCCTGACCGCCCTCTCGGATGAGGAAGCCGAGCCGCACGAGACCAACGGCAAGCTCTGGCACCTGCGCTACCCGCTGGCCGCGGACGTGGCTGCCCCCGGCCGGCCGCGCTTGCCGGACGGCCGCTCCTACGTGGTGGTGGCCACCACCCGGCCCGAGACCATGCTGGGGGACACGGCGGTGGCCGTGCACCCGGAGGACGGGCGCTACGCCGAGCTGGTGGGCGCGGAGGTCGAACTGCCCCTCACCGGACGGCGTATCCCCGTGGTTGCCGATGCCTACGTGGATCCGGAGTTCGGCAGCGGCGCGGTGAAGATCACACCGGCCCATGATCCCAACGACTTCGAACTGGCCGGCCGACACGAGGGGATCGGCCCGCGCGACATCATGCTGCCCGACGGGCGCATGAATGACACCGTGCCCGAAGCGTTCCGGGGGCTGGACCGCTTCGAGGCTCGCACGCGTGTGGTGGCCGCGTTCGAGGCGCACGGGCTGCTGGAGCGCGTGGAGGACCACGCGCACAGCGTGCCGCGTTGCTATCGGTGTGACACGGTGGTGGAGCCCCGCCTGTCGGACCAGTGGTTCGTGCGCATGAAGCCGCTGGCCGAACCGGCGCTGGCGGCCTCCCGCGAGGGGCGCGTGCGCTTCACGCCGGAGCGCTGGAAGAAGGTCTACGAGCACTGGCTGGAGAACATCCGGGATTGGTGCATCTCCCGGCAGCTCTGGTGGGGGCATCGGATCCCCGTGTGGTACTGTCAGGATGCAGCGTGCGGTGAGACCATCGTGGCGCGGGAGGATCCCACCTCGTGCCCCGGCTGTGGGGGGGGCGACCTGGTGCAGGATCCCGATGTCCTGGACACCTGGTTCAGCTCCTGGCTGTGGCCGTTCTCCACGCTCGGCTGGCCGGAGGAAACGGATGATCTGCAGGCGTTCTATCCCACCAACACGCTGGTCACGGCGCCGGAGATCCTCTTCTTCTGGGTGGCCCGCATGATCATGGCGGGCATCGAGTTCATGGGAGAGGAACCCTTCCAGGACGTGTACCTGACGGGCACCGTGCGTGACATCCAGGGGCGCAAGATGTCCAAGTCCCTGGGCAACGGGATCGACCCCCTGGAAGTGGTACGCCTCTACGGGGCCGACGCCCTGCGCTTCACGGTGGTGTCCGGCCAGGGCATGGGCACCGACCTCCACATGGACCACAAGGACCTGGATCAGAGCTTTGCCACGGGGCGCAACTTTGCCAACAAGCTCTGGAACGCGGGCCGCTTTGCCCTCATGAACCTGGAAGGTGACGCGGCGCCGCGGCTGGAGAGCGTGGCGGAGGACCTGGAGATCGCGGATCGGTGGATCCTGACGCGTCTGGACCGGGCCGTGACGGAGGTCACCCGCCAGCTCGAGGCGTTCCGCTTCCACGAGGCGGCGGACGCGGCCTATCACTTCTTCTGGAGCGAGTTCGCGGACTGGTACCTGGAGCTGGTCAAGGGGCGTCTGAAGGGTGAAGCGGGTCCCGCGAGCCGGGCGGCCGCGGAGGCCACGCTGGTGGCCGCGCTGGATGGCATTCTGCGCATCCTGCACCCCATCACGCCGTTCATCACCGAGGCGCTCTGGCTCCGTCTGCCGCTGCCCGCGGAGGAGCGGCGGGAGGCGTCGCTGGTGGTGTCCCGGTGGCCTGAGCCCGATCCGGCACGCGCGGATGCCGCCGCCGAGGCGGGCATGGAGGCGCTCATGGAGCTCATCGGGGCCGTGCGGACGCTGCGCTCCGAGTACAACGTACCGGCGGCCGCCACCGTGCCGATTCGCCTGGACAACATCAGCCCGGAGCTGGCCGCGGCCCTGGCCGTGGAGGAGCGGGCGCTGGCGCGCATGGCGCGCGTGGAGTCCCTGGAGACGGGCCCGGCCGGGAACGGCGCCGGCGTGGGCGCCCACCAGGTGCTGCGCGGGGGGGTGGAACTCTTCATTCCGCTGGAGGGCATCATCGATCTGGAGCGGGAGCGCGCCCGCCTTACCGAGGAGATCGAGCGCCTGGACGGGCAGATCCGCAGTACCGAGGGCAAGCTGGCCAACGAGCAGTTCGTGACGCGGGCGCCGGCCGAGGTGGTGGAGAAGGAGCGTACCAAGGCGGAGGCGTTCCGTGACCAGCGGGCGCGCCTGGCCGAGAAGCGGGCGGCGCTGGCGTGACGCGGGCGGCGCTGGCGTGACGCGGGGGGCGCGGCTCCGGGCTGTGCTGGCATCTGTCCTGGCCATCGCGGTCGTGGCCCCGGCCTGCGCCCGGGTGGGGTCGCTGCCGGGGGGCGAGACGGACGAGACCCCGCCTCGCCTGGTGGAGACGGTCCCCGAGGCGCTCAGCGTGGGGCCGGTGGAGGGTCCCGTGATCTTCCGCTTCGACGAGCGGTTGAGTGAGCAGGGCGTGGACAACGCGGTGCGTGTTTCGCCGGCCACCGGCGAGCTGCGGGTGGAACGGAGCGGGCGCGAGCTGCGCGTGCGGCTGGAGGGTGGCTGGCGGGAGGACGCCATCTACTACATCACGGTGGCGCCCACGCTGCAGGACCTCTTCCGCAACGTTCGGACGACCCGCACCGAACTGGTCTTCTCCACCGGCCCACGCATCCAGGAGACCGCCGTGGCGGGGCTGATCCTGGACCGCCTCACGGGCCGGCAGGTGGAGGGCGCCAAGCTGGCGGCGTTCCGGCGCGCGGATTCGACCACCTACGTGGCCGTGGCCGACACGGCCGGGTTCGTGGCGCTGCGTTACGTGCCGTTCGGCTCCTACGAGGTCGTGGCCTACGTGGACCAGAACCGGAACGAGCGTCTCGACCCGCTGGAGCAGTCCTCCGCGCGCGCGGTGGTCTTCCTGAGTGAGGCCAATGACACCTCGCTGGGCATCTACCACCTGCTCCCCGGGGATACCACCCGCGCGCGCCTGATGAGCGCGGCCGTGGAGGATTCGAGCCATGTGCGCCTGACCTTCGACGATCACCTGGACCCGGAGCAGGACCCGGAGCAGATGAGCGCGGCGCTCTTCAGCCTGCCGGACACCACGGCGGTGGAGGCAGAACTGCAACTGCTGCGCAGTGGCGCGTTCGACGCGGCGCGCCAGGCCGCGCGGGACTCCGCGCGCCGGGTGCGCGAGGACTCCATATTCCGGGCGCGGGTGGATTCCATTGCCGCGGTGGACCCGGATTCGGCCGCCGCGCTGGTGGCCGCGGACAGCGCGCAACGTGCGGCGCGGGCTGCGGCAGCGGAGGAGCCGGACCCGGCGGCCGCCGACAGCCTGCCGACCCCCGCGCGGGAGCTGATCCTGCGCGTGCAGCCACCCCTGCAGGCGGGTGACACCCTGGTGGTGCGGGTCAGCGGGGTGCGTAACCTGAACAGCATTCCCGATGGCGGCGGGCAGGTGATCCTGCGCGTCCCCGAGCCCCCGCCCCCGGACACCGCCGCCATCCCGCCCGCCGCGGCGGCTGCACCGCCCGATACATCGGGCATCCCGCCCGCCGCGTCCGGCGTCCCGCCCGACACGGCCGGCGTCCCGCCCGACACTGCGGCGACCTCCCCCGCCACTGCGGCCGTGCGTCCACCGCAGCCCGACCGTGGCCGACCCCATCGCTGATCCACGGCGTCTGATCCCGGGCGCGGACCGCCTGCTGGAGGCGCCCGCCTTCCAGCCGCTCCTGGCCGACACGCCCCGGGCCCGGGTGAGCGCCGCGCTGAACCAGGTGCAGGCGGATGTGCGGGAGGGCCTGGGCACCGCCGGAGACGCGCCGGACTGGCTGGCCGACCCCGCCGCCTGGGCCGAGCGCGTGGCGGCACACCTGCGCCACGAGGCGGCGCCCGGGCTGCGGCGGGTGATCAACGCCACCGGTGTGGTGCTGCACACCAATCTGGGGCGCGCGCCGCTGGCTCCGGCGGCGGTGCGGGCCGTGGCGGACGCCGCCGCCGGCTACACCAACCTGGAGTACGACCTGGAGAGCGGCCGGCGGGGCTCGCGCTACGACCACTGCACCGCCTTGCTCTGCCGCCTGACCGGTGCGGAGGCCGCCCTGGTGGTGAACAACAACGCCGCGGCGCTCGTGCTGGCGCTGAATACGCTGGCGCTGGGGCGGCCGGTGGCGGTGAGCCGCGGGGAACTGGTGGAGATCGGGGACGGCTTCCGCATCGGGGAGATCGCGCTGCGTGCCGGTGTCCAGCTGGCGGAGGTGGGTGCCACCAACCGCACGCATGCCGCGGACTACCGGGCCGCGCTGGAGGCGGGCGCGGCCGTGCTGCTCAAGGTCCACCCCTCGAACTTCACCGTGCGCGGCTTTGCCGGTGAGGTGGCGGCCGCGGAGGCGGCGGGCCTGGCCCGGGAGGCGGGCGTGCCGCTGGTCCACGACCTGGGCTCGGGGCTGCTGCTGGACCTGGCGCCCTGGGGCCTGGCGGGCGAGCCCACGGCAGGGCAGGCGCTCGCGGCCGGCGCCGACGTGGTGACGCTGAGCGGGGACAAGCTCCTGGGCGGCCCGCAGGCGGGGATCGTCCTCGGGCGCGCCAGCCTGATCGAGGCGCTGCGGCGCAACCCGCTCTGCCGGGCGCTCCGCGTGGACAAGCTGACCCTGGCGGCGCTGGAGGCCACCCTGCGCCTCTACCTGGATCCCGAGTGCGCGCGGCGGGAGGTGCCGGCGCTGCGCATGCTGAGCGCGGAGCCGGAGCAACTGCGCGCGCGCGCTGACCGGCTTGCCACGGCGCTGCGGCGGGGCGGGGCCGAGGTGGAGGTCACCGACGGCTCGTCCGCCGTGGGGGGCGGCGCCTATCCGGAAGCGGCCTTGCCGACGGCCATCGTGAGCCTCCTGCCGCCGCACGGGGCGGACGCGCTGGCGGCGGCATTGCGGGCCGCCAGCCCCCCCATCGTGGCCACCGTGGGGGGCGACCGGGTGCGGCTGGATCCGCGCACGGTGCTGGAGGAGGAGGAGGAAGAGCTGGTGCGAGGAGTGCTCGGTGCCCTCGTCGCTTGAATCCGGAGCCGCGGGACGTCCGGCGGCGTTCATCGACCGGGACGGAACGCTGGTGCAGGAGCGTCACTACCTGGCGGATCCCGAGCGCGTGGAAGTCGTACCCGGCGCGGCGGCGGCGCTCCGGTCGCTGCGTGACGCCGGCTTCCTGCTCGTGGTGGTCACCAACCAGTCCGGCATTGCCCGCGGGCTCTATGCGGACGCCGATTTTCGGGCGGTGCAGGCCCGCCTGGAGGGGCTGCTGGAGGAGCGGGGTGTGCGGCTGGACGCCGTCTACCACTGCCCCCATCACCCCGATTTCACGGGCCCGTGCGAGTGCCGGAAGCCGGCCACGGGGCTCTTCCTGCGGGCCCGGGACGAACTGGCGGTGGACCTGGCCCGCTCGGTGTACGTGGGTGATCGGCTGAAAGACGTGCTGCCGGCCCTCACGTTGGGCGGCCTGCCCGTGCTGGTACGCACCGGCTACGGCGCGGAGCAGGCGGCGGACGCGCCGCCCGAGGTGTGCGTGGAGGCCGATCTCGGCGCGGCGGCCGGACGCGCCATCCGGTGGCTGCGTGGCCTCTGACGACGTAGCGGAGGACACTCCGCCCGCCAGCAGCCTTGACACCCGGGTGACCCGTGGCCTAACGTCGGCGCACCCGCGGCGGTATCCTTGCAGGACCGAAACCCGCGGGGCGCTCCCGGGTATAGGGGTGCGGTCCGAACACAGGACGTCATTTCAGGAGGACGCAGGATGACCGTGACCGTAACGCCGACCGCGGCGGACGAGGTTCGCAAGTTCATGGAGGAGCAGGGCGCGGCCGAGGCCGCGGGGCTCCGCGTGGCCGTACTCCCGGGAGGCTGCTCCGGCTTCCAGTACGGTCTCAATATTGAGGACGAGGCCCAGGAGGATGATGACATCATGGACGCCAATGGCATCCGTCTCTTCGTGGATCCGTTTAGCGGCCAGTACCTGGACGGCGTGGAGATCGACTACGTCACCACCATGATGGGTTCGGGGTTCACCTTCAAGAACCCGAACGCGAACGGCGGCTGCGGCTGCGGCAGCTCGTTCACGGTGTGACGTAGGCCCGCACGGCACCTCCTGGCACGAGGCCCGCGGGTAGAGCCCGCGGGCCTCGTGCACAAGGCAACCGTAAGGAGCAGATAGAGAGATGATCCTCACCCGAGAGCGCCTCGAATCGCCGCTCCACTACGCCCAGCTCCCCGCCGAGGAGCTGGTGGAGCGCATCCGCCGGCGCAAGGCGGAGCTGAACGCCGTCATCCTGGGGCACAACTACCAGCGTGGCGACATCCAGGACGTGAGCGATTTCGTGGGCGATTCGCTGGGCCTCTCCCAGGAGGCGGCCGACACCGCCGCCGATACGATCATCTTCTGCGGCGTCCATTTCATGGCGGAGACCGCCAAGATCCTCTCGCCCGCCAAGCAGGTCCTGATGCCGGACCTCCGGGCCGGCTGCCCCATGGCCGACTTCGTCACCGCCGACTCCCTGCGCCGCCTCAAGCAGCGCCATCCGGAGGCCGCCGTGGTGGCGTACGTGAACTCCACCGCCGCGGTGAAGGCCGAATCGGACATCTGCTGCACCAGCTCGAACGCGGTGCAGGTAGCGGAGTCCCTGCCGCGGGACCGGCGCCTGCTCTTCGTGCCGGATCGCAATCTGGCCATCTACGTGGCCGAGCGCACGGGCCGCGCCCTGCGTTCCGCCTCAAGTGCTGAGCCCACGGACGACCCCGGCGAGATCGTGGCCTGGGACGGCTACTGTTACGTCCACGACGACCTGGTCATGGAGGAACTGGATAGCGCCCTGGCCACCCACCCGGACGCCAAGGTGGTGATCCACCCCGAGGCGCGGCGCGATCTGCTGGAGCGGGCCGACTTCGTGGTTTCCACCTCCAGGATGGCCGCGCTCGCCGAGGAGCACGACACGCTCATCATCGGCACGGAGCGCGGGCTCATCGATCGGCTCCAGGAGCGCTTCCCCGCCAAGACCATCGTACCGCTGTCACGCGCCGCGGTGTGCGGCAACATGAAGGTGAACACGCTGGCCAAGCTGGCCTGGGCCGTGGAACACGAGCAGTATCCGGTGGAGCTGGACGAGGCGGTGCGCCAGCAGGCCGAGAAGGCGCTGCGCGGCATGCTCGAGCTGTCCGGGGGCTGGCAGGCACCCACCGCGGAAGAGCGGAAGCTCGAGGAGGCGGGGTTGGGCCGCAGTGGCTGCGGCTGCGCCTGAGCGCCCTTCGCGGTTGCGTCTGATCGTCCCTCGCGGGGGCGGATGAGGGCCTTTCGCGGGGGCGGATGATGACCTCTCGCGGGGGCGGATGATGACCTCTCGCGGGGGCGGATGATGACCTCTCGCGGGG
>JBBDRO010000101.1:0-9322 GCA_040905425.1 Gemmatimonadota bacterium | reverse complement strand
GGTGCGGGGGCACGCCGACACGGTCGACGTCCCCGCACTTTTTCATGCCGCCATGGGGTGGCCGTCGAGCGCTCTCGACCCTAGCTTCCGGCCATGAGCAACGGCAGCGTTCGCATCCAGAGTTTCGAGGCCGCCGGTTTCGGCGAAAACGCCTATCTGGTCTGGCGCGAGGGACAGACTTTCGCGGTGGCCATCGACCCCGGCGGCGAGGCCAGCGCCATGGCCGACCGCCTGGTGGCCGAGGGCCTGTTCCTGGAGGCCATCCTGCTCACGCACGCCCACCTGGATCACCTGGAGGGCGTAGCGCCGCTGGTGGGGCGTACCGGCGCCGCGGTGCATCTGCACCCGGCCGATCGGCCCCTCTACGACCACGCCGCCGACCAGGCGCGTGCCTTTGGCCTGAGCGTGGACCCGCCGCCGCCGCCGGACCTGGAGATCGTGCCGGGGCGGGAGCTGGTGGTGGGCGACTTCAGCTTCGAGGTCCGCCACGTGCCGGGGCACTCGCCGGGTCACGTGCTCTTCTACCTGGAGGAGGCGCAGGCGGCCTTCACGGGGGACGTGGTCTTCGCCGGGGCCATCGGCCGCACCGACCTGCCGGGCGGCAGCATGCAGCAGCTCATGACCAGTCTGCGCGAGGGCGTGCTGACGCTCCCCCCTGACACGCGCCTCTACACGGGGCACGGGCCGGCCACCACCGTGCGCCACGAGGCGGCCACGAACCCGTTCGTCATCGGTCAGTACGGGGGCGGCCTGGCATGAGCCTGCCGCTGGCCGTCTTCGCGTCGGGTGGCGGCAGCAACCTGCAGGCGCTGCTGGACCGCTTCGGCGCGCCGGACGCGCCGGCCCGGGTGGCGCTGGTCGTGAGCGACCGGCCGGACGCCGGTGCCCTGGAGCGTGCGGCGCGGGCGGACGTGCCGGGCGTGGTCATTCCGGTGCGCGGACGCCCCGAGGATGAGGTGGCCGCCGCCACGCTGGCGGCGCTGGAGGAGGCCGCCATCGAGCTGGTGGCGCTGGCGGGCTACCTCCGGCTGGTGCCCGCCGCGGTGACGCGCCGCTTCCGCGGGCGCATGCTGAACATCCATCCGGCGCTCCTGCCGGCCTTTGGCGGCAGTGGCATGTACGGGCGGCGCGTGCACGAGGCCGTCCTGGCGGCCGGCTGCACGGTCAGCGGCGCCACCGTCCATCTGGTGGACGAACGCTACGACGAGGGCCGCCCGCTGGCGCAGTGGCCGGTCCCGGTGCTGCCCGACGATACACCCGAGCGCCTGGCCGCGCGTGTGCTGGCAGTGGAGCACCGCCTCTATCCGGCCGTGGTGGCCGCGCTGGCATGCCGCCTGGCCGGGCAGCCGGACGCACCGGCCGCGGGGGACGGCGAGCCGGCTTTCATCCTGGGGCGATTGGACCACCCCGGCGCCGTGGACGTACGGCGCTTCATGCACGTGAGTTGAGGACGAACGGAGTCATGCCGAGGGCCATTCTGAGTGTATCCGACAAGACGGGCGTGGTGGATTTTGCCCGTGACATCACCGCCCTGGGGTGGGAGATCATCTCGACCGGCGGCACCGCACGCGCGCTGCGTGAGGCGCACGTGCCCGTGAGTGACGTGAGTGGCGTGACGGGCCATCCGGAGATGATGGAGGGGCGGGTGAAGACGCTCCATCCGGCCGTGCACGCGGGCATCCTGGCCCGGCGCGATCGGAACCAGGATCTGGCGGCGTTGGCGGAGCAGCGCTACGCGGCCATCGACATGGTGGTGGTGAACCTCTACCCCTTCCACGAGGCGGTGGCCGCGGAGCGTCCGCTGCCGGAGGCCATGGAGCAGGTGGACATCGGCGGCCCCACCATGCTGCGCGCCGCCGCCAAGAATCACGAGGCCGTGGCCGTGGTCGTGGACCCGGCGGATTACGGCCGGGTGCTGGAGGCGCTGCGGGCGGGGGACCTCGCGCCGGAGTTGCGCCGCGAACTGGCCCACAAGGTCTTCCGCCACACGGCCGCCTACGATGCCTCCATCGCGGCCTACTTCGGAACCGTGATGGAGGAAAGCGACGGCCCCGGAGCCACGTTCCCGGAGGAGCGCACGCTCCGGCTGCGCCGCGTCCAGGGGCTGCGCTACGGCGAGAATCCCGATCAGCCCGCGGCGTTCTACGCCGAGGAGGGCGCGCCGGCGGGATCCCTCCCCGAGCTGCGCCAGCTGCACGGCAAGGAGCTCTCCTTCAACAACCTGCTGGACGTGGAGGCGGCCGTGAGCGCGGCCAGCGCCTGGGCGGGCGGCATGCAGCCGGCCTGCGTGATCGTGAAGCACACCACGCCATGCGGCGTGGCCGTGGCCGACTCGGCGGAGGCGGCGTGGCGCCACGCCCTGGCCTGCGATCCGGTGTCGGCATTCGGCGGCATCGTGGCGTTCACCACCCCGGTGGACCGCGGCACCGCCGAGGAACTGCGCGACCATTTCCTGGAGATCGTGGTGGCGCCCTCCTTCGAGGATGGGGCGCGTGAGGTGCTCACCGGCAAGAAGAACCTGCGGCTCCTCGAGCTGCCGGTGGAGCCGGCCGGTGCGGAGGAGGAGGACTACAAGCGCGTGCGCGGTGGCCTGCTCGTGCAGCGGCGCATGCGCATGGCCTTCCCCGAGGACGACTGGCGGGTGGTGACGCGGCGCGCGCCCACCGAGGAGGAGATGGATGACCTGCGCTTCGCGTGGCGGGTGGCGGCGGCGGTCAAGTCGAACGCCATCGTGCTCGCCCGGGACGGTCGCACGCTGGGCATCGGCGCCGGTCAGATGAGCCGCGTGGACGCCTCGCGCCTGGCGGTCATGAAGGCGGCCGACCAGGACGCCAAGCTGGCGGGCGCCGCGCTGGCCTCCGACGCCTTCTTTCCCTTCCGGGACGGCGTGGAGGCGGCCGCGGAGGCCGGCATCCGGGCCGTCATCCAGCCCGGCGGCTCCGTGCGGGACGGGGAGGTGATCGCGGCGGCGGACGAGCACGACATGGCCATGGTCTTCACCGGGCGCCGCGTCTTCCGCCATTAGCCACTAGCGCCTCAGCGGCCCACCTCGAGCCCGGCCCGGAAGCTCCGGCCGGGCGCGAACACCGCGCCTGGCTCGCACGTCGCGGCGTCGGCCAGGTTCAGCGCGTCCGTGAAGAGACGCCACCGCCCCCACACGCCGCTCAGGCGCGCGTCGGCCCGTGTGCCGGCGCTCTCGCGGCCGGGCACGCAGGCGCCGGCCTCCACGTCCGGACCTTCCTGCCCGGCGCGGCGCGCATGCGCCACGCGCAGGTTCAGGTTCAGGTGCTCGCCCAGCGGGCGATCCATGGTGACCAGCGCGCTGCGCGTGAGCGGTCGCAGGGCGTAACGCGAGACGAAGCCTGCGGCGTCGCGGCTGTCCTGGTCGAGCGCGCTCACGGCCAGCCGCCAGCGGGCGCCCGCCAGCTCCGCCCCCGCCTCCAGCTCCACGCCCAGGACGTCCGTGCGCTCCACGTTGCGGGTGCGCCAGGGCTCGTCCTCGGGCGCGCCGACCGGGCGGGCCCAGTCGATGGCCTCATCCGTGCGCCGGAAGAAGACGCCGGCCTCGAGCGCAAGGCGGCCCGCCGACCAGACGGCGCCGCCCTCCACCTCCCAGGAGCGCTCGGGATCCAGATCCGGGTTGCCCACGCTGGCCGGGTCCGCATAGTAGCGGTCGGTCCAGGAGGGAGCGCGGAAGGCGCGGCCGGCGGCGGCGCGCAGGCGCAGGGCGGGGTGCAGCCAGACGGCGCCCGAGAGGCTCGGCGCCACGAACGCGCCGAAGGTCTCGTGAGCGTCCAGGCGGAGGCCGGCCGTGCCGGTGGCGCCGCCCGGGCGGCCCGCCGCCGCCTCTGCGTAGAGCGCGCCCCGACGCTCCTCGCGCTCGCCCAGCGCCGAGCTGTCGAGCAGGTCCAGCCACGCTTCGCCGCCGGCGGCCAGGGAGACGCCGCCCGCCGGGCGCCACCGCCCGGCCAGCTCGGCGCCGAGCTGCCAGCCCGTGTGCTCGTTGCGGTAGAAGGCCGGGTCGTCCCGCCTGAGCAGGAAATCGTCATCGTGGCGGCGCACGGAGAGGCGCGGCTCCAGCGCCCGCGCGGCGCCTTCGGGGGCCAGGAGCGCCGCCGAGGCCGTCAGCGTGCGGGTGGTCTCGTGCTCGTCGAAGGGGGCGGTGGCGGGCGTGTAGAAGGCGCGCGCGCCGAAGTCCCGGTGGGCGGCCCCGAGCGCCGCGTCGAGACGGCGCTCGCCGAGGGACAGGGAGGCGCTGGCGCGCCCCTGCACGATGTCGTAATCGGTGCCTGGACGGTGTCCGTCGGCGCGCCGGAATTCGAGCCCTGCGCGGCCTGCGGAGCCCGCGCGCTCCCAGCCCCCGGACAGCGATGCGGCGGCCGCGCCGAAGCTGCCGCCCTCGATCGTGGCGCGCGCCCCGGTTGCCCTGCGGGTGACCACGTTGACCACACCACCCATGGCGTCACTGCCGTAGGCGGAGGTGGCCGCGCCGCGCAGCACCTCGATGCGCTCCACCTCGGCCAGCGGCACGCTCAGGTCCAGGTCGAAGTGGCCGGTCTGCGCGTCGCTCACCCGCACCCCGTCCACCAGCACCAGCACCTGCTCGAAGGTGGAGCCGCGGAGCGCCAGGTCCCCCTGGGCGGGCGAGCGCTGGTGCAGGTCCGCGCCGGTGACCCAGGCCAGGGCTTCGGCCACGGTACGTACCGGAGCGGCGCTGAGCGTGGCCCGATCCAGGACCTGCGTGGCGCGCGTCAGCGCGGGAAAGGAGCCCGGCGCCCGGGCGCCCACGTGGATCCGCAGGGTGTCCAGCTCTACGGGCCGCTGCCCGGCGAGCGGAGCGGTAGCGGAGAGGAGGCCGCAGAGCGCCAGGATGGTGGCTCGGGGTCGTCGCATGTTTGATCTGGTTGGGGAAACGCGGGGGTCAGGATGCTACCATGGGCACGGCGGCGCAACCCGCCGCTGAGTTCGGCGCAATGCTCCCGGTCGTGGGGTCGGTCTGGCCAGGGCTTGTGTGGGACCCACTGTCACGCGAACGTAGAGCGTGGACAATATCCTGCTCTTTCCGCTCTATGTGCTGGTCGTGGTAGCGGCCGGCTTCGGCTCCGTGCTGCTCGCCAGGTGGCTCCACCAGCGCCAGCGCGGCCCGGCACCCACCGCCGAGCCCACTCCGCAGCGGGAAGGGTCCGCCAGCGCGCGGCGGGACGCCCTGCGGGCGCGGTGGCGGGGCATCGATCGGGACCAGTTGCACGAGATCAATCGCGCTGAAGTGGACCGCCTGCTGGCGCGGGTGGACGCGGACGGCGCGGCGTCACTGAAGGTGGACGAGCGCCGCTTCCTGGATTACCTGGCGGAGCTCACCGGTGGCAGCGAGTCCCCGTCCGGAGAGCGGGACGCGGGCGCCGGTTCGAAGGATGGCCGCGCCGGCAAGGACGGTGGCGCGGCTGGCACCCGCACGGTGGCGGATCCGCAGAGCGGCGAAGCCTAGGCGCCCTTCGGATCGGCCGCGTCCGCGGCCAGCCGCTCATTCAATTCCTCCTCGAGCTCCTGCCGGTGCTGCCCGTACCACGCCATCAGCCCATCCGCCGCGGCCTCCGAATACGGCACAGGGATGCCGCCCCGTTCGAGCACCCAGCGCGCATCCTCCGCGGCGAATACGCGTACCAGGACCGGAATCTCCCCCGCCAATTCCAGTACGGCCTCATTGTCCCGGGCGCGCCGAACACTCGAGCTGATGAGACGCGCGCGCGCCGCTCCGGCCTGGCGCAGCACCTCCGGATCGGCCGCGTCACCGCGCACCGTACGCACCCCGGCCGCCGCCAGTTCGTTGCTCACCGCGGGATCGTCGTCCACCACCACGACCTTGACTCCACTCAGGATGAGGTCCTCCAGCAACGGCATGCCCGTGGTGCCGGCGCCCAGCAGCAGCACGTGCCCCTCGGGGGGATAGCCGGTGTGGCGGCGGCGCCGGCCAGGATGGCGGTGTACCAGCCACCAGGCGGTCCGATCAGTGGCCACGACGGGTGTCAGCAACATGGTGCCCAGCGTGACCAGCGAGATCACCACGAAGGCCTCCGGGCGGAGTACGCCTTCGATCATGCCCGCCAGGCCGATGACCAGGGACATCTCGCTGCACTGCGCCAGCAGCAGCCCCGCTTCGATAGCCGGCTTGGCGCTGAAGCCCGCTCGCTCCGCGATGAGGGTGACGAGCGGTACGGTCACCAGAATCACCAGGGCCGCCAGTATAGTGGCGTGCAGGAGTTCCGGGGGCGTGGGAATGCGCACGAAGGCGCCGAGCGCGGTGAAGAAGACGGCGGCGAAGAAATCTCCGATCGGCGCCAGCTCGGCACGCACCACACCGCTGACCGGAAAGCGCGAGAGCGAGACGCCAGCCAGGAAGGCGGCGGCCACCGCCGGCACGTCCAGCAGCGCGGCGCCGGCCATGAACAGGAAGAGAATGGCCAGGGCGCCCAGCAGCACCCGTTCCTGGTCCTGGCCCACGTGTAGGAGCAGTGGCGAGATCCAGTGGCGCACGGCCAGGGTGGCCGCCGCCAGGAGCGCCATGCCGGCGAGCCCCTGAAGCACCGCCTGCCAGCCGGAGGCCAGTTCGGTGACCAGGGGAATGGCCAGCAACACCAACACGTCCTGCAGCAGCAGCACGCCCAGCACCAGCCGCCCGGAGGGTTCGAACATCTGGCGCCGCTCCTGGAGCAGGCGCACGCCTACCAGGGTGGAGCTGGCCGTCAACGCGAGCGCCACATAGCCCGCTTCGACCGCCCCGAAGCCGAGGGCCCTGGAAGTCAGATAGCCCAGCACGGCCAGTACGCTGAACTGCACGAAGCCCACCTGGAGCGCGGCCCGGCGCTGATTGCGGGTGCGCCGCGGATCCAGCTCCATGCCCACCACGAACAGCACCATGGAGACCCCCAGAATCAGGGCGTTCTCCAGTTCCTCCAGTTGCAGGGGCGCGATGAAGGAGAGCCCGAGGCCGGCGAGCAGCAGGAGCGGGATGGCGGGTACGCGCAGGGCGCGCGCCAGTAAGAACGCCGCCGCCGCGGCCAGCAGGAGCGCCGCTACGCCGTGCATGCGGCGTCCCGGAGCGCACTCACTGGATGACCCCCAGGCGGCGGAACGCGGCGGCCATCTGGCGGATCCCGTCGTGCTTGGAGACCATCAGGTGGCGGGCGCCCAGCTCACGAAGCTCGGGCACCAGCGTGGGATCGAAGGCGTGGATGCTCACCGGCACGCCCAGCTGGCCGCAGCGGTAGGTCAGCATACTGTTGGCCTCCTCGATCTGCAGCGCCGACACCACCAGCCGGGCGCGCTGTACGTCCGCCTCGCGCAGCAGGGCGGGGCTGTCCACGCTGCCCACGAGGGTCTCGGCGGGCAGGTCGGCCAGCTTGGTGGCGTCCGTGTCCACGGCCACCACCCGTTCGCCGAGGGCGGCGAAGCGTTCCACCAGCGTCCGTCCCAGGGTGTTCATTCCCACCACCACCACGTGTCCCTCGGGCGCGGGTGGGCGCGGTGGCGGGGTGGGGTGCCCGCCCACGATGGCCAGTAATCCGCGGCTTTCCAGCGCGGCTCGCATCCGCGGCGCCATGGGCACGAGCACGGAAGACATGCCGATGGTGATGAGTCCCACCAGGCCGACCAGGGAGAGCACTTGCTCGCCGATGAGACCGCCCGCCGCGGCCATGGCCGTGAGGATGAACGCGAACTCGCTGATCTGGCCCAGCGTCACGCCCGCCAGGAACGCGGTCTCCCGATCATGGCCCATGCGTCCCAGCAGAACGGCCACGATCAGCGGCTTGCCGATGAGGACGAAGGCCGACAGCAGAAGCGCCGTCCCCAGTTGACCCATGGCCGCCACCGGATCCATACCCGCGCCGAGCGACACGAAGAAGACGGCCAGGAAGAAGTCCACGAGCGGATGGACGCGCCGCTGCAGCTCCACGTTGTAGGGCAGCTGCGCCAGCGCCACGCCCGCCACGAAGGCGCCCAGCTCCACGGACACGTGGAGCATCTCCGCCGCCACGATGAAGACGAAGGCCCAGGCCAGGCTGACCACGAAGAGGGCCTCCGTGGAGCCGGCCAGCCAGGCGAAGACCGGGATCAACAGGAAGCGCACGGCCACCGCGGCTACCACGGCCAGGGCCGCGATACCCAGAAACGCGGCCGCCAACCCGCTGCCGAGCGAGTCTCCCCCCCCGCCTGCGAATCCGCCGACCACCGTGAGCGCTACGGCCACGAGGACGTCCTGTACCAGCAGGATGCCTATGGCCAGCCGGCCGTACAGCGCGCCCAGCGCGCCCGCGCGATCTAGCAGTTTGATGACCACCACCGTACTGCTGAACGCCGCGGCAAGGCCCACGAAGACGGCCTCCGCCATGTCCATTCCCACCGCCAGCGCCAGTGCCCCACCCAGCAGCGCCGTGATGGTGACCTGCACCACACCCACTACCACCGCGGCGCGGCCCACATCCTTCAGCGCCGCCAGACTCATTTCCAGCCCCACCACGAAGAGCAGCAGGGCAATGCCCAGATGCGAGAACAGCTCCACCGACTCCGAGACGGCAAAGACGCCGAGCGTGGGGCCCAGCACCAGCCCCGCCAGCATGTAGGCCAGGATGGCGGGTACGCGCAGGGGGCGCGCCGCGAAGAGGAGCAGCGCGGCCGCCACCACTACGACCCCGAGGTCGCGAAGAACTGGAAATTGGTCCATGTGGTCCGGCGTGCGGTGAGCGATGCTGACGTTCAGACGCCAGGCGGTGCGCAGGGAGTGTACCCGCTCGACGGGCGGAATCCAAGACCGGCGCCTCCGCCGCGGGCTCGGTACGCGTTCTACGGCGCGATCGCGGCCGGTGAGGTGCCCGGGGCCGCCGGTGAAGTGACCGGGTCCACCGATCTCACCGGTCCCACCGGCGAGCCGGCCGTCGTGCCAGGTAGTAGAGGATGCCCACGAGCGCGCCGCCCAGATGGGCGCCGTGCCCGATCGGCAGGCCGCCGCCTTCGACTTGGGCGATCAGTCCCCAGACATCCAGGCCCACGAAGACCAGCGCGGCGGCGATGGCGGGCAACGGTATGATGAAGAAGAGCAGGACCCTGGCCTTGGGAAACGTCAGTGAAAACAGCAGCAGGACACCCGCGATGGCCGAGGACGCGCCGAGGGCGGCCTGCGCGGGGCTGCCGATGAAGAAATTGGAAACCACCGCGTGCGCCAGGGAGCCGGTGATCCCGGCGGCCAGGTAGAACCCCAGGAAGCGCCCCGAGCCCATGCGCGCTTCGAGCTGCGGGCCGAAGCTCAGCAGGACGATCATGTTGATGA
>JBBDRO010000100.1:184401-232438 GCA_040905425.1 Gemmatimonadota bacterium | reverse complement strand
AGGGGACATTTCTATCCGCCGAAGGTAGGGGACATTTCTATCCGTACTTGACACGTCCGGCACGTCTCCCTTGACAACCCGGCCGCGCGCTTTTATCTAGTCAGCCTCAGGGAGTCGCGTCCCGATGTCCAACCCCCTCGCCGTTCGTGGCGTGGGCGGCTCGCCGAAGGTTCGGCGGATGGCCATCGGCGGCGCGTTTTTCATTTTCGGCCCACGACCAGACTGGAGCCATGACGCAGCATCGATTCAGCAAGCACGGACGAGCGGAGCCCCGGCCGAGCGCCGACGGCACCCGCTTGCAGCCGTGCGCGTCGTGGCAGTGCTCACGGCGCAGGCGAAAATGTGGCGCAGGACCGATGGGAGGCGTGATGCGCTGAGGCGCGCACCCTCCGATCCCGGGGCGAAATGACCGCGCCCCACCTGTGCCGCGTGCCCGGGTGGGGCGTTTTGTATGCCCTGAGCGGGGCCCCTGGCGGCCGGCGGCGCCATGCGGAGAGGTGCAGGCGACAACGCGACTCCCTCCCTCGATGCAGCACGCCGTCCGCGCCGTCAGCGGGTCACCGCGGAGTGCATCCGCCCGGCACGAGAACGGTCGAAACGAGCCAGCGTGGAGTCATGATCAACAGGCTGAAGGAGTACTTCGGAGAGTCCGAGGAGGAGAGGCCCGAGGAGGATTTCTGGGAGATTGCAGGCGACGGCGGCTGGTTCTACGTGACGCGTGAAACCGCACTCGACGTCGCCCATCAGCTGCAGCGGCTCCGGCCGCCGCGCTGGCTCCGCTTCCAGGACCTGTTCGGGGCTGACGTCCGGGTCCGCTCGGCGGATGTGAATCGGGTCACGGAGTGCACGACCGGTCACCGGGCCGCCGAACGGGAGTTCCGGCGCGCGCGGCGGCTGGAGGAAAAGGCGGACCGTCGTCCCTGGGAGGACGACGACTGGTGAGCACCAAGGTAAGAGAGGAGGCACATCATGCTGCTCGCGGAGGCGCTGGCGCTGCGCGCGGACCAGCAGAAGAAGCTGAAGGCACTGGACGCCCGGATCGAGGACAATGCGCGCGTGCCGGAAGGACAGCGAGCGGACGAGGATCCGGTGGAGCTGCTCAAAACGGCCGCGGCGGTGGCCGGGGAGCTGGCCGTCCTGGTGGAGCGCATCAATCGCACGAACGCCGCCACCGTGGCGAAGCCGGACACGACGGCCACGATCAGCGATCTGATCGCCCGCCGCGACCATGCGCAGCGGATGACGCAACTCTACCGAGGCGCCGCGAAGGCGGGCACGCGGGCGGGCAGGGGCTGGCTCGGCCGCACGGGGGAGAGCCCCACCGCTGCGGCCGTGGACGTGCCCGCGCTGCAGGGTGAAGCCGATGCGTGGGCCGTCCGTTACCGCGAGCTGGACGTCCGGTTGCAGCAGCTCAACTGGGCAACGGAGCTGGCCGAATAGACGAGAGGTAGCCGGTCACGCTGTCTGGATCCGACTCGATGTGTCGCACGACGAAAGGAAAGGGGCCTCGACCACCCATCACCGGGCACGGGGCACCGGGTACCGGGCAGGCCGCTCACACGGCCGTCACCGGGTACGAATTATCACGGGTGCGAGCATCGACGGGTCGGCCAGCGGCCGGTGAGGGTGGGACAGGGGTTCTCGTCGATTTTCGGGGGACAGGCGCGGCCTCGTTGCCAGCGGGACCGTCTCGGGTTCATCATGAGGTTCCTGTCGATTCCACGATCCACGATGTGGAGATCAGCGCATCGGTCGCGGGGTCCCCACTTTCGCAACACGGGAGCGGCGCATGCGAAATCGCCGATCATTACCGCTGGCAGCTGTGGCGGCCGCGCTGGGAGCGGCTATCGGGGGTACGGACCCGGTCCACGCCACCCAGGCCACACAGAGCAGCGCCGTTCCCAGCTTCCAGGTCGACCCCTCCTGGCCGCAGGAGCTGCCCGACCTCTGGGTGATGGGTTCGGTGACCGGCGTCTTCGTGGACGCGCGCCAGCACGTCTGGGTCACGCACCTGGCGGAGACGTTGACGCCCGAGGAACTCGGGGCGGTGCAGGACCCGCCCATCGCGTCCTGCTGCCGCCCCGCCCCCGTGGTGGTGGAATTCGACCCGGACGGCCGGGTGGTGGGGGGCTGGGGCTGGCCGGACGACGACGTGGCCGCCTACCCACGCAATCCGCACGGCATCTTCGTGGATCACGAGGACAACGTCTGGGTGGGCAGCTATCAGCACCACCGGGTCATGAAGTTCACCCGCGCGGGCGAGCACCTGCTGACCCTCGGCCGCTACGACGAGACCGGCGGCAGCGCCGACACCGTCCTGCTGGGCGGCCCGTCGGGCATCTGGGTGGATGCCGCCACCAACGAGGTCTTCGTGTCCGATGGCTACCGCAACCGCCGCGTGGTGGTCTTCGATGGCGCCACAGGCGCGTACCTGCGCCACTGGGGCGCCTACGGACGCCCGCCCGACGACGACGCGCGCGTGGCCCGCGCCGCGCCGGACGCGCCGCCGTCCCAGTTCTCCACCGTGCACGGGTTGGTGGGCTCCACGGACGGGCTCATCTACGTGGCGGACCGCCGTGGCAACCGCATCCAGGTCTTCCGCCAGGACGGCGCTTTCGTGGCCGAGCGGCTGGTGGCGCCCGAAACGCGCGCGTCGGGTTCGGCCTTCGTCATCGCGCTCTCGCCCGATGCCGAGCAGCGCTGGCTCTACCTGGCCGACGGTACCAACCACAAGGTGTGGATCCTCGAGCGGGCCAGCCTGGAGATCGTGGGCGCTTTCGGCCGGGGCGGCCGCCAGGTGGGCCAGTTCCTGCGCCCGCACGGCATGGGCATCGACGCCGACGGCAACCTGTATGTGGGGGAGGCATCCACGGGTCGCCGGGTGCAGAAGTTCACGGTGCGCGTGCCGGGGTCGGGCGGGTAGCCGTCACCCGCCCCCGCGGACGCGCGCCGTCGTGCGCCCGCACCCCGCCCCTGTCCGGAACGCCCCCCCACCAACAGTGTACAGATTCGACCGCGCCACACGGGCGCGCGCGGGACCCGTTCGCACCCTGACCCCGACCTGAATCGATGCGCAGAATCCTGATCGGCGCGGTGGCCGCCGTCTTCGTCGTGGGCCTCATCTACGGCTCGTGGTCCATCTTCGACGTGGACGTGGCGGACGCCGACAATGGCGCCAGCGCCGGGGAGACGCGGGACGGCGCGCGGCGCGTGAACGTGGAGCCGCCGCCGGCGGCGGACGGGGATGCGGCGGACGCGACCGACACCCCGGACGGCCAGCGCGATCCGGCCGCCCCGGGCGGCACGCCCGCCAGCGGCGCTCCCGAGCCGGCAAACCGCACCGGCGGCGCACCCGCCAGCGGCTCAGGCACCACGCCGGCCACCACGGAGCGGCCCGCGGACCCGAACCCGGCCGATCTCCAGGAGCCCCAGGACCCGCAGGACCCGGCCCTCGTGGCGCTCCGCCGCGCCGCGGCCGCCTACGAGGACGTGCGCGCCCTCAGCGCCGACTTCGTGCTCACCGCCCAGAACCCGCTGCTGCGCAGCACCAGTACCTCGCGCGGCACGCTCTATCAGCGCAGCCCCGACCGCCTGCTGCTCCGTTTCAGCGAGCCGGCCGGCGACCGGGTGGTGGTGGACGGCACGTGGATCTGGACCTACTACCCGAGCGCGGACTCCAGCCAGGTGATTCGCACCTCGGCGGGCCAGGGCACGGGTGGGGTGGACCTGCGCGCCCAGTTCATCGGGGAGCCGGAGCGGCGCTTCCGGGCCGAGCTGACCGGCACCGAGGCGGTGGGCGGACGGACGGCCGACGTGCTCCGCCTGATCCCGCGCGAGCGGGCGGCCTACCGGGAACTGCGCGTCTGGGTGGACCGGCAGGACGGCCTGGCCCGTCGCTTCGAGATCGTGGAGGCCAACGGCGCCGTGCGCCGGTTCGACCTGAGCGGGCTGCGCGTGAATCCGAGTCTGGCCGATGACCTCTTCCGCTTCGAGCCCCCGCCCGGCGTGCGGGTGATCACGGCAGGGTAGGGGCCGCTCGTGGGCAACACGCAGACGAAGCGCCTGACGCTCCCCGTGCTCGGCACCCCGCCCGAGGCCGCGCCCGGCGCGCCCGGCGCGGCCGGCATGTCCGGCGCAGGCGCCACCGCCACCGGTGCCGCCGTCTACGCCCATGGCGCCGCCGACGCCACCGGGGTCCGCATCAACGTGATCACCCTGGGCTGTGACAAGAACACGGTGGACACCGAGCGCACACTGGCGCGGCTGGTGGGCGCCGGCGCCACCCTGGGCCGCGGGCCCGAGGACGCGGACGTGCTCGTGGTCAATACCTGCGGCTTCATCGACAGCGCGAAAGAGGAGTCCGTGGACACGCTCCTGGAGGCGGTGCGCATGAAGGCGGAGGGCCGGGTCCGCGCCGTGGTGGCCATGGGCTGCCTGGTGCAGCGCTACCGGGACGAGCTGGCCGCCGAGATCCCCGAGATCGACCTCTTCCTGGGGCTCACCGACGCGGGTCGCATCGTACCGGAGCTGCGCGGGCGCGGCCTGCTGCCGGAGAGCGTGCCCACCATGGAGCGCCCGCTCCGCCTGCTCACCTCCAGCACGCCGCACACCAACTACCTCAAGATCAGCGAGGGGTGCGACCACACCTGCGCCTTCTGCGCCATCCCGCTCATGCGCGGGCGGCACCGCTCCACGCCCATCGACACCCTGGTGGCCGAGGCGCGCGAGCTGGCGGCTGCGGGTGTGGTGGAGCTGAACCTCGTGAGCCAGGACACCACCTGGTACGGCCGCGACCTGGCGCGCGGGCTGACGGCGGGAGACGGCGACCTCTCCGTGGGCCGGCCGTTCGCGGGCATGGCGGGCTGGAGCGGCCCCGTGCCGGCACCCGAGCGCGGCGCCACGGCCGGCCGCACGGGGCTGCTGCCCGACCTGCTCCGGGCGCTGCTGACCGATACGGACGTGCCCTGGCTCCGCCTCTTCTACATGTACCCCTCCGGGATCACGCCCGAGCTGGTGGAACTGCTGGCCACGGAGCCGCGCCTCCTGCCCTACCTGGACATGCCCATCCAGCACGGCGTGGACAGCATGCTAAAGCGCATGCGCCGCCCGGAGCGCCGCGCCACCATCCTGGACCGCGTGGCGCGCCTGCGCGCGGCCATCCCCGAGCTGGCGCTCCGCACCACCGTCATCGTGGGCTTCCCCGGGGAGACAGACGAGGAGTTCGAGGGGCTGCTGGAGCTGCTCGAGGAGGTCCGATTCGACCGGCTGGGCGCATTCCCTTATTCTCCGGAGGAGAGCACGCGTGCGGTGGACCTGCCGGACCACGTGCCGGAGGGGGTCAAGCGGGAGCGCATCGAGCGCCTCATGGACCTGCAGCGCACCATCACGCTGGAGCGCAACGAAGCGCAGGTGGGCAGCGTGCGCACGGTGCTGGTGGACAGTGTGGAGGGGCGGGACACCGAGATGACCGGCCCCGACGAGCGCGGCGCCATCGGCCGTACGGCGGGCCAGGCGCTCGAGGTGGACGGTGTGGTGCACCTGGCGGACGCGGGGGACGCGGCGCCAGGGCAGTTCGTGCCGGTGCGCATCACCGGCGCGCTGGAAGACGACCTGCTGGGTGAACGGGTGCGGGACTGAGGGAGGAAGACATGGGGACAGCGGTGGACAGTGTGGTGGGCCAGGAGAGCCAGCGGCTCTTCCAGGAGGCGCTGAAGGTGCTGCCCGGCGGCGTGAGCTCGCCGGTGCGGGCCTTCCGGCGGGTAGGCGGGCAGCCGTTCTTCGTGGATCGGGCCGACGGGTGCCGGCTGCACGATGTGGACGGCCGTGAGTACCTGGACCTGGTCATGAGCTGGGGCGCGCTCATGCTGGGCCACGCGCACCCCTCCGTGGTGCAGGCCATCACGGAGGCCGCCGAGCGCGGCACCAGCTACGGCGCGCCCGCGGGCGCCGAGGTGGAGCTGGCCGAGCTGGTGGCCGAGATGGTCCCCTCAGTGGAGATGGTGCGCTTCGTGAACAGCGGCACCGAGGCCACCATGTCCGCGCTCCGCCTGGCGCGCGCGGCCACCGGCCGGGACGTGGTGCTCAAGTTCGACGGCTGCTACCACGGCCACGGGGACAGCTTCCTGGTGCGCGCCGGCAGCGGCGTGGCCACGCTCGGTCTGCCCGACTCGCCCGGTGTGCCCGCCGACCTGGCGCGCCTCACGCTCTCCGTGCCCTTCAACGATCTGGACGCCGTGCGCGCCGCCTTCGCCGCGGAGGGGGAGCGCATTGCCTGCGTCATCGTGGAGCCGGTGGTGGGCAACAGCGGCTTCATCCCGCCCGTGGAGGGCTTCCTCCAGGGCCTCCGCGCGCTCACCCGCGAGCACGGCGCGCTGCTCATCCTGGACGAGGTGATGACGGGCTTTCGCGTGGCGCTCGGCGGCGCGCAGGAGCGCTTCGGCGTGCTGCCGGACCTCACCACCCTCGGCAAGGTCATCGGCGGCGGCCTGCCGGTGGGCGCCTACGCGGGGCCGCGCGCGCTGATGGAGCGGGTGGCGCCCGCGGGCGACGTCTACCAGGCGGGCACCCTGTCCGGCAACCCGCTGGCCATGGCCGCGGGCGTGGCGCAGCTCCTGCACCTGCGCGAGAGCCGCCCCTACGACGAGCTCGAGACGCGCGCGCTCCGCCTGGTGCGCGGCGTGGGCGAGCGCGCCCGCGAGCTGGAGCTGCCCTTCCACGGGGGCGCGGCCGGGGCCATGTTCGGCTGGCACTTCGTGGACGGGCCGGTGCGTTCCTTCACGGATGCCGAACAAGGCGACGATGACCTCTTCACCCGCTTCTTCCACGCCGCGCTCCGGCGCGGCGTCTTCCTGCCGCCGTCGCCGTTCGAGGCGGGCTTTCTCTCCACCGCCCACGAGGACGCCGACGTGGACGCCATCACGGACCGCCTGCGCGAAGCGCTGACGGAGGCCGCCGGGTGAGGTGCCTGCTGCCGGCGCTGCTGATCCTGGCGGGCGCCTGCCGGCCGGGCGAGCCGGGCCCGGCGGCGCCGGGCGCGGGCCTGCCGGCGGGCGTGGAGCCCGCGGTGCGCGTGGGCGTGGTGGTGGACAGTGCCACGGTGACGCTCGGGGCCACGCGCGGACTGGAGCTGGTGACGGGCGGCGGAGACGTCGCTTACAGAACGGAGGCCGGGGAGGAGCTCAGCATCCGGGTCATGCCGGACGGAGCGCTGGCCGTGGAGGGTGGCGGCGGGCGCATCCTGACCCGCCTGGCGGAGCCGATCCGGGCCCGCGCCGTGGACGCCGGCCGTCTGCAGATCAACGGCCGCCCCTACCGCGGGGAGGCGCTGCTCCGGCGAACGTCGGGCGGGGAGCTCACCGTGGTCAACCTGCTTGCCATGGAGGACTACCTGCTGGGCGTGGTGCCGCACGAGATGGGGCGCCTGGGGCCGGAGCTGATCGAAGCGCTGAAGGCGCAGGCGGTGGCGGCGCGCACGTACGCGGTGGGCAACATGGGCGGGCGGGAGAGCCAGGGCTTCGACTTCTACGCCACCGTGGCGGATCAGGTCTACGGGGGGTCGGCCTCGGAGGACAGCGTGGTGAGCCGCGCGGTGCGGGAGACGCGCGGCGAGATCGTGACGCATCGCGGGCAGCCCATCCTGGCCTACTACAGCTCCACCTGCGGCGGCAGCACGGCGGCCATCGACGAGGCCTGGCCCTGGCGCGCGCCCCTGCCGTATCTGCGTGGCGTCTCCGACGAGAAGCCGGGCGGCGGCCACTGGTGCGAGACCTCCAACCGCTTCGCCTGGACCACCACCTGGACGCGCGTGGAGCTCATGGAGACGCTGGGGCGCTCGCTGGCGGCCTACGCTGGGCCGCCCACGGCGCAGGCGGCGGCTGCGGGGGGGCTGCGCCAGGCTGCCATCACGGACCGCTCGCGATCGCTGCGCGCCGCGGTGACGCTGGGCGTGGACGGGCGTAACGTGGTGGTGCGCGCCGACTCGGTGCGCCGTGTGCTGGAGACGCCGGCGGGCGGGCTGCTGAACAGCGCCCGGCTCTACGAGCTGGCGCTGCATGCGGATGGCGGGCTCACGGTGGAGGGTGGCGGCTGGGGGCACGCCATCGGCATGTGCCAGGTGGGCGCCATGGGGCGCGCCCGCGCCGGCCACGGCTACGCCGCCATCCTCACCGCGTACTACACGGGAACCGAGATCACCAGGCTCTACTGAGCGGAGGCAAGTCCATGCAGTTCCGGCGCACCAGGCTGGCCGTGGTGGCCGCGCTCCTCCTCCCCGCCGGGGCGGGAGCGCAGTCGCTGGCCGATTACGATTACGAAAACCTCCTCTTCCGCGGCCTCGGCGCCGACTGGGGCTACATCTGGCCCTCCAAGGTGGAGGCCACCCAGGTCTACAGCCTGCGGCTGGATCTTGGCTATCTGGGACCGGCGGTGCGCATCGCGCCCTCGCTCAGCTACTGGCACTCACGCTTCAAGGCCGCGGAGCTGGACCGGCTGGCCGAGCGGGTCTCTGCGCTGGATCCGCTGCAGGAGGAGGGCGTGGTCCTGGAAGGCACGGATCTAGGCGAGGTGACGTGGAGTGACCTCTCACTCGGCGTGGACGCCCACCTGGTGTGGACGGTGCCGCTCCAGCTCATGACCTACCTGGGCGCGGGTGTGGGACTGCACGCGCTGAACGGGCGCGGCGCCGTCATCGAGGACACCTTCGTGGAGGATCTGCTGGACGCCACCACCATGGGGCTGGCGGTCATGGCGGGCGTGGAGGCGCAGCCGATCTCCTCGCTCCGCCTGTACGGCGAGGTGCGCTACAGCGTGGCGGACGCCGTCCGCTACCCGGGCGTCCGCCTGGGGGCGGCGCTCATGCTGCCGCCGCGGAGCAGCGCGGCGCAGGAGACGGGGCAGGGACGATGAGCGAACGCCAGGACGTGCGCGTGGGCGTGGTGGGGCTCGGCGCCATCGCGCAGGTGGTGCACCTGCCGGTGCTGGCGCATATGCAGGGCGTGCGCATCGGCGCGGTGAGTGACGTGGACCGGCCGCGCGCCCGGGCCATTGCCGACCGCTTCGGGGTGGACAAGGTGCACGCCCGCGACGAGGACCTGTTCGCCGATGACGAGCTGGACGCCGTGGTGCTGTGCACGCCCAACCATCTGCACGAGGAGCAGGCCGTGGCCGCGCTCGAGGCGGGGCGCCACGCGCTGGTGGAGAAGCCGCTGGCGCTCACGCCCGAGGGGTGCCGGCGGGTGGTGGCGGCCGCGGAGGCGGCCGGACGCTGCGCCATGGTGGCCATGAACAATCGCTTCCGGCCCGACGTGCAGGCGCTCTTCCCCTTCGCCCGCGGCGGAGAGCTGGGAGAGATCTTCCTGGCGCGCGGTGCCTGGCTGAACCGGAAGGCGCGGCAGGTCCGGCCCACCTGGCGCCACCGGCTGGCCACCTCGGGGGGCGGCGCGCTCATGGACCTGGGCGTGCAGACGCTCGACCTCTGCCTGTGGATGCTGGACTATCCGGAGCCCGCCAGCGTGGTGTGCCACACGCACCGCGGCGAGGGCATGGAGGTGGAGGACACCGGGGCCATCCTGGTGCGCCTGGAGAACGGCGCGTGCATCTCCCTCACGGTGAGCTGGAGCCTGGCGGCGGACCGGGATCGCCACTACATGCGCCTGCTGGGTTCCCGGGGGTCGGGCGCCATTGCTCCCCTGGGTGTGTACAAGGAGGTGGACGGTGCCATGCTGGACGTCACGCCCGCGCTGCCGTCCTCCGGCCGCGAGAACATCTATACGGCGTCCTACCGCCGGGAGCTGGAGCGCTTCGTGGAGATGGTGCGCGGCGAGCGGCCGGCCGAGCCGCCCACGGAGCAGGAGCGCCTCATGCGCCTGGTGGGGCTGGCCTACCGCTCGGCGGCGGAGCAGCGTGAGGTGGAGGCGTAGGCTGGCGCTGCGCGTTGCCAGGAGCAACGCCGGACCTTGATCCCGCCTCAGAGCTTGGGTATCTTACAAGGCTCGCGGCCAATTGGCAGGTCGCGGACCGGACTCGATCCACAGGCAGGCGTTCATGAAACAGGGCATCCATCCCGAGTACACTACCTCCAAGGTGCACTGCGCCTGCGGCAATTCCTGGGAGACGCGCAGCACCAAGGACGATCTCCACACGGATATCTGCGCCGTCTGCCACCCGTACTTCACGGGCAAGCAGAAGCTGCTGGACACCGCCGGCCGCGTGGAGCGCTTCAAGCGCAAGTGGGGCGGGGGCGAGAAGAAGGCCGAGGCGTAACAGGCGCGAGGAGCCGGGTGGACGCCCGGCTCTTCTCCTATGGGGCCGCGCCGCTACGCGCGGCCCCTGCTGCATGAAACGGCCCCATGACCACGTCAGCCATGATCCCCGAGCAGCGGCTCATCGACCTGCGACGGCGCTACGAGCACCTCAACGAGCAGCTCGCCAATCCGGCGGTGCTGAACGATTCTGATCGCCTGCGTGACATTGGCCGCGAGCACGCCGAACTGGGCCCCGCCGTGGCGACCGCCGACCGGCTGGACGTGGTGCGGCGCAAGCTGGCCGAGAATCAGGAGCTGCTCGCCGCTGCGCCCGACCCCGAGCTCGCGGAGATGGCCGAGGTGGAGCGCGCCGAGCTCGAGGAGGCCGCGCGCCGGCTGGAGCAGGAGCTGCGCGGCCACCTGGTCCCCAAGGATCCGCTCGCGGACCGGGCCGCGGTGGTCGAGATCCGCGCCGGCACCGGCGGGGACGAGGCCGGCCTCTTCGCGGCCGATCTCTTCCGCATGTACAGCCGCTACGCCGAGCAGCGCAGGTGGAAGACGGAGGTGGTGGATCTCTCGGAGGGGGAGCGCGGCGCGCTGAAGGAGGTGGTCTTCGTGGTGCGCGGCAAGAACGCCTACGGTGACCTGCGCAGCGAGTCGGGGGTGCACCGCGTGCAGCGCGTGCCCGCCACCGAGAGCCAGGGGCGCATCCACACCTCCGCGGCCACGGTGGCCGTGCTTCCCGAGGCAGAAGAAGTGGACGTGGCGCTGCGCGATGACGATCTGCGCATCGACGTCTTCCGCTCCTCGGGTCCCGGCGGCCAGTCGGTCAACACCACGGACTCTGCCGTACGCATCACGCACGTGCCCACCGGCGTGGTGGTCACCTGCCAGGATGAGAAGTCGCAGCTCAAGAACAAGAACAAGGCGCTCAAGGTGCTGCGCAGCCGCCTGCTGGACGCCCGCGTGGCGGAGCAGGAGGCCGCACGCTCCCGGGAACGGAAGACGCAGGTGGGCACGGGGGACCGGTCCGCCAAGATCCGCACCTACAACTTCCCGCAGAGCCGCGTGACGGACCACCGCATCGGCCTCACGCTCCACAATCTGCCGGACATCCTGGGCGGTGACCTGGAGGACGTGGTGGCCGCCCTCCGGGAGGCCCGCGAGGCCGAGGCGCTGCACGCGGACGGGGAGTAGCCGGGCGGTGGCGGAGACGGCGCTGGAGCTGGCCAGGAAGGCGGGAGAGGTGCTGGCGGAGCGCGGCTTCGAGAATCCGCGCCTGGAGGGGGAGCTGCTCCTGGCGGGCATCCTCGGCATGCGGCGCCTGGATCTCTACCTGCAGCACGACCGCCCCGTGGCGGGCGCCGAACTGGAGCGCTTCCGTGAGGCGGTGCGCCGCCGGCTGCGCCACGAGCCCCTGCAGTACGTGCTGGGTGAGGCGCCCTTCCGGGAGCTGATGCTGCGGGTGGACGGCCGCGTGCTGGTGCCGCGCCCCGAGACGGAGGTGCTGGTGGAGGAGGTGCTGCGCTGGGCGCGCGCTTCGTCACTGGCCGAACTGGATGCCCTGGACGTGGGCACCGGCTCGGGCGCCATTGCCCTGAGCCTGGCGCGGGAGCACCCGTTCCGCCGCGTTGTGGCCACGGACGCTTCCGGCGCTGCGGTGGACGTGGCCCGTGCGAACGCTGAGCGGTTGGGGCTGGGTGAGCGCGTGGAATTCCGTGCGGGCAGCCTGTGGGAGCCGATTTCACCCGCGGAGCGCTTCCACGTGGTGGTCTCCAATCCGCCCTACATCAGCCAGGAGGAGCGGCCGCTCCTGCCTCCCGAGGTGCTGGACTGGGAGCCGCCCGACGCC
This sequence comes from Gemmatimonadota bacterium, assembly GCA_040905425.1. Classification (GTDB taxonomy): domain Bacteria; phylum Gemmatimonadota; class Gemmatimonadetes; order Longimicrobiales; family RSA9; genus JBBDRO01. Next base: position 220,345 of record JBBDRO010000100.1, on the reverse strand, counting down.
CTGTTTGCGCCCGCGGGCGGCCTGGCGGTACTGTGCGCACTCGTGGAGGGTGCCGGGGCGCGCCTCCAGCCCGGCGGTCTGCTGGCGCTGGAGGTGGGCTGGACGCAGGCCGAAGAGGTGGCGGATCATGTCCGTCGGCGTGGCGGCTACGGAGAACCGCGCATCATACGGGACCTGGCGGACCGCCCGCGGGTGGTGCTGGCCGAGTCCCTGGATCACTGAGCAGCACGGGGAGATGGCACATGCAGCCGGAAGACGGGATCACCACGAGGGCGCAGGAGCTCGGCCGCCTCATCGGCCAGAGTGATGAATACAAGGCGCTGAAGCGCGCGCGCGAGCGCATGGCCGAGGACCGGGAGGCCACCACCGCGGCCAACCGCATCGCCGAGCTGGAGCAGCAGGTGGGCAGCATCCTGCAGCGAGGCGAGCAGCCGGGTGACGAGATCCGCGAGGAGTACGAGCGCGTGGCCACAACCCTGCAGGCGTCGCCGGTCTACCAGGGCCTGGTGGCGGCGCAGAGCAACCTGGAGAAGATGCTCGGCAAGGTGGACGAGCAGATTGCCAAGGGGATGGAAGCCGGCGCGCAGTCCCGCATCATCCTCTCTTAGCGCGGCCCCATGCCCGGACTGGAATCGCTGCGCGGCAGGGTGTATCGGATCATCGATCCTCTGCTGCACGGACTGGCGCGGCGCGGCGTGCATCCCAACGCGCTCACCACCATGGGCTTCGCGGCCACTGTGGCGGCGGCGTATTTCTTCCACGGCCACCACGTGCGCACGGCGGGTTTCCTGATCCTGCTGGGCGGGTTCTTCGACATCCTGGACGGCCAGGTGGCCCGCATCAGCGGCCTGGGCAGCAAGTTCGGCGCCTTCTACGACTCCACGCTGGATCGCATCTCCGAGATCGTGGTCTTTCTGGGCATCCTTTCCCTCTACAACGACTACCGCCAGGAACTGGGTGACGTGGGCATGATCTACCTGGTCATGCTGGCCATGGCGGGGTCCCTGATGATCAGCTATACTCGGGCGCGCGCGGAGGCGCTCGGGCTGGATTGCCGGGTGGGTCTCATGCCCCGGGCGGAGCGCGTGGTCCTCATCGGAGGGGCCGCACTCTTCTTCGGCGAGGCGTGGGACGGGCTGGTGCTGAAAGGCGTGATCCTCATCCTGGCCGTCCTCACCAATCTGACCGCTTTCCAGCGCATCGTCTGGGTTTACCGGCACGCCCGTGGCGTGCCGCTCGACGACTAGCGCTTTCGATCCAACTCGAGGAATACAATGAGTCGCAGTGATATCACCCCGGCGGAGGGGAAGCTGGGGATTCTGGTACCGGGGCTGGGCGCGGTGGCCACTACCTTTATGGCCGGTGTGGAGTCCGTTCGTCGGGGGCAGAGCCAGCCCGTGGGCTCGCTCACCCAGATGGCCACCATCCGGTTGGGCAAGCGGACGGAGGGGCGCAACCCCAAGATCAAGGATTTCGTGCCGCTGGCCGGGCTCGAGGACGTGGTGTTCGGCGCCTGGGATCCCTATCCGGAGAACGCCTACGAGGTGGCGGTGAACGCCGGCGTGCTGGAGGCCCGGCACCTGGACCCGATCGCCGATTTCCTGAAGGCCATCGAGCCCATGCCGGCCGTCTTCGACAAGAACTACGTCAAGCGGCTGGATGGACCCAACGTCAAGCAGGGCGCCAACAAGCGGGAGTTGGCCGAGCAGTTGCGGCAGGACATCCGCCGCTTCAAGGAGGAACAGGGCTGCGCGCGCCTGGTGATGGTGTGGTGCGCCTCCACGGAGATCTTCAAGAAGGCGGGGGAGGCGCACGAGAGCATCGCGGCCTTCGAGCGCGCCATGGAGGCCAATGACGAGGCCATTGCCCCGTCCATGCTCTATGCCTGGGCCGCCATCATGGAGGGCGTCCCCTTCGCCAACGGCGCGCCGAACCTGACGGTGGACATCGCCGCCATCCAGGAGCTGGCCCGGCAGAAGGGCGTGCCCATCGCGGGCAAGGACTTCAAGACGGGCCAGACCATGCTGAAAACCACCCTTTCGCCCATGCTCAAGGCGCGCATGCTGGGGTTGGCGGGGTGGTTCAGCACGAACATCCTGGGGAATCGCGACGGCGCCGTCCTGGACGATCCGGAGTCCTTCAAGACCAAGGAGGAGTCCAAGCTGGGCGCCCTGGAGTACGTGCTGCAGCCCAAGCTCTACCCCGAGCTGTACGGCGATTTCTACCACAAGGTGCGCATCAACTACTACCCTCCGCGCGGTGACAATAAGGAGGGCTGGGACAACCTGGACATCTTCGGCTGGATGGGCTATCCCATGCAGATCAAGGTGGACTTCCTGTGCCGTGACTCCATCCTGGCCGCGCCCATCGTCCTGGATCTGGCGCTCTTCATGGACCTGGCCGCCCGCTCCGGCCTTTCCGGGATCCAGGAATGGTTGTCCTTTTACTTCAAGGCGCCCATGACCGCTCCGGACCTCTATCCGGAGCACGACCTGTTCATCCAGCACATCAAGCTGAAGAACACGCTCCGTCACCTGGGCGGCGAGGACCAGATCACGCACCTGGGTCTGGATTACTACGAGGACTGAGGTGCGCGCGTCCATGGCGGAGCAGAGCGGCCGGCGCGGCCTCTTCCTGGTTCTCGAGGGGATCGAGGGGTCAGGCAAAAGCACGCAGGCCGCCCTGCTGGCGGACTGGATGGCGCGGCACGGCGTAGCCCACCTGCTGGTGCGCGAGCCGGGCGGGACGCCCGTGGGGGAGGAGATCCGCAGGGTGCTGCTGCACGGCCAGGGCATGCCCGCGGTGGCCGAGCTCTACCTCTACCTGGCCGCGCGCGCGGCGCTGGTGGAGACGGTGGTGCGGCCAGCGCTGGCGGCGGGCACGGTGGTGCTGGCCGATCGCTTCGAGCTCTCCACGCTGGCCTATCAGGGTGCGGGCCGCGGTCTGGACGAAGCGGCCGTGCGCGCCGCCAACGCCCTGGCCACCGGCGGTCTGGTGCCGGACCTGGTGATGTTGCTGGACGTACCCGTAGACGTGGGTGAAGCGCGGCGCGCGGCGCGCGGTGCCGCCGACCGCATGGAGCGGGCAGGGCAGGACTTCCACCGGCGCGTGGCCGAGGCATACGGCTTGCTCGCGGGGCGGGCAGGGACGGGGGTGGCGCGCGTGGTCGCCAGCGGCGAACCCCAAGAGGTGCACGGCGCGATCGTGCGGTTGCTCGAAGAGCGCTTCGCAGAAACATTCCCGCCAGGGCGGGGTTGAACAATGGTATGCGCGCGACGCGCACCCAACAGTGGTGATCCGGAGGTAGAATGAAGGTCAAGCGGACGATCCTGGCACCCGTGGTGGTGGCGTTCTTTGCGCTGGCCACGGGTGGCTGGCTGCTGCAGCGGGGCGTGGAGGAGGGGCGCAGCGTCTACGAGCAGTCCCGCCTCTTCGAAGACGTGCTGCGGCAGGTGGAGATGAGCTTCGTGGAGGAGTTCGCCCGGGATTCGCTCTACCGCATGGCCATCAACGGGCTCCTGGAGGAGCTCGGCGACCCGCACACCGAGCTGATGGAGCGCCGCCAGTACGAGGAGCTGGTGCTGCAGACCTCCGGTGAATACGGCGGCATCGGCATCCAGATTGCCAAGCGCAACGGGTGGATCACCGTGGTGGCGCCGCTGCGCGGCACCCCCGGCGAGCGGGCCGGACTCATGGCCGGCGACGCCATCGTGCAGGTCAACGGCGAGTCCACCCGCGAGTGGAGCGAGGACGAGGCGGTCAGTCGCCTGCGCGGCCCCAAGGGTGAGCCGGTGGAGATCGGGATCATGCGCGCCGGGGCGGACGAGCCCATTCCGTTCCGCATCGTACGGGATGACATCGTCATCACCTCCGTGCCCGCCGCGTACGTGATGGACGGCGGCGTGGGCTACGTGGAGCTCAGCGTCTTCAGCGAGACCTCGGTGGACAGCCTGCGCCACGCCATCGACCGGCTGCGTGATCAGGGAGCCACCTCCCTGATCCTGGATCTGCGCGGCAATCCTGGCGGCGTGCTGGAAGCCGGACTGGCCGTCTCCGACCTCTTCCTGGATCCCGGCGCCAAGCTGTCGGAGATCCAGGGGCGCACGCCGCAGAACTCCCAGAGCTGGACGGATCGGGTGGAGCAGCCCTACGCGGACCTGCCCATGGCGGTGCTGGTGAATCCCTTCTCCGCGTCGGCCGCGGAGATCGTGGCGGGGGCGCTGCAGGACCACGACCGGGCGCTCATCCTGGGTCAGACCTCGTTCGGCAAGGGCTCCGTACAGTCTCTGCTCAACCTGCCGGGTGGGGACATCCTCAAGATGACCACGGCGCGCTGGCTGACGCCCTCCGGCCGCTCCATCCAGGGGCCGTACGGTATCGATGCCGATCGTGAGATCCGGGAAGTGCCCCAGCCGGGGCTGGGTGACCCTGTGGACCCTGACGCTCAGGACAGGTTGCCGGACAACGTGCCCACCTTCCAGACGACCATGGGTCGTACGGTGTTCGGCGGCGGCGGTATCCGGCCGGATCTGGTGGTGCGTCTGGACACGATTTCCACCGGCGAGCAGGTCTTCGTGCGGGCGCTGAACCAGCACGGGCAGGCGTACGCCGACGCGCGCTTTGCCTACGCCGTGGAGGTCATCCGCCAGAACCCGGGTCTCCAGCGCGGTTTCACGGTCACCGGGGCCATGCTCGATGATTTCTACGCCGCCCTTAGCGCGGCGGACATCGACCTTGAGCGGGCGGTATACGATGCCGCCGAGGTCTGGGTGACGCGCGACCTGGGCATCGAGATCACGCGGCGCAAGTGGAATGACGAGGCGGCCCGCATGCGCGTCAACCTGGAAGACGTCCAGGTGCGCACGGCGGCGGAGATCCTGCGGCAGGTCACCCGGCCAGTAGAGGTGTTCGCCGCGGCGGATGCCTTCAAGGACCGGCGGCAGGGCAACGTGGGCGCCGGCTCGGGTGGGCGGTGACGGCAGCGCGCGCCGGGGACGGCCCGTGAGCCTTGTCGTCCTCGGCGCGCTGGTCTGCGTGGGCCTTGCCGTGGGCTTTGCTTCGGGGCTGGTCGGTATAGGAGGAGGGGTACTCATCGTGCCCTTCCTCTACTTTTTTTACGGAGCCGGCTGGCACGGCATGACGTTGGCGCCGGCGCTACAGACCACCCTGGCCCACGCCACCAGCCTCTTCATCATCCTCCCCACCGCGCTGGTGGGCGTGCGTTCCTTCCACAAGGCCGGCTACGTGGCGTGGGACGCCGCGCTGCCGGTGGGCGGCTTTGCCGTGGTCGGGGGGCTGATCGGCGCCCGGCTGGCCATCCTGCTGCCGCCCGAGGTGCTGCGTCTGCTTTTCGGTCTCTTTCTGCTATATGCCGGCACGCAGATGCTGCGCAGGCAGGTGAAGCGGGGCCAGGGTCCGCTGCGGGTGGATCTGGCACGCACGATCCCAATAGGCCTGGCGGTGGGGATGCTCTCGGCCATGATGGGCGTGGGCGGCGGCATTCTGGCCATTCCGCTGCTGCTCTACGTGGTGCACCTGGAGATGGAGCGCGTGGCCGCCACGTCGCTGGCGGTGATTGCCTTTGCCGCGCTGGCGGGCACGTTCTCCTACGCCCTCGGGGGGACGTCGGGACAGACCCTGCCGGTGGGTTCGCTCGGCTATGTCCACGTGGCCGCCGCGCTACCCATGCTGGTGGGCTCCATCCCGGCCGTTCGCCTGGGCGCGCGGCTGAACCGGAAGCTGCACTCGCGCACGCTGCGCGTGCTGTTCGCGGCGGTCTTCCTGCTGCTCGGGCTGCGCCTCATCGCGGCCAACGCCGGCGCGCTGCTGTGAGCTGGCAACGGGCGGCGCCACAAGGATGACGTGAGCCTCGTCGCTTATTCCGCTGGCCGTGCCCGGCCGCTGCCGCCCGGTCTGGTGCTCGTGGCGGCCGTGCTGGCCATCTCGTGGGCGGGTCCGCTCATCCGCTTCGCCACGGCGCCGGCGCTGGCGGTCTCTGTGTGGCGCCTGGTCCTCTCCGTGGCGTTCATCGCGCTGGTGCTGGCGTTCCGGCGTGGGGCCCTGGTGGGGGTGGGCACGCTGTTGTGGGGGCGTGGAGGGGTGCTGGCCCTCCTGGCGGGGCTCTTCCTGGCCGCGCACTTCTGGAGCTGGATCGCCTCGCTCTCGCTCACCACGGTGGCCAGCAGTGTGGTGCTCGTGAACACGCAGGCCATCTTCGTGGGGCTGCTGTCCGTCCTCTTCCTGGGCGAGCGGCCGCGGCTCTGGCAGTGGGTGGGGATCCTGGTGGCGGTGGCGGGCGCCATGCTGGTCGGGTGGGGGGACTTTGCGCTGGGGCGCGACGCCCTGGTGGGCGATCTGCTGGCGGTGGCCGGGGCCGTCTTCGCGTCGTGCTACTACGTGATCGGCCGGCGGCTCCGCCGCGAACTGGACCTCTGGGCGTACGTCGGCGTGGTCTACGGCGTGGCCGCCCTGGCGCTCACCGTGGCCGTGGTGGGCCATCCCGGTGTGACGATGACCGGCTATCCGCCGGGTGACTGGGCCATCTTCCTGGCCCTGGCCGCCGGGCCCATGATGATCGGCCACACGGGCGTGAACTACGCACTTCGCTACATCCCCGCCTACGTGGCCAACGTGGCCGTGCTGGGCGAGCCGATCGGTGCCACCCTGATCGCCTGGCTGCTGCCAGGGCTCCGCGAGGTGCCACCCCTCCAGACGCTCGTGGGGGGCGTGGTGATCCTGATCGGGATAGCCCTCACGGTGCTGGCTGGCCGGGAGCGGCGGCCAGCTGGCTCGCCGACCCGTATTATCGCGGAGGGAGGCCACTCATGACCACGTTGTCGCGCCGGGTGCTCGAGCGGCTCATGCGCTACCTGCGCTACGTGGATCAGACCGCTGCCCGCGAGCCCATCACGCGCATTCCCAGTACGCAGATCGCGGCCGCCCTGGAAATCGATGCCACGCAGGTGCGCAAGGACTTCGCGGCCATCGGCCTGGTGGGTTCCGGGCGGGTGGGCTTCGACGTGTGGGAGGTGCGCTATGCCATTCGCGCCGTGCTGGGCTTCGACCGGCGCAACGAAGCCGTGCTCATCGGGGCGGGCCACCTGGGGGGCGCCTTGCTGGCCTACACGGGATTCGCCACGTACGGGCTCTACATCGTGGCCGCCTTCGACAACGATGCGGCGCGCGTCGGGACTCCGCTGGGTGGCTGCACCGTGCGCGCCATGAAGGGTCTCGTCCCCTTCATCCGCACCCGCATGGTCCCCATGGCCATCATCACGACGCCCGTCGCTGCGGCGCAGGAGGTGGCCGACCAGGTCATCCACGCGGGCATACGGGCGATCTGGAATTTTGCCGGGGCCGAGATCGCGGTGCCTCCGGGGGTGGTGGTCCGTCAGGAACACATCTCACTCGGGCTGGCGGAGCTGGGGTATCATCTGGGTCGGCAGGGGCCGGTGCTCCACGGCGGGCGCCCCTCCTGAAGCCGTCAAGCGACTAAGCATCCCATCCTCCGGAGGCGCCGCGCGCGCCCGGCCTGCGGCCGCGCGCGCGCCTGCCTCGTCCTCCCGCCGCCCTTCCCGCGCACGCCCGCTGCCGCGATCATGGGGACCCGGCAGCGGCCCGGCGCGGCGTGCTGGTGGCCCCGGCTACCATGGCGCTGCCCACGGGGGAGGCACACCTTGGCGCGAGTGGAGCGGGCATGACCACAGGCAGCGGGACGGCGGCGGGGTGAGCGCTCCCGCGCAACCAGGTGGGGGCCTTGCTGCAGGCGAGCGGCTCCTCGTCCGGCTGGCCGCGGCGGTGGCGGATCCCGGAGCGGAAGCCCTGCGCGAGGCGGCGCGAGCCGTGGCGGCGGCCGGCTTGCACGCCGCCGGGGAGGAGGTGCTCCTGCAGAGTCATCTCTTCGCGGGCTACCCGGCCGCGCTGGAGGCGTTCGCCGCTTGGCGGGAGGTGGCCGGACCCACCGTGCATGCGCCGGACGAGGCGCTGCCGCCGCCGCAGCTCCGGGCGCGCGGCGAAAAGGTCTGCCGGGTGGTCTACGGCACGCAGTACGTACCGTTGCGCGCCAACGTGGCCGCCCTGCATCCCGCGCTCGAGCGCTGGATGCTGGAGGAGGGCTACGGGCGCGTGCTGGGCCGCCCGGGGCTGCCACTGCGTGTGCGGGAGCTGTGTATCGTGGCGCTGACGGCGGGACTCGTCGCGCCGCGCCAGCTGTACTCGCACCTGCGGGGGGCGCTGCATGCCGGCGCCACCGCCGCGCAGGTGGAGGACACGCTGGCCGAGGCGGCGGGCGTGCAGGGTCATGAGCGTGCGGCGGCCGCCGCGGCGCTCTGGCGCGCGGTACGTGAACGGTCGGGCCCCAGACCCACCGCAGGCACCCAGGACGGAGGGAACGACTGACGTGTTCGTTGATGAAGTAGTGATCCAGGTGGCGGGCGGGGTCGGCGGCTCGGGCGCCGAAGCCTTCCGGCGCGAGATGGGCGTGGCATTCGGCGGCCCCTCGGGCGGCGACGGCGGCCACGGTGGCAGCGTCATCCTGCGCGCCGACGCGCAGCTCTCCACGCTCCTCGATTTCCGCTACCACCAGCATTACCGCGCGGAGCGCGGCCAGCACGGCCAGGGCAAGGGCCGCACGGGGCGGGACGGCAAGGATCTCACGCTGCGGGTGCCGCCGGGTACGGTGGTGCGGGACCGGGACACGGGGGAGCTGCTGGCCGAGCTGGTCGAGGACGGGGAGGAGTTCGTGGTGGCGCGTGGCGGCCGCGGCGGGCGGGGCAACGCCGCCTTCGCCACGCCCACCAACCAGGCGCCCCGCCGGTGGGAGCCCGGCGCGGAAGGGGAGGAGCGCACCGTCAAGCTGGAGCTCAAGCTCATCGCGGACGTGGGGCTGGTGGGCCAGCCGAACGCCGGCAAGAGCACCTTCCTGGCGGCCGTCTCCGCGGCCACGCCCAAGGTGGCCGACTATCCCTTCACCACCATCACGCCGAACCTGGGCGTGGTGCAACTGCCCGACCAGCGCAGCTTCGTGCTGGCGGACATCCCCGGGATCATCGAGGGCGCGCACGAGGGCAAGGGGCTCGGGCACCGCTTCCTGCGCCACATCGAGCGGACCCGCACCCTGGCGCTCCTCATCCCCGTGGACGCCCTGGAACTCCAGGCCGAGTATCAGGTCCTGCGGGACGAGTTGGCCGCCTACTCCCCCGAGCTGGCCGAGCGTCCGCACTGCGTGGTGCTGACCAAGGCGGACCTCCTACCGGCGGACATGGAGCCGGAGCCGCTGGAGGCGCCTGACGCATGGGGCGTCTTCCTCGTGTCCGCGGTGAGCGGACGCGGCAAGGACCCGCTGCTGGAGGCCATCTGGCAGCGGCTCAGGCAGGTGGAAAAGGAGGATCGCGCGGGGGTCGAGGAGAAACCGTGGCGGCCGTGAGTGGGGCGCCGTGCTGAGGGGTTCCGAGGAGGCGCTCCTGCACCTGCGGCTGTGGCCGCGGCTCGGTGATCTGGGCCTGGCCGACCTGTTCGAGGAGGAGCCCGTGCCGGAGCGCGCGCTGGCACGGCAGATGGCGCGTGACCGGGCCGGCCGCGCCACGATGGCGGAGCGGGAGCCCACCGTGCAGCGCACGCTGGCCTGGCTGGCGCGGGAGCCGGACGCCGAGCTCCGGGGCAGGACGGATGAGGACTACCCGGAGCGGCTCAAGGAGCTCTACGACCCGCCGGGGGTCATCCTCCTCCAGGGTGACGTGGAGCTGCTGAACCGGCCGGGCCTGGCCGTGGTGGGCACGCGCACGCCCACCGAGTACGGCCGGGACGTGGCGTGGACCCTTTCCAGGGATCTGGTGCGCGCCGGGCTGGTGGTGATCAGCGGCATGGCCCGCGGCATCGATGCCGCGGCGCACGGCGGCGCGCTGGACGGCGCCGGCGGCACCATCGCGGTGCTCGCCTCGGGCCCGGACGTGCCCACGCCGCGGCAGCATGGCACGCTGCAGCGGCGGGTGCGCGATCACGGCCTGCTGGTGACGGAGTTCCTCCCCGGTGAGGCGGCGCGGCCCTTCCACTTCCCGCGCCGCAATCGGATCCTGGCCGCGCTCGGGCTGGGCGTGCTCGTGGTGGAGGCGGGGGAGGGGAGCGGCGCGCTCATCACCGTGAGTCACGGCGAGGACCTGGGGCTCGACGTCTTTGCCGTGCCCGGTCCCGTGGGACGCGCCACGAGTGAGGGCACCAATCGCCTGCTGCACCAGGGCGCGGCGGTGGTGCGGGACGTGGAGGACGTGCTGGCCGAACTCACCAACGAGCTGGCTGAGTTCCCCGATCATCAACGCGCCCCGCCGGATGACGGCGCGGCCGCGCCGCCCCCCGAGCTGGCGGATGATCCGCTGGTCGTGTGGCGCGCGCTGGCCGAGCAGGGCCAGCCCATCGACCCGCTCTGCGCGTGGACCGGCCTGCCGCCGGGGCGCGTCTACGCCGCGCTCGTGGAACTGGAGCTGAGTGGTCTGGCCGTGTCGCTGGCCGGTTCGCGCTTCCGCCGGGCAGGCGCGGACGCGGGCAGCCGGGCGGGAGCGGCAGCGGGAAACCGGTCGGGAGCGGCAGCGGGCAACCGGTCGGGAGCGGCAGCGGGCAACCGGGCGGGCCGTCGCGGGTAGCAGAGGCCGTGACCCCACGCCATCTGTACGTCCACGTGCCCTTCTGCGCCCGCCGCTGCGCCTACTGCGATTTCGCGGTGGACGCGCGGCGCGATCCACCCGTGGACGCCTGGCTGGATGCCGTACGCGGGGAGCTGGCCGGGCTGGCGGCCGCGGAGGGGTGGGCCGGCCCGCTGGAGCTGGCCACGGTCTACGTGGGTGGTGGCACGCCCTCGCTGCTGGGCACCGGCGCCATGGCGGCGCTGCGTGAGCGGCTGGCCCCGCTGGCGCGCTGGGACGCGGCGGCCGAGTGGACGGCAGAGGCCAATCCCGAGAGCTTCACGCCCGCGCTGGCGCGCGACTGGCGCGCCGCGGGCGTGACCCGCGTGAGCCTGGGCGTGCAGACGTTTCATGCTCCCTCGTTGCGCTGGATGGGGCGCCTGCACGGCCCCGAGGGTCCGGAGCGGGCCATGGACGCCGCGCGCGCGGCCGGGCTGGACAACGTGGGTGTGGACCTGATCTTCGGCCTGCCGCGTCGCCTGGACCGGGACTGGGCGCGGGACCTGGAGCTGGCGCTGGCGCTGGCGCCGGAGCACGTCTCCCTCTACGGGCTCACCGCCGAGCCGGCCACGCCGCTGGGCCGCTGGGTGGCGCAGGGGCGGGTCACCATGACGGATGAGGACCGCTACGCGGAGGATTACCGGCTGGCCGCAGAGCGGCTGCCGGCGGCGGGCTTCGAGCACTACGAAGTGTCCAACTTCGCGCTCCCGGGGCGGGCTTCCCGCCACAACGCGGCCTACTGGAGCGGCGTGGCGTACGTGGGTCTGGGGCCGGGGGCCCACTCCTACGTGGCGCCGCGGCGCTGGTGGAACGTGCGCGACTGGGAGGCGTACCGCGGCCGTGTGGCGCAGGGGAAAACGCCGCGCGAGGAGCAGGAAGAGGTGGCAGGTCGGGCCGCCGAACTGGAGCGCCTGTGGCTCGGCCTGCGCACCGCGCGCGGCTTGCCGGGTACTGAACTGACGGCCCGACAGCATGCCGCGGCCGCCCGCTGGGCGGGGACGGGTCTGTCCGTCGTGGAGGACGGCCGTGTCCGACTGACACCGGCCGGGTGGCTGCTGCTCGATCGGCTCGCCCTGGACCTGCACGATGCGGCTTGACGCCCCGGCTCGGACGGCAAAGCTTCACGGACCCCCAAGCATGGAAGGATCGCCCCGCCGCGGTGCGGCGGGCGGGATGACGTTATGGCTGGCGCGACACTGACAGAACGGGAGGAGCAGGTCCTCGAAGCCGTCATCCGCACGTTCGTGGAGACGGCCGAGCCCGCGGGCAGCCGCACGGTGGCCCGCCGGCACGGGCTGGGCGTTTCCCCCGCCACCATCCGGAACGCCATGTCCGACCTGGAGGAGAAAGGCTTCCTCTTCCATCCGCACACGTCGGCCGGGCGCATTCCCACCGATCTGGCCTACCGCTACTACGTGGATACGCTGATGCGCCCGGTGCGCCTGTCCTCCGCCGAGCAGCGGCAGGTCCGCCGCGAACTGGAGGACGGCGAGGGGGGCGTGCTGGAGCGCATGCTGCGCCAGGCCGCGCAGGTGCTGGGGCTGCTGACCGGCGAGCTGGGGATGGCCATTGCCCCGCGCCTGGACAACGTGGTGCTCGAAAAGGTGGACCTGGTGCGCGTGTCCAGTGACAAGCTGCTCCTGGTGCTCACGCTCGGCAATGGCACCGTGCGGACCGTCTACGTGGAGCTGCGTGGCAGCGTCCCGGAGCAGGCGCTCGCGGCACTGGGGGCCATCCTCAACGAGCGGCTGGCCGGGCACGCGCTGGCCGATATCCGCGAGACGCTGCCCGACCGGCTGCGCGACGCGGGTGCCGGTAACACGGTCACCACCGAGTTCCTGAACATCTTCATGGAGTCCGCCGCGGACATCCTGCAGCCGGCCGAGCCGGTCGGGGAGGATCTGCTGCTGGGGCGCACGAGCGTGCTGGCCAACCAGCCCGAGTTCGCCAGTGGCACGCAGCTCAGGAGCCTGATCGAACTCACGGAGCAGCGCGATCTCCTGACGCGCGTCATCGGCGGGCGGGAGCACGAGCGCGTGCCCACCATCAGCATCGGCCGGGAGCACCAGGATCCGCTGCTGGCGCCCTTTACACTGATCACGGCGGAGTATCGCCTGGGCAACGTGGCCGGGGTGCTCGGGGTGCTCGGACCCACGCGCATGCCGTACGAGAAGGTGGCGGCGCTGGTGGAGTACACGAGTCTCCTCCTGGGCCGCTTCGGCAGCGACGCCGACATCGAGGACCATCAATGAACCCGCGGCGGGGCCTGCGCTCCGCCGCCGTATGAGACGTTCGGGGACGGGCCCACGGCGGGGCCGTCTCTCGTGCGCGGGAGCAAATGCACGACTACTACGAGATCCTGGGTGTGGAGCGGAGCGCCGACGGTGAGGCCATCAAGAAGGCCTATCGCCAGCTGGCGCTGAAGTATCATCCCGACCGGAACAACGGCGCACCCGAAGCGGAGGAGCGCTTCAAGGAGGCCACGGAGGCGTACGAGGTGCTGCGCGATCCCGACAAGCGTGCCCGCTACGACCGCTACGGCCATGCCGGCGTGAAGGGCGGCGCGGCCGGCTTCGGCGGTGGCTTTGGTGGCTTCGACTTCTCCGACGCCCTGAACGTCTTCATGCGCGATTTCGGCGGCTTCGGCATGGAGGACGTCTTCGGTGGCCGTGCGCGGCGCGGGGCGGGCGGTGCACGCAAGGGGCCCGATGTCCGCGTGCAGGTGCCGCTCACGCTGGCGGAGGTGGCCGAGGGCGTGAAGAAGACCGTCAAACTGCGGGCGCTGGATCCGTGCACGGCCTGCTCCGGGAGCGGTGCCGCCGAGGGTTCCACGCCGGTGGACTGCCAGACGTGCGGGGGCGTGGGGGAGGTGCGCCGCGTGCAGCGCTCCATCCTGGGCCAGCTGGTAAGCGTTACCCCGTGCCCCACGTGCGGGGGTGAGGGCAAACAGATCCACGACCCGTGCCGCACCTGCGACGGGCGGGGTGTGGCCGCCGCGGAGAAGCGCATCGAAGTGGAAGTGCCAGCGGGCGTTTCCACGGGTGACTATCTGACGCTGAGGGGTCACGGGCACGCCGGGACGCGCGGCGGGCCGCGTGGTGACGTGCTGGTGGTGCTGGACGTGGCGGAGGACCCGCGCTTCGTACGGGACGGCGCGGACCTGGTCCACGAGCGGCCCATCACCTTCGCGCAGGCCGTGCTGGGTGACGAGATCGAGGTTCCCACCGTAACGGGGACGGCGGAGGTGAAGGTGGCGCCGGGTACCCAGTCGGGGCACGCCGTGCGCTTGCGCGGCAAGGGCCTGCCCCACCTGCGGGGCGGGGGGCGCGGGGATCTGATCGTGCGCCTGGTCGTCTGGGTGCCCACCGACCTGACCGCGGAGCAGGAGCTCATCGTGCGCTCGCTGCGCAAGGTGGAGAGCGCGCCGCCGGAGCGCGTGGAGGAGCCGGGTGATCGCGGCTTCTGGAGCCGCGTGAAGGAGGCTTTCGGCACCGGATGAGCACGGGGGTCCGCTGGCTCGTGGTGGAGGTACGAGCCCCCTCGGAAGCGCTCACCGCCGCGCTCGCCGAGGGGCTCGTGCTGTCAGGGGGGAGTGCCGTGGAGGAAGTGGATGGCGCCCTGCGCACCTGGCTGCCCGATCCCCTTCCGGGCGGCGGGGGGGAGGAGGTCCTCGACGCCACGCCGCGTGCTCCCGCCGACGCGCCGCCCGGGGTAGGGCAGCGGCTGGCGGAGGTGTCCGCCGCGCTGGCGGCGGCTGTGCGGCAGGCGGCCGGCGAGTCGGGATTCGATAGTGGAGTCGAGAGCGGCGGTGTGAGCGGCGGCGACCCGCCCATCGGGGCGCCCGCTATCTGGACGCTGCGGTGGTGGTGGCAGCCGGAGGAGGACTGGGGCCGGAGCTGGTGCCGGGGGTTGGGGGCGCGGCGCGTCGGCTCGGTCGTGGTGGCGCCCACCTGGGTGGAGGCGCCTCTGGAGCCCGGAGAGGTGCTCGTGCGGATCGATCCCAAGATGGCGTTCGGCACCGGCGAGCATCCCACCACGCGAGGCACGCTGCGGCTCCTTCAGCAAGCCGCGCCCGCCGGCGCGGCCGTCCTGGACGTGGGCGCCGGCTCCGCCGTGCTGGCCATAGCCGCGGCGCGCCTGGGCGCCGCCGCGGCTTTGGCCGTGGAGGCCGACGGTGACGCCATCGACAACGCCCTGGAGAACGTGGCGCTGAACGGCGTGGCCGACCGGGTCGAGGTGGCGCACGCGCGGGTGGATGCCGCCTGGCTGGCCGAGCGGCGCGCACCCGGGTGGGACCTGATCCTGGCCAACGTACTGAGCTCCGTGCTCGTGCCCCTGCTGGCGGCCTTCCGGGCCGCCCTGGCGCCCGGCGGCCGCCTCGTTCTGAGCGGCATCCTGGCCACCGAGGCGGCGGCCGTGCAGCGCGCCGCCACGGAGGCGAATCTGGTCCTGCACGTGACCGACGTGGAGGGTGAGTGGTGGAGCGGTCTCTTCCGGCCGGCCGGCGCGTCAGGCGATCCGGTCGGGGAGGGTGGCCAGGGCGGCGCGTAGCGCCCGTGCCTCCAGCAGCGCCGCCGCCAGCTCCGCCCGCCGCTCCGTCTCCGGCGTCCCCATCCACAGGCGCGCCATCGAAACGTCCAGAGCCTCGGCCGCGGGCAGGCTGCCGGGCTCACCGCTGGCCCCGCAGCCGTCCACCAGCAGCACGCGCACCGGTTCGGTGACGCCCGTCTCGCGTAGCGCCATGGTGTACGCTTCCCGCTGGGGACCGGTCCAACCCCACGCGGTGGCGAATGGATCCGGCGCTTCCGTGAGGTGGTACGCGTCCGGGTGCTCGTCGAGCATGCGGCGCAGCACGGGGGCACTCACCTCGAGCCCCTCCGAGGCCAGCCTGCGCTGCAGTTCGGTCAGCGGCAGCGTGCGCCCCGGTGCGCGACGCAATACGGCGGTGGTGAGTCCCGGCAGATCGGTGTTCATGCGTCGCCTCCGCGTGGGTGGAGTACTAGATTGGAGGCGGACGTGGGGCGGCGCGATAGCCCGAGGGGCCATGATGGCCGCGTAGGCCCGGCACGCACCGCGCAGTGGGACTCGGCGAAGGCTCAGGCCTGGAGGTTCGGTGAGCACGGACGGCTGCATCTTCTGTAAGATCGTGGCGGGGGAGATTCCCGCCGAGGTGGTGTGGGAGGATGAGGAAGCGTTGGCCTTTCGAGACATTGACCCGCGCGCCCCCACGCACGTTCTTGTCATACCGCGTCGCCACATCCCCGCAGTGAACGCGCTGGAGGAGGCGGACGCCGCGCTGGTCGGGCGGCTCTTCCTGGGCGCCCGGGCGGTGGCGCGCGCCGAGGGCGTGGCGGACGCGGGCTACCGGCTGGTCATGAACAACGGTGCCGGGGCGGGGCAGTCCGTGGATCACATTCACCTGCATCTCCTGGCCGGCCGCGCGCTGGCGTGGCCGCCGGGATGAGCCCGTCTCCGTGCCGCGCACCGGTGCGGCGGCGGAAGCGCTCGAGGAGGCCATGGCCACTACGTTGAAGACGCGCCTCAGGGAGGATCTGAACACCGCCCGCAAGGCACGTGAGAAGCTGCGCACCACTGTTCTGTCCAGCACGCTCGCCGAGTTGCGCAACCACGAGATCGAGCTGGGGCGGGAGGCGGCCGACGAGGACGTGGTGGCCGTCGTGAGCAGCGCCGTGAAGCGCCGCCACGAGGCCGCGGAGCAGATGCGGAGCGGCGGGCGCGCCGAACTGGCGGAGGGAGAGGAGCGGGAAGCCGAGATCCTGAGCGGCTACTTGCCCCCGCCCCTGAGCCAGGACGAGGTGCGCGCGCTGGTGCGGGACGCGATGGCCGGCGGCGCCGCCAGCGTGGGCGCCGTGATGGGCGCTTTGATGCCCGCCATCAAGGGCCGTTTCGACGGCCGGGAAGCCAACCGGATTGTGCGTGAGGAGCTCGGCTGAGCGCACACGGGTACACCGCATGAATCGCCACGCGCTGGACGTCCTGCAGTTCGAGGCTGCCCTGGACGTGGTGGCCCGCCACGCCGCCACGCCCCTGGGCGCCGCCGCGGTGCGCGCCCTGGCGCCCGCGGACGGGCAGGGCTGGATTCGGGAGGAGCTGGCCCGGGTGGAGGAGACGCTCACCCTGCTGCACCGCCCCGATGGCTTCGGCGTTCCCGCCATCCCGGATGTGCGCGCCGCCCTGAAGCTGCTGGCGGTGGCGGGCTCGGTGTGGGAGGCGCCCGCGCTGCGTGACGCCGCCCTCCTGCTCCGCTCCGTGCGCCTGGCGCGCGACGCGCTGGCCGGCGGCGCGGAGCGCTTTCCCCACCTGACCCCGCTCGCCGAGCGCCTGCGCCCCCTGGATGCGGAGGCCGAGCGCATCCGCCGCGCCGTGGATGATGCCGGTGAGGTGCGCGACGACGCCTCGCGCGAGCTGGGCCGCCTGCGGCGCGAGATGCGTGGCGCGCGCGGCCGCATCGTGGCCCAGCTCGAGAAGTTCATGGCCACCCTCCCGGATCGAGCACGCGTGCAGGACGCGTCGGTGACGGTGCGGGAAGGCCGCTTCGTCATCCCCGTGCGGCGTGAGGCGCGCGGGGACGTGGGCGGGCTCGTGCACGACGAGTCGGCCACCGGCGGCACCCTCTTCGTGGAGCCGCCCGTGGCGCTCGAGCTGATGAACCGGCTGCGGGAGATGGAGCTGGAAGAGGCGCGCGAGGTGCTCCGCATCCTGCGCGAGCTCACGAGCGCGCTGCGCCCGCACCGGGAGCTGCTGGCGGAGGACCTGGCGGCGCTGGTGGAGCTGGACGCCCTCGTGGCGCGCGCGCGCTACGCGGACGCCGTGCACGGCCACCTGCCCGTGGTCGAGGCGGACGGGCTCCTCCACGTGGTGGCCGGCCGCCATCCCCTCCTGCTGGCGGGCGACGCGCCGGTGGTGCCCTTCGACCTGACGCTGGAGG
The DNA here is from genome assembly GCA_040905425.1 of Gemmatimonadota bacterium. Classification (GTDB taxonomy): domain Bacteria; phylum Gemmatimonadota; class Gemmatimonadetes; order Longimicrobiales; family RSA9; genus JBBDRO01. Next base: position 202,723 of record JBBDRO010000100.1, on the reverse strand, counting down.
CGGACGAGCGCACCATGGTCGTCTCCGGCCCCAACACGGGCGGCAAGACCGTGCTGCTGAAGTCCATCGGGCTGCTCGCCATGCTCGCGCAGGCGGGTGTGATTCCGCCCGTGGGCCCGGGCTCCCGCCTGCCGCTCTTCAGCAACGTCTTCGCGGACATCGGGGACGAGCAGTCCATCGAGGCCAGCCTGTCCACCTTCTCCGCGCACCTGGCCAACCTGCGCGTGCTCCTGGAGGAGGCGGACGCCCGCTCGCTGATCCTGATCGACGAGGTGGGCAGCGGCACGGATCCCACCGAGGGCGCCGCCCTGGCCCGCGCCGTCCTGGTGGAGCTGAACGGGCGCGGCGCGCTCACCGTGGCCACCTCCCACCTGGGGGAGCTGAAGCTCCTGGCGGGTCAGGTCCCCGGCGTGGTCAACGCCTCGCTGCAGTTCGACGCGGTCGAACTGCAGCCCACATTCCGCCTGCTCAAGGGCGTCCCGGGGCGGAGCTACGGCCTGGCCATTGCTCGGCGCCTGGGCCTGCCGCCTGGTGTGCTGGAGGAGGCGGAGCGCAGCCTCCCGCGCGAGGAGCGGGACGTGGGGCACCTGCTGGCCGAGCTGGAAGGCAAGGAGCGCGCGCTGGCCGAGGCGCTGGACGAAGCCCGCGCGGCGCGCGGGGAGGCGGAGGGGCTACGCGCCGCACTGGAATCCCGTGCCGCGGAGGTGCGCCGCCGCGAACAGGACGCGGAGCGGCGCGCCCGGCAGCAGGCCAGGGACCTCCTGCTCCAGGCGCGCGGGGAGGTGGAGGCCACCATCCAGGAGCTGAAGGAGAGCGCCGGGCGTATCGGCGGCGCGGCTCTGGAAGACGCCTTCCGGGCCGCCCGGGCGCGCGTCGAGGAGGGCGCCCGCGCGCAGGCGGAACGCACGCCGGAGCCGGCGCGGAGCCCCGCTGCCGCCCCCTTCGAGGACATCCGCCCGGGGGACCGTGTCCGGGTGGAGGCCACGGGTGCGCCCGGCACGGTGGTGGAGGTGCGGGACGGCAAGGTGCTGGTGGAGACCCGGGGCGTGCGCATGCAGGTGGCGCGCGCGGGGCTGGCGCCGCTGGACGGAGAGCCGGTGCGTGAGAAGGGGACGTCGCTTACAACACGGGGCGGATGGAGCGGCCCCGACGTGGAGGCCGCCAGCCAGGTGGACCTGCGGGGCCTGCGCGCCGAGGAGGTGGACGGTCGCCTCTATCCGGCGCTGGACGCGGCCATCCAGGCGGCGCTGCCCTCCCTGCGCATCATCCACGGCAAGGGCACGGGCGCGCTCCGCGAGGTGGTCACGGAGCTCCTGGAAGCCGACGCGCGCATCACCTCCTGGCGCCCGGGCGGGGTCGGTGAGGGCGGCGCCGGTGTGACGGTGGTGGAACTGTGATCCCGGACAACGTGGTGGAGGAGGTGCGCATCCGCGCCGACCTGGTGGAGGTGGTCGGCGAGCAGGTGTCCCTCAAGCGCTCCGGCAAGGAGTTCAAGGGGCTCTGCCCGTTCCACCAGGAGAAGACGCCGTCCTTCTACGTGGTGCCGCAGAAGGGCTTCTACAAGTGCTTCGGGTGCGGCGAATCAGGGGACGTCTTCACCTTCCTCATGAAGAAGGGCGGGCTCACCTTCACCGACGCCGTCCGCGCGCTGGCGGGGCGGGTGGGCGTGGAGGTCCCCGAGGAGCGTGAGCAGGAAGGCGACGACCCCCGGAAACCGCTCTTCGAAGCCGTGGCCTTCGCGGCGGACCTCTACCGTCGTGCGTTGTGGGAGGATGCCGGCGCGGAGGAGGCGCGCGGCTACCTCGAGCGGCGCGGCATCTCGCGGGAGATGGCCGAGCGCTTCGAGCTGGGCTGGGCGGCCGACGATTTCCAGGGCCTGCGCGCGGCGGCGCACCGTCACGGTATGGAGGACCCGGTGCTGCTGGCGGCGGGGCTCATCAAGGAGAGCGAGCGGGGCGGGGACCCCTACGACCGCTTCCGCGCCCGGCTCATGTTCCCGGTGGCGGACGTGGGCGGGCGCACCGTGGCGTTCGGCGGGCGCATCCTGAAGGCGGACCCCAAGGCCCCCAAGTACCTGAATTCCCCCGAGTGTGAGATCTTCCACAAGGGGCGGATGCTCTACGGGCTGTCCTGGTCCAGGCATGCCATCCGGCGCGAGGGCGCGGCGCTCGTGGTGGAGGGCTATATGGACTACATTGCGCTGGCGGGCCGCGGTGTGGAGCACGTGGTGGCGGGACTCGGCACGGCCATGACGGAGGAGCAGGCGGACCTGGTGGGCCGCTACACCGGCAAGGCGTACCTGCTCTACGACAGTGACGCCGCGGGGCTGCGCGCCACCTTCAAGAGCGCGGACGCCCTGCTGCGCGCCGGTGTGCACCCGCTGGTGGTCACACTGCCGGTGGGCGAGGATCCGGACTCGCTGGTGCGGGAGGGCGGCGCCGAGGCGTTGCGGCCGCACCTGGACGCGGCGTTGCCCGTGCTGGAGCGCAAGATCGCCATGCTGGAGGAGCACGGTTTCCTGGATGACTCCGAGGGGCGCCGGCGCGCGCTGGACAAGCTGTTGCCCACGGTACGCGCCGTCTCCGACCCCGTGTTGCAGGACATCTACATTGCGCAGACGGCCAAGCGCCTGGACCTGCAGCCGGAAACGGTGCGCGCGGAGGCCGCCGCCCGCGCGCGGACGCCGTCCGCCCCCACGCCAGGGAGCGGCCGAGCGCGTCCGCACCCGCACGAGCCGCGGCCGCGGACGCCGGCCATGGCCATGCCCACCCACCCCGCGGAGCGCATGCTGCTCATGGTGCTCCTCCAGGATCCCATGCGTACGGGCCCGGTCCTGGCAGAGGTGGGCGCCGGCGATTTCGCCGACCCGTTGAACGCCGAGGTGTTCTCGGCGCTGGCGGCCGCCTGGCAGTCCGTGACGAGCAGTCACCTGGCGGATGATCCGCTGGAAGCCATCCGCTCCGCCCTGGCCGCCGCCCCCCTGGGACCCGCTGCCGCGGAACGCCTCGAGGCCCTCGCTACCAACCCCGCGGACCTGGGCCCGCCGGAGCGCGTGCTTGCCGACACGGTCGGTACTATTAAACTCAGTCGGCTGAACCGCGAGGTCAGAAGCGTGGCGGAACGCATCGGCGCCACGGCCGACGCCACGGAAATGGCCGCGCTACGGCTGCGTCACAACGCGCTCCTGGCGGAGCGCCGGGCGCTTGCCGGTACGGCCAGAATCGGTTTGAAAACAAGGCGGGACGCGCGCACGCGGCCACCACCCGAAACCCCGGAATGACGATGGACGATCTGCAGGCGAAGTTGTTGGAACTGCAGCAACTCGATCAGGAGATCGAGGCCGCGGAGGTTCGCCTGGCCGAATTCGAGCCTCGCCTCCAGACGCTCGGCGAGCCGGTGAGCGCGCTCGAGCGGGAGGTGGAGGACGCGAGTGCCAGGCTGGGCACCCTGCAGGCGGATGCGCGGCGCCTGGAAAAGGCGTCCGATGACAAACGGACCCGCTTGCGTTCCTACGAGGAACGTCTGCAGCGGGTACGCAACCAGCGTGAGCAGGAAGCCACCCGAGTCGAGATGGACCTGATCGGTCGCGCGGTGGAAGCCGACGAGCAGGAGGCGCTGCAGGCCATGGAGCAGGCCACGCGCACCGATCTCAAGCTGGATGACATGCTGAAGCGCCTGGAGACCCAGCGCGCCGCGCTGGAGCCTACGCGTCAGGAGATCGAAGGGGAGCGCCAGGAGGTGGCCGACGCCATCACCATCCTGCGGGATCGGCGCGCCAACCTGGCGGGACGCATCGAGCAGCGGGCCCTGCGCCTCTACGAGCGGGTGCGCGGCGGCCGCGCCACCATGGTGCTGGCACCGCTCACGGAAGAGGGGGCGTGCGGCCACTGCTTCAACATCCTGCCGGTGCAGGAGCAGTCGCAGATCCGCAACGGCGGTAGCCTGCAGCGGTGCGAGGCGTGCGGCGTCATCCTCTACGCCCCCGAATGAGGGCGGCCGGTCGCGCGCGCGGATCACGCCGCCAGTCGTGAGCTCGCAGGCGGCTTCCGCGGCCCGCTTCGGCACCGCTGCCCGCCGCTGGGAAGCGCGCCACGCCGATGCCCCCGCCGGGGAGGCGGCGGCACTGCACACCGCGCTGCACCTGGACCTACCCATCTGTCAGCTTCTCTGTACCCGCGGTCTCTCCACACCCGCGGCCGCGGCCGCCTTCCTACGACCCTCCCTGGAGCACCTCCACGACCCCTACGCGCTGGCCGGCATGGATGCGGCCGTGGCACGCGTGGCCCGCGCGGTCCAGGATGGTGAGACCATCTTCGTGCACGGCGATTATGACGTGGACGGCATCTGCTCGGTGGCCCTCCTCACGCGTGTGCTGCGGGCGCTGGGCGGCACGGTCCACCCCTTCGTTCCGCACCGCCTGCACGACGGCTACGACCTGAGTGAGGCCGGGGTGCACGCCGCCGCGGCGGCCGGCGCGGGGCTCATCATCACCGCCGACTGCGGCATCGTGGCGGGCGAGGCCGTACACGCGGCCGCGGCCGCGGGGATGGACGTGGTGATTACGGATCATCACGCGCCGGGGGCGGAGCTACCCGCGGCGGCGGCCGTACTGAACCCCAACCGCGGGGATTGTAGCTATCCGTTCAAGGGGCTGGCGGGTGCCGGCGTGGCCTACAAGCTCTGCCAGGCGCTGGTGGCGGTGCTCGGTGGCCACGAGGACGCGCTGCGCTGGAACCTGGACCTCGTGGCGCTGGCCACCATCGCCGACCTGGCACCGCTCACCGGCGAGAACCGCGTGCTGGCGTACTTCGGCCTGCGCGTATTGCGGGAGAGCCGCAACACCGGGCTCGGCGCGCTGCTGGACTCCGCGGGCATGGACCGCTCGGTGCCGCTCTCGGCGGGGAGCGTGAGTCACGGGCTGGGCCCACGGCTGAACGCCGCGGGTCGCATGGGAGCGGCCGAGCGCGGCGTGCGCCTCCTCCTCACCGAGGACGCCGTGGAAGCCGGTGCGCTGGCGTCGGAAATCGAGGAGGAGAACCGCGCGCGGCAGCGGGTGGATCGGGACACGCTGACCGAGGCGCTGGAGGGGCTGGAACGGACGTTCGACCCCGCGCGCGACTACGGGGTGGTGCTGGCCGCCGAGGGGTGGCACCCCGGCGTCATCGGCATCGTGGCGTCCCGGGTGGTGGAGCGCATCCATCGGCCCACGGTGCTGCTGTCCATCGACCGCGAGAGCGGGCAGGCACGGGGCAGCGGACGCTCCATTCCGGCCTTCGATCTGCTGGCGGGTATCCGTGCCTGCGCGCCGCTGCTCACCCGCTTCGGCGGCCACCACCAGGCGGCGGGTCTCGAGGTGCCGGCCGAGCGTATCGGCCAGCTGCGTGCGGCCTTCAACGACGCCGCGCGCGCCGCGCTGATGCCGGAGGATCTCGTGGCGCGCGTGCCGGTGGACGGCGAACTGCCCCTGAGCCAGGCCAGCGCCGCGTTCCTGGCCGTCCTGCAGCACCTGGGCCCTTTCGGCCTGGGCAATCCCACACCCGTGTTCGTGGCGCGCGCCGTTCGTGTGGAGGGCTATCCGAAAGTCGTGGGAGACGGACACGTGCGCCTGCGCCTGGAACAGGACGGCAACCGCCTGGAGGCCATCGGCTTCCGCATGGCCGCCCGCCTGGAGGAGGTGGACGTCAGTCGCGGGCCCATCGACGTGGCGTACCAGCTCCAGGAGAATCACTGGCGGGGCACCGTCCGTCTGCAGGCCAAGCTGGTGGACTTCCGCGCGGCCCGGTGAGGATCATCGCGGGCCGCTGGGGCGGCCGGCGGCTGGCCGCGCCCCCGGGGCGCAGCACCCGCCCCACCGCCGACCGCGTGCGGGAGGCGTGGATGAGCGCGCTGCAGCCCGAGATCACGGGCGCCACGGTGCTGGACCTCTTCGCCGGCTCGGGCGCGCTCGGACTGGAGGCGCTCTCGCGCGGGGCTGAGCGGGTCACGTTCGTGGAGCGGGCGCGCGCGGCGCTGCGGGCGCTGGAGCAGAACGTGGAGACCCTCGAGGCGGGTGAGGCGTGCCAGGTGGTACGCGCGGACGCCGTCGCCTGGATCCGGCAGCTTCCGCCCGGCGCGTTCGATCTGGCCCTGGCGGATCCGCCGTATGCCCAGGGACTGGCCGCCATCCTCGTGGAGCGCTTCGCCGCCGTGCCCTTTGCCCGCTGGCTCTGGGTGGAGCATGGCGCCCACGAAACGCTGCCACCCCTTCCCGGAAGCCGCACCAGACGCTACGGTGACACGGGTCTCACCTCCATACCCGCACTGCAGGGGAGCGAATCGTGAAGCGCATGGCCATCTACCCGGGATCGTTCGATCCCATCACGCGCGGTCACGAGGACCTGGTGACCCGGGCGCTTACGTTCGTGGACGAGGTCGTGGTGGCCGTGGCGCATCGGCGCACACAGGCCAAGGCGGGACTCTTTTCCATACCGGAGCGGGTTGCCATCATCGAGGAGGTATTCGCGGACGAGCCGCGGGTGAAGGTGGCCGAATTCGACGGCCTGCTGGTGGATTTTGCCCGGCAACTGGGCACGCACCTGGTCGTGCGAGGCCTCAGAGCGGTGTCCGATTTCGAGTACGAGTTCCAGATGGCGCTGATGAACCGGCAGCTGTGGCGGCAACTGGAGACCATTTTCCTGGCGCCCGATGCGCGCTACTCCTACCTGTCGGCTTCGCTGGTGCGGGAGATCGCGGCGCTGGGCGGCAATGTGCGTGGCTGCGTGTCCGCGCCCGTGCTGCGGGCGCTGGGTGAGCGCTATCCCCATCTGGCAGGAGCGGCCCCCGAGTGAGCAGGGGGATGTGGGTGGTTGGTGAATGGGTGCCGCGGGAGCGGCGGAGGAGGGCCGATGAGCGCGTTCAAGGAGTCGTTGCGGGTCCGGGCCGGTGCCGCGGGGCGGCGCATCGTCTTCCCCGAAGGTGATGAGCCGCGCACGCTGGAAGCGGTGGCGCAACTCCAGATCGCGGGGCTGGTCCGCCCCGTGGTGCTGGGTGACCCGGCTCGCGTCGGTGAGGCCATGGCCGGCCACGGGGCCGATCCGGCCGGCGTGGAGGTGCTGGATCCGCGCAGCCACCCCCGCCGGGAGGCGTTCGCGGCCACGCTCGCGGAGCTCCGGGCACATCGCGGCATGAGCGTTACGGGCGCGCTGGAGTTGCTGGACGACCCGCTCTTCTTCGGCGCCATGCTAGCGCGTGAGGGGCTGGTGGACGGTTCGGTGGCGGGCGCCGGGCGGACCACGGGGGACGTCATCCGCGCCGCCATCTGGTGCGTGGGGACCGCGCCCGGCATCCAGTCCGTGTCCTCGGCCTTCTACATGGTCGTGCGGCCGTTCCGGGGCGGGCCGGCGCCGGAGGTGCTCACCTTCACGGACGGCAGTGTCCTGCCCGAGCCTACGGTGCGCCAGCTGGCGGACATTGCCTGGGCCGCCTGCACTGCCCGGCGCCGCATCGTGGAGGACGAGCCACGCGTGGCGTTCCTGTCCTTTTCCACGAAGGGGAGCGCGGCGGGTCCGGCCGTGGCCCGGGTGCAGGAGGCGGTGGCGCTGTTTCGCGCGGAGCATCCCGAGGTCCCGGCCGACGGCGAGCTGCAGGTGGACGCCGCCCTGCTCCCGGAAATCGCGGCGCGCAAGGCGCCCGGCTCCGCGTTGGAGGGCCACGCCAACATTCTGGTGTTCCCCAATCTGGACGCGGGCAATATCGGCTACAAACTGGTGCAGCGGCTGGGCGGCGCCGAGGCCATCGGACCGGTCACGCAGGGCCTTGCCAGGCCGTGCAACGACCTGTCCCGCGGGGCCAGCGTGGAGGACATCGTGCACGTGGCCTGCATTACCGCTCTGCAGGCCGCATAGGGCTGTCCGGTGGCGTTGTCACGGCGGCAACGGTGACGGCACCGATCTTGCTTTCGAGCGCTCCCGGCTTACCGGGCAGAACCACAATTTTGACCCAATGGGGGAGTGATGAGCTTCGACGTTAAGAAGCAGGATGACGTGACGGTGATCGATGTGGAAGGCCAGCTCATCGTGGGAAATCGCCAGGAACTGAAGCAGAAGGTCCTGGAGGAGCTCGAGGGCGGCGCGCGCAAGTTCCTCATCGACTTTGCCGACACCGGCTACATCGACTCCTCCGGATTGGGGGTCCTCGTGAGCCTGTCCAAGAAGATTCGCGAGCAGGGCGGCGAGCTACGGCTGGCCAACCTGAACGACGATCTTCGCACGCTCTTCGAACTCACGAAGCTGGATACGCTCTTCCACATCGCGAACAGCCGCGACGAGGCGTTGACCTCGTTCTGACGGGGCGCCGTAGCCGCCGGTCGCGGGGCCGGCATCCGTCCGCCCGCGTGGCGGCACGGCATCCTGGCCGCACGTGAAGCCGGTGGACTTCGTCCTCGAGCTGCCGAATGACCTGCGTGCCATCGAGCAGGCCGTGGAGTTTCTTGCCTCCCGCGCGCGTGAAGCAGGGTTTGACGAGGGGCTGCTGCGCCTGAATTTCCGCGTGGGGGTCACCGAGGCGCTGGCCAACGCCATGCTCTACGGCAATCGGGGTGACGAGAACAAAAACGTCCGCGTGGACGCTTCCGTGACGGCCGATCGGATCTGTGTGCGGGTGCGCGACGAGGGGCGCGGTTTCGATCCGGAGCACCTGGATGATCCCACGCTGCCGGCGCACCGTGCCCGTGTGGGCGGCCGGGGCATCTTCCTCATCAACAAGCTCATGGACCAGGTGGAGTTCAATGAGGCGGGCAACGCCATCACGATGGTGCTGAACGCTCCGCCGCGGGAGGCCCCGTGAGCACGCAGCTGCCCCCCGGAGTGCGGGAGTTGATGGCCGCGCGCGCGCGCACCGGCGCCGGTACGGTGCGGCTGCTGCGCCTGCGCGATGACCAGTGGCGGGAGGTCTATCCCGGTGATGGGGCGGCCGGTCACCAGCCGCGGGATGGCGCCGTGCGGCAGGATCTGCCGCCGGAGGTGAGCGATGACGCCTGGGCGGTTGAGGTGGCGGGCCCCGACGCGGACCGCGAGGCCGATTATCTGGCCGCCGTCGTCGGTCGGGCGCTGCTCTACGAGCAGGAGGCCCACTCGGCCGCCCGGGAACTCACCGAACGCTACGAGGAGATCAATCTCCTTTACTTCATCAGCGAGATCCTGGGATCGGTCCTCTCCATCCCCGATGCCGCCAGCCGCATCCTGGTCGAGGTCTCCGACGTGCTGGGCGCGCGGCGAGCGTCGCTGTGGGTCTACCGCCCGGCGGAGCGCCTCCTGGACCTGGCGGCGGCCGTGGGTGAGGAGGGTCTGCGGGGGCCCATCAGCGTGGACGATCCCGAATCCGCCACCGCCTGGGTGTTCCGCCAGCGCGAGTCCCTGAACCTGGAGCGGGACACGGTGCTGCCGGAACTGCCCCGGCTGGAGCCTCGCCCGCAGGGCAGGGAGGCCTTCCTGTCGGTGCCCATCAACTATACGCCGCCGGACGGGGAGGCCCGCAACGTGGGAGTCATCACGCTGGTGGGCCGGCGCAGCAACGTGCGCTTCAGCGCGGGGGATGCGCGGCTGCTGTCCGCCATTGCCAGCCAGGTGGGCGCGGCGCTGGAGACGCAGCGGCTGGTGCAGGAGAGCCTGCGCCAGGAGCGGCTCGTGCGGGAGCTGGAGCTTGCGCACGACCTGCAGCTGAAGCTCCTGCCGGACCCGAGCTCCTTCCATCCGCCGCCGGAGGTGGCCGCGCGCTGCACCCCGGCGGACTCGGTGGGCGGCGATTTCTACCAGCTCTTCCGGCTGCCCGGGGATCGGCTGGGCATCATGATCGGGGACGTTTCCAGTCACGGCTTCTCCGCCGCGCTCATCATGGCGCTGACCATGAGTGCGCTGGGCATCTACGCGCAGGAGTCCGGTCCCCCCGGGGAGGTGCTCAAGAGCGTGCATCGTGCGCTCATGGACGAGCTGGAGTCCACCGAGATGTACATGACGCTCTTCTACGCGGTCCTGGACCCCAGCGCCGGGCGGATGGTCTATGCCAACGCCGGCCATCCGCACGTCTTTCGCCTGTCGGGGGACGGCGCTACCGAGCGCCTGGGCGCCACCGATCCGCCCATGGGCATACTGCCGCTGGACGGCTACGGTGAGGCCGAAACGGCGTGGGTGGCGGGTGACATCCTCTGCCTGTTCACCGACGGTCTCTCGGACGCGCTGGCCCACCCCGGCGACGCGGGCAGCGGGGAGCGCGCCCTGGTGGAGCGAGTCCGCAGCCGCTTCCACGAGCCGCTGGAGGATGTGCTGGCCGCGCTCTTCGACGCGGCGGCCGCGGCGGAGCTGCATACCCCCGCTGATGACCGGACCGCGCTGCTGGTCCGCCGGTGATGGCCGCGCGGGATCCGGGCCGAGAGGTGGACCGGTGAGCGCGGCCCATGGGCACGCCAAGCGCTCGCTGGGGCAGAACTTCCTGGTGGATCCGAACCAGCAGCGCCGCATCGTGGCCGCGGTGGAGCCCGGACCGCGCACGGTGGTACTGGAGATCGGGCCCGGGCGGGGCGCGCTCACCGAGCTACTCGCCGCGGCGGCCGGCCGCCTCCTGCTCGTGGAACTGGATGACGCGCTGGCCGACGCCCTCGAATCCCGCTATCACGACCGTGCCGACGTCCGCGTGATCCACGACGATGCCCTGGAGGCGCCGCTCGAGGAATTCACCGGCCGGGCGCTGGCCGAACTGGCCGGCGCGGGACAGAGCCTGCCCAACCTGCGCGTAGTGGGCAACATCCCCTACAACATCACCTCACCGCTGATCTTCCGTCTCCTCGAACCGGAGCTGGCCCCCGAGCGCATCGTACTCATGGTGCAGAAGGAAGTGGCCGAGCGCCTGGCCGCGTCCCCGGGTACCGGTGCGTACGGCGCCCTCACCGTGGGGGTGCGGACGGTGGCCAGCGTGGAGCGGCTCTTCCATGTGGGACGAGGGGCGTTCCGGCCGGTGCCGGGCGTGGACTCGGCGGTGGTGCGCCTGGTGCCCCACGATCCGCCGCTGCTCACGGCGGCGGAACGCCGGGACGTGCGCGTGCTCACCCGGGCGGCGTTCGGCCGGCGCCGCAAACAGCTGCAGAAGACGCTACGGAGCGCTCCCGAAATGGCCCTGGAGCGCGCCGAAGCTGTGGCCGTACTGGACCGGGCTGGGGTGGCCGCTGAAGCACGGCCAGAGACGCTGGCGCCCGAGACCTTCATCGAGTTGGCGCGCGCTCTGCGCGGGCGCGGCCGGCCGCTCGAGGGGGGCAGCCTTTGAGCCCCGAGCGGAAGGGCGACGGCCGCTACGACGAGGACGGGCCGATACGGGGCCGCGGCCTCATCGACGTGGTTGCCCACGAACTGCGCACGCCCCTGGCCGCCATTCTGGGGTACCAGGAGCTCATGGAGGACGGCGTCTACGGACCCCTGCCGAAGGGCATCGATGACGCCGTGCGCCGCATCGGCCGCTCCGCGCGCCAGCTGCTCTCGCTGGTGGACGGTCTGGATCTGCTCGATGCCGACAGCCAGGAGCCGGCGGTGGGCGCCGCGGCCTTCGACGTGTCCACCGTGCTCGAGGCGCTCGCGCCGGTGGCGCAGGAGGACGCGCGCGCACGCGGCCTGCACCTCGACGTGGACCTGCCAACGGCGCGGCTGCTGGTGCGCTGCGACCCCGCCGCCCTTCGTGCACTGTTGGAGCTCCTGGTGGGTGCGTTGTTCAAGACCGCGGCCAGCGGGAGGTTCAGCCTGCGCGCCGCAAGGGGCGCCGCCGACATGGTGCACATCACGCTCGCGGACACCCCGCTCGATCCCGCCGTGGACGCGCCGCTCACGGCGGCCGAAATCCGCACCGGCGCCGGGCTGCGCGTGCTGGCCGCGCGCCGCCTGGCGGCACGGATGAACGGGGTGTTGGAACTGGACGAGCGTGGCACGCTGCGCCTGACGCTGCCGGGGGCGCAGCCCTAGCGGGATTCGCATAGCCGCATCGTTGACGCCCCAATCCCGCGCCTCTACCTTGCTTGTGAACCCTTTCACAAGAGGGGGTCGGCCCCCTCCGGCGGGATCCCGAGCCATGAAAAAGGTGTCCTCCTCGACGGTCGCGCGCCTCTCGTTGTACCTTCGGGTGCTCGAGGACGTGGCCACGGACGACGTGCGCACGCTGTCCAGTGGTGAACTGGCCAAGCGCTGCGCCACCACGGCGGCCCAGGTGCGCAAGGACCTGTCCGTGTTCGGAACGTTCGGCAAGCGGGGCACCGGCTATCCGGTGCCCGAGTTGGTGGCCCAGCTGCGCGCCATCCTGGGGCTGGGGCGCACGTGGCGCGTGGCGCTGGTGGGGGCCGGCCGGATCGGTGCGGCTCTCCTGGGCTACGCCGACTTCCGCCGCCAGGGCTTCCTCATCGATGCCGTCTTCGACGCGGATGACAACAAGGTGGGACGCAGCTTCCAGGGCCACCGGGTCCGTACCGACCGGGAACTGGAGTCTGCGGTGGCCGCCGGGGAGATCGACATTGCCATCGTGGCCGTACCCGCGGAAGCGGCGCAGGACGTGGTGGACCGCGTGGTGGCGGCCGGGGTGCGCGCGGTGTTGAACTTTGCCCCCGTCAAGCTGCGGGTGCCGGCCGGGGTGGCCTTGAAGAACGTGAACATGGCCGCGGAAATGGAGGGGCTCTCCTTCGCGCTCGCGAACCAGGAGCGCCCCACCCCCCGCCGCGCCGCCAGCTGAGCACCGCGCCAGCGGTCGAGGAACCCGGGAGGGGCATGAGCAAGGCCGACGTGCACGTCACATCCGAGATCGGCGCCCTGGAGTCGGTGGTGTGCCACACCCCCGGCCCCGAACTCCTGGCCGTCACGCCCAGCAACCGGCAGGACTTCCTCTACGATGACATCATCGACCTGGAGCAGGCCCGCCGCGAGCACCAGCGGTTCAAGGCCCTCCTGGGCCGCTTCTCCGAGGTGCACGAGGTGCGCGACCTGCTGGAGGATATCGCGGGGGTGGACGAAATGCGGTCGTTCCTCATCGAGCACGTCATGCAGGTGGCGCGCTCCGAGCCGCTCGCCAAGCGGCTGATGGAGCTGGATCCCGCGGCGCTCGTGGCCCTCTTCGTGGAGGGCCGCGCCGAAGCGGAGGGTCCCCTGCAACGCCTGCTCAACGTGGACACCTACGAGCTGCCGCCGCTGCCCAATCTTTTCTTCACCCGGGACGCGGGCATGGTGTTGAACAGCGGGGTGGTCATCGGCTCCATGCGCTACACGGTGCGCTGGACCGAGGAGATCCTGATGAAGGCGCTCTTCACCTACCACCCGCTCCTCTCCTCCGCGAGCGTGATCTACGACGGCAGTGAGGAGCGTCGCCCGGGCTACACCATCGAGGGCGGTGACCTGCACATCCTGCGGCACGACCTCGTGCTCATGGGTCTCTCGGAGCGGTCCAGCCCTGGCGCCTTCGACGCGCTCGCCGAGCGGCTGGTGCAGGAGCAGGGCATCCGGGACATCATCGTGGCCATCATCCCCACCGACCGGGCCATGATCCACCTGGACATGATCTTCACCGTCGTGGACCGGGAGCACTGCGTGGTATACCCGCCCAATTTCGTCGGCCCGGCGCGCATCCCCATCCTGCATTACCGGGCGGGCCGGGAGGGCATGCGCGAGATGCCGGACCTGTTTGCCGCGCTGCGGGAGGTGGATCTGCCGTTGGAGCCCATCTGGTGCGGCGGCCCGCGCCGTACCGATCAGGAGCGCGAGCAGTGGTCCAGCGGCTGCAACTTCGTGGCGGTGCGCCCGGGCGTGGTGCTCGGTTATTCGCGCAACGAGCACACGTACGAGGCCATGGCCAGCCAGGGGGGATACCGGATTCTGGATGGCGTGGAGTTCCTGACCGGTGAGGCGGAGCTGGAGGATGACGAGCGTGCGGTCATCACCTTCGAGGGTTCGGAGCTGGTGCGTGGTGGCGGGGGCGGCCGCTGCATGACGCTGCCCGTCCGCCGCGCCGAGGCGTGGTGAGCGGCGGGGGGACGGGTCCGGCGCGGCAATTTCAAAGCGACGGCGGCCCCGCCGAGCCACCGGAGGACGGCTCCGCGCCCGACGCCTCGACCCTCCTTGGCGGCCGCTTCCTGGTGGACGCCAGTCGCCGTACCGAGCGTGGCATCCGCATTGCGCTGGCCCCGGTCCGCGCAGCACCGCCGCTCTACGCGGTGCGCACGGAGCGGCGGCCGGCCGGCCCCGAGGACCGGCTGCGGGAACTGGAGTACGCGGTGGTGGACGTGGAGACCACCGGCACCTCCGCTACCCGAGGGCACCGCGTCACGGAGGTGGCCGCCGTGCGCGTGCGCGGCGATGGCACGGTGCTCGACGAGTTCACCACACTGGTGAATCCGGAGCGGCCCATCCCCCCCTTCATCACGCGGCTCACGTGCATCACCTCCGCCATGGTGGCCGGGGCGCCCCGCTTCGCCGCGGTCCAGGGGGAGCTCGGCCGCGTCCTCGACGGCGCCGTGTTCGTGGCGCACAACGCGGGCTTCGACTGGCGCTTCGTGAACGCGGAGCTGACGCGCGCGGGTGCGCCGCAACTGCGCACCCGTCAGCTCTGTACGGTGCGGCTGGCTCGCCAGGTGGTGCCGGAGATCCCGCGCCGCTCGCTGGACGCGCTGGCCCACTTCTTCGGCATTGCCAACGACGCCCGGCACCGGGCCTACGGAGACGCCCGTGCCACGGCCACGGTGCTGGAGCGGCTGCTGGAGCGGTGCCTGGAGCGGGAGGTGGAGACCTGGGGCGCGCTCGAGACGCTGCTGGCGCGCCGTGCGCCCCGCCGCCCGCGGCGCGGCCGCGCCTCGCCGGTGTCCATGCGGGACGCGCCCATGGAGATCGTACATGGAGAGCAGCATGAGTGACGCCCCCCTTGCCCTCACGCGCACGGTCGGCGCGTTTCGCATCCATGCGCTCGACGGCGGCTCCCAGCGGCTGGACGGCGGCGCCATGTTCGGCGTGGTGCCGAAGCCGCTCTGGGAACGGCGCATCCCCGCCGACGAGCGGAACCGCATTCCGCTGGCCATGCGCTGCCTGCTCGTGGAGACGCCCGATGCCCTGGTGCTCGTGGACAACGGGGCGGGCAACAAGGAAGCCGAGAAGTTCGAGGAGATCTACGGCATCCAGAACGCCGGCGCGCCCACCCGGCTGGAGGATGCCATCCGGGCCGCTGGCTTCGCGCCCGATGACGTGGACGTGGTGGTGGACACGCATCTGCACTTCGACCACGCGGGGGGCAATACCTACCGCGACGAGGACGGGCAGATCCGCCTCTCCTTCCCGCGTGCCCGCTACGTGGCCCAGCGCGGCGAGTTCGAATACGCCCACGTGGACAACGAGCGCATCCGGGCCAGCTACCTGGCCCACAATTTCGATCCGGTGATGGAGGCGGGGCGGCTCGAGCTGCTGGAAGGGGACGCCGAGATCGTCCCGGGCGTGTGCTATCGTCGCACGCCTGGGCACACGCCGCACCACGCTTCGGTCCTCATCCGCTCCGAGGGCGAGACCGCGTGCTTCCTGGCGGACGTGATGCCCACCACCGCCCACATGCCGATGGCCTGGATCATGGGTTACGACGTGGAGCCGCTGGTCACCCTGGAGAGCAAGCGCGCGATTCTGGAGGAGGCGGCGCGGGAGGACTGGCTCCTGGTCTTCGAGCACGACCCCGTCACCCCCTGGGGGCGCCTCGATCCAGACGCCGCGCGACCCACCCTGCGGGCGGACGAAAGCACCCCCGCAGGGTAGCCCGCGGGCGACGAAGGTCGCTCCGTACGGCCAGGCGATCAGGCGGATGACACCTCCCCGCAGGGTAGCCGACCGTCCCCCCGCCGGATATGTTATTGCCCTGGGTGGAAGTGGACGGAACCGGGAGGAGATAGATGAGCGATCCAGCACGAACCGCGGTCCTGGTGGGCGCCGTGCGCACGCCGATCGGCCGCTTTCTCGGGGGCCTGGCCCCCATGACCGCACCGGCGCTCGGTGCGGTGGCCATCCGGGCGCTCCTCGAGCGTTCGGGGGTAACGCCCGGGGATATCGATGACGTGATCCTGGGCAACGTGGTCACGGCCGGTCTCGGCCAGGCGCCGGCCCGCCAGGCGGCGCTGCGCGGCGGCGTCCCGGACACGGTGGGCGCCATGGCCGTGAGCCGCGTCTGCGGCTCCGGGTTGCAGGCCGTCATGCTCGGCGCGCAGGCCATCCGCGCCGGCGACGCGCGCGTCATGCTGGCGGGGGGCATGGAGTCCATGTCCAACGTGCCCTACTACCTGCGCGGCCATCGCGACGGGGTCAAGTTCGGCAACCAGGAGCTCATCGACGGGCTCATCTTCGACGGCCTGCACTGCGCCTTCGAATCGTGCCACATGGGCGGGCACGCCGAGTACACGGCCCTGAAAGCGGGCATCAGCCGGGAGCAGGCCGACACCTTCTCGGTCCAGTCCCACCAGAAGGCTGTGGCCGCGCAGGACGAGGGCGCGTTCGATGCCGAGCTCGTCCCGGTGGAGGTGCCGGGGCGCAAGGGGGCCACGACGGTCGGCGCCGACGAGCCGCCGCGCCGGGACACCTCCATGGAGTCCCTCGGTCGGTTGCGTCCCGCGTTCGCGGGCGACGCGCCGCCTGAGGTCACCGAACCGGTCGTCACCGCCGGCAACGCTCCGGGTCTGAACGACGGCGCGGCGGCCGTGATGCTGACCAGTCTCGAGTACGCGCGCGCCAACGGCCTCACCGTGCTGGCACGGGTGAACGCCTACGCCAATGGCGCCGTAGCGCCGAAGGAACTCTTCTTCGCGCCCGTAGCCGCCGTAAGGCGGGTCATGGAGCGCGAGGGCAAGAGCATTGGCAGCTATGACCTGATCGAGGCCAACGAGGCGTTCGCCGTGCAGGCGCTGGCGGACGGCAAGGAGCTGGGCTGGGACTGGGACCGGGTGAACGTGCACGGCGGCGCCGTGGCGCTCGGCCACCCGATCGGCGCTTCGGGCACCCGTATCCTGGTGACGCTGCTGCACGCCCTCGAGCGCCACGACAAACAGTCCGGCATCGCCACCCTCTGTCTGGGCGGCGGCGACGCCGTAGCCCTCTCCGTTGAGCGCATCTGATGCGCACTGGAAGTCCTGAACCGGTTGGCTGGAGGAGTCCTGAAATGAGCCACGTGATGACCCAGATCCGGACCCTTGCCGGCACCGAGGTGGTGCGGCAGAAGGGCGCGCGCCGTGCTCTGGCGGTGACGTTGTTCGCCGTGGCAACGGCGCTGTCCGCGCATGCGGCCGTGCCCATTCCCGGTACCGCGGTGCCGATCTCCATGCAGACCCTGGTGGTCTCGCTGGCGGGGCTGCTGCTGGGCGCCCGCCTCGGCGCGCTGTCCCAGGCGCTCTATCTGATGGCCGGCATCGCGGGGCTGCCGGTCTTTGCCAACGGCGCCTTCGGGATGGCCTACCTGATGGGGCCCACCGGCGGCTATCTGCTGGCCTTCCCGGCCGCCGCGGCGGCCACCGGCTGGTTGGCCCAGCGGGCCCGCGATGACGGCTCATGGGCTGGCGCGGCGCGCCTCCTCGGCGCCATCTTCCTGGCCACGCTCGTGGTCTTCGCGGGTGGCTGGGCGCAGCTCACCCTGCTCGTGGGTGACCCCCCCGCCGCGTTCGCGCTCGGGGTGGCGCCCTTCGTGGTGGGTGACGTGCTCAAGAGTCTGCTGGCCCTTCTGGTGGCCCGCCGACTGCGGAAGCGGACCCTCGGCCTGCTCTAGGCCGGGGGTTTTCTGCAGCTATGACCGAGGCACGGGCGGAGCGGGCCACCGTGGCGGGTGGGTGGGGAGGCCTGGGAGAAGTCGGGCGTGCCGCCACGCCCCGCGCGGCGCTGCGTTCGCTGGGTGGTGCGCTGGCGCGCGTGGCCGCCTTCATCCTGCTGTTCTCCGCCGTTCTGCTGCTGCTGATGGCCGGAATCATGTCAGCCGATGCCGCCGACGCTTCGCTCGGCGTCATCTTTCTCAGCTCTGCGCTCATGCTCGTGGCGGCGCTCGGGGCGGGCGCGGCGCTGATCCGCTGGATCGATCACCGCAGCGTGGGCGCGCTCGGCATCGCGCTGACCGAGCGCACGGGCAGGGAAGTGGGGATAGGCCTGGCCATCGGCGCCGGGGCGCTGGTCGTGGCGGTCCTGCTCTCGCTGGCGGCCGGACTGGGCTACCGCGGCCAGGATGGCACGCTCGTGGGCTGGTTGGGACTGGTGGCGGGCACGTTCGTGGGGTTCGCCACGGCCGTGCACCTGGGCTGGAACTGGAGCATGGCCTCCCTCTTCGA